>CAYUOU010000023.1:0-52445 GCA_964446485.1 uncultured Desulfobacterales bacterium | reverse complement strand
CTCCGTTCTTGTCCGTTTTATCCTATTTTTCCATCTTTTTCACCGTCCGTGCTCAATTCGGTTGTGATATGAGGGCCGGGCCGGGAGTAAACCCCGCACCCTACGAAAACCAAAAAACCGTCCGAAGAACCTGTAGGGGAGGGGTTTATTCCCTCCCGAGGGGTCCGTAAATGGCGTGATATGGGTTGTAATATGGGGGGCGGGGCGGGGATAAACCGCCGCCCCTACGAAAACCAGGAACCGCTCGAAGAACCTGTAGGGGAGGGATTTATTCCCTCCCGAATCCTGTTTGTTCGCCAAAAACGTCGCTATGGAAAAACGACCTAATAGAAAATCGATTCGCCTGTCGGGGGATGCATACCGGCAGCAGCGGAACGCTTTTTTCATCACCATCACCACCCATGATCGCTACCAATGGTTTGTGGTTCATCCTAAAATATCCGAATCTCTGGTCAATGAGATGGAGCACTTGTGTCGGCAAAGAGGGGCTGATCTGTATGCTTGGGTCCTGATGCCCGACCATCTTCACGTGCTCATACAGGATACCGACATTGTTGAATGGGTCAGAGCGCTGAAAGGGCGCTTGACGGTGGTAGCAAGGCAAATCGAACCAGGAAGAAAACTGTGGCAGCGGAGTTTTTACGATCATGGTCTACGCAAAGAAGAATCTTTGGAGAATGTCGCGCGGTATATTTGGGAGAATCCGGTCCGCAAAGGAATCGTGATGACAGCCAATGAGTACCGGTGGTTCGGAGGACGCATGATCCCGAAATCCGGGCGGGGATAAACCGCCGCCATAAAGAAAACAATTTGCCTTGAAATGTAGGGGAGAGGTTTATCCTCTCCCGAATCGATCCGTGCTGGTGATTTAAAACCGCGGGCGGGGATGAACCGCCGCCCCTACGAAAACCATTACCGTCAGTGAACCGAAAATGTAGGGGAGAGATTCACTCCCTTCCGAAGCGATATGCGCCGGTAATTCTGATAGCTGTTTGTCAATTACCCCCCGATTTCACCGCGAGCATCCTTCAATAGCAGCATGTAAACTAGAGGATTGGTTGGAGAACAAGAAAACCCCGCTTTTTCGTAAAACTGACCGGCCTTTTGATGCAGTGCATGAACCAGAAGTGCCCGGATGCCGACAATTTCCGCAGCCTGCAGCGTTCGCACCACAGCATCCCGCAGCAAATCGGAACCGATTCCTTTTCCTTGCCAGTTTTTATCTATCGCCAGTCGGCCCAAAACCATGACCGGAATAGGGTCTGGCATGTTTCTGCGCACCCTGCCAGCGGTTTCAGACGAAATGATCGCACCGGCAGCCAACGCGTAATACCCTATGACCCGTGAGCCTTCGGCAATGACATACGTTCGGGAAGCGCCCTGCTCCTGGTTGGCCAGGGCGCGCTTTCGCAGCCAATCGTCAAGGGAAGCTTCGCCAGAATGAAATGAGAGAACATCGTGGGTTTCGTTTATGGGTTCCGGGATGCCGATCATTCTTGCCAAACCGGCTTTCTGTGCAACAGCGCATGGAGTCGATCATTGGCCTGCGGCGGTGCATCCAGCACTTCCAAAAATATTTTATATTGGTCGGGGGCCAATTGGAAAAGCGTTTGATCGAGAATCGCTTCCTGGGCTGCTTTCGTCACCGCATCGAGTATGAAATCCGTCAGCGTTTTTTGGGTGATCATTGAGGCCTGATCGATAAGGCTTCGCTGTTCCGGGGCGACCCGGATATTGATATTTGTGCTTTTGCCTGAATGAGCATTTTGTGTCATAGCGCTTACCTCCTTTCAGATACTGTAATTCAATGGGATGAACGCGTCAACACATTGTGCGCACGGTAACCGTTCGCGGGCGGGGATAAACCGCCGCCCCTACGAAAACCAAAAAACGGCGAAAAAACCTGTAGGGGAGGGATTTACTCCCTCCCGAGGGTCCGTAAACGGCGTGATATGGGTTGTAATATGGGGGGCGGGGCGGGGATGAACCGCCGCCCCTACGAAAACCAAAAACCGCCCGAAGGATTTGTAGGGGAGGGATTTATTCCCTCCCGAGGGTCCGTAAACGGCGTGATATGGGTTGTAATATGGGGGATGGGGCGGGGATGAACCGCCGCCCCTACGAAAACCAAAAACCGCCCGAAGGATTTGTAGGGGAGGGATTTATTCCCTCCCGAGGGTCCGTAAACGGCGTGATATGGGTTGTAATATGGGGGATGGGGCGGGGATGAACCGCCGCCCCTACGAAAACCAAGAACCGACCGAAGAAGATGTAGGGGAGGGATTTATTCCCTCCCGAGAGACCGTTACCGGCGTGATATGGTTTGTGATATGGGGGCCGGGGCGGGGATGAACCACCGCCCCTACGAAAACCAAGAGCCGCCCGAAGACCCTGTAGGGGAGGGATTTACTCCCTCCCGAGAGACCGTCAACGGCGTGATATGGGTTGTGATATGGGGGCCGGGGCGGGGATAAACCGCCGCCCCTACGGAAACCAAGAACCGTCCGAAGAACCTGTAGGGGAGGGATTTACTCCCTCCCGAGGGACCGTCACCGGCGTGATATGGGTTGTGATATGGGGGACGGGGCGGGGATAAACCGCCGCCCCTACGGAAACCAGGAACGCCGAAAGAACCTGTAGGGGAGGGATTTATTCCCTCCTGAGGATCCGTCACCGAGGGCGTGTTACCGGCGGGTTATCGGTTGTGATATGGGGGACGGGGCGGGGATAAACCGCCGCCCCTACGAAAACCAAGAACCGACCGAAGAAGATGTAGGGGAGGGATTTATTCCCTCCCGAGAGACCGTTACCGGCGTGATATGGTTTGTGATATGGGGGCCGGGGCGGGGATAAACCGCCGCCCCTACGAAAACCAGGAACCGTCCGAAGGACCTGTAGGGGAGGGATTTACTCCCTCCCGTATGTCCGTCACCGGTGTGATATCGGTTGTGATATGGGGGCCGGGGCGGGGATAAACCGCCGCCCCTACGAAAACCAAAAAACGGCGAAAAACCTGTAGGGGAAGGATTCACTCCCTCCCGTAGGCGCGTTACCGGCGTGATATCGGTTGTGATATGGGGGCCGGGGCGGGGATAAACCGCCGCCCCTACGGAAACCAAGAACCGTCCGAAGAACCTGTAGGGGAGGGATTTACTCCCTCCCGAGGGACCGTCACCGGCGTGATATGGGTTGTGATATGGGGGACGGGGCGGGGATAAACCGCCGCCCCTACGAAAACCAAAAACCGTCCGAAGGACCTGTAGGGGAGGGATTTATTCCCTCCCTCCCGAGGAGCCGTTACCGACAGCGCCATCAGTCCTTTGTCTTCGGGCTGCTTTTAGGTCACACACACACGTCTGATTTCGTGGATATCGGTCAGCCCTTCGAACATCTTCATGACCCCGTCCTGCTTGATGGTCCTCATGCCTTCCTTGGCCGCCTGAACAAATAGCTCTTCACTGGGGGCTTCCCGCTTGATCATGCGCTTGAGTTCCTTGGTGCCTTCCATGAGTTCATGAACACCGAGGCGTCCCCGATAGCCGGTATTGTTGCACTCCTCACAGCCGACGATTTTGTTGACCTTCAAGTCGTCGGTGTAGGTGATGCCGGTGGTGGCAAACGCTTCGTCTCCCCCGAAGTCCTTTACGAAATCGGCAAACTCCTCGTCATTGGGGTGAAAGCTTTTCTTGCAGTTCTTGCAAAGCCGCCGAACCAAACGTTGGGCCAGTACGCCGAGAAAGGCGTCGGAGAAGTTGAGGGGGTTGAGGCCCATGTCCAGAAGTCGGGTCACGGTTTCAGGGGCACTGTTGGTGTGCAGGGTGGAAAAGACCAGATGTCCGGTGAGAGATGCCTCCACGCCGATGGAGGCGGTTTCCTCATCTCGCATCTCGCCGATCATGATGACGTCCGGATCGGCGCGTAAGAAAGCACGCATGATCCTGGCGAAATCCAGGCCGATTTTCGGTTTTGCCTCGACTTGTCGCAGTCCCTGCTGGGTGATCTCGACCGGGTCCTCGGCGGTCCAGATCTTGATGTTGGGTTTATTGATATGACCCAGGCACGCGTGGAGCGTCGTCGTCTTGCCTGAGCCTGTGGGTCCCACCACCAGGACCAGTCCGTAGGGCTGTTGGATGATTTTTTTCATGATGGTGTTGTTACGCTCATTGAGACCCATGTCATCGAGTTTCATGGCACCGGATTCGGCCAGGATTCGCAAAACGGCGTCTTCAAACCCGCCGGCCGTCGGCAGGGTGGCCACGCGCAGCTCGAACCCCTTGATCCCTTTGCGTTTGAATTTGATCTTGCCGTCCTGGGGAAGCCGCCGCTCGGCGATGTCCAGGCCGGACATGATCTTCAAACGGGACATGATGGCTCTGGCATTGGTGTTCGGCACCTGAAGCACTTCCTGGCACACGCCGTCGATGCGGTATCGAATGGAAGTCTTTTTCGTGACCACCGATGGCTCGACGTGGATGTCCGAGCAGTTTTTGCGATAGGCATTGATGAGGATCTGGTCCACCATGCGGACGATTTTGCCCGAAGACTCATCGACCTCTTCGTAGCCGTCCTCGAAAGCTTCGTCCTCCTCCTCTTCGAAATCGATGTCGGGCATCATTTCGAATTCGTCGTCCGCATCTTCCGAAGCCGCATCGGTCTGGTCTTTTTTTTCGTTGTAAAAGCCCCGGATGATCTTTTCGATATCTTCACGGATACCGACCATGTAGTTGATTTTTTTGGCGTTGAGGAGGCCGGGAATCGGGTCGGTTTTCAATAGATCCGAGGGGTCGTCGATGAGGACATTGACGCTACTGAGTTCCCAGGCCAAAGGCACCCAGCAGTTTTGAAGGAGAAATGCTTTTTTCAGTTTGCGAACGAGTTCGTATGGAACTTCCAAATCCTCTTTATATTCCCGAAACGGGCAGCGGTAGTAGAGGCCCAGGGATTTGCCGATTTCCTCTTTTGCGATGCCGAAAGTCTCGTTCAGCACGGCCTCGACGCTGCGATTGCTTTTTTTTGCGATGCCCAGGGCATTTTGAAGCTTGTTGGTGTCGACGCGCTTGGTCTTCAGAAGATAATCGTAGCGTGAGTCGAATTTTCCGATAGACAAGGCTTTCTGGATGATTTTGTCGATGTCGGGAAACTCCGGAGAAATCTCCTTCACCGATTCATAGATTTCCAGGGCCAGGTCCGAGTGTTCGAGTTTGTCCAACTCCTGGCCGATGAAGAATTTGACGGCTGCCGCCTTGTCGTTGGAAAGACTCTTTTCGTGGATGATTTTTTCAATCTGGTCGATGGCACGGGAGGGGGAGTGGATGGCAAACAGGCTCTCCGTCAACCCGGGAAGGATCGCTTCGAATTCCTGATCCGTGGTCAGCAATTTGGAATACTCGCCAAGGGCTTCTTTGTGGAGACCGAGTTCCCGGAAGGACATGGCGCTGCTGAGGATTTCGCCGGCGGTGTCGGCGGATTCCCAACTGCTGGTGAGGATGGATGCATCCTCCGAGGAGAGCGTGACGCTTTCATCCTTGTCGAGGTCGACGAGGACGTCCTTCAACTCGGCAATCTCCTTGGAAATCGTGTCGCGCAGGTCCTTGTCTTTTTTGGGGGCCAACGGCAGCAGTTCTTCATAAATACCCAATGCTTCAGCGTATAGGCCGTGCTTTCGGTAGTATTGGGCTTCTTTGAGTTTAACCTGAATGTCCATGATTATAACCCCGGCTCCGTTGGCGTTGAGACAAACGGTCTATAGCGAGAACACTTCGTTGGATTTCAATCGGACCATGGCGATGGTGGCATCCCAGCCCATGATCACGATGAGGCATCCCAGTTCGGATTGACGAACATAAACGCGGCGCTGGTCAAACACCAGTTCGCCCTCCTCGATCTTTGACAGGCGGGTAATCACTGTGGGCCATTTGAGGTTCGCCACGCCGGCGGGCGGTGAGGCGCGGAAGGCCTGAAAGAGCATTTTCCCCCGTTGAGACAGAAACAACACCCCTTGAACGTCGTCAATATCGAGTATTTCCTGCAACGCAGCTTTCATGATTGAATCCCGTTATTCGCTTCCAGTGGTAATGAATGCCCGCGTTATTGCCGCCATTCGTAAAGCAGCCGGCGAATCAGGTCTTGGGGGCTGTCTTCGGAGAACCTCAGAACGACCGGCGGGGTGTCGTCGACGAGCACCACCCGGCGGTTTTTACCGAAATTGAGGTAACAGCTCTTAAAGGTCCCTGCATCCACGGCGCCTCCCAACTGCTGGATATTGCCGACGAAGGCCTTCCAGTTGTCATCCACCGCCACTGGGGTGATGCCAGGATTTTCGGCGGCGATGGCGCTCACGCGTTCCTTTACACTTGCCGTGGGCGGCGGCTCGGGGGCGGATGCTGTCGCCGGCGGCGCGCCGGGTTCGACGAACTCGTCGGCCGAAGCGTTGCCCTCATCCTTTTGCCTCATGGCGTCGAATAAAATGGCCTGCAGTTCACCGGGGATCTTTTTCTCGGCGACCACGCAGGTGTCCTCAATGGACAAAGACACCTGATCCCACCCGAGCACTTCGAGGGCGACTTTCAGGCCGCGACGATCACTGATACGGGCGTCCATCAGCTGCCCCTGGCTGATAAATAGCACGCCGATTTGTTTAGAGGACTTGTTCACCACCCGAAGGGTGCACGTTTTTTGTTCCATCTCCACCAATTGGATGAACATCTCCAGGGGCACCGTCTGAAGGGTGCCGCCTTCACGCTCCTTGGCCAATGCAGCGAGCACTTTTTTGGCGAGATCTTCAACGACGAAGGGTTTTTCAATGAATCCGGCGGCACCGCGCTGGAGCAGTTTTTTTTTGGATTCGGGGGTGCCGAAGGCGGTGAGGATGATGACGGGAATGTCTGGATAATTGGCGGACAGGTGGGCCAGCAGGGCAAAACCGTCCATCCGGGGCATATTCAGGTCGGTGACGACGAGAGACACCGGATTTTCCTTGAGCACTTTTACCGCTTCCGCGCCGTCTTCTGCCAGCAGTGTGGTGAAGTGCTCGGCCTGAGCCATGAACTTTTTCTGGATCAGCCGGCGTAAAATCCGATCGTCGTCCACGATCAGGACGTTTCGTTTCATGCATCCTCCTCGACATCATCAAAGGACCTGGCCGGGGCGCGTGCGTGTTCGTGTTCGAACCGCGGCTGATATGCGCTAAGCTATTATTATAAATTGTTTTTCCTGATATTGAAACCTTTTGTTACCGCCTAAACCCCAACGTCCGCCGTTGTCCGCGCCCGCGTCGATCGTCATTTTTCCCATGATGACACGGCGCGCACCTCGGCAAGGGCCAGCTGATCCTGCCAGGACACAAAGCCGATATCTGTTCTCACCACATAGGCACTCGTGAAGCTTCGTCGATCGCAGGACCATAGATTGCAGTGGCGGCGGTCGAATATCGCGGGCGCGCACCAGCGCTGTGGGTCCGTCGGCGGGTGGGTGAGTAAGGTAATGAGTTCATTGACGGTCGGCAACCGCCAGTCCGCAGAATCACCCAAGCGGGTGCTGTTGAGGTGGGCCACATACTGATGGGCGTCCTGCCAGGCCATCGGGTGTGGTGCGCCGGAGCGCTGCCACAGCAACCGGTTGGATCGGTCCAGCGCGAGGGTGTCGTCGATGGCGTCGAAACGCGTCGGCCGATAGATTGACGGCGCCCACAGCGGCGTCGTTTTAAAAAGGGATTGGGCCTTTGCGGCATCAAGCACCTTTACGGGATGGTGCCGGGGGGGGCGGGCGCCGGAGTCATTCTCGATTCGTTCAGTGGGTGCGTCGGTGGTATCGCTTAAGCGGCAAATACCGGTCTTTTGCGCATCCCACTCGTCTGAGAGCGCTTCAAGCGCTTTACCCATCTCCTCTGCCGTCTGGTAGCGTCCCGCCGGCGACGGGTCCAAGGCTTTGTCAAAAAACGCTGACCATCTGTCGGTCGGAAATGGATGGCGGCCCAATGGCGGCGCGGCAGACAGTTCGGGCAGCCGGCCGGTGAGCATGCGAAAAATCATAACGCCGGCGGCGTAGAGATCCGACCGCGCATCGGCATCGTCCGGATTGGCGGCCTGTTCAGGGGCGGCGTAATAGGGGGATCCCACCTTCAGGGTTGGCGGTCCCTGGAAACGCTCCCCGCGGAGTTGCGACAACCCGAAATCGCAGATTTTCACCTGGTCATCGGCGGTGATCAAGATATTGAACGGTTTGATGTCCCGGTGCACGATGCCTGCGCTGTGTAAGGCGGATAGACCGTCCAGAACCTGGCGGGCATAGTCGACGGCATTGTCCACGGGCATGGGTCTAGCGGGGGCCTCCACCCGCCAGGTTTCGCCGATCAAGGTGCCCACGGTGGTGGCGTGGTATTCCATGGTGTAGAAAACATAATCCGGGGTGTCTTCGAAATCCCAGACATCCACCACGTGCCGGTGCCTGAGGCGTGAAATGGCAGTGGCTTCATTGACGAACATGGCTCTGGCGCGGGCGGGGGTGATCAACCGGTAGAGCAGTGGATTGGGCTGCAGCAGCTTGAGGGCGACCAATCGATGGATGGCTGGCAGTTCTGCCAGAAACACGCGGCTCATGCCGCCACGGCCCAACAGACCGCGGATACTGTATTTGCCAATGGTTTTCATTGCTTAAAGGAGCCGGTTGGCATGGTTTTTAGGCAATCCAGCCGCGATGATTTTTCGTGCGGCGGCCTCGCGGTCGAAAGGGACGTATCTCACCTTCAGGGCACCGGTGTCCGTGTGGTAGATGACGTATTTGGCATCGGGGTTGCCATCCCTGGGCTGACCGACACTGCCGATACTGGCCAGATAGCGCTTGGTGCCATCGAGCTGCAGCGTGCAGTTGGACAGCGCCTCACGCATCACCGACGCCGCATCGGCGGTGACCAGTTCGAGATCATGCGTGTGGCCGACAAAACAGACGCGGCATCCGGTGGCAATCAGCGCATCCCGCGTCGCGCCATCATCCACTTGAAAAAGATACACCGTCGGCGAATCCGGAGGAAACCCATGAACGAACCAGCAGGCTCCCAGATGAATCGATTTTGGCAGGGTGCGTAAATACGCCATGGCCTCGTCGTTGAGGCGGCTTCTTGTGAATTCGATGGAAAGGCGTGCCAAGGGGTTGAACCATTGGCGGACGGCGGGATCGATGACGGCCAGCTCGTGATTGCCGCAAACGGAAGGAATGCCTTCGGCGCGAAGGCGCGCCAGCACCGCTTCGGGTTCAGCGCCGTATCCGATGTTGTCGCCCAGGGAAAGGGTCATGTCTACGGCTGCAGCGGCGATATCCGCCAGCACGGCTTCCAAGGCGTCAAGATTGCCGTGAACGTCCGAAATGACTGCCAAGCGCATCAGCGTATCCTATTCATATTTTGCCGGATAGATGACTGGCGGGGAAGGGCCGCTCTCTGGGTGGGGGCGCCATCAGGCATCCGCCACGTCCGGCCTGCCCGATCGGACCACTGACCCATCAGCGTTTGAAGAACCGACTGAATCCCTTTGGCTTCTCTGCGTCACTCATGAGGTTGGGAATCAGAACGTTGCAGCTTAACCGCACCATGGGCATATGGACGAAGCGCCCCATGACGATTATCAAATAGTCGTCGCCGAACTGACGGATGTAAAGGCGGATATTGTCAAAGACCAGCTCCAACTCCCGTATGCTTGAGAGGGCACTGATCAGTTCCTGGAAATCCGCGTTCGTGAGTGCTCGGGTGGGTGGCGTGTAGAAGCGTTGGAACAAAATCTGACCGCCGCCGCTCACCACGACGGCCCCTCTGACGTCGTTGAGCGATAAAATATCTGCGAAGTGTTCTTTCTTGAATGGCAAGTCCCTTGCTCCTCACCGGTGGCGATTATCCGCTGAACGCGTCTAGTACACTGTCTTTGGGGCACGCATCGTTGACGGCGATGACCACGGGCATTTTCCCGGGCATGACGATCAGACTCACACGGCCGCCGTATCCGGCGGAAACGAGCTTCAAATCGCCGGCCTCGAACGGTGCGCCCAGGCGCGCAGCCAACCGGCAAAACGATTTCCAAGAAGCATCCGGATACACGTCTTCCAGGCCCCGGGCGCCGGGGGCGACCGACTGGTATTTTTCTTTGACCCGATCGATGGGCGGCGCGGCCTCCGGCTGTTTGTCCCGCAGCTCATTTCCGGCGGTTGCCGCAGCCACCCCGGATGAAGCCGGCGCGGCTGCGGGAGCCGCTTCGGAGAAATCCGATTCCGTGGCGCCGGCCTCGTCTTTCATTCGCATGGCCTCGAAGAGGATGGCCTGCAGCGCGCCGGCGATGCGCTTGTTTTTCAGCGGACATTCGTCCTGGATGGAGAACGACACCTTTTCCCAGCCGAAAATGCGATACGCCGCCGATACGCCTTGTTGCTCGCCGACACGGGCGTCCATCAATGCGCCGCCTCTGAAGAACAGCACCCCGAGTTGGCCGTAAGTCTTGCTTGTGACCCGGATCGTACAGGTTTTTTGCTCCATTTCGATGAGTTGGATAAACATCTCCAACGGCACGGATTGGAGGGTGCCCCCTTCGGACTGCTTCTTCAGCGCAGCGATGATTTTTTCAGCGAGGTCCTTCAGGATAAACGGCTTTTCGATGTATCCGGCGGCACCGCTCTCGACGAGGGTCTGCTTTGACAGCGGGGTGCTGTAGGCGGTCATGATGATGACCGGGATGTCCGGATAGGTGGCCGATAAGTGGGCCATCAACGAAAACCCATCCATCTCGGGCATCTGGAGATCCGTCACCACCAGGGAAATGCTGTTTGCCTTCAACATGCGGACGGCTTCCACCCCGTTGCCGGCAGTCAGGGTGGCAAAGGTGCCGGCATAGGCGGAAAATTGCTTCCTGATCGCACGTACCCAGATGTGGTCATCGTCGACAATGAGGATATTTTTTACCATTCAGCCTCGCTCGGTTGCCATGTCCTGCCTATCGATCCGAATTCAACCCCATCGTTGGGGCCAATAAAGAGATGACGGCCTTGTGGGTGTCTCTCATTGGGGCCAGCGCCGTGATCAACGGTTTTTGCAGGCCCATCTCCGCGGCCAACTCCCAGGCAGACTCCACCACGCCCCGCATCACGACGTCCGTCGATGCCGTCCCCGTAAATCGGATCGCGCCGTCAGCATATTCAAATTCACCGGCAAAGGGATCGAGAAAGTCGTAACGGTCGGCCTTGGAAATGAACTTCTTCTTCAGCAGTGTGTGAAAATTCCGGCGATAACGTTTAACCTGTGTTGCCACGTCCTCGAACACGTTGAGAAAGGCTGCCAGCGCCGCGAGATCGGCACCGCCGCCGTTGTCGGCCTCGCTTTGTGCCGCCGGCGGTTGCAGGGGGGGGGCCGCTTCGCCGGCAGCGCCGGCCATCTGGCCCGGGGGCGCCGACAGGTCCACCTCAAAGACGCTGAAGGTGCCGCCCTCTGATGCGGCTTTTTCGATCAGATTGCGCATCAGCTCCGCATTTGTATGCAGATTGTGATCCTTCCACGGATCGGTGCCGCCGATAATGTGGCCGAACCTGAGGAAAATGCGGGCATTGGCTTCATTGGAACCGACACTGGCGTCAACATAACCCGTGAGTTTCTCGGAACGCATTTTGAGTATCAGCGCCTTGAGATCGGTAAACTCGGTGGAGAGATTCGTGTATCGGGGTTTGGCGTCGGCCAGGTTGGCCCAGAAATGGATCATGTCTGAACCGATTTCGAAAACGGAAACGAGAAAATTGGATTTTTCGCCTTCGGTGATGAGATACTCAATGGCTTCCACGCCGATGAGGTCGGCGGTTTTGGATTCGAAACGCCCCGACAGGGGGATATGGTCGTCAAAAAATATGGCCCCGGTGGCTGAAGGGGCTTCGAAAAGGATGCAGCCGGATTCGCACTCGCCGTTGAAATGGTCGATGAGCTTGTCGATTTTCAGATAATAGCTGTTCATCCCGGTGATCACGGGTTTGTTCTTAGGAATCACGACCATCGGTCCGGGTCCTCCTAATCGATGATGCACGCCACGCGATGAGGGGCGGCGGCGCTACCGGTGTCACAGCCGGCGTCGCAGGCGCATGATGGAAAGGCGAAGGCTTTCCTGCATGGCGGTGATGGCATCGGCCAGCCGGCCCAGTTCGTCATCGGATCGAATATTCATTTGGGCGTCGAGTTCCCCGACACTGATCCGATTGGCAACATCGGTGATCGTCTTGATTCGACTGACCAGGGTGTGTCCATAGACGATGACAATGCATCCGATGATGATCAGCGTGGCCAGGGTAACGGCAAAATTGGTGTTTTTGGTGGCCACGGCCTCCTGGCCGGCATAGGCTCTCATCTGGTGCAATGGGGTGGCGAATTCATCCACATCCGCGGCGGCGGCGATGCCGTAGGCGGTTCCCGTGACGGGCGTCAAGACAAGGTAATGCTCTCTTTTAGTGCCACCTTTGCCTGCCCACATGGCGTAGCCGCTGCGCTGAACGTTTTCTCCCTGCTCCAACGGCTCGATGATTTCCTGCATGCGGCGCCAGTCTCCGCCGAGGTCCGGCCGCATCGTTTGAGAAAGAGGCTTCCCGTTGAGATGCGGCACCGCACTGGCAAGGACGGTAAAGGGGCCGGTCTTGTACAGAAAAGTGAATCCGGCGGTACCGACATCTTGAACGGCCAGGCCGTTGAGTACGCGATCGGCGGCAAAGCCATCATCCGTCAACGCCGGGTTGGCCCCCAGATAGAGCTGCAGCTGCCGTGACACGGCCTTGCTCATGTCGGCGACGTGCTGCTCGGCCAGGGCGGTTACCATGTCGACGCTTTGATTGACGAGCGTGGACACCATCATGTTGGTCTGGCGTTGAGAAAAATAGCCTGCGGCGGCCACCATGATCAGCGGAACGACCAGGAAAAGAACGATCATTTTCGCCTTCAGGCCAAGGCCGTTGCGTTTGGTCTTCGGCAGGGACGGCAGCGAAGGATCGGAGATCGGCGCTGCAGGCGCCGCCCGCGCGGCGGCAGGCGCGGTGCTTGCGGCCGGCCGGGCCGTTTCGCTGGTTTCGTCGGCAATCTCGGAAAGATCGTCGAGTTCTTCCAATTCATCGGGTGCTTTGGCCTGGGACTTGCTGACCAGCATGACAAAGCCGCAATTGCGGCACCGGGTCTTGGCCATATCACCCTTGATGTTGAGCAGTTTGTCTTTGGGGATGTGGTAGAGCTTCCCGCACTCTTCGCAGATGATGGGAATCGTCATTGGCTTCAACTCCTTGAGACAGCCCTCCGGTCGCCACCGGTGCCCGCCGCCGACTGTCCACCCACTGAACAGACTGCAGCCGGGCGAGCGGTTCGTGAACCGTAAAGCCGGCGGTCAAGGCGGCCGCCGGAGTCAGGCTCGAGCGAGGTCATTCATTTCCCAGCATCGCTCTGAGCTCCGTTTTGAAGGCGTCGAATTCGCTCCTGATCATCTTGCGGATTTCGGTCAGCAAAGCGTCCATGTCGACGGGTCCGACGCCTTGCCTGGAGGGGGGCGTGACGGCGGGAGCGGTAATCTTGATCAGGGGCTCTGGTGGCACAGCGGGGCTGGTCGCGCCTGCTTGGGGAACGGCAGCATCCGGGGCCGGTTGGGTCCGCCGAATGCGCTGTTTGAGGCTCTTAAATTGCCTGACTTCGTTGGACAGGATTTTCTTTTTCTCATGGCTCGATACGTCAGGGCGCAACACTTTCTCGAATCCGGCGTAGACCGAATGGAGCATTTTTATGGAATCCGGATGCGCTTTGACTTTTTTCACACTGATATACTTGCCGATGGACCCCAGCAACTGGAGAAACATGAACGGGAGCTTGTCGTTATGGTAGACGACTTTCAGCCGGTCGATTTCTTCGATAAGAAGGTCCAGGGTGGTGTCGGTGATCTCCCAGTCCAGTGAGAGGATGGTGGCTTGGAGATTCAGCAGCGGCGCGTCGGCACCGGTGGCAGCCGGCGGTGTGGCAGCCGGCAAAGCGGCAGCCGGCAAAGCGGCAGCCGGCGAAGCGGCAGCCGGCGAAGCGGCGTTGCCTCGTGCGGATCCGTCTTCCACACGCTTGTGGCCGACAGGGCGTGTTTTCGCGTTTGATCCGGCAGTGGTCGGTTGTTGCGCCCCATCCTTGTCCGGTGCAGCAAAGAAATCGTCGAGGCGGTCCTGCAGTTCCGATGATATTTTTTTGCCATTCTCCGTCAATTCTTTACCCTTTCGCGTCCAGGCGTTTCTCAATTGAAGCCACGGTCAAGGATATCGCCTTTTTCATGGTTTCCACGACGTTGTCCCCATTCAATGCGCTGGCGGCGTAACTTGGTGCTTTCAGTTGGCGGTTCAGGTCTTTTTCCATAACTTTTTCAGGCAGGAGGGGGATCCCTTCATCGACAAGATCGCGCTTATTGTATTGGAACACCAGTGGAACGTGAAATATGTTCTTATCGAAGCTGGCGAGATTGTCTCGAAGGTCTTTCAGCGACAGGATGTTCATTTTCTGCCGGAGAGCCATGGAATCGGCGACGAAAACAATGCCGTCCACACCGCGCAAGACAAGTCGACGGGTGGCAGCGTATTTTACCTGCCCCGGGACGGTATAAAACTGCATCTTGATGCGGTATCCTTTGATGACACCGATATCCATGGGCATAAAATCGAAAAACAGGGTCCGGTCGCCATAGGTTTTGATCGTTGTCAGATTGCCGGTGATCCGCTTGCGGAACTTGTTGAATATGTACTCCAGGTTGGTGGTCTTGCCGCCCCGGCCAGGGCCATAGTAGACCAGTTTCACCTGTACCTCTTTTTTCTTTGGGTTGATCAGTGCCAAATTACATTCCTCGCATCAGTGGCTAAGGAGTGGAAACGCTCGTGGCGTTTTGCAACACCCGGCTAGAGCATCTCCCGCATTTTGTTGGTGGCCTCGGTCACCTTCAACCGTAAAAACCCGAGAGACACTTCTTTCCCAAAGATGGTCACCAGCAGAAGTTCGTCTACAACTTTCGTAAAGTGAATGCTCTCTTTTTCGCCTTTGTGGAAGAGCAATGAAAAATCTTCTTCTCCCACGATTTTCGCCATTGCACTGACGGCACCGAAATTGCCCGCGGCAAGTGCGGCAAGAGAGTAGATGTCATGTTCGACTTTGCCGTCATCCAGGTTGACGATGATGTTGCCGGCCAAATCGATGAGCAGCACGCATTGTACGCCCAGCTCCATGAGTTCTTCTGCCAAAATGGATTCGATTCGTTCGAACTGTTCTTTGTTGAGATCGACAGTGTAGTCCAACGATCGTACCTCTTTTCATAATTGCGGGTTAGGTGGCAAAATCTCTCGATGCAGCGGGCGATCACCTCAGGCCCCTTCGGCCGGCGCGTCGTCGGCCAACCCGGAATCAGCTGAAACCACCGGCCGCCCACTTCGCTCCAGACCGTCGATTTCCCTATCATATTCAAATTGTTAGATCAACAGCCTTCTGGTCCGCGGCGCCGGCCCATCCCGGCGCGGGGCCGTTGTTGAGGCGCGTCACCGACGGCGACTCGGATACCTGTCGATGCATTGTCCGCGCTGCAGCGTGAGGTGCTACATGCCTGGGGGTGGGCCGGTCTGGGGAAACGCTCCGATGATGATTTCAACACGGCGGTTTTGCTGTCGACCCTGGGCCGAGATGTTGTCGGACAGGGGGCGAAACTCGCCAAAACCCATGGTGGCGAGCCGGCTTGGATCGAGCCCGTTTTTTTGGATGAGATAATCGGCAACGGTGGCTGCCCGCGCAATGGACAGGCCGAGATTCGATTGGTAGCGCCCGCCATGAAGCGGCACATTGTCGGTGTGCCCGGCGACAACGATGCTTTCGTCCGTGCCGCGAAGGGCCTCTGCGATCTTGTCGAGCAGCGGTTTCATCTCACGACGGATTTCCGCTTTTCCGGAGTCGAATGTGCTTTCCCCCATGAGGCGGATGGTGACGTTGGCGTTGTTGACTTCCACATCGATCAGGTCTTTCATCCCCTTGAAATGGGTCTCTACTTCTTTTTTCAATTCTCGGCCGATTTCCTCGCGCATCTGCATGACCACGAATTCTTCCCGTTCATGCGTTGGAATCAATTCCTGGTCAAAATCTTTGGCGATCATCTTTGCCCCTTTTGGCGCCTCGAAGGCTTTGGTTTTGCGCTGCACGCCAAACGCCTTGGCCAGCGACCCGGCAACCTCCTTGTATTTGGCACGGTCCATCTCCGAGAAGCTGAGCAATAACACGAAAAAACAGAGCAGCAGGCTCATCAGGTCGCCAAACGTCACCACCCAATCCGGAGCCCCTTCCTGGATGACCGGAGCAGGGCTGTCATCTGACGGTCTACTCATTGCCCGTGCCTCCGGCGGCCTGCTGCGCACCCCACTTCTTGCGGTCCTTGGGTGAGAGGAAGATTTTTAGGGATTCCTCGAGCACCAGCGGTGCAACGCCCCGGCTGATGCCGATGGCCGCTTCAACGATGATGCGTTTGTTGTTTTGCTCCTCCTCGCTTCGGAGTTCCAGCTTGTCGGCCAGCGGCATGCAAATCAGATTGGCGATCAATGCGCCATACAGGGTCGTCAGCAAGGCCACCGCCATGGAGGGGCCGATGGCGCTGGGATCCGACATGTTGGCCAGCATCTGAACCAGACCGATCAGGGTGCCGATCATGCCGAACGCCGGTGCCGAAGCGCCCATGCCCTTGAAAATTTTCTGGCCGGTCGTGTGTCGGGCGACGGTGAGTTGAATGTCTTTTTTGAGCATGTCTTCGATGAGACCCTCGTCGTATCCATCGGAGAGGTAGGAGAGGGCTTTGGAGGAAAACTCGTTGCTGGGCGTCTCTTTCTCCAGGGCGATCAGGCCTTCCTTTTTGGCGATCCGGGTGTAGGAAACCATTTCGCTGATGATCTGCTCCGAGGGCAGCAGTTTCACCGTGAAGGCTTTGATGGCCACTTTCACCGTGTTGATCACATCGCCCAGTGAGTGTTTGATGAACGCCGTGGCCAAGGTGCCGCCCACGACAATGAGCAGACCGGGGACATTGAAAAAAATATCAGCGCTGCCACCGATGATGATGGCGGAGAGTACCAGGGAGGCGCCTCCGAACAATCCGATGAGGGTTGCGATATCCATACTACCTCGCTGTAGATGATTTCAGCACCGATACCGTTTTATCGATGGTGCCCAAGCTGGTGTACATTTTGAGTTTTTCGATGGTGTCGCCGGTAATGAGCGCGCCTTGAGGCATGAGTAGCGTGCCGTTTCTGCGCCGGATGCTTTGCGCCAGGCGCATGCCGATGGTGATGTCTTCGACGGCGATATCGAGATCGTCACGTTTTTCCGCTTCGAGAATCTGCTCGGTGTTGACCTCCATCAGCCGCTCGACGATGGATGCATCCAGTTGATAACCGCGCTGACGATACAGGTGGTCGGCGATTTCCGTCAGCGGGACGTTCCACTGATTCGTGAGGTTGTCGTAGACGGACGCGCCGGCGATGATCCGGGCGATGACGGGGATATCGTCGCCGGACAACCCGTCAGGAAAACCCTTTCCGTTGACTTGCTCATGGTGGGCGCGAACCAGACGGGCCACGGGCGCAAGCGTCGGTATTTCGTTGAGGATCAACTCCCCCTGGATCGGGTGTGTGCGGTACTGGGCGCGCTCATCGCCGGTCATTTCCGTCGTGCGTTTGCCCAGCGTCGAAGCGGGCATGCCGACCATGCCGATGTCGTGCAACAACCCGACCGCTTCCACCAGCGGGTAATCCGAGGCGTCCACCTCGGGCATTCGCCGGGCCACGGCCACCGCCAATTCGGCAACGCGCCGGCAGTGGCCGCCCAAACCCTCATGGAACACTTCCACTATATTCGAAAACATGCGGATGGTCTGATAATAGTGGCTCTCGATGACCTCGATGCGGCGGTGCAGTTCGCGTTCAAGTCCGATGACCCGCGCGCCGATTTCGACCCGCGCCCGAAGTTCGTCAAAATCAAAAGGCTTCACCAGATAATCGTCGATGCCGCCTTCCAGCCCTCGAACCACATCCTGTCGGGCGTTTTGTGCGCTGACGATGATGAGGTACTGGTACCGCTCGCTGTTCATGCCGCGAATACGCTGGCAGAGCTCCAATCCATTGAGCGCCGGCATGACCCAGTCGGTGATGACGATATCCATGTGATGCGACCGTGCCAGATCCCACGCCTCCATGCCGCCGGGGGCCGCGAACACCGTATGCCCCCATCCTGCCACGCGCTTTTTCAACAGCTGGAGGGAAATATCGTCGTCATCGGCAATGAGGATATTCATCGGGTACGTTCCGTTTTAATCAGATGGTTTCCGCTGGTTGTGGTATCGGCCCAAGTTCCCAAGACTTTACCCCAACGATGGGGTTTAGGCCGGGCGCTGATGTCAACCTCGTGGCCGTCGCACCGGTTGCACAGCAGATTATTGCAAGAACGATACCACTGTAAGATTTCGATATATATCCGATATTACTATAGAATTATATCATTCGGGGCGGCAGGGAAGGGGGGCGGAAACGTCAATTTCATGGCATGTGGGAGCAGCGGCGATCGGCGGGAGCTATCTGAAGAGGTTCAAATACCAGTAAAACAGGGCATCGCCGTAGAAGGTGTAAGTGACGGCCCCGATGGCGAGAAAGGGGCCGAATGGGATGCGCAGTCGTCCATCGAGACGGCGGCCCGGGATCATTTGTGCGACACCGACCAGGGTGCCCGTAAAGGAGCCCACGAAGATGGTCAACACCACGCCGCGCCACCCGGTGAATGCACCGATCATCGCCAGCAGTTTGATGTCGCCTCCGCCCATTCCTTCTCTTTTTTTCAGTGCTTGGTACGTCCAGGCCACGACAAACAGGGACCCCCCGCCGGCCAGGGTGCCGATAAGGGAATCGACGACGGTCATTTGTGGCAGCAGGGCGGCGGACAAAATGCCGGCAAGAATGCCCGGCAGCGTGATGACGTCAAAAATCCGCTGGGTATCGATGTCGATAAAGGTGATGACGATGAGGGCGGCGATGAAGGTAAAGCTCGCCGCCGCCGTGAGTGTGGGGCCGAATTTCAGCAGCACCGCCACGGCGGCCAAACCGGTGATGAACTCCACCAAGGGGTATCGCGCCGATATCCGTCCCCTGCAGTGACGGCAGCGCCCCCACAGCAGGAGATAACTGATGACGGGCACATTGTCGGTGATCCGGATGGGGTGGTTGCAGTGCGGGCAATGTGAGGGTGGCCACGAGATGGACTTGCCGGCGGGGAGTCGGTAAATGCAGACATTGAGAAAGCTGCCGATGCAGGCGCCAAACAGAAATCCGATGAAGGCGACCACGGCTGAGGGTGATGGAGTCGGCATATCGATCCTTTGGCTGCAACGGTATTTTCTAAATCTGCAAGGCCAGCCCCATATCTGTCTTGGAAGCGGTGATCGTTTCCGACCCGGCGGGTCGCGGGGCCGGGCTGCCAACCCTAAGCCGTCCCAATGCCACAAATCAAGATGTATTTCCGACAGGACGGTTCAGCGGCGGGGGTCGCCATCGGCCCTGCCGCACCGTCGCCAGGATTTCTCCGCAAAAGCCTTGAATTCCGAAAAAATCGATCTATTATATCGGGTTTACACTGTCAGTATGAGCGACAGCCCCCATCAACCCGATAGCCTGACACATTGAGGAGCCACTATGGGTGAATCTGATCGAGACGATCTGATCAGCATTATTGAGGACAGCGAACAGGAGACGGATCTGCCTGATATTCTCCCGCTGATGCCGGTCAGGGATGTCGTCATCTTCACCGATATGCTGCTGCCGCTGTTTGTCGGCAGAGAGCGCAGCGTTCATGCCGTGGAGGATGCCGTGTCGGCCGACAGTTTCATTTTTTTGGCCACTCAAAAGGATGCCGGCGTCGAAAACCCCAAACCGGACGACATCTATACCGTGGGCACGGTCGCGCGGATCCTTCGTGTGCTGAAACTGCCGGACGGCCGGATCAAAACACTGGTCCAGGGGGTGACCAAGGCCCGCGTACTCAAATATGTGAGAAAACGGACGCTCTACAAGGTCCGCTACGAACTTCTCATTGAAGATACGCCCGAAACCCTCGATGTTGAGGCCGAGGCGCTCATGCGCACCGTTCGGGAAAACTCCGAAAAGATCATGGCGCTTCGGGGTGAGCTTACCGGCGACATCGGCGTCATCCTTGAAAGCATCGCCGATCCGGGGCGCCTTGCCGACCTGGTGGCCTCCAATTTGAGATTGAAAATCGATGAAAGCCAGATGGTCCTGGAGACGGTCGGGCCCGTCGACCGGTTGCGCAAAGTTCACGACCTCCTTTTTCGGGAACTCGAGTTGTCCTCCATGCAGGCCAAGATCCAAAGCGATGTGCGCGATGAGATCTCCAAAAGCCAGCGGGACTATTTTCTTCGTGAGCAGGTTCGGGCCATTCACCGAGAACTGGGGGAAGGCGACGACAAAACCCTCGAAGTCGAGGAGTACCGGCGGAAAATCAAACTCGCCAGAATGCCCAAAACGGCCCTTGAAGAGGCATTGCGGCAGTTAAAGCGCCTCGATCAGATGCACCCGGAAGCCGCGGAATCGGCGGTGGTGCGCACCTACCTCGACTGGCTGGTGGAAGTGCCCTGGAAAAAGGCCACGCGTGACAGCATCGACATCCATCATGCCAAGGCGGTGCTCGACAAGGACCATTTCGGCCTGGACAAAGTCAAGGACCGCATCCTGGAATACCTCAGTGTGCGAAAGCTCAATCCCCGGATGAAGGGGCCCATTTTGTGTTTCGTAGGCCCCCCCGGCGTGGGAAAGACCTCCCTCGGCCAGTCCATTTCCCGGGCCATGAAACGCAAATTCATCCGCATTTCCCTCGGCGGGGTTCGTGACGAAGCGGAAATCCGGGGCCACCGAAGAACCTATATCGGTGCCATGCCCGGGCGGATCATTCAGGGTCTCAAGCAATGCGGCGCCAACAACCCGGTGTTCATGATGGACGAAATCGACAAGTTGTGCGCCGATTTTCGCGGTGACCCCTCGTCGGCGTTGCTGGAGGCGTTGGACCCTGAGCAGAACGGCGAGTTCAGCGATCATTATCTGAATCTTTCCTTTGACCTGTCCAAAGTCATGTTCATCCTCACCGCCAATATGGTGGACACCATTCCCTCGGCCTTGTTGGACCGGATGGAGGTCATTCAGCTGTCCGGATATACCCAGGAAGAAAAGCTGATCATTGCCAGAAACTACCTGCTTCCCCGCCAATTCAGGGAAAACGGCCTCAAATCCCGAAAAATTGAGATCAGTGACGGCGCCATATCCCGAGTGATCTCCGAGCACACTCAGGAGGCGGGACTCAGGAACCTGGAAAGGGAAGTCGGCACCATCTGTCGAAAGATCGCGCGGCGCATCGCAGAGGGTCAAAAAGGGCGTTTCAGAATCACGGCGGGCAATCTGGAAAAATACCTGGGTGCCCCGAAATTCTATCCCGAAATGGATCAGGAGGAGAGTCAGGTGGGACTGGCCACCGGTCTGGCGTGGACCCAGGTCGGCGGCGAGGTGCTCTATGTCGAGGTCGCCCTCATCAACGGCAAGGGGGAGTTGATCATCACCGGGCAGATCGGTGAAGTCATGCAAGAGTCCGCGCGCGCCGCCTTGAGCTATGTCCGGTCGCGATGTCTGGCCTGGGGAATCCCCAAAAACCGTCTTGAAAGCCAGGATATCCATTTCCATGTTCCAGCCGGGGCCATCCCGAAAGACGGGCCATCGGCGGGGATTGCCATCGCCACCGCGCTCATCAGCGCCCTCTCGAGGGTGCCGGTGAACAAAGATGTGGCCATGACCGGCGAGATCACACTGAGGGGACGGGTATTGCCCATTGGGGGGCTCAAGGAAAAAGCGCTCGGTGCCATCCGCGGCGGGATCAAGACCATGATCATCCCGGAAAAGAACCGTCGGGAAATGCTGGAACTCCCGGCCAACATAAGAAAGCAGCTGACCTTTGTGCTGGTGAGCCAAATGGACGATGTGATTCCGCTGGCCCTCGACGGGCCTTTTCCCACGCCCAGGAAAAGACGGGCGCCGGCCGAAAAACGGTCATCGTGAAGGTGCTCGCCTTTGATACCGCGACCCCGGTGTGCAGCGTGGCGGTGGTTACGGCTTCCGGAACGATGGTTGAAATGAGCGACAGGGCCGGCACAACCCACGCCCGCCAGTTGATGGTCATGATCGCGGCGGTGCTCCGCCAGGCCGAACTTACCGTCGACGACCTGGACGGCTTCGGCGTCACCGTGGGGCCGGGGTCCTTCACCGGATTGCGCATCGGTGTCAGTTCGGCCCAGGGATTGGCCATGGGCAGCGGCAAACCGGCCGTGGGGATTTCCGCCTTGGAGGCCTTGGCCCGCCAGGTCAAGGGCGCCGGGCTGCGATGCGCCATGCTGGATGCCAGACGCAAGGAAGTTTACGCCGCCGCCTATCGTCTGGAGGGCATCCGTCTCACCGCCGTGCAGCCGCCGTGTGTAGCCCCCCCCGGGGATCTGGTGAGCGCATTGCCCGCGGGCTGCCGCTACATCGGCAACGGCGCGCGCCACTACCGTGATACCATCCATCGCCATGATGCGACGGCAATCTTCCCTGATGCCGAGGCGGACCATTACATCTCCGCCGCGACGGTGGGGCAGATGGCCCTGGAGCGATTGGTGGCCACCGGAGAGGGCTCGGTACCGCTGCCGATGCCTGGGTATATCCGTAAATCTGACGCGGAATTATTGACTTTTTCGCAATCTTTAAATAATGAAGACCGGTTGCAAGTGTAACAGCAGCAGGAGTGATCCGGCATGAACGAACCCAATGGGCAGGTATCAATGAACCGTTTCGTATGGCCCGATCCACCCAGTCAATCGGCGTTTCCCATTGCGCGCCCGGGTGTCCCGTTCATTGGGGTTGCGGTGTTTGTGACGCTGGTGTTCGCCATACTCGGCATGAAACTCTCCGCGCTGAGCGCACTGCTGGTGTGTGCCGCCGTCTGCTTGTTTTTCAGGGATCCGGATCGTGTGGTGCCCGTCGCCGACGCTGCCGTTGTGTCTCCCGCCGATGGACGGGTGCTCTCGGTGGAGCGGATCACCGACACCCGCTTTTTCGGCGGTCCGTGTATCAAGATCAGCGTGTTTATGTCTGTACTCAATGTGCACGTGAATCGAGCGCCGATATCGGGCCGTGTTGAACAGGTCCGCTATCACCCCGGCACCTTTTTTTCCGCCAATCTGGATAAGGCCGCCGCGTCCAACGAGCACAACGCGGTGAAGGTGTCCACCCCTCAGGGCGACACCATCTGGTTTGTCCAGATTGCCGGTTTGATCGCCAGACGGATCATCAGCGGTCTTCAAGAGGGACAACAGGTGATCAAGGGGCAGCGGTTTGGCATGATTTGTTTCGGGTCGCGGCTGGATCTCTACCTGCCGGAGCAGTATCGCATCGAAGCGCGTGTCGGGCAGCGGGTGAAGGCGGGGGAGACCATCTTGGGATACACGACACCATGATTCGGTGCAACAGCCCGACACCGTGCCCGAAGCCGGGCCGCGGTGAACTCTGACTTGAACTGTCCCCCCGGGTGCCGGCGGTGCCAAGGGGATACAACCCCGTTATGTGTGACTGCATAATCCTCGTCGAACCCCAAGGGTTCGACGAGATGCTTTAGGAGAACTTGCTGTGGAACGCACCCCGATTACCAAAGAAGGCTATCAAACGCTGAAACGAGAACTGGAACGATTGAAAACCGTGGATCGGCCGGAGAATATCCAGGCCATCGAAGAGGCGCGTGCTCACGGGGACCTTTCCGAAAACGCCGAATATCATGCCGCAAAGGATCGTCAGGGATTCATCGAGGGCCGGATCAGCCAACTGCAGTACAAAATCGCCAGTGCGGATGTCATCGATGTGACCACTGTCCCCAAAGACCGGGTGGTTTTCGCCAGCCGCGTTTTGCTCGAAAACGTCGATACCGAGGAGAACGTCGAGTATCAGATCGTCGGCCCGGATGAATCGGACATCGACCAGGGGCGCATTTCCATGCTGTCGCCCCTGGGCAAAGCGATGCTGGGCAAAAAACCCGGCGATGAGATCGTTCTGGACGCACCGGGGGGAAAACGCTTTTACGAACTCGTTGAAATATTATAACCCATCCGCCGCTGAGCACTGCGGCGCCATGCGTGGAGGAACATACCGTGGCTCGTATTACCGTCGAAGACTGTCTGAAACAGGTCAACAATCGATTTCTTCTGGTCAACATGGTCGCCAAGCGCGTCCGCCAAATCCGCGAGGGCTCCGAGTACCTGGTGAACTCTCCAAAAAACGAGGACATTGTTGTGGCCCTGCGGGAAGTGGCCGCAGGCAAGGTGAAGATCCGTGACCCTCGGCCGGAGGAACCGGAAGCGTTGCTGGCAGCGGCGCCGGCGGCGGCTGAACCCGAAAACGCCGCTCCGGTTGAAACAGCACCGGCCGATGACGCCCCTGCAGTTGAATCAGTTCCTGAGGCCTGATCCAGTGGCCCGTCATTCGCTGTGACGTCTCCCCCCTATACGCACACGGCGGTCAACAGGGCGGTTGGAAAGGCCATCCACCAATACCGTCTGATCGCCGACGGGGATCGCATCCTGGTGGGGCTTTCAGGCGGCAAAGACAGCCTCACGCTGTTGTGGACCCTCAAGGAGCGACTGGCCCGAGTTCCCGTCACCTACGCGTTGCTGGCCGTATACATTGATCCGGGTTTCGGGAGCGATGCAGGTGCGGTGCTCGGCCAATTTTGCCGAGACCTTTCCGTGCCGCTCGTTGTTTCAGAGACGGATTTCGGCGTTGTCGCCCACAGTGCCCGGAACCGTGAGAATCCGTGCTTTCTTTGTTCCCGGCGGCGACGGCAGCGGATGTTCGAAATTGCCCATGAGCGGGGGTTCAACCTGATAGCGTTGGGTCATCACAAGGACGACATCATCGAAACGCTGCTCATGAACATGTGCTACGCCGGAGAGATCAGCACCATGCTGCCACGGCAGTCCTTTTTCCGTGGACGCATCACCGTCATCCGGCCGCTGGCCCTCTGCCAGGAGTCCCACATCCGGCGCTTTGCAGCCAACCTGAATTTCCCCTGCATCGAAAACCCCTGCCCGAGCGCGAAGACATCCAAACGTCAGGAGATCAAAGATCTGCTGAACCGGCTGTACCGCGTCAACCCCAAGATTCGGGGCAATCTTTTCAGGGCCATGCATCACGTCAATTCCGATTACCTTCCACATTCTGCAGGAGCAGGCGATGGCGTATGACCACGGGCATCGGAGCGGCTCGACCATGAAAGACATCCAAAACGAGCGAGATCATCGCAATATCCCCATTGACAAAGTGGGCATCAAAAATTTGAACTACCCCATCACCGTTCTGGATCGGGCCAACAAGGTGCAGCACACCGTGGCCAACATCAACATGTATGTGGACCTGCCGCACAAGTACAAGGGCACCCACATGAGCCGGTTCGTGGAATTGCTCCACGGATTGAACACGACCGTTTCGTTGAAAAAATTCTCTGTCGTTTTGGAGGAGATGAAACGGCACCTCAACGCCGCTTCCGCCCATATCGAGATGACGTTTCCCTATTTCATCGAGAAGCGCGCCCCGATGAGCGGCGCCCCGGGGCTCATGGATTACACCTGTTGCATCATGGGTTCAAGCATGCCCGGCGGCGCTTTGGACATCGTGTCCGAAGTCATTGTCCCCATCTCCTCGGTGTGCCCGTGCTCCAAGGAGATCAGCAGTTGCGGCGCGCACAATCAGCGCGGCGAAGTCAGACTGCAGACCCGTTTCAAAAAGTTTATCTGGATGGAGGACATGATCGAACTGGTGGAGTCCGCCGCTTCCTGTGAAGTCTACTCCGTGCTGAAACGGGTGGATGAAAAATGCGTGACGGAGCAGGGGTTTACCAATCCAAAATTTGTCGAAGACATTGTCCGAGATATCGCACAGAAGCTGGGCGGGGACAATAACATCATCTGGTTCTCCGCCAGTGCGGAGAACTTCGAATCCATCCATAACCACAGCGCTTATGCCTACATCACCAGTGGGCCGTGGCCGCCCCAATGATGGTTTCATCAACGTTGCAATCCACCACGACGGCTGACGTCAGCCTTTTTTTTGCAGATACACCTGATGTTTTTGGATGGCGTCGGTCACCCGCTGCATGACCTGATGCATGCGATGCCTGCCGGAGTTGAGCATCACCACGTAGGCATAGGGGGTTTCGTTCACAGTAAGATAGCCCGCGCGGGTCTGGATGCCCTTGAGGGTGCCGGTTTTGAATCGGTCCGCACCCTCCCGGCGCAGCAGTTGGCGGTATGGGAAGAACGCCGTCAGCACCGTGATCATCTCCCCGGCTGAGATCCGGTTCCCGCGAGAAATACCTGAGCCTTCGACGATGACCGCCCGCCTGAGATCCAGCCGATTCCGGGCGAACCCGTTGGCCAGTCGCGCCGCGGCGGTGAGCGTGCCTGGCGGTCCGTACGCCGCAGCGGCGGCGGCAATGAGGAGTTGGTTGGCCATGAAGTTGTTGGAATGGGCCATCATTCGCGAAATGACATCGGTCAGGGGGAACGGGGAGAAGAAGCGATGGACCGTGGACGGAGACAACCCCGCGCCGTCGGCCAGTTCGATCCCGCCACCCACACGGCAGCCGTGGCGCTGGATAAAATATTTCAAGAGATGCCCGGTATATTGCGTGGCCGCGTTTTCACGGTGCGAAAGGACCACGCGATCGGTGGCCCGGGCGTTTTCTCCAATCCGTGATGCGGCGAAGGGGAGCAAGGGGGTCTGGGGTTCGGCGCTGTCCAGCGTTCCCGTGCGGGCATTTCGGGAATAATAGACGGTATTGAAATTGGCGCACAGGGCCCCGTTGGGTGCATCGTAGGGATTGGCGGTATCGCTCACCCCGGGGATGACCAGCGGTTCGGCAAAATAGCCGGCATTTAACAGGATGCCGGAGAGGCAGGGATTGCGGCTCGGGGGAATCTGCTCGACGATCCGGGCGGCCGCCGCATCGATGACTTCGGAGATGAACAGCGGATCCCCATAGCCGGTGACCTGCAGCCGGTGGTCCGCCAACAGACGAAATTCGGTGGGAAATCGGTAGTCCGGCCCAAGGGTGTCAATGGCCACCAGCGCGGTGAGCAGTTTCAGGATGCTGGCCGGCACCAGCGGCGTATCCTTGTTGGCGGCGAAAAAAACGCTCCCCTCGGACGTGGCGATGGCGATTGCGTCCTTACCGCCGTCGAAAAATCCTGAAGCGCCCGCACTTCCTGAAACCGCCGGCCCCGCGGCAAGGAAGCAGACAGCGGCCGCGATCCAGAAACCATACCGACGGCGCCGGTGAAACGGGGGGGGGCTATCGCGCATGCCGCCCGCCATTATGCCCGGGGCTCTCGACGATGAGCGTCACCGGACCGTCATTGATCAGGTTCACCGCCATGTGCGCCCCGAAACGGCCGGTTGCCACCGGTATGCCTTGAGACCGGCAGCCGTGGACAAAGGACTGATAGAGGGGTTCGGCCTGTTCCGGTGCGGCGGCGGCAATGAACGAGGGGCGCCGGCCTTTTCGGCAGTCCCCCAGCAGGGTGAATTGAGAGACCACCATCAGGCTGCCGGCGGCATCGATGAGCGAGCGGTTCATTTTGCCGTCGTCGTCTTCAAAGATCCGAAGATGGGGAATCTTGGCCGTCAAATAATCCGCATCGGCGGCGGTGTCCTGGACGGATACCCCGAGGAAGACCACCAGGCCCTGCCCGATTGCGCCCACTTCGGTCTCCGCCACGCGTACCGTGCACTGCGACACCCGCTGGAGCACAGCGATCATTTTTTGCCCTTTTCTGTGTTGAATGCCGCCGCCAGATCCGAAAACGGGCTGTGAAACGGGGTCTTTTGCGGCGGCGCCTTTTTCTTTCCCGGGGCGCCGGAACGATTCACGGACGCCTTCCCGGGCCGGGAAGCACCGGCTTGCTTCGGAGCGGGCCGCTGGTGACCGGCGGCATCGGTTTTCATGGACAGGCCGATCCGTTTGCGCGGGAGATCCACCGTCAGCACCGTGACCTGGACGGCCTGGTTGACCTTTACCACATCGGCAGGGTCCTTGACGAATCGATCGGCCAGCTGGCTGATGTGAACGAGACCGTCCTGGTGCACGCCGATGTCCACGAATGCCCCAAACCGGGTGACATTGGTGACGATGCCGGGAAGCACCATCCCCGGCATGAGATCTTCCATTCCGGTGATATGGTCGGCAAAGCGTACAACGGAAAAAGCCTTTCGGGGGTCCCGGCCGGGTTTGGCCAACTCCGCCAGAATATCCTGGAGGGTGGGCAGGCCGATGGCGTCGGAGACGTAGTTCTCAAGGACGATGCGCTCTCGCAGCGTCCGGGTGGTCAATAGGTCGTCGACGGTGCAATCCAGATCCCTGGCCATGGATGCCACCACCGGATAGCTTTCCGGATGCACGGCGCTGGCGTCCAGGGGGTTGTCGCCGTCGGAGATCCTCAAAAAGCCGGCGGCCTGTTCAAATGCCTTGGGTCCCAGCCGCGGCACCTTCAACAGGTCTTGTCGACCGGGAAATGGGCCGTCGGCATCCCGGTGGGCCACAATGTTGGCTGCCAGGCGGTCTCCGATACCCGACACATAGGAGAGCAGTGACGCACTGGCGCGGTTCAGATCGACCCCGACGGCGTTGACGCAGCTCACCACGACGTCGTCCAGCGACACTTTCAGGGCGTTTTGATCGACATCGTGCTGGTACTGCCCCACGCCGATGGACTTGGGGTCGATTTTCACCAGCTCCGCCAGCGGATCCATGAGGCGTCTGCCGATGGAGACGGCCCCGCGAAAGGTCAGATCCAGATCCGGAAATTCTTCCCGGGCGGTTTCCGAAGCTGAATAAATGGATGCCCCGCTCTCGTTGACAGGCACCACCGGCAGGTCGGGCTGCGGCAAAAGGTCTCGGACGAATTGCTCTGTCTCCCTGCCCGCCGTGCCGTTTCCGACGGCAATGGCTTCGACGCGGTATGTGGCGATCAGCCGTTCAATGGCGGTCACCGCCTTTTTTGCCCCGGACTCTCCGGTGTGGGGATAGACGGTTTCATAATGCAGCAGCTTTCCTTGCCGATCCAGGCACACCACCTTGCAGCCGGTGCGAAACCCCGGGTCGATGGCGAGTACCCGTCGCCCTCCGAGGGGCGGCGCCAGCAGCAGATGACGCAGGTTTTCGGCAAATACCCGGATGGCGTCCTGGTCAGCCCGCTCCTTGGCGGTCAGGCGGGCCTCGGTTTCCATGGCCCTGGAGAGGAGCCGCCGGTAGGCATCGCGCACCGCAAGGCGCACCTGGGCGCTGTCCGGCCCGTCGCCGGTGACGAAACGCTTTTCGAGAATGGCGACGGCGGTGGCTTCATCGGGGCGAATGCTGAGCAGGAGGATTTCTTCCCGCTCACCTCGGCGCATGGCTAAAATCCGATGAGACGGCGCCTTGCCCGCCGGCTCCGACCAATCGAAGTAGTCTCGGTATTTACTGCCGGTTTCCGCTTTACCGTCGGCAACACGGCTGCTGAGGGTGGCCGCTTCCGAGAACAGACGGCGCATGGCATCCCTGGCTGCAGCGGATTCATTGACCCATTCGGCAATGATGTCTCTGGCTCCGGCGAGCGCCGCTTCGGTGTCGACCCCGCCGGTTTCCGGATCCACGCAGGCCGCCGCCGCCGTCTTCGGGTCGACGCCGCCCTGGTCAAACAGCTGCCGGGCAAGGGGTTCGAGGCCCTTTTCTTTGGCCATGGTGCCGCGGGTTCGGCGTTTGGGGCGATACGGCAGGTAAACATCCTCGAGCGCGGCGAGAGTGTCGGCCCCGGCCACCGCGGCGGACAGTGCCGGCGTCAGGTGGCCGTTCCGGGTCAAAGAGGCCAGGACCACAGCCTTTCGTGCATCCAACTCCGCGCGTCGCTGGAGATAATCCCGTATGGCCGTGACAGCCACCTCGTCGAGGCTTCCGGTCGCTTCTTTTCGATATCGCGATATGAAGGGAACGGTGGCGCCGTCGGCAAGAAGATCGGCCACGGCCCGGACCTGGGCCTCGCCGAGGTGAAGCGACGCCGCCACGGCGGCAATGGGGTGCTGCTCCATGATGTCTCCTAATGAGGGGTCTTTTGGGGCTGCCGGCGGCGGGCCGAGTCCCTGAACGCCTGGCGGGCTTCGGCCTCGAGCTGTTTTTCACTGCCCCGGTACCTGGGGGAGAAATGAAAGATGGTGAAATCAGCGGCGCCGGCCAAGGCGGCGAGCTTCCCCGCCTGGTGCGCCGTGAGGTGGCACTTGGCGGCGGCATGGTTTTCATGAGTCGACAGAAACGGCGCCTCGATGTAGAGGTGGTCGACATTCCGGGCGAGCCGGATGATTTTCTGGGTATTCCCAGGGCTATAGGAGGCATCCGTCACATAGGCGAACGCCCTGCCGCGGCGGCGGCGGACGAGTGCCCGGCACAGCGCGGCAGCTTGCAGGATTTTGGTGTGTCCGGACAGGGTCGTCACCGCTGCGTCGGTCGTCTCCGGTATGGGGCCCCGGGCCGCCATCGATTTGAGTTCTTCCAGCCAAGGGCCGGCGGCGTAGCCGGCTTTCGCCAGAGCGGCCTTGTCCACATTGAGGCGGTCGTGCTCGGTGATCCGGAATCCAAGACAGGGCGTCCGGTGATCCAGAATTTCGGCATCCACCTGCCAGCGCCCGTCGTCCACGAGAGGGCTTTTCGGTAACGTCTGACGGGGTGCGCGATCCGGCAGGAAGGCCCGGCGACACGCGAAACGTTGGTGAAGGTGATGATGCGGACCCACCTCGGTGACGGAAACGGTCGTGGAGACGGCAAATCCGCCCACCAGATTCCATCGATAGGCTGCCAGCCGATGGCCGATCTGGCCGATGATCCCAGCAGGGCCGTAAACGCTGAGCGTTGGGGTGGTGCCGAGGATTTCCCGCAACAGGCGATCAAACCCCAAGAAGTGATCCATGTGGGTGTGGGAGATAAACAGATGCGACACACGGGCCAAGGCCCCACGGGACAGACCCTCGGTGTCGCCGATGTCGAAAAGGAACGCACCGCGCCGCCTGCCGGTGTCGAAGTAGATTCCCGGATCTCCGTCGGGAGGGTTGATGAGTCTGGGCTGGAAAGGGTGGCACATCACGCCGGGATGTGTTTGACCACCTGTTGGTGAATGCAGAGGTAAATGTCTTCGTCAGAACCAAAGATGTCCACAACCACTTTATGATTGATCAGGGTTTCGATGACGAAGGAAGTGACGTAAAGGCTCACCACATGGGGGTTCGGGACGAGGTTCCGTAACTGGGCGTTTTGGTAGTCGACGTCGAAGTCATCGGCCCGGCTCAGGGCTTCCAGGCAGCCGAGAATCTGCTCCTGGAGTACGTTCTTGTTGGTGGTCTCGACGAGGCTGGATTCCACTAGTTTCTGGGAGATGCTGTTGGAGAGCGGGTCCGCACAGTCGCGGAGGCTCGACAACGCCTTTCGCCGGGCATATTCCTTGGACGACTCGATCTTGTTGAGAATGCTGGATTCCCGGGTACTGGGGCGAAATACTTTGGCCATTCCAGATTACCTCCGCCGCTGTCTGATTTCGTTGAAAACGCGTCGGCACTATAGAGTTATGCCGTATCGAAAGCAAGCGAAATGTGTGCCGAAATGAGGAATGATGCCCCTGCTAACGACCGCCCTGCCGGAGCGTGATGGACGATACGAGCAGTTGGAGGGTGCGCCGGCCGTTCCATGTGTTCCATCGGATGCGGTAGGAAAGGGCGGCCAGCGGTGCCCCGGGCGAAGGGCACTGCGGGGCGTTGAAGTATATGGCATTGCACCGGTGCCCGCGGGCATCATCCTGCGGCGACAGCACCATCCGGCAATGGCGGTCCCCGACGGCCGCGGCCGAGACGACACGAAGATCCCGGCTGAGAAAACAGGGCTCCGGATTGCCCTGACCGAAGGGTTCGAGCGATTGGAGCGCATCGGCCAAACGCGGCGTCACCGCCGAAAAAGGAATTTCGACATCGGCGGTGACCGGCGGCACACGGCTGATTGCCGACACCTCATCGGTCACCGCCCGCGTGAACTGCTCGGGGAATTCGGCCATCTGATCGTCGGTGAGGGTCAGGCCCGCGGCGCCGGTGTGACCGCCGAATGCATGGATGAAAGCGCGGCAGCGGGTGAGGCACGCCATGAGGTCGATCCCTTCGGGGCTGCGACCTGAACCTTTCCACTGGTCGCCGTTTTTCGTGAAGAGAATGGCGGGCACATCGTGGTCGCGACTTAATCGCGCGGCGACAATGCCCAAAACGCCGAGATGCCACTGAGGATCGGCCAGTACGATGGCCATCGGCCTGCCGTGGGGGGCGGCGGCCTCGAAAGCGCTCACCGCCGTGTCGTATATCCGCTGCTCCAGGTCTTTTCGCCGCGCGTTGAGTTTCAGCAGGTGGTCGGCCTTCTCTTGGGCTTCGGCGGCAATTCGGCATAACAGCAGGCCGACGGCGCGATCTGCATGACGCAGGCGTCCCGCTGCATTGATGGGCGGCACCAGGCGGTAGGTGATGTCGTCACTGGTCAGGTGGTCGAGTGTTTCTTTCCCCATGAGTGCAACCAGTCCGGGACGCTGTCCCCTGCGCAATTGCTGCATGCCCCGGCGAACCATGATCCGATTCTCGCCCACCAAGGGGACCATATCGGCCAGGGTGCCGATGGCCACCAGATCAATATAGGCCATCATGTTGGGCTCCGGCCGTCGGGACGACCAGTAGCCGGCGCTGCGGAGGCCCGCCCGAAGCGCGATGGTGAGGTAAAAGGCCACGCCAACGCCCGAAAGGTGCTCGACGCCGGCAGTGCAAGACGACTGCTTGGGGTTGATGACGGCCGTGGCAGCCGGCGGGCGGTCATCGGCTTCATGGTGGTCGGTGATGATGACATCGATGCCGCGTTGGTTGGCCATGGCAACCGCTTCGTGGCTGGTGATACCGCAATCCACAGTAATGATTACGCGGGTGCCCTGGGGCACGAGGTTGTTTTCCAGGACCTCTGGAAGAAACCCGTAACCGTCGCTGATGCGGTGGGGGATGTGATAGGCCACAGGCAGACCGCAGTCTTGAAAGAATTCCAGCAAGAGGCAGGTGGCGCAAACGCCGTCGGCGTCGTAATCCCCAAAAACCAGAATCGACTCCTGGTTTCTGACCGCCGCCACCAGGCGCTCAACAGCGGCGGTCATGTCCCGCAGATGCAGGGGATCGCGAAGCGCGGTCAGTGGGCATTCGAGAAATTGCAGCGCTTTCTCGGGGGTATCGATCCCTCGGCGGACGAGAATGCCGGCGATGATGTCCGAGCAGCCCAGGGACTGTTGAATGCGGGCTGACGCTGTCCGATCCGATTCGATGTGGGGGGTGGGGTGGTCCATGGCAGGGCAGGTATACGTCATCGCTGCCGGGTTCTCAAGCACGCCGTGGAAGATGCACCGCCGCGCGGCGCCACCGATCCATCGCGCGCGTTCTCGCGCGTCGCAAAGCCGCCCGGCGTCGACTTGTGCAATGTCGGGGGCGGTGTTATGGTTGCCTCTGCGGGGGGTCGGAACGCGGCGGCGCATCTTGCGCATCGTTCGACCCGACGGCCATATCGTCCACCCCTGATCGGCACGCGGTGCCGATTCGTTTTTTGAACCCTGTAGCCTGTCGTGCCGATCCGGGCATTGGTGACCGCCTCGTGATGGAAAAACGCCGTTATCGCGTCAATCGCGGTGACATCTGCTTTCTCAAGTACCTTATCGAGTCCTACGAGGGCTTGGCCACGGTAACCACCGAGGACGCCGCGCAGGGATGCATCGCGGTGCGCATCGCTCCGGGTTGCACGGATACGGTGGATGCCATCATGAACGCCTTGGCCCCGGAACTGTATTTTGAGCGCATTGAATGACTGACGGCAACGCGCAACGAGGAAGCCAGATCGCCGTCGACCCTATATGATCGCTGACATGAACATGAAACTCTACATCCATACCATCGGCTGTCAGATGAACGTCTACGACGCCGAGAAAATGGCCGCCGTGCTGTGGCCCCTGGGGTATCGCCTCACAGACAGCCCCGGCGATGCGGCCCTGGTGATCGTCAACACCTGCGCCATTCGAGAAAAGGCCGAACAAAAGGTGTTCAGCTACCTGGGACGATTGGCGGAGATCAAGCGCCGGCGTCCGGACATGATTGTCGCCGTCGGCGGGTGCGTCGCCCAGCAAGAAGGCCGTCGGATCCTAAAGCGCGTGCCTGCGGTGGATTTGGTTTTTGGCACGAACGCCATCGGACGCCTGCCGGAGCTGGTGCCGCAGGCACAAAGCGGGAAACGAATCGTTGACACGGCCCAGGCGGAGGGTTTTCAGGAGCTTCAACCGGTATCCCAGGCAGCCGGCGCCGGCGGCATCAGCCGGTTTATCACCATTATGCAGGGTTGCGACAACTACTGCACCTATTGCGTGGTTCCCCATGTGCGGGGTGGCGAAAGCAGCCGGACGCCCGATGCCATCCTGGATGAAATCCGTTCGGTGGTGGCTGTGGGCGCCCGGGAAGTGACGCTGCTGGGCCAGAACGTCAACAGCTACGGCATCAAGGAAGGTATGATCTCCTTTGCTGAGTTGCTGGAGCGGGTCAACGAAGTGCCAGGGCTGCTGAGAATCCGATTCACCACTTCACACCCCAAGGATCTTTCCGATGAATTGATCGCCGCTTTCGGGAATGTGCCAAAACTATGCAGCCATATTCATCTCCCCGTTCAATCCGGCTCCGATCGTATTCTACACCGCATGAACCGCCGCTATTCACGGGCGCACTACCTGGAAAAGATCTCGGCCCTGCGCGGGCGTTATCCGGCCATGGGCATCACTTCAGATATCATCGTCGGTTTTCCAGGAGAAACGGATGCCGATTTTGACGACACGCGCGCACTGATTTCTGCGGCCGATTTTGACGGACTGTTCGCCTTTCAGTACTCTGATCGGCCCAGTGCGCCGGCGGCCCGTTTCAAAGACAAGGTCTCCGACAAGGTGAAAAAAGAACGCCTGCAGAGGGTCCTCGATGCCCAGGCGGCCCGCACCCGGGAAAAGAATCAGGCGCTGGAAGGCAGCATCCAAGAGGTCCTGGTGGAACGGCGCAGCCGTGCCATGGAAAGCCGTGATGCCGATGGCGGCGGCCGGGCGTTGTGGATGGGGCGCACCGGAACGAATCGTATCGTTCACTTCGATGCGGGCCGGCGCGACGCAGATATCCACGTGGGAGATCTGGCCCGGGTGCATATCGACGATGGTTTTTCCCATTCACTCAGAGGTCGCCTCGTGGCCTCACTGGAGGATGCCGACACAAGGCGAAAAGGAGTCGACCAACATGCTGCATAAAGCCAATATCGCCGGTCTGGCCATGGACCCGGCGTCAAACACCCCCATCGTTTTGTTGAAGATCGATGAAGACGAAACGGTGATTCCTATCTGGATCGGCCTCCTCGAGGCCACCGCCATAGCGTCGGCCATGAAGAACATCGCCTTCGACAGACCCATGACCCATGATCTGTTTAAAAATTTTGCCGGATTGCTTCAGGCCGAGATTGTCAAGATAGAAGTCTGCGACATCCGCGACAACACCTACTACGCCCTGATTCATTTCCAGTCCGAGGCCGGGCACTTCACGATGGACGCCCGCCCGAGCGATGCCCTTGCCCTGGCGCTGCGGTTTGATGCCCCCATTTATGTCGACCAGCAGGTGATCGACAAGTCAGAGCATTCCCATCGAGAGGGAGAGCCCCTGGACGAGAGCGAGGAAGGAAAAAAGTGGGCTGAATACCTCCAAAACCTCTCGCCCGAAGATTTCGGCAAGTATAAAATTTGACAAGCCAAAAAACCCCTCAGGTGTCATCCCGAGCGCAGCGAGGGATCTGTGTGTTAGTCAGAAAACCGATAGATTACAGATGGGTTCGTTTTTCTCCGTGTACTCCGCGGACGGTCTATACCGCGAACACCCCGTTCTCGTAGATGGTGTGCCGTCCGCCGCCCTTGAGATGCGCCACAACCCGCTTTTTCTCCGTGTTGACCAGATCCCAGTGAAGCGCCGAGTCGTTGAATCCAAGAGATTTCTTGCGCGAGGGCGTCAAGGCCTCGGGGTCGCCGGTGAAGGCGTCGGCATAGGATGCGCCAAGCGCCACGTGGCAGTTCCCCTGCGGACCACCGTAGTTTTCATCGTAGAGGGTATTGGCCATGAAGGCGTCGATGCGAGAAAACCGGCGGTCGGTGAGGGAAAACTCGCCCACCCGGCGAGCGCCGGGATCCATGGCCAACTGCCGACGTAAAAACCGCTCGCCGTCATCCGCCGTGGCATGCACAACAGTGCCGTTGCGGAATTCGAGCCGCGCGCCGCGCACGCGGTTGCCGCTGCGAAAGGACAGCTGGTCGGCCGTGTAGACACCGCGGGTGCCCCGCCAGTCCGGGGAAGTGAAGACTTCGAAGCTGGGAATATTCCGCCCGGAAACACCCAGCCACCGGCGGGATTCACCGGGTACGATGGTTAAATCGATGCCGGCTGATTCAATGTGGATCGCTTCGATGGGCAGTTTGTCCAGACGCCCTTTGATGCCTTGGACCGCAGCGTAGACGCGCTGCCAGTGGGCCACCGGGTCCGTTCGGTTGAGAAAGCAGGCCCGGACGACTTGACGGGTATAGTCTTTTAGAGACAGGCCGGCGGTTTCAGCCAGTGCCGGCGTGGGAAATATGCACAATGTCCAACTGAAAAAACCTGCCGCCTCGCGCTGGTTGAGCACGTCACGGAAGACCTTTCGAGACACCATCACCTTGGCGATACGGCGTGGGTCGACATCTTTCAGGTGCATGATGGACGTGGGTGCGTGGACGAAGACGCTGCCGTTGAGGGCCGCGTGGAGCGCGCTGTCTCCGGGTGGGTGGAAAATCAGTTGGCGGTTGTCAGCGCGGGAGTAAAAGCCTTTTTCCATTGCCGGCGTCGGTTCCAGGCGAAAGATGGGATGCATGCCCAGTCCTAGAAGGCGCTCGTGGAGTATTTCCATCAGAGGGATGGCCGGCTGGTGGCCCCGCACAAGAAAGACATCGCCCTTTTTCATCCGCCCTTTTCGAGAAGTTTTCAGCCCCCAGAGCAATACGTCCGCATAACGCTGCAACTGCCGAGAAGCCAACATAGGATCCGCCTTCCGTGGCCGTCAGCCACTGTCGTGGTGGTTGTCCTTGAGAAACAACCGGTGGTATTCCGCCTCGGTGAAGTGGGCCACCATCAATCGATTGACGAGATCGAAAATTTCCGCCAGTTCGGCGTCGGTGAGGCGATTGACAATATGATCGAGCAGCGCGTCGTCTGAAAATTTCTGCAGGTAGACCCTGATGGTGGCTTCATCGGTGGCGCGGTCGGCGCCGAAGCCCACCAGGCCGTCATAGGTCTCAACAAATTCGTGCGTATGAATGGGCATGTGAAACTGGGCCTTTCGTTAACGGTTGCAAAACAGCGGGGCGTCCGCCGGTTCGGGCACTGTAGCGGATAGCGCCTAGCCGGTCAACGCAACCGACCGTTTACAGCGCCACCAATAATCGATAAGGTAGGTACGGGTCGTGAGCCTGAACCAGGGCCGCATCGCGCGGTCGGCGGCTGGCCAAGGGGGGATCCGCAGCCCTTCGAGACGCGCTGGACCCGTCCCGACGTTCAACATCACCCATCACTAATAACATCGTTAGGAGGATAACGGCATGCCGTGGAAAGACTCGAACCCGGAGATGGTTCTGGAAGAAATCGAACCCATCGATGAGCCACCCCCTGCGACTCGAAGAATCGAGTGGGGGGTTGCCGGATATGCTGTTTTGGGCGTTGGTATTCTTGTCCTGTCAGGGGTGATTCTCTACCTCTTCCTGGGCCAGTCCATGAGTGAGGACAGCGAGCAGATACGGGTTCTGTCGGAGCGCCTGGCCGCCATCGAGAACCGTCTCGGCGCCCTGGAAACATCCAGTCAAGCCGACGACGCCATGGCACAGCGTACCCAGCGGGTGGCCCTTTTCATGAACCGCTTCGAGAACCTAGAGGCCACCACCGCTCGCCGCATGTCCGATCTTACGCAGCGCGTCCAGGCGCTGGAGTCCGGCGGACGCCAAAAACCCGCTGCGCCGCCGGTAGCCGCCGCAGCCCCGCCGCCGGCCGCCCCAAAGGCATCCGGCGCGACGGCGACGACCCATGTGGTGGTCAAAGGCGACACGCTGTACAGCATCAGTCGAAAGTACGGGTTGTCGGTGGACGAGTTGCTCAAATTCAACAAGCTGTCCAAGGGCGCAACCATCTATCCGGGTCAATCGCTGCGCGTGGCCGCATCCCAGTAGGCCCCGTGCTGAGGGCGTCCCGGCAATTGGATGTCTGCGGCGACAATGCGGGATGCTATGCGGCGGACGAAATGAAATCCCTGATGGCCTCCATATAGGTTTCGAACCCGACCGCCATGAGGTTGTTGTGATCTGCGTGGGGGATGCTTAAAAACCGCTTGTTTTCAACCGGGCAGGCCGCGAACAGCGCTTCACCGTCGCCGATGGGGATAATGTGGTCGTTTTCGGCGTGGATGATCAGCGTCGGACAGGTCACCTGCCCCATGGCATCCCGGTTTTGAAGCAACTCCCGGTCCGTTGCGCCGATGTTGCCGAGATCAATCCCCAGGCGCCGCAGCAGTGGCGCCGTCTCAGCGAATCCGCTTTCGATGATCAGCCCCCCCACGTTATCGGGATAGGCTGCCGCCAGTGCCATTGCAGAGGCACTTCCCAGGGACCGCCCCATGATGAATACCCGCCCCCAGTAGCCATTTTCCTTAAGCCAGTGCCGGAGGTGGTCGAAGACCCGATGGGCGTCCCGCATCATGTGGGTCACCGTCGGGGTTCCCCCGGAACGGCCGTATCCCCGGTAGTCCACCGGTAGAAAATTCAGCCCCATGGAACGGTATACAGGCCCTAAATCATCATAATCGCTGACGATTTCACCATTTCCGTGAAAGAACAAAATGGTCGGTGCTTCCGGAGCGGCAAAGTGATACCGTGCGCCAATGGCCACATCGCCCTCGACGGGAATCATGATGTCCTGGGTGTTCAGATCGTGGCGTGGCGGTCCCCAGTCAGGACGGGGGTGAAAAAGAAAATGAAGTACCTCCGGGCGGTCAAGGGCTGTGAAATCGATACTGGCTGGATCGATCATGGGGCGGCTCACCTTTCTTCAATTGCATCAAAATGGTCAATGGCCGGTCTACGCAGGGTTGAAGCCAAAAAATCATGTCGCCATCCGCGGCCATCGTCTTCTCGGATAGGGGCTTAAAATCCGCTCAGACGCGTGAGGCCGGCCGCTCTTGCAGCTGCCACCGCCGCGGCGAACTCCGAAGGCTTCAGCCGGCGATTCATCTCATCGATGGCCGATCGTTCACCGCAGGGGTGGTACTGCGGCATCACATTCACATAGGTTTCGGGATCCAGCTCAGTGGCGATGAACCGGGCGACGGCGGCGGTGCCGGCAAGGTCCGCGGGCAGCACCAGGTGCCGCACGATCATGCCGCGTCTGGCGATGCCCCGGGCGTCGGTCTGCAGCACACCGACCTGTCGGTGCATTTCCCGTATGGCCGCCCTGGCGATCTCCGGGTAATCCGGGGCATCGCAGGTTGCCGCAGCGATGGGAGTGTCCCAGAATTTGAAGTCCGGCATGTAGATGTCGACAACGCCTTCCAGCATTTTTAAGGTCGACACCGCATCGTAGCCGCTGGAGTTGTAAACGAGGGGAACGCGAAGGCCTTTTTCCGCCGCGATGTGGACGGCGGCGAGAATTTGGGGCGCCACATGGGTTGGCGTCACGAAGTTGATATTGTGGCATCCCAACGCCTGCAGGTCCAACATAATGTCGGCCAGAGCGCCGTCGTCCGCGCGCTGGCCGATGCCCCCGCGGCTGATGTCGCTGTTCTGGCAGAAGCTGCACCCAAGGTTGCAGTGCGTGAAGAAAATTGTCCCCGAACCGTGATATCCCACCAGTTCCGGTTCTTCGCCCAGGTGCGGATGGGCGCTGGCCACCAGGGCGCGGTCTTCGGTCCGGCAGACGCCGGTGACGCCGTTGAGACGATCGACGCTGCATTGCCTGGGACAGAGCCGACAGTGACTCAGGGCAGCTTTGGCAATTTTGACTTTCTTGGCAAGATCACCGGAGTTGAGGCTGTCCACATACGCTGGCTGAGTCATTTCTCGCTGCCTGAGGCCGGCCCTTCGGAATTAACGCCATACGCCGCCAGTGGATCGAAGAGGGGGTGCAGTTCGTCCAAAGCGTATTCGAGCGCGTCGGGGAGCATTTTGGCCAGCATGTCCAAAATGATTACGGCGTTGATGGAGGAATCGGTGCGGCTGGCCAACCGGAGCCGTTTCGACATGGACAGGTTCACCTCGGGCATGACCACGGTCATCGTTACGGGATCGTGGGAGGTGCTGGCATTAAACGCCTTGAGAACGGGTGCGAGCTGCAGCGCCGCCGGGCAATAGGCGTGTTCCGCCGTCAGCGGGCAATTGGGGCACTGGTGTGCGTCCAGCAGGACCCACTGCGAATTCGGTTTCTCCGCCGGTTCCCGCAGTATGAATTCGATCGGATCGATGGCCAGGCAAAAGTGCGCAGCAGCGCGGTCCATGAGGGTGACGGTGTATTCGATAATGCGGTCATCCGTTGCCGGCATCGGCCAGATCCTTCAACACCGATTTCACCAGGTTGCCATCCGCCTGCTTGCCGAAATGCTTCATGATGGCGCCCATGGCCTGCATGGGGCTTTTGTAGTCGTCCATGTCGATATGGTCACTGATCCAGGCCCGGATTTCCTCGCTGGTGGCCATGCGCGGCAGGTAGGCCTCCAGGATCTGAAGGTACGAAGAGGTGTCTTCCCCTTTGATTTCAAGGATAATCTTTTCCGCCTTCACCAGGCGTTGAATGATGCCCACGATATCGTCATCCGTCATTTCTTCGTGTCGTTTGACGCGGAACGATTTTTTGCCGCTCTCCAGTGTGATGGGCACGGTAAGACTTGGGTATTCGCCCATGATCAGTCGCAGGGTATCCCGCAGGCCGTTGTTTTTCGTTTTCAGGGCGGTTTTCAAATCGGTTTTGATCTTATCACGCAACGGTGTTTCTGACTGCCGATCCCAGCCAAACTCGGGGGGTGTCGTCGATGGGGCCATGGTCTCCTCCGGTACAGTCACGCTTCGGGTTGATGCACACGACATGTTTTTTTGGCACCAACATACTTCGAGGCGCAGGGTCAGGTCAACAAACAGGATGACGCCGGCCTTGACTCCGTCGCAAATCGTCAGAAACCGTCACCCCGAGCCTGCGAGGGATCTGGGTGTTCAGGCGATATTCGCCGGCATTACGATTATCTGAGATTCCTCGTCGCAAGTCCTGGGGGGCGTAGCTCGAAGAGCGAAGACCGCTCCTCGGAATGACATTTGGGGGCCTGTGGATGCGTTGCGAGGGGCTCAGGCTTGACGGGGGTTGTGATAAGGGTTAGCTCACCCCTATCAGGCTGGTGAAAAACGATAGCGGTGATTCAGAATGCTCCAGTCAACGATAAGGCTGTCGAAATCAAATGCTCAATGTTGACACACCCGTAAAAAGCCCTTTCGAGGAGTATTGAATATTGCCCCTAGCCTGAGCGATTGTGTGGCAGTTCTCGGCGGAACGCTTCAACATGAGCGGGCGGGGCTAAACCCCGCCCCTACCTGGTGGGTTGCGGCGGCTCCGTAGGGGCGGGCTTTATGCCCGCCCGTAAAGAAGTCTCCAAAGAAAAATCGCTCAATTTGGGTTGCCGTTTCCCAGTCACTGGAGCTTCATGGAGAACCGGGTACCGAAAAAACCCTTTGCAGCGGGGCCCATTGACCATGTTGTCATTGCAAGATTTTGAGGATGTCTATGTGGGGCTTCGCCATCGCGTCAGGCACACACCGATCATTCACAGTGAGAGCTTCTCCCGGATTGCCGGCGCCGACGTCTTTCTCAAGCTGGAAAACATCCAGACGACGGGTTCGTTTAAAATCCGCGGCGCAATGAGCAAGTTTCAGAAATGCCGGTATCAGGTGGGGGCGGGGGGTGTCGTGGCGGCATCGGCGGGGAACCACGCCCAAGGCGTGGCGCTGGCCGCCGGTAGGGAGGGGATTCCCGCTACCGTGGTCATGCCTGAATGGGTTTCCATCTCCAAGCAGGAAGCCACCCGAGGATACGGCGGAAAGGTGGTCATTCATGGCGCCAGCATCAGCGAAAGTCTTGAAAAGGCTGCCGAACTGGCCTCTGACAAAAATATGACCTTCGTTCACCCTTTTGACGATCCGGACATCATTGCGGGCCAGGGCTCCATCGGAAAGGAAATTTTGGTGGACCTGCCCGATGTCGACACCGTCATCGTCCCCATCGGCGGCGGCGGATTGATCAGCGGGGTCGCTGCGGTGCTCAAGATGACCCGGCCTGATATCAGGGTCGTCGGGGTCCAGGCCGCCATCTGTCCGTCGGCCGTCGGCGCCCTGGCACACGGTGGGCCTGTGGGCATCGATGGCGAACCCTCCATTGCCGACGGCATCAGCGTCAAAAAAGTGGGTGCGGTCACCTATCCGTATATCGCCGAGTTTGTGGACGAGGTCGTGGTGGTGGCGGAGGAAACCATCGCCGAGGCCATGCTCAAATTGCTGGAGCGTACGAAAATCCTCGTTGAAGGTGCCGGTGCCGTGACGGCGGGGGCGCTGCTCAACGGCGCTGTGTCCTGCCACGAAGCCGAGAAGGTGCTGCTGGTGGTCAGCGGCGGCAACGTGGACAGCCCGTTGGTCGGTCGCATCATCAGCCGAGGCCTCATTCAACAGGGCCGCCTCCTGCGTCTTCGCGTGACGCTGAAAGACGTCCCTGGCGCCCTGGCCGGGCTTCTGGCCACGGTCGCCCGGGAAAAGGCCAACGTGCTGCACATCCACCATGACCGCAACCTGGGTGACCTGCCCATCAACACCACCGCCGTCGACCTTGAGTTGGAAACCCGCAGCCACGAGCACGGAAAGGCAGTGGCCCGGGCGCTGGAGTCCGGGGGATACAACGTCCGATAAGGGCTGTCGCGCTGAGCTTTGGCCCGGCTGAATGGGGTTCGATAAACACCGATTTTCGTGACACCGATTTGGAGTTGAAGTTCCAGTGATTATCGAGGCCCAATTCTTATACGGCTGTGACGGTTAACGGTGCGCGAAAATCGGTGTTAAAGAGTTACGTTATTACGGCAACAAGGTTAGAGCCAGCCTGCTCGATAACTCTCTAATATTGCACACGTATTTATAATCGATGAGCAAGCTGCGCCGATCTATACGCAAGTTGAAACGCATCGGGTTGAAAGAGGAATAATGGTAAATATTCTTTGGACGTAACCGGGTCGTGCTTACGTCGGCATTGACATTGCGTACGCTATGACGTACCGTTCATGTAAAAAATTTCGAGGTGGAACATGTCGACATTATCGGCAACAGAGGCGCGAACCAAATTGTACAAACTTATCGACCAAACATACATAACTCATGAGCCTATTGTAATAACAGGGAAAAGAGGGAATGCGGTCCTGATCTCCGAAGATGATTGGCGCGCAATTCAAGAGACGATGTATCTTTTGAATATTCCTGGCATGCGGGAGTCCATTCGCGATGGTTTGGCGACCCCCACTGAGGATTGCAATGAGGAAATCGATTGGTGAGTTGGCGAATTGTTTTCACAAAACAGGCTCAAAAAGATGCAAAAAAATTGTCAGCTACCGGGCTTCGACCCAAGGCTGAAAACCTATTAAAGATTCTTAGCGAGAATCCTTATCGAGTACCACCTCCTTATGAAAAGCTCGTCGGCGATTTGGCCGGCGCTTGTTCCCGACGAATTAATATTCAACACAGGCTGGTCTACGAGATTATCGAAGCGGAAAAAACCGTAAAGATCGTCCGCATGTGGACCCATTACGTATAGCTTTACAGAACTTGCGTTTTCAGCCGATCTCGTAGACCATTCGCCCGCTGAAACGAAGTGTTGCAACCCGCGCACCACGCCCATTCCGCACTGGGATAAATGAGCGCTGAGGTGCAGAATGGCAGTTTTTCTCCTCACGCTTGAATCGGACCTGCCTCCCGTTATCGTTTCGGCCGGATTCCGTTGCTCGGCGCGTCTTCGCCCCTGGCGATGCGGCCGAGGCGCCGGCTGCCGAAGCGCAGCGGCAGGACCGCCGCCGCTACACAAATCCCCAGCACGAGTCCGAAAGATCCGGCCACCCACACCCATTGAAGCATGGACAGGGGCTGTTCGCGGATCCCCGCCATAAAAAGCGCATACACCGGCCCGGCTTCCAGAACGATCACGGCGCCGATGGTGGCGGCCGAAAGGATCATGAACAAGAGTCCGCCAAAACCGGTGACCGTCTGGGCGGGGTTTTCCGATGAAAAGTCGGGGTAGGCCGCACCCATGCCCACCGCCAGCGAGACAATGCCCGGCGTCAGAAGAAAGAGGGTCACCGTGGACAGCACCATCATGAAGGGTGTCACCTGGAGAAGCAGGTTGGTGGCGATGATGAGCAGTTCGGCCATGGTCAGCAGCGGCAGGATATAGAAAACGAGTTTGATGCGTAAAAACACCGAAACGGCGATGGGCGCCGAGCGTACGATCCAGAACGCCTGCCCCTCCATGCTCACCGACGGAAAGGCGAACCTGGCGGCCACGGCGGTGAGGACGAAAGCGGCCAGGGCCATGTTGAGAAAGGAAAACAGGTTCTGCAGGTAGACCGTCTGGATGGGAGAACGATCCAATGGCAGGGCGGCGAAATTATACAAGTAGATGACGACCAGGGCGCCCAACAGAAACAGCTGAGACCACTGGGTCTGATCCCGCCAGAAGCTCTTCCACTCCTTGACGGCGAAAGCCCGCACCGGCCCGGGAAGTCGGGCCAGCCACCGATACGGCCGGCCTCTTGATGATTGAAAAAGACGGATCGACGCAGCCTGGGTTTTAGAGAACCCGGGAAAGTACAGCCAGTCGGCCATCAGTTGGTTGAAGAACAGGAGGGCGGATGTGCAACTGAATAAAATAACCAAATTAAAACAGATAGATGAGTATGAAGCCGTGAGAGATCCCATGAGGGCGTCGAACATCCATGTGGTGGGCAGCCACGGCGAAGACGGCGTTTGAAGGCTCTGAATGTACAGCATGACGGTGGTGAAACTGTCAGGATCCATCAGGCGTTCGGGTTTGATCAGTCGAAACAGGATATAGAGCACGATCATCACGGCCAGGCCCAGGAACACGAATATGCTGCGGATGCGGCTGGCCGGCAGGATGACGACGGTGACCATGACAAAGCATGCGCTCAGTGCGGCGGCAATGAGGCAAAGCGGCACCAGGGAGAGGGGGATGCTGATATAGAAAACCGGACCGGCCTCGTAGACGATGCCATAGCTGATAAACACGGGGATGGTGTAAATGCCCACCATCCAGGCACTGTCCAGGGTCGCTTCGATCCAGCGCGCGAGAAAGAGGGTCGGTGCCGGAATGGGCATGGCATGAATCAGGAGCAGGTCTTTGCTGAGGTAGAGCTTGGACAGGGTGGTGAGGGTGGCGCTGAAAAGGAGCAGGCCGAAAAACGTCAGCAGCACCATGGACAACAGCTTTTGCGACAGCACGTCGCCGAAGCCCTCAACGCCCTGGAAGTAGGTGAGCACCCTCAGGGTGATGGCAAAAATGCCGCCCCAGAACCCGAGGCCGATCCCGCCGATGAGCAGCACCTTGGCACGCTGACCGCCCGAAGCACCGGAATGGCGAAAGGACAGCAGCCGCGGCCGCATGAGAATGCCCAGATGGCGGATGCTCATGGCTCATGCGCTCCGGTCACTTCGAGAAAAACGTGCTCCAGACTGGCCGGGCCGCCGGCGATGGTTCGTCTGACCGCATCGATGGGACCGTCGGCGATGAGGCGGCCTTGGTGGATGATGCCGATGTGGTCGCATACGTCTTCAGCGAGGCTGAGCGTGTGGGTGGACATGAAAATGGTCATGCCTCCGGCGGTTAGGGATCGAAACAGTTCACGCACCATTTTGATGCCCCGTGGATCCAGCCCCACCATGGGTTCATCCACAATGAGCAGGCGCGGCTCGTGGAGCAGGGCGGCCGCCATGATGAGTCGCTGTTTCATGCCGTGGGAGTAGGCTTCCACCAGTTCCTCGCAGCGGTGCTGCAAGCTGAACAGGGTGAGCAGCTCCTGGGCGCGATCATGGAAGCCGTTGCCGCTGACCCCGTAGAGGTCCGCCGTAAAGCGAAGGAATTCCATGCCGGTGAGTTTTTCGTAAAGAAAAGGACGATCGGGAATCAGACCGATGCGCGCCTTGGCGGAGACCGGATCGGCGGCCATGTCGATGCCGTCGACGATGATCCGCCCGGCCGTGGGGGCCAGCAACCCGCCGATCATGCGGATGGTGGTGGTCTTGCCGGCGCCGTTGGGGCCGATGAAGCCGTAGAGCTGTCCTTGCGCCACGCTCAGGGTGATGTCTTCAACGGCGTGGGTGTCGCCGTAGCGCTTGGACAGATGAATCAATTCAATCATAGACCGCCTCCTCGACGGTGATGGCGATGCGTCCGATGACGCCCATGAGATCGACCTGCCGTTCCAACCCGCCGACGACCAGCCGCACATGGCTGAGGTCTGTGGGCATCTGATTGAAAACAGCGTCGGCGGTGACCCACCGGCCTAAGAAAAAAGCGTTCCAGGCATGATAGTAAAAACGATCCTTCATGTACACCAGGCCGGCCTCGATGCGTGTAGGAATGCCCGCCGCCCGGCCCAGCGCCGCCAGCAAAATGGCGTGCTCGTTGCAGTCCCCCACCTTGTTTTCGAGTATTTCAAGCGCATTGGGGACGGAGAATACGGGCTGCTTGCGTAAATGGCGATACACCCAGTCCACCAGTCGGCGCGCCTTTTCAGCATCCGTGTCGGCGCCGGCCGTGATCGATCGGGCGGCCTCAAGGATCGGCGGCGCATCGGATTGCACCAACACGGTGGCGGATAAAAAATCCGTCATGGGTGCCGCTGTGGCATCCGGTGCAGGAAGGGTTTCGCGCTGCAGCTTCAGGCCCCCGTCGATCGCTTCCTGCCGCCCCCCGTCGATATCCAGCCCCGCGGGCAGACCCGTGATGCGAAGGGAAAGGGCGCGCAGCCGCGCCGGGTCTTTGAGGCCGCCGGAGACATCCACAGCCACCAGGCGGGTGAGATCCTGCGTGGGGGTGTCGCGAATCCCCGCAACGGCGTCCGCGGCCGTTTCCGCCAGCAGTGTCATCCCCAGCGGGCCCGCCTCCTTGACCACATGCCCCGATGCGTCCATCCAAACGTCCTGTTCCGTGCGCATCAGTTCAATCACCAGATGGCGAACCGCCACCGGCGACCCGCGCACGGTAAGGGTGGTGTCACCCGCATCGCGCACGGTGACCGGCCGCTGAGCCATGGTGGCGGGGTCGAATATGCGCAGGGTGATGGTGTTTCCCGGCGTTGGTGTCATGCCGGCCGCCGCATCCATGATCGTGTTGGTCAAGTATATCGGCGTGGCCACGGGTATGGACATGCTTCGGCCGTCCACTTCCAGCATAACGGCATTTTGGGTCACGCTGCCCTTGGCGTGGAAGCTGAAACGGTTCGAGGTGAGGCGCACGTCAAAACGCCGGAGACTCAGATCCGGATTGAGGGTGCCCCCGGTGACCAGTGAGATTTGCTGAACCAGCCCCATGGCATTGATGCGCAGGCGGGTGTCATCGGTGATGCGGTACCCATCCGTGATGGGTGTGAGCCGGCGGTGGGCGTAACCGATTTTTTCGTCGTTCTGGTAAATGCCGAACCACTCGTCACGCCGGGCATCACCGGCAACGACCTGAGAAGGCGTGCTCGCCGTCGATCCGAACCAGCCGTGGTGCCATCCCATGGCACCGATGAAAACCACCGCCGAAAGGATAAGGCCCACCAGCGGCCCCACCCGGCGGCCGGCCGCAGCGTTACGCGGCGACATGGCTTGGCTCCTCAATCGATCGGCCGGCGCGCAGGAGGATCCTGCGTTCGCGGGGGATGCCGCCGGGAGTGGCGCCCATGGTTTCCCTCCAGACGGTCATGATCGGTCTTCACTGTCGGTGAAGGCCACGGGGTCCGCTGTGATCCGGTCGCCGTCGACGCACACGAGTAGACCGCCGGCCGGGCTGCCGTGCCGCGGAAAGGCGGCGCTGCCGGGGTTGAGGTACAGTACGCCGTTTTTTCGCACAACGGCCGGTTCGTGGGTGTGCCCTGAGACCACCACGTCGATGTCGGCGGCCTCGGGTAGCAGGTCCAGTTGATGAAGATTGTGAAGGACGTAAAATGTCTTTTTACCCAACGTCACCAGGGCCGACGGCGGGAGCGCTGCGGCCCATTTGCCGTGGTCCATGTTGCCGCGGACGCCGATCACGGGGGCGATGTGACGCAGCTGATCCAGTGCTTCCGGATCTTCCATGTCACCGGCATGAATAATGGCATGAACGTCGCGGAAAGCAGCAGCGACGCCAGGCGGCAGCCAGCCGTGGGTATCCGAGAGGATCCCGATGCGGATGGGGTTGAGGGTTTCCAGATGATTGGGCGATGCTGGTGGCATGAACGATTTCCCATGGGTTGAAGGTGAACTTTTCCACGAGTGTCGCGACAGGTCAATACCCTTGTCGTTGTGGCGGCTTTCGGCCCTTGGCGCGTCCCCGACCCCGGGATCCGGTCACTGCATCCTTTTGTCGCTGCCGCCTCGCGGGATCTTTTTCCACGAATAGGGGTTCCTTCGTGAATGGGTCGAGACCCGTGGCGTACATGAGGGTCGCGAAGGTTGACGGCGTGGGGGTGAAGAGCTGAACCTGTTCGGGACGCACGCCAAGCTGCTGCCGGCAGAACCGCCCCAGCGCCGCCATGTCTTCTTGGGTGCACCCCGGATAAGCGGCCATGAGATAGTAGGTGAGAAATTGCCGTTTTCCTGCGGCGGCAGACAGCTTTTCAAACAGTGCCTTAAAGCGGACCCAATCGCTGTAACCTGGCTTCCCCATTAATTTCAAAATGTTGGGGTTTATGTGTTCAGGAGCGACCTTAAGCTGGCCGGAGACGTGATGGGCGGTGATATCCGCCAGATATTTCTGACCGTGGCGGTTGTCCGCCTGCAGCAGATCGGTTCGCAGGCCCGATGCCACCACCACCTGACGGATCCCGGGCAGGGCGCGCAGCCGGCGCAGGAGGTCCCGCTGGGGGCCGTGCGTCACCGGCAGTTTTTCGCATGGGGCCGGAGACAGGCACCCGCGATCACGGCAGGCGCCCCGCTGGTCTTTCCGGCGGCATTCGAAACCGTACATGTTGGCCGTTGGACCGCCCACGTCATGAATTCGTCCCTTGAATTCGGGATGCGCCGTCATCCGACGGGCTTCCGCCAGGATCGACGCGGGGCTGCGCCAGTGAACCCGGCGACCCTGGTGAACGGCGATGGCGCAAAAACGGCATTCGCCATAGCAGCCGCGATGCGCCGCGATGGAAAAGCGTATGGTTTCAACGGCTTTCACCGCCCCTTGGTCCGCATGGGCTGGATGAACGGCATTTTCCCAGTCCAGGGCGTGGACGCTGTCCAGTGCTTCGGTGGTCAGCGGCGCCGCCGGGGGATTGTGGACCAGGTAGCGGGTGTCCTGGCGTTGAACGAGGCCGCGCGCCGAAACGGGATCGGTGTTCTCATAGAACCGATGAAACATGTCGATGAACTGGAGGGGGTCTTCCACCACCGCATCGTGAGAGGGCAGGGTGATATAGTCCGACGGCGGCGACGATGACGCATAGCAAAGCCCGGGCAGATCATGGACGGAACGCACGGCGGCCAGGCCTTTTGCCAGACTGACCACGGTCGTTTCGGCCATGCCGTAGATCAGAAAATCCGCCTTGGCATCGAAAAGCACCGATCGGCGGAGCCGATCAGTCCAGAAATCGTAGTGACTGATCCGCCGAAGGCTGGCTTCGATACCGCCCAGAACGATGGGTACCGTGTTCTTGAAGTGGCGCCGGATGAGGTTGCTGTAAACGATGACCGCCCGGTTGGGGCGACGGGTGTTCCTGCCGCCCGGGGTGAAATCATCCGATCGCCGGGGTTTGCCCGATGCGGTGGTATTGGCCACCATGGAGTCGACGCTGCCGCCGGTGACGCCCCAAAACAGGCGTGGCGACCCCAGGCGTTGGATGTCGACAGCTGACGCGATGTCGGGCTGGGGGATGATACCCACCCTGAATCCCGCCGCCGTAAGGACCTTTCCGATGACGGCAGCACCCATGAGGGGACTGTCGATGTAGGCGTCTCCAGTGACGAGGATCACATCCAACTGCCGCCAGCCCTTTGCGCGGCATTCTTTCAGATTTACGGGTAAGAACATGGGACCTCACTGGCTTGTGGACGGTGATCGGGCGCCCGACAAGCGGTTGCCAGCGCCAATGATAAGACAGAATTCATCCGGAGCCAGGCAGAAGACGGCAATGGCTCTGCGCGGATAAGCAAGGTGGCCGGGTGCGGCGGGGCCCTACAGATCCTTGAGGGCCAGATTGTGGGGAGAGGCGGTGACCAGTGCGTCAAAGGCGTCGAGGGCTTGGGTCAATTTTTGAAGCTCAGCGGTTTCCGAGATGGGCAGCCGGTTCGCCCCGAGCGTGTCCAGGGCATCGACGACAGCGGAAACAGTGAGGACCCCGGGATCCCGCCCAGGCTGGTACGCCGTGGAAGTGCCGGCATCGCTCTGTACCCGCACGACGAGGCCGCTGCCGGCCAGGTTTTCCACATTTCGCTCCACCAACCGTAGGGGCATCCCCAGGCGATCGCTGATCCCTTTTGCCGTCAACGGCGCTTCTCCGTCGACGAACCGCCGGATCATGAGATGGGTGATCTGGAGCGCCATCAATTTGTTATACCTGGGGCTGATGTTTTCGTAGTCCGGCTCATGCTCATGGATGTCCGCGTTCTGGTGCGCGTAGGATATTTCGGCACCGAACAACACAATGAACCAGCTGATCTGGATCCAGATGATGAACAGGGGCAGCGCCGCGAAGCTCCCGTAGATGGCGTTGTATCGGGCCGCGCCGACCTGGAAACTGACGTACCCCCATTGGGCGAGATGATAGGCACTGCCGGCAATAACGCCCCCAATGGCCCCGGAGATCAGATTGACCCGGGTGTTGGGCATGAGCATGTAGCCCAAGGTGAACAGCAGCCATAGGATGGCAGTGGACAGGAGCTTGAGGCCGGTTTCGATGGCCGGCCCCATATATTGCGTGAGGTGGTACTGTTGCGACACCGTCGTGATCTCTGTGGATATGAAGACGGTGACGCTCCCGGAAACGATTACCAAAATCGGCGCCGTGAACATCATGGACAGATAATCGCTGAATTTCCGCACCAGCGTCCGGTGCGTGCTGATGGCCCAGATCGTGTTGAAGGCCTCTTCGATGTTGGAAAGGACTTTCAGCACCGTGAACAGCAGCAGGGCGATGCCTACCCCGGCAATGAGACCGCCGCGGGTGGTGGCCAGGGTTTGCTCGGCAAATTCGATGATGCGATAGACCACCGCTTCCTGGCCGGGGAACCGCTGCAGCAGTTGGCTTTCCAGCACAGCCCGAAAGCCGAACCCCTTAGCGATGCCGAAGGCCATGGCCGCCACCGGCACAACGGCCAGCAGGGAGTACAACGTCAACGACGAGGCCCTGAGGGCGCAGCGGTCCTTGACAAAGCCCGTCACGGCCAGCAACGCCACGCGCAACTGTCGGGTCCAAAACCGCTTCATCGGCGGCATGTCGGCAAGGCGCGTGCGCCAGATATCGGTTTGAACATAACGGATTAGGCCGACGGCGCGCTCACGATGGTCTGCCATGGATCGTTTCCTGTCTGCGGCTCACGCAGGGTCATCATTTGCCGCAGCATTTCTTGTACTTGCGGCCGCTGTTGCATGGGCAAGGGTCGTTGCGGCCCACTTTGGGCGTCTCCCGGACCACTTGACGAATCGGCGGGGCCGCAGCAGTCGTCAAAGGGTTGTCCCGTCCCGCAGGGGCAGTCGTTCATGAGGCCTCCGTAAGCAAGTGGTGAGTGAAGGAAACGTCGATGCTATAGCGCAATCCGGTAGAAATGAGAACCCGCACCCTCCGGCAGGCACGGTAAATTTGTTCTAACGCCCCAATGTTGACGGCAGTGCGTTTTCGGTCATTTTCAGATAGTCGAAGACCA
>CAYUOU010000022.1:0-52843 GCA_964446485.1 uncultured Desulfobacterales bacterium | reverse complement strand
TCGCTTTCTCTGGTCATGCACAACAGATAGCATATCGGACCTAATTGTTCAAGTTTTATCTGGACGGGCTCTTAGTTGCTATGGTGCATCAACGGCGCTGGCATCACTTACGGGGCGCCGCGCATCGATGAGATGCATAGAGAGGGTGTAACCGGTAACGCCATGGTCAATCAACGTTAACTGCCGCGGAATTGCCGGATACTTGTGGGATCCGGACGCGGCGACAACCTCTTTTTCGAGTCGGTTGCTGCGGTTGTATCGCCGAATGACCCACCCGGCGCTGTCTCCGCCCATGACATCGATAGTATGGGCGCCGTCATCTTGAAGATACCTGCAAGCGACGCGATGGTCATGGGTTCTTCCCGTCACCGAGGGGGGGGCGTCCGGGGCCAGAAATAGCAACTGCACGTCATCCATCAGACCGCTGGCGTATGCATCGCCGGAAAATGGCGGCAGGGCACGGATGACGTCGAGTCCGTTGCTGTTCGTTGCCTCGAAGAGGACCATGCCCTCCACCGTCATGAGTACGCAGTGGATGAAACGCTTGGCGCTGTCGACCTCAATCACCCCCACCAGTGCGCCGCGCGCCCTTCCGGCGACATCGATGGCTACCGTGTGCGTGAACTGCCAGCGGCCGCTGCCAAACGGCCCAACACAGGCCACCGTCGCTTCATGCGGGGTGATCGCCGGCAGCACTGCCGCGCAGCCAGCCATCAATAGTGCCGGCAGGATAAGAAGGCGCATCATCCCGCTCATGACCGCTGTGTGAACAGCCGTTGATCGACGGGGGCGTTGATCAACGGCTGGTCGAAAAGGATTCGGGTATAGGAGGTGTCGCTTTCATGAATGGCGACCGCCTTGATGACGCCCGGTTGGTCTCCCAAGCTGAGGACGATTTGCTGAATGATGCGCGCCATCGACGCATCCCTTGGTCTCAAGACAATTTGTCGACCCGGTTCCAGTTCCGCTTTAAAGAATGGACTGTCGTCGAACTCACCATTGAGCCAACCGGTAATTTCTTCGACCACGACAGACATGGCGCTCACTCCGCCGGCCGTATCTTCCACCCACTGACCGTCTATTTTCTGATAGCGATGGAACGCCTTCTCTTTCATGATCAGTACGCTGGGTATCGGTGAATGGTATTCCCATCGCAGCTTCCCAGGGCGCTGAAAGATGATCCGTCCTTTGGAAATCAGCGGTTGCGCCAGGATACGCAAGTGCTTTTCCTGAGTGAACGGCGACTGAACGGTGTCTATGCCGGCAGCCGCCGCGCGGATCGCCTCCCAGCTCTCGGTCCACCCAGCGCCCGCCAGCGCGGCGACGAGCATGAGCAGCGCAACCAGAGCCCAGGGGTGCGGCCACGGGTTCCCCCTGCACGGCATTGCCTTGTGGGATGGCTTTTGGGCGCGGGGTGGTCCCATGTCATTGCCTACCGTCAAATCATGCCCCCATTGACGCCGATCACTTGGCCGGTGACATAGGTCGCATCCGCGGAACAAAGGAACCGTACGACGGCGGCCACTTCCTCGGGTCTTCCGATACGGGCCATGGGTATCAACTGCTTGATATTATCTACGGGTGCGTTGCGGATCATGTCCGTGTCAATGAGACCCGGCGCCACTACGTTGACACGGATTCCCAGGCGGGCAACCTCTTTCGCCACGGCTCGGCTTGCCCCGATAAGCCCTGCCTTCGCGGCGGAGTAATTGGCTTGCCCACGGTTTCCCATGATGCCGGCCACGGAAGCGATGGAAACCACGGCCCCCCTTCTGGCACGCACCATCTTTTCGAGTGCCGGGCGGGTGACATTATAAAAACCGCCCAAGCTGGTGTTGATGACCCGATGCCAATTCTCCGGCTCCATCATCATGAAAAGGCCATCGGCCGTGATGCCGGCATTGTTGACCAGTACATCCAGTCTGCCGAATCTATCGACCACCATGTTCACGGCCGCATGGCTATCCCGGCCATCGGTCACATCGAACCTGGATAGCGTGCCGTCCGCGCCCGCAGCTTTCACCAAAACGAGCGTTTCCTCGGCACCGGCGACATCGCTGTGGTAATTGATGACCACGTGGTGGCCGAATTTGGCCATTTCCACGCAGACGGCGCGTCCGATGCCTTTGCTTCCGCCGGTGACCAAAGCCACCGGGCGGTCTGTCGTTTCACTCATGAGGCGTCATCTCCCATTGGCGGTGCGGCATCGGCCTGAACGACTTGAAGGATCACTTCGGCGACGGTTTTGGCACCGATGCTTGCGCTCCCCTTGATTTCCCGCAACCCTTCATAGGAGAAAATGTTTTGCGCGGTGACCTCAATCGTCGTTCCCACGGGGATCCTCGGCAAACTGAACCATGCCGACTTGATGCCGGCCAGCCAACCCTTTCTGTCTGCATCGGCGCCGTGCATGCGGATACGCTCCAACCCATTGCTGATGCCGGATGTTTGAGCCACCAGTTCGACGATGATGATGGCATCCGCAGCGCCCTCCCTGATCAAGGGCCAGTGCGCCCGGATCACCGAACGGGTGACCGCTCGGGTCTCGCTCGCTTCCAAAATGAACTCCACCAGTCGCATGGGGCGGCGATGCGGCAAGAGATCGTCGATCTTTAGCGCGGACGGGGCCATCGATACCGTTGCTGCGTATTGAAAAACATTGAAAAGCCGGTGTCTGGCATATAATAACAAGCACGTACAGGTGGATGCGGGCTGAATTGGCCTACTATAATTCCCGAGGGCTGTAAAGCATCCCGGTACCACGGGTAGCGATTGGCCGTGAGGCCGCCAAATCACTGAAATCACTCATGGCAGGGCTATCATGATTGACGCGTTTATTCACGAATTGAAGATCAAAATCTTGGATTGCCTCAATCTCGAGGATGTTTCCCCTGACGACATGGACCCGGAAGAACAGCTGGTCGGCGGTCGACACGGCATCGACTCCATCGATGTGCTGGAGATGGTGATGATGATCGAGAAAGATTACGGCGTGATTATCGATAACAAAGAACTGGGCGCCAAAGTGTTCGCCTCCCTGCAGGCGCTGGCCGATTACATCCGGACCACTCCGGCCAAGTAGCTTACCATGGCCCCCCCTCCGGTTCACATTGCGGGTATCGGCGTGGTGAGCGCCCTGGGTTGCGGATTGGCCGAGCACGTGGCTGGGCTCAAAAGAGGCGCCCGGGGAATAACGCCGCTGACCTGTTTCCAGCCCCAAACATCGTCCACCCTGCCGGTCGGGGAGGTTGCCGCGCCGTTGCCCAACGGGAGCGGCCTGCCGAGAACCCATGTTTTGGCTAGAATCGCCGCCGATCAGGCCATGATAAACGGGCCGCTTCCCGTGGACGCCGTTGTGGTCGGCACCACCACGGGAGGCATGCCGCTCACGGAAAAGCTGCTGAGAAATGGTGAGACGGACCCGGCAGCGTATCGCCACCATGGCGCAGGAACGGTAGGTGACGACCTGGCCGAACGATTTGGCTGTCGTGGGCCCGTCATTACCGTATCCACGGCCTGCGCCTCGGGCACGGCAGCCATTGCTCTCGCGTCGGCGATGGTAAGCGCCGGAATTGCAAGGCGCGTGCTTGTCGGCGGCGCCGATGGTCTTTGCCGAATGACCTATTACGGGTTCAATGCGCTTCAGCTTGTCGATCCTGAAGGCGCCCGTCCTTTGGATGTGCGCCGCCGCGGACTGTCGGTGGCTGAAGGCGCCGGGATGCTGCTACTGACCAGTGATGCCGATCAGTCGATAGGCGTGGCGGTATTGGGAACCGGCCTGTCCTGCGACGCCTACCATCCAACCACTCCCCATCCACGCGGTGACGGTGCTGTTGCCGCCATGCAGCGGGCATTGGCCGATGCAGGCGTCAGCGCGGACGCCATAGATTACGTCAACCTTCACGGCACCGGAACACCTGACAATGACCGGGTTGAAGCCCTGGCCGTCGATAGGGTGTTCAGGCCACGTTGCCCGCCGGTTTCTTCCATCAAAGGGGCCACCGGGCACGCGTTGGCCGCCGCCGGGGCCATTGAGGCGGTGGTGGCCGCGCTATGTGTGACGCAGGGCTTCATCCCGGCCAATACCGGCGGTGATCAGCCGGACCCCGGCATTGCACTGAGCCCTTTAAAACAGCCGATGCACCGCCAGGTAAAGACGGTGTTGTCAAATTCTTTTGGTTTCGGTGGGAGCAATGCAGCGGTCGTAGTGGGACGCAGCCCCGAAGCGCCAATCACCGGCTCTCAAGCCCGCACCCTGGCCGATTTGCCCGGGCTCTGGGTTGCCGGCGCCAGCTGTATCACCGGATCCGGCGGGCTGACCGAGACCCTTGACGCCTGCCGGCGCGGCAGCCGCGTGGCGGGAGTTATGGCGGCGGACCGGCTGTCGAACGGTCTGCCTCGGGGCTTAATTCGACGATTGAAACGGCTGCCCCGAATGGCACTCGCACTGGCCGCGGGAGCAGTGGCGGATAGACCTGGCAACAGTTCTCCACGAAGCATTTTTTTTGCATCCGGGTGGGGCGGTCAATCGGAAACCTACGATTTTCTAACCCGCCTTTTTGAAACTGAGGAGCGTTTTCCCAGTCCAACCGATTTTATTAATTCAGTGCACAATGCTCCGGCCGGCCATGCGGCGCAACACCTCGGCGCGACGGGTGCCAATGTGACGACATCCGGTGGCGATACCTCTTTTGAACAGGCGCTGTTAAGTGCGATGCTGCTTTCCGAAGACGCCGATTTGCCGCTGCTGGTGATGGGCGCCGATGAGTATTGCCCCACCTTTACTGCGATGTTGGATCCTTCTGCGGCCAAGGCGTCACGATCAGCCGATGGCGGTGGGGCACTGCTGCTCCAGCGAACACCCACCGACTTCGGCGCCATCATACGGATGTTGTGGTTTCAACGGCCGCTGGCCAGGGCGCAGGGCGTTGCGGCACTCATCGAGGCCCTGGGCGGAGCGACCGTCGTGTGTGCCAGATACGCCAGCATCATGGTCAACATCCCTGGGGCGCTGCGATCTCACGGTGAGGCGCTGTTGAAGCGGTTTCTCGACCAGTCCGGGTTTGCCGGCACGGTGTTGGACATCCGCCGGTCAATGGGCGAGTTCGCGACCGTCACGGCCGCCGCGACGGCCGTCGCCGCCGGCATGGTTGCCCATGACCGCTCAGGCAAGCAACTGGGGGCAGGGGGGCAGGGCGTTCTGTTGCTCAGTTTCACCGAGTTTGTCACTGCACTGGAGGTCTTCCCCCAATGAAGGTGCTGCTTGTTTCCGCCAACACCGAAACTGTGCCTTATCCGGTCTATCCCATAGGGTTGGATTACGTCGCCGCCGCCGTTTCACGCACACACGCCGTCCGCATCTGCGACATGAACCTCTTAGGCGATGCGGGTGAACTTAAAAAGGCCATTTCCACGTTTGGGCCGGATGTCGTTGGCATTGCCATCCGGAACATCGACAATACCGACGCCGCCGATCCGATCGCATACATCGGCGCTTACCGGGAATTGATCGCCGCGGTCAGGGACGCGTCACGGGCCGTCATCGTTCTGGGAGGGGCCGGCTTCACCATGTTCCCAAAGGCCCTACTCACGGCATTGGAAGCCGACTACGGCATCATTGGTGAAGGTGAGCGCCTGGCGCTGTTTTTAGACACCCTTGCCGACAATAGACCGTTGCGTGACATCCCGGGCCTGATCCACCCTGGTGGGCCGGAATCGTTCCCACCCCCCTGGGATGCGGCGGTTTCACGCCGGTCCTGCGCAAAGGACGGGCATCTGGGTTTCTACCTCCGCAATGGCGGGATGCTCAATCTCCAGACCAAAAGGGGATGTCTGCATCGCTGTATTTACTGCACTTACCCGCATATCGAGGGGCGTCGACTTCGATTGGAAAGCCCTGCCACTGTTGCCGAGACGGCATTGGCCCTGGAGCGCGCCGGAGCCCGATACCTATTCATCACCGATTCGGTGTTCAACATGAACACCGAGCATAACCGTGAAGTGGCCAACGCGTTCAGACGCGTCGGGCTGACCATCCCCTGGGGGGCCTTTTTTGCTCCCGGAAAGATACCGCATGGCTATTTCGATGACTTGGTGAAAGCCGGGATGACGCATGTGGAATTCGGCACGGAATCCCTTACCAACCGAGTGCTCAACGCCTACCGCAAGCCTTTCCAAGTCGATGACGTCATGGCGGCACATGAGGCCGCATTGGCCGCCGGCCTACATATCGCGCATTACTTCCTTTTGGGCGGCCCGGGAGAGTGCGCATCAACGATAGATAAGACACTGTCGCGTATTGACAATCTCAAAAATTCCGCCTTATTTCTGTTCACCGGCATGCGGGTTTACCCGCATACGGAGTTGTATGAACTGGCGCTTGAGGAGGGACAGATCGGCGCCGGCCAAGACCTTCTGGAGCCGGTATATTATCAGTCACCGAAAATCGATTTCAGCGCACTGGTCAGCAAGGTGAAACAGGCGGCCGCCCGGCAGACGAACTGGGTTTTCGGCGCCGGTGGTCAAGCGACAGGCGCGATTCTTTCTAAGATGTATGAGAAGGGGTATTCGGGACCACTTTGGGAGTATCTGATCCGATGAGCACCTACGCGCACTCAAACTGGCATCATCTGGACCGCGTTCCAACCGATTCTCCCTCCGGAGAAATGACCGGAATTGGATGGGTTGATGCCGAATCGAACTGGTTTGACGGCCATTTCCCGGAAATGCCGGTTTTGCCGGGCATCGCCCAGTTGGCCATGGTGCAGGAAATAATATCCGGGGCGATGGGAAAAACCGTCGCCGTGAGCGGTATCCGGCGGATCCGTTTCAAGCGAAAAATCGGCCCGGGTGAACGCTTTACCGTTGCCGTAAGCCCTATGACGAAACCGAATGCCTTTTCCTTTCGCATTCTCGCAGAGGCCGAAGTGGCGTGCACGGGGACCCTGCTGATCGGAGAGGCTGTCAAAAATTCCAAATAACTGATAATTGGCCATTCAGGAATCCATAGGACACTTGTGGCAGTGCGGCGATCCCCCAGGCCAACAAAGAAAGGCACGACATGGTTGCAGACACCCCCATTGAAGCGATTCAACTTCGCATTGCAGAGATTATGATCCAGGAACTTCGGCTTGAAGATGTTACCGCGGAAACCTTCGACCCTGATATTGACCTCGTGGATGAGGTCGGCATTGACAGCATGGACCTGGCAACCGTCGCCTTGGTGCTGCGTGATGAGTACAGCGTCAGGATCGATGAGGATGACTATCCGAAACTCACCACCATTGGCCTCATTGCACGCTACCTTCACACAAAACTCCAGAAGGCGGCCTGAGCGGTTTCATCCATGACACCGAAACCAAACGTTATCGCGATGAAAGCGCCCGCCACAGACCTCACGGGTGAAACGAGAGACTGGAAGTTTTCAGAAATCATCAGCGAGCCCGCCGTACGCGAACGATGGCATCGCGTACGCCAGTATTTCTTTCTCCGCGAATCCACCTACGACATGACCACGCAGTGTAATATTCACTGCGAGGGGTGCTATTATTATGAGGGGGAAAAACAACACGCCGTCGATAACCGTGATCCTTCCGCCTGGCGCGGGCTCATGCGCTCAGAAAAGGACCGCGGCATCACCTTTGTGGTACTGGCGGGCGCGGAACCTTCTCTGGTGCCGGAGATTTGCGCGGTGTGCTACGAGGAGATCCCTCTGGGGGCCATCGCAACCAATGGACTCCGTAAGATTCCCACCGACATCGGATACAAGATCCACATCTCCGTGTGGGGCAATGACGCTGCCAGTCTCCGGGTCAGGGGCGCCCGGGACATGTTGCGCCGCCAGATCGACAATTACCGCGACGACCCGCGCGCGGTATTCGTCTACACGTTCACACGTGACAACATCGATCAGGCCGACGAGGTCACCAAGGCACTTTCGGCGGTGGGCGCAAAAGTCACTTTCAATGTCTTCTCTGCTCCGGTCGGCTACGGAGGGCCATTGCGCCACGACCCTGGCTCCCTCGAAGCGATTCGCCGGACGACCAACGATCTCCTCGACCGATACCCCGACAATGTTCTCTTCTCCCCTTATAACATCGTAGCGCACACCCAGAAAAGTAGCCTCCACGACTTGTTCGGCTGTTCCTATCCCCGGCAAAACCCATCCACGGACATTGGTTTAGGGCGTTCGTTTCGACAGTACCGCAGCGATTTGAGCTGGGACCGCGCTGCGGCCTGCTGCGTACCCGATACGGACTGCGACGACTGCCGGCACTATGCCGCTGGCAGCGCCATCGTCACGGCACGACTTTTCAGGCATGCCATAGCGCCTTTACCGTTCAAGGCCTGGCTCGACTATGTGGACACTTACCTGGCCGTCTGGGTTTCCGGCTACGATAAGGGCGCCAATTTATGCAACCAGGCAGTATCGCCCCCGCGCTATTCCAAGGAGTGATGGATGAAGACGGTTAGTTCTCTGCTGGATGACCACTGGTACGCGCGCTATAAGAAGATTTCAAAACTGAACATTCGCAGTTCCATTTATGATGTTACCAATCGATGCAATCTGCGCTGCAAGGGCTGCTTTTTCTTCTCATCAAACGAGCACCTGGCGGCAAAGGAAGAAGTCGACATCGATAAATGGAATGCCTTCGTGGACGCTGAGATGGCACGCGGGGTAAACCTGGCCATCCTCATCGGCGGTGAACCGACACTGTGCCTGGACCGGGTGGAAGCCTTTTACCGTCGCCTGCCCACGTTCTGCGCCACCAACGGACTGATCAAGGTCCCCAGGGAGCGGTTTCCCGACATGATGGTGGGTATTTCTCTATGGGGAGATGAGGCGGACGAGAAAGCCCTTCGCGGCAAGGATGCGTTCTCCATATCCAGCAAGCACTATGCCGGCGACCCCTATGCGTATTATTTGTATACGATCACACCAAAGCAGTTGGGAAAAACCGAACGCATCATTAAAAAGATCCGCGATGCCGGCCTCAAGGTTCACATGCAATTGCTGTCCAACGACGAAGGGGTCGATGGCTTCCACTGGAGCGAGGCGGAATTAAAGGCTGTCAGGGAGGAGATGGACGCCGCGCTGGACGCCTATCCGGACACACTGGTTTCTTCCAAGTACTATCACGAGATTATCACTTCCGGTAAGATGCTGGGCCGCGATTTCGGATGGGCGGAATGCCCATCGGTAACCGCGCCGCTCGATAGCCGCGACCCCCAGCCCAAACGACTGACCAATTTCATCAGGTGGGCCTCGGACCTGAAAACCATGCACCGGTGCTGCACATCGGAAACGCGCGACTGCGGCACATGCAAGGACGGCGCCGCGCACATGAGTTGGGTGATGGTCAACAAACGGGCACACATGAGATCCACCCGTGATTTGCAAAACTGGATAGAAATCTACGAAATGTTTGCCAAGCTGTATCAGTTTATTCCCTGGTAGCATACCTTCGGACCAGCCTTGGGTGATCCGTCTTTTGAACGTCCCCTGATGGATGCGATTTGCCCGGGTTGCTTAATCGGGTGGTGTCATGGATCCCAAAACAGCGGTTGTCGTTGGCGCTGATGCGATTTCCCCACTCGGGCTCGACCTGGATGAACAGTGGGCCCGCGCGCTGGCGGGCGAGAGCGGTGTCGGACCGCTGACCCGCTTCCCCCTGTCTGAAGGATTTCCCGTCTGCATTGCCGGGGAAGTGCCCTCCATCGATCATCTGCCGGCGCGGTATCTCACGCCCCGCGAGCAGGCGAAGTGGACTTCACCATTGTTCAAATACGCCCTGCTGAGCGTGGACAGGGCGTTGGCGGCGAGCGGAATTGACATTCACTCAGGTATCGCGGAGCGAACCGCAGTCACGTTCGGCTCAGCCATCGGTGGCATCGATGCCGTTCTCCGCGCGGACCGGCAGTTGGCGGCGGAGGGAAAACTTCCCCACCCGTTCGCCAACCCGAATGCCTGCATCAACATGGTTACCGGCAAAATATCCATCCATACCGGCGCCACCGGGCCGATCACCACGCCGGTTGCCGCCTGCGCCACCGGTGCGGCTTCGATGGCCATCGCGGCCATGCTGATGGCTCAGGACAAAGCCGATGTGGCCGTATGCGGCGCTGTGGATTTTCCGCTGGTACCCCCCATTGTTGCGGGATTTGCCACCATGAAAGGCGCCTATGAACCCAAGGAAGGCGAGCCGGAGGGCCCACCCTCGGCGGCCAGTCGCCCATTTTCCCTGAACCGGCGCGGTTTTGTCATCTCCGAAGGTGCGGCCTGCCTGGTGTTGACGACATGGGAATTCGCCAATACGCATGGGCTGAAACCGATTGCTGCTTTGGCAGGGTGGTCGATGACGTCGGATGCGTACCACGCTGTGGCGCCCAATCAGGACACGGTCCAACGATGCATTGCCGAGGCCGTTGCAGACGCCGGGATTCCCCTGTCGGCCGTGGATGCCATAAACGCCCATGCCGCTGCGACGCGCCTTGGCGACCAAGTGGAGTTCAATGCATTGCGGGTGCTGTTTGACGGACCGCTGCCGCCGATCACGGCCAACAAATCACTGATGGGACACCCGATGGGCGCTGCCAGTGCCATCGAAACCGTTTTTGCGTTGAAAGGCATGACCGACAGCCTCCTGCCCCCCACGATCAATTACCTCTGCGATCCGGCCATACCGTTGGATGCACGAACGGGGGAACGCCGTCATGTCAACCAGGAGTTTGTATTGAAAAATGCCTTTGGCTTCGGCGGGTTCAATGTCTGCATGGTCCTGCAACGGCTGGCGTAACGGCGACCTTCAGCGGGCCAGGCGCTTTATTGATGTGCCCGTTATTCCATGTTAGGGATGGAAAAAGAGCGCCGCGGGTTTAAGCTGGGTTCTCTAAACGGACGATGCAATTCAACGAGAACGCCAATTTCATTCGGCGTTCTTTGTCTTTGATATGAACCGCGCCATCGAGAGTATTCCATGAAACCGCCATTGAACAGACGCGTTTTTGTCGTGGGCTATGAAACGGTAACCCCGCTGGGGCTCACGCTTCATGATACATGGCGGGCGGCTGTTGCCGGGAAAGCCGGGTTCAGCAAATTAAGCCGGTGTGCCGTGAACACCAAAAGCGATGTCGTTGGGGAATTGCCGGACTGGAACCCCGTGGCGATGAATATTCTCGAGGGGCGGGACGCCTTCAACTGGAACGCTCACTTCGTTCCACTCACCGTGTTGGCGTGCGAGTCAGCCCTGGCGCACGCCGGCCTGGAAATGAATGCAGACTCCGGGCCGCGAACGGCTTGCCTCATCGGGTCGGCCCTTAACGGCACCGATGCATATCGGGTGGCCATGGAAAACTACACCCAGCGGGGGCCCCTGAAAGTCAGTCCATACCTCCTGCCGAATCTGTGCGCCAATCTGCCGGCCGGAAAAGCAGGCATGAAGCTGGGATTCACCGGCCCCATATTCTCGCCCCAGGGTGCCTGCGCCTCGGGCAACCACGCCATTGCCACCGGTGCGAGAATGATTCGCGATGGGGACTGCGACTTCGTTTTGGCCGGCGGCGTTGAGACCTGCCTGGTACCGGAAATCATTCAGGGATTCGCCAATATGTGGGCGACGATAAAAGTGGGGCCCGGTGATCGTGCATGGGATGACCCCACCCAGGCGTCTCGGCCGTTCAGTATTGATCGGCGGGGAATCGTCCTGAGCGAGGGTGCCGGTGTCCTCGTTCTGGCCGCGGCGGAAATGATCGACGCCTATGGGCTCACGCCCCGGGCGGAAGTCATGGGCGTGGGCTGGACATCTGATGCGTTTCACTTCACGCTGCCTAACCAGAAAACCATCGTAAGAGCCATTCGCGAGGCCATCAGCGATGCCGGCCTGAGCGCCGCCGACATTGGTACCGTGAATGCCCACGGCACGTCTACCGTAAAGGGGGACGCCACGGAGATCGACAGCCTGAGGGAGGTTTTCGGCAATCGCCTGCCAAACGTTCCCGTGTCGGCAAACAAGTCTCAAATCGGGCATACCCTGGGAGCGTCTGCCGCCATCGAAGCCGCGTTGGGCATCGAGGCCATGCAGCAGGGCCTTTTACTTCCCACGGCGAATCATATCCCGGACCCTGCTTTTTCGGATGTGGATGTCGTACCCGGCCACGCGAGACCCTTCCGGTATGAACACTTCCTGAGCAATGCATTCGGCTTCGGCGGGACCAACTGTTGTATCGTGTTCAGAGGTGTATGAAATGAAGCCCAAACCATTCAAACCAATCCCATACACCGAGGACGATCGATTCGTCACGGATGCCACCACCGGCCTTATCTGGCACCGGTGCTCGGGGCGGACCATGTATGCGGACACCGATCGTGCCGGTGTTGTCTACCATGCCAACTATCTGCGCTACTTTGAGGCGGGCCGCGCCTCCTTGATGAGAGATGTGGCCTATTCATACAAGGAAATCGAGGACAGCGGCACCAGCTACCCCATCATCAAGATCGGCATCGACTACTACCGGCCGCTCCGCTATGACGACATCATGCTGATCCACACCCGATTGGCCGAGATGGAACGGGTGCGGCTGGCCTTTGATTATACCATCACTCATGAACCCACCGGTGAGATCGTCTGCCTTGGGTTTACACGGCACTGTGCCATCAATAGGAATGGGGTGCCCGTGGAAATCGATGAAAAGACGGCCTTTTTATGGAACGCCTTCCCCAGGTAACTCGACTCCCGATAGCGCTTAATATCGCGCCGCACCACTTGGACCATCGTTTCGAAGGCCGGGCAGTTTTCCCGGCGGTTGACACCATGCAAGTGCTGGCTGAAACAGTATGCCGGAATCTGCCGGGGACAGATGTCACGGGGATGAGCGATGTGCGTTTTCATAGGTTTTTGACCGTCTCAGAAAAGTGCACCACTGCCGATGTATTCGTCGAGTTGCATCAGCACCAAGAAGGAAAGGTGGCGGCCACGCTGTGTACGCGCGTCACCGCCGGACACTCCGGCATTACCCGTTACAAACCCCACGGTCAGTTGATATTCGACAGAACCGAGAGCCCGGCGGTTCCGCCGGTGGATCGGCTCGCCACCATTGACGGTTGCTGCTTCACCGTTTCGGCGCGGGCGGTTTATGAAGAACTGGTCCCATTCGGTCCCGCATACCGGAATATCGAAGAAAAATTACTGGTGTCGTCCAGCGGCGCCCTTGCATGGTTGTCGGCACCTAACCTGCCAGCGGCAGGCGGCCTTCCCCTGGGTTCATCCTTCCCACTGGATGCGGCCTTTCATGCAGCTTGTGTGTGGGGACAGCGCCACCATGGCATCGTGGCCTTCCCCGTTGCCATTGGTCAGAGATGGCTGTTTGCGCCAACCTTGCCTGGGCAGCGTTACCTTTGTCGCGTGTTTGCCGTGTCAGTTTCTTCGACGTCCCTGTTTTTCGATATCTGGATCTGCGATGAGGGAGGCACACCTTTTGAAGCTGCGCTGGATGTGGAAATGCGCGATGTCAGTGGTGGCCGCTGGCTCCCGCCGGATTGGATCCGCGCAGGGGCTACTGAGCCTGGCTCAGCCTTTTTCGGTAATCGCGCCAAAGCATGCTGCATCGTTGAACTCGATTCAGTTACCAGCGCCGCTCGCAATGCACTGTCATCTGTTGAAGCCGAACGATTCAATAATCTGGGGAGGCAACGGCAACGCAGTTTTTTAGCCGCCCGGATTGCCTGCAAGGGGCTCGCCAGGAATCTCTCCGCGGATTGGCGGTCTGTCCCTGCCGACAACATCGTCACTGCATCGGCCGACCACCCCAAGCCCTTATGCCCGCCAGCATCACATTGCTCAGTAGCCCACGACAGCCGTTTCGCCATCGCCGTGGCCGGTGAGACGGCCATTGGTGTTGATGTAGAACCGGTGACGCAACGGGCGCTGAAAACACGAGACATTTACATGTCTTCAAGCGAGCAATCACTAGTAGATGCAACTTCAATGGAGCCGATACAGGCGGCGATCCGCGTGTGGACAGCGAAAGAGGCGACGGCCAAAGCATTGGGGATGACATTGGGCGAAGCCATGAGCCAGGTTCAGGTAACGTCTATCGGTAAGGGGAGAAGCCGGATTCTTGTACAACGGCGCGGTTCATGGATGGTCTGGCATGAACTGCTGGAAAATCACCTTTTTACACTGTTTGACGGTGCCGTTGCCGACGGCTGATGCGCGGGAGGTGCCGGAGCTTCACCAGAAGGGCTGGAATCGGGCGGAGGAAACCGATCAAGAAGATATTCCACAGCCACGCGTGCGGTCCAGCGGAAGAATATCCGGGCGTATTTGGCGCCGGCAAGATACATTCCCATCAGAAACACCACATGGGAAAGTCCATAAGCCAGGGGACCGCCGATAACAGCGATAAGCGGTTCCTTCCAGATGATGGCGAGCGTCCCCAGGGCCCCGACAAGCGGCCATCCGATGACATAGCTAAATGCGATGAGAAACACGCCCAAGAGAATGCGCAGGGAAGGCCTCGCTTTGAAAGCGTTCAAATCGGCACGGTCGGCGATTGCCGACTGAAAGGCGGGGCGTGCGGCAATCTTCTGTATGATCCGATGCATGTTCATCTTACGACGCTTTCATGTGGGCATGGGCAGGTCCGCTTTGTGGCAGGTGCGGGGCGCTCATGATACTGTAACGTTATAATCATCAGGCTTCGGCACCGTCAACCGGAAGTGGCCGCAAACCGGCAGGGTCATGGGCGGCGGGCCGGATTTTTACATAATGATATAAAACCTGACAGGCGCTGCCAAAGGAATATCCGTGGCGGTGGACAAGGCTCAGGATGGCGTGGGATTATTTTGATCGGATATATTGCATCACTCTTCATGGGCGGCCTGAGCGGCGCCGGTCGGCTGAAAATGCCTTTCGTCATCTATGCCTCCTGGATAGGGTGATCTTTCACGCGGCGCATCGCCATTCCGTGGACCCGGAGCAGGGCATATTCGAGTCGCATCAGGCCTGCATTCGCGAGGGCCTCGCTGCGGGTGCCTCTCGTATCGCAGTGTTTGAAGACGACGTCGTGATCGAGCGCTACAGCCCAGAGCGTTTAAACAGTGCGATTGACTATTTGCGCTCCGGCAGGGAGTGGGAACTTTTGATCTTCGGGGGGTTGGTGTCACGCTCCTGGCACACGGGAAACCCTTCGGTGTTGAAAGTGAAATACCGCAGCTTGGCACACGCGTATGCCGTCAATCAACGTCTGGGTCAGCGCATTTCAGATATGACATGGCAACGGCTACCCTATGATGTTATGCTGCAACGCTTGGCACCGACGACGTACATGGTTTATCCGTCGTTTGCCTTTCAAAGCGATGCCGCAACGGACAACCAGCGACTGAAAAACCTCGACCGGTGGCGTCGCGTGTGCGGCGGCCTCAAACGTATACAAAAAACCAACGAGTGGTACCACCGATACCGCTGGCCCATCGTCATAGGCCACGTGGTTGCAGTGGCACTCCTTCTTTCGTGGATGCTTAATTAGGCATTCAGCTACAGATATTCTCTACTGCAATGAGCATGAGAACCGCTAAACGCCCCATTGTGTCCATCGCTGTCTTCACGATATTCACACTTGCCCTGTTTGGTATCGGCTGGCACCGGCTGGATATTGACACCGATGTCATGAAGGCGCTCCCCACCGACGATCCGGTCATCGCCGACGCCTTGGCGATATTCAACGCGCATCCAATTCAGGATCAACTGACGATAGACATCGGACTGAAGCCGCCTGATACCGATAGGCTGGCTGTCTATGCCGAGTACACAGAGGCTGCACTCAGAGAAAGCGGCCTTTTTGCCCAAGTCGGAATGGCCGGTTTTGAGGAAGCCGGGCTCGAACTCGTCTCCCACATGCTTGATCATATGCCACTATTGTTTTCGGGAAAGGATTTGGCCGAAGGGGTAACACCGCGCCTGTCACCGGCATTTATCAGTGAAAGACTGCGGGGCATTCAAATACAACTGGCTGGAATGGAAGGTATCGGCCAGCTGGCTTTTTTTGAGCAGGACCCGTTGGGTCTCCGGGAACTCGTATTGTCACGCCTTCGGCATCTGGCTCCGTCTGACCAGGTGCAATATATCGCCGGTAGACTGTTTTCAGCGGACGGTGCTCACGTAATGGTGATGGCGCGTCCACGGGTGCCGGGCACGGACACCGGGTTTGCGCGCCGACTAGCCGCGACGCTGAAAACGATCGAGACGGGCGTGATTGAACGGCTCGGCGGAGATGGGGTTACTTTTACGCCCATGGGAGCCTATCGTGCGGCCTTGGACAACGAGACCATCATCAGAAAAGACGTTCAGAAGGCCATCACGCTGGCAACCGTGGGCATTGCCATCCTGCTGCTTATCACTTTTCCCAGACCGTATATTGGCCTCATCGCGCTACTGCCGGCCGTTTGGGGTGCGTGCATCGCATTTTTTATCTATTCTCTCTTTTATGATGCCATTTCCATCATGGTGCTTGGTTTTGGCGGTGCGATACTGTCCATTACCGTGGATCACGGCATTACCTATCTGCTTTTCGCCGATCAGCCCGAGAAAACTTTTGGACGAGAATCTGCCCGTGAGGCGCGTGCAGTAGGACTTCTGGCCGTATTGACCACTGCAGGGGCCTTCTTCGCGCTGGCATTCAGCGGTTTCCCCATGCTTAGCCAACTGGGAACGTTCACGGCCCTGGGCATCATTTCATCATTTCTGACCATTCATACGGTGCTTCCCAAAATTATCCCGGAATTGCCTGCGGCAAAAGCCCGCACACTACCGCTTCAGCGCCTGGCAGATCTGTTGATGCAAACCGGCCGCCCCGGAGCGATAGCAGCTATTATGGCAACCGTCGGGCTGATGTGGTTCGCTTGGCCACAGTTTAACGTCAACCTCAGTGCCATGAACACAGTGAGTCCGGCCACCCAAGCCGCGGAAAGGCTATTCATGACGGTCTGGGGGGACACCTTCAGCCGAACGTTTCTCATGATGCAGGCGCCTTCTTTGGAGGCGCTTCAGGACAAGAATGACGCCCTGATGGCTGAACTCCGTGGTCATGGGAATGCAGACGGCGAATTTTCCGGGTTCATACCATCGATGGTGTTTCCAGGCCGGCAGGCGGCATCGCGCAACGCCGCGGCGTGGTCGGTTTTTTGGGATGACAGGCGCATTGCCGCAGTCAGTGAAACACTAGTCAGGGAAGCTGCTGCCATCGGATTTTCGACGCAAGCATTTAAACCATTTCTTCATAAATTGACTGCAACCCAATCGCTTGCCGCCGTGCCGATTCCCCCATCACTTTACCAGTTGATGGGGATATCCGAAGCATCCGGCAACGGTTCATGGAATCAGTTTCTGACCTTTTCAACACCACCGTCGAAAGAGATTTCATTGGCCAGCCCGTTGAAGCCCTACGGCCGCGTTTTTGAGCCAACCGCATTTTCAAGACACTTCGGCGGCTTGCTGTTCGCCACCTTCCTGAAGATGGCGGCGATGGTAGTTATTAGCGTGGTGGGGCTTCTGGCCATTTTCTTTTTGGACATTCGGCTGACCATCATATCCCTCGCGCCGGTGGCTTTCGCCATGGTTTGCACCCTGGGCATCCTCAATCTCATAGGGCATCCTCTCGATATTCCGGCGCTCATGTTGGCAATCATCGTGTTCGGCATGGGCATCGATTATTCACTGCTTTTAGTTTCTGCCTACCAGCGCTACAGGGACATCGCACACCCTTATTTCCAAATCGTTCGCCTGGCGGTGCTCATGGCTGCCATCTCCACCCTTATTGGATTCGGGGTGTTAGGCACGGCGACACACGGCATGCTGCGCAGTGCCGGTATGATGTCCGTAATCGGCATCAGTAGCGCCCTTGCCGGGGCCTTTCTTCTACTGCCGCCTTTACTATCCTGGCATTTCAGCCGTCAGCCGCAGCCGACGGGGGGGATCCTGACGAAACGGGTTCTGGCCCGCTACGCACATATGGAAGCCTATCCACGGATGTTCGCCCGTTTCAAACTGCGGCTGGACCCATTGTTTTCTGAAATCATGGGGTTGCTGCCGGAAGCCGCCGGCATTCACTCGGTGATAGACATCGGCGCCGGCTACGGCGTGCCCGGTTGCTTGGCAGCAGAGACCTATCCCAGGGCGCACATTTATGGCATCGAGCCGGATCCGGGGCGCGCATCGGTTGCCAAAAGAGCTTTGGGAAACCGGGGAACCATCGTTGTCGGCGCTGCACCAATGTTGCCTCCCGAAGGCGCTCAGGCCGATCTGGTCATGATGCTGGACATGGTTCACTATCTGTCTGAGGTGGATCTGGCAGAAACCGCTAACCGAATCTTCAATGTCATGGCACCCGGCGCTCCCCTGATCGTTCGGGCGACCATCCCGCCGCCCGGCAAAAAAACGCTGGCCTATCGTCTTGAAAATTTCCGGTTGGCCTTGGCCGGCATTACGCCCGTCTTTCGTGATCCAGACGTATTGGTGGGACTGTTCGGGCGGGCCGGATTCACCAATGATCGCTCCCTGACTTCAGGTACTGCCGGTGACCTGGTGTGGCTGCGGTTTTATAAATCCGGCAAGGCAGCAGCCGTATGAGGCATGTTCTCGGAAACCGCCGAATGCGTCCAGGCGAAGTTGCCGGTGCTTGGGCCATTGCCCTGGCCATGGTTTTGGCCAGCATCGACGTCAGGGTGTCCGCAGTACCATTGACCCTTTTTGTGCTGGCGAGTATGGCTGCACCATTTCTACCGGCGCTGGGCTTTTTCATGTCGGTCGTGACGCGGGGAAAAGCCACCACCGGCGTCGCCCTCACTTTTGACGACGGTCCGGATCCGATCACCACACCGGTGCTTCTTGAGCTTTTGCGCGGCCATCATGCACATGCCACATTTTTTGTAACCGGACAACGTGCCGCGGCCTATCCGGCGCTGTTGGAGGCCATCAAGAATGAAGGACATGACGTGGGCAACCATTCATACACCCATGACATGTTCATGATGCTGCGGGGAGCCAAATTCATTGCTCAGGAAATTGACCAGACCCGCAGCGTGCTTCAGCGTCATGGAGTTGAGAGTCCACTATTTCGGCCACCGGTAGGGATCATTGGGCCTGACTTGGCAGAGGTGCTCCATCGCCGTGGGATGATCGCAGTCACCTACAGCCGGCGCGCCTTAGATGCCGGCAACCGACGTGTAAAGGGTATTTCAAAACGCATTCTTGCAAAAGTATGCACTGGTGACATCATCATGCTCCATGACGCAACACCACCGGATGTGACTCAATTGCCGGTGTGGATCAAGGAAGTACGAATGCTCTTGAGTGAAATGAACCGCAGGCGTTTGACCATTTTGCCGCTGATAGAAATGGTCGGTGAGCAGTTTAACTGCGACAATTCTTCCAGCAAAGCGGATCTGAGGCCAAGGGGTCACCGGTGAGTTGAAAGGCGGCTCCCCGGCAGCCATAGCACGAGGCGGCCTTATCACAATCGCGGCAGGGACCTTTTATAGTCTGTCGATAATTCTTAAGATCTTTCAGGAGAGAACTGTTGGCGAGGATATCCTTTAAAAGTTCCTTGCGGATATTTCCCATGGGCAAGGTCACTCCGACACATGGCATTACCTCGCCGCGTGCGTTGACCAGACAGGAGAACTGATGGCGGAGACATTTATTGCCTGCCAGCGGCGGTTGAGGGTCCCAGTGATGCCCATACTTGGCGCGATCGATGTCGGATAAGGTTTTAAATAGCTCATGCACGCGTGATGGCGGCACATCGAGCCAGGTGTTCTCCAGTGCGTTGGCTTGGGGGGTGATGATCTCGACGTAGGGGACGATACCTCGGTCTCTCAGCCATTGCCACAAATCGGGAATCTCGTTGATGTTCTGGCTGCAGATGATGGTAGATACGGCCAGGAATGCATCGTTCGAGGGGTAGCCGGCCGCCTGAAGATGATTCAGCGCTTGTTGAATGACCCTGTAGGCGCCTTTCTTTCCCGCCAACCGATCCTGAAGTGCTTCATCAAAGGAGTTCATCTTGAGCACGACACGGACACCATGAACGTGAAGCAGATCGGCAAAATCGGGGGTAATACCACTGCCATTGGTAAACATCTCCACTTGAAGGTCCAGATCGCGAATATACGCGATCATCGCCTCGATGTGGGGATAGATGGATGGCTCTCCACCAAGTATGATAATTTTTCTGGCCCCCAGGGATTTGGCTTGAATGATGATATCACGGATCTCCTCAGTGGTAAGTTCATCATCGAAATCTTCTTTCTGGGGCACATAGCAGTAGGGGCAATGAAAGCTGCATCTCAGGCTGAACTCTATCTCCATGGTCAGCAGGCCGCCGCGTTTTACAGCGTCGGCCACTTCCGATGCGGTGAATCCAAATTCACTCTGATCCATTATCGAGCATCTCATGAGATTCTAACCATTCATATTGACCCCCGGGCCACAAACAGGATGGCAAACTAATGAATACCCCCTGCAAAGTCAAGGCGGCCCTTTACGCATTGAAGGCGCTTCTGACAAAGGCACGAAACCCTAATTGACATGATTAATGGTCAGTATTCGTCACCGACGGCCGTTATTCACCAAGGACAACAAGTCATGCGCTCACACCAATCAACCGTCATGCTGACGCAATGGATAAAGGAGATGTCGGCGGGACCCCTCCATCCAGAACGTTACTTCATCCAAGGCGGCGCAACCGTTGCATCGGTTTATGCAATGGCCGGCAAGTTGCAAAAGGCGTTTCATGACTGTGGTGCGGACCTTCGGCAAATTTGCCTATGCACCGGTGATCGAGCATTGGCCGCTTCAGCGGTATTGGCCAGTCTCGACGGTCGAACCCGGTTGCTGCTGCCCCATGCTCCATCAGCAAAGGCCTTGAACGCGCTACATCAGCATTCACCATACAGCGCCGCTGTGATCGATAGTGGGCTACCACTGCCAGAGGGCGTTTCGGCTATCAGGCCGCCCGTTTCCGTCGAAGACGAGATGCATCCTGAGATCAATATCCCACTCGATATGGACTGGGTGATGCTCTTCACCGGGGGATCAACCCAAAAGCCCCGAATCTGGAGCAAGTCCCCACTCAATCTGCTGGGCGAAGCCCTGTTGCAGGCAACCCTGCACGGTATTGGCCCTACGGACACCATTCTGGCCACGGTCTCCCCGCTTCATATCTACGGCCTCCTGTTCTCGGTTCTCATCCCTCTGGTTTCCGGAGCGGCCGTAGTGCCGGGGACGCCGGTGTTCCCAGCGGAAATACTAGACAGCGTAGAACAGTTTAGCGCCTCTGTTTTGGTGAGTATACCTGCTCACTACCGGGCGCTTGGTACTGGCTTAGCCTTTGGGGGCTCCTTGAAAACCGCCTTTTCATCAGCCGGTCCCTTGGCTCCCGAAACAGGAGCCGCCTTCACCAACCGGACCGGTGTCCCGGTGGTGGAAGTCTACGGTTCTACAGAAACCGGTGGCATCGCCACCCGGTGTCGTTCAGTTGGTGAATCGGAGTATATCCCGCTATCGGTTGTCGATTGGCAAGTTAGCGGTAGCCACCTCAGCGTGCGCAGCCCGTTTTTATCGGCCGGCCTGCCCACAAATGAAGATGGTTTTTACCAGACAGATGACAAAGCCGTTCTCGGAGAGTCTGGTGGTTTTTTGCTCGGAGGCCGTACTGACAGCGTTATCAAGGTCGGTGGCAAACGGGTGGATCTGGAAACCATTCGCGAATCACTCCTACGCATAGAGGCGGTAACCAACGCCTGTGTGTTAGCCATGCCGGCCGGCGGCACCCGGGGAAACACGATCACCGCACTAGTGGAAACCAACCAGGATAGAGAGACTCTCATAGCGAAGCTGGCAATGTTCCTGGAACCCCATGAGATGCCAAAGCGGTTGTACACAATTGGCATACTGCCCCTAACGGCGGCAGGCAAGGTGGATCGGGAGGCCATCGCACAGATCATCTTCGAGCGTGTTGGCAATAACGAAAACTCCGGTCAGGAAAAATAAGGAGATCCAAGCTGTGATAAATTTTAAAGAACCCTTTAAAGGATTCTATGGGCGAGCGATTCTTTCGATGGTAACAGCCTTTGCATTGGCTGCGATGCAGGGATGTACTGCCTATCTTGGGGATGGATCGGTCAGCGCTCGGAGCACTTATCGCGTGGCGGCGAATTTTCGTACTGGAGCTTTCGACCGTTTTTATAATATCCACATCCCCGCCGGCTTCCAAGAGCAGCGCCCCGTGCCGCTTGTGGTTGTTGTTCACGGGGCTTTCGATACTGCCGAGGGCATGGCCCGGTATTCCGGGTTCAGCGACCTGGCTGATAAAGAGGGATTTATAGTTTTGTATCCTGAGGGCATCGGTCTTTTAGGCTATCTTCAGCACTGGAACGCTGGCCATTGTTGCGGTAAAGCCGCCCAAGACGACATCGATGACGTGGGGTTTGTTTCTTTCGCTATCGAGGCCACGCGCGAGCGGTTCGTTGTGAGCAGGGTATTCATGGTGGGATTTTCCAACGGTGGCATGTTCGTACACCGTTTCGCTGCAGAGAAGAGCCATGTCTTGGATGGTGCTGCCGTTCTTGCCGGGTCCATTGGCAGCCGCGTGGGTGACGACCAGAGCCCCTGGCAGATCCCGTTGCCTGAGAATCCGGTTACCATGTTGCTCATTCACGGCAGTGCCGACAAAGACGTGCCTGCGGCCGGTGGTCTCAGCGACAGGGGCGGTGAGCCGCGGGTCTACCAATCGCTGGCGGCGAGCGCCGATTTCTGGCGCAATGCAAATGAATGCAGTGACGAGTCCATTATAAAAACCGATAGAAACGGTGCTGTGACGGAGACGCTCTGGGAAGTCTGCAAAAGCGGCAATTCCGTTGCAACATACGTCCTTGCCGGATGGGACCATGTCTGGCCGGGCCCATTTTTCACAGCCGAACTTGACAACGCGCATCCATTGAAAGACTACGATGCAGCGTCCGTTATCTGGTCGTTCTTTAAAACGCGCCTATAGCGCGTATTAAACAATCTCTACTCACAGTCAGAATTCTCCCGCCCCGCAAGGTTAAAAAAAGGCCACTTAAAACACCGGCGAAGCACCTCGTAAAGTCTCTTCATATTTGTATAGCGAGGGCATATTTCAAAGTAGGTTGATCGCAAAGCCTACGATCACAAGCGTCAGGTAGGCGGAGGTCGCGGTCCTTTGAAGCTTCCATGGCATACGATTTCAACGTCCTATGGGAAAGCGCACATAGCTTCAGCGGCCCGGTCGAAGCACCGGTGGACAGCCGCCCGGGCCGCAACGGGCATCGTTTCGAAGCGCTGCACCGTCACTGGGGGTATTCGCCCCGGTAATCGAGCAGTTCCTTGTATCCTTCCGGATTGTCCCGGACACCGGCCTCGTACTCGTCGATGGCCTTCTGATAGAGCGCTGTGTCCATATCCGGGAAAGTCTTGCTTTCATCCACCTGCAGGTAGGTGCACTCCTGGATCGCCTTTTTCGCCTCCTCGGCGGGTACCGGGAAAAACCCGGAAGTCCTTGCACGCCAGATGCCCACCGCGATTCCCTGGCGCAGGAAATACTGTTTTCCCGCTTCGAAATTCAAATGGGCGATGCCGGTGTTTTCCGTTTCCGATACCACATAGTGCGGTCCGGGCTCGACTTCACTAACGATGTAGGTGTTTCCCATGGTCTCGCCGATAAACTTACCGTCAAGATAGTTCCAGAATACTATGGCCCCGCCGAAGTACGTGTCCCGAAGAATCACCAGCAGAGCCGTATCGCCGTCCGGGGCGAGGTCCGGCGGCTGGTCGGGCTTGACCATCTGTGTCGTGGCGCAGCCGCCGGCAAAGACGGCAAGCATCAGCAGCAACATCAGGCAGCGTTTCATTTTGTTCTCCTTTCCTGTCAAGCGTGTTGAATTCTATGTTCTTTTAGGGATCTGGCCTTCGTGGTTCGAACTCTGTTTCGTGGTTCGACAGGGGTTCCACGGCCGTTGCACGGCTTTCGCGGACGCGACCGCGCTTCCCCCAAAACGTCTTTCTCCATGTTCAGTAGACTCCGTGCTTCAACCGCCGTTTCCAAGCAGCCCAAGTTCGACCGCTTCCGGCGACCAGGCGCTGCCATTCGATTCTTAGGCAGAGGGAAATAGGGCCTTGCCTTTTAGCATGCCTGTTACCTCTTATCTAAGATTGTGTTTGGATCTTACTGGTGCCTCAAGATGTAGCTGCTCCCGTGGATTGCCTCACTATTCGCAAATTGATCAGTGCACTGTCAATATCGGAAAAACAGTTCCCGCTGTCCTCAATGTCGCGTTTTGGGCAATAATCATCCAATGCGAGGCTAAATGCTATTTTCCTATTTCAACACCCAAAACAGCATTTAGCGCCTATCGTTCCGCACGATCCACCAGTCAGTGAAAACCGTGCTTTGCCTTTCTCATTCCTGTGGTCGGTGAAGCAAGTCGCTCAAGTGCGCTGTCGGATTAGCAAGCGCTTCTGGAATGACGAAAAACGGAACAGTCTTCTGACAAGTACCCTCTAAACGAACCGCGTGAGGATGACGAAATAGGCCAGCCCGCCGAGCACCAGCGTCAGGCAGGGTTTCCACAGATAGCGGTAAACGGGCCCCAGGGTCGTGCCGAAATAGCTATTGGAGAGCAGGAGGCACAGGTGCAGCGGGGAGAGCAGCACGCCGGCGAACCCGCCGGCCAGCCCCAGCATCATGTAGGCCAGCATGTGGTCGCCGGCGCCGGTGGCGGTGACCAGCGAGATCACGATGGGAAAGGCGGCCCCCACGAAGGCAATCGTGATGCCCACCACGAACCCCACGATAAAGGGCAGCACTACCGCAATGGCCACCAGGGGCACTTGCCACCGGAGGAGTTCCCCGTTCACGGCGTCCACTGCCCGGCTGTCCAGCATCACCCCTTTGAAAATCAGTATGGCGGACACCATGTAAACCATTGCCAGAAGTTCCTTTTGGAACACAACGCCGCGCCTTGCTGCAGCAGGAAGGCGATTCACCCCCCAGACCCAGAAAATGGCACCGGTCAAGGCTACGATGAGGCCGAGTTCCTTGGCCACGGTGACGTGTCGACCCGCCAGCAGCCATTCAAGCAGGTTGCCCAGAAGGATGCCGGGCACAATGGCAATGAGCACCGGGGTCAGCTCCTTGACGAAGGGCATGAGCAATGCGCGCCGTGGTGATGTCGGCGTCGCGGACGACGGGTTGGCTGGCATCATCCGGTGCAGCTGGTAATACCCTGCAGCGACGGCAACGACCGTGAGGGGAAAGAGCGCCATGACGAAAACCCACAGATCGATGCCGGCCAGCGCGGTGGTGAGGAGCACTCCAGGGTAGAGGGGCCACCAGTATTCCCACAGGTGGCGGAACCAATAGTTGATGAAGCTCAACTCGGGGCCGGTCAGTCCGGAGGGCTTTCCAATGTTTTTCACCATTGGCGCTGAGAAAATGGCGCCCCCGGGCATGGGCAGGAGGCCGATGAGGGCCGGAAAAATGACGATGTTGAGGCGGGCGTTGGTGATGAGTCCGGCGAAGCGCTCAAGGAGGCGACCCATCTGCCCGGTTTTTTCAAGGCTGTGACTCAGCACGAGAATCAGCGCCACGACCACGGAAAGGGAGAGGGTTTTGGGGTCTGCCAGGGCATGGCCGGCGGCAATGAAAATGGCGCCGGGGGCCATACCGAAAATCAGCCCTAAAATGCCGGCGCCGATGACAAAGGCGTTTCCCAGGGAGAGCTTGAACCGGATCAGGGTCAGGATCAGCCCGAAGACAATAAAGACCCGGACGACGGCGGGGATGGTTTCCAACATGGTGCGGCACCCTTTACCGGAGGTGGCGAAAGCCGGTGTTTACCAGAGCCGCTGCAATGAAACAACTCCGCGGACTGAAACGGACAACAGCTGAGGATTTCATGTGGGATTTGCCGTCCGTGTCAGACCGCGTTCGTCCGTGTGCCGTCTCCTCCCAAGATGTTTTTGACATTCCCCGGTTTCTCCAATATATGGCTCGGCGCCGGACATCTGGCCTTTGGTGACGATGTTATCGGGCATCCCGGATCGCGGGATGCCCTTTTTTTGCGAACAGGAAAACCGTATGTCCCAGACACGCACCGCCAACGACAGGATCAGAAACATCGCCATCATTGCCCACGTAGACCATGGCAAGACCACCCTGGTGGACGCCATGTTTCGGCAAAGCGGCCTTTTTCGAGAGAACCAGGAAGTGGACGACCGGCTGATGGACTCCATGGATCTCGAGCGGGAGCGGGGCATCACCATCGCCGCCAAGAACTGCTCGGTGGTATGGAAAGGCGTCAAGATCAACATCATCGACACACCGGGACATGCCGATTTCGGCGGAGAGGTGGAGCGGGCCCTGTCCATGGCCGATGGCGCACTGCTGCTGGTGGACGCCTCTGAAGGGCCGCTCCCCCAGACCCGATTCGTTCTCGAAAAGACCTTTGCCGCCAAACTCCCGGTGCTGGTGGTCATCAACAAGATCGACCGTCACGACGCCAGGCCGGCCGACGTCCTGGACGAGATCTACGATCTGTTCATCGACCTGGATGCACAGGAGTCCCAGTTGGATTTCCCGCATCTCTACGCCGTGGGCCGCGACGGGGTGGCCCAGAAAACACCCGAGGAAAAGGGTGAAAACCTGCACATCCTGTTGGACACCATCCTGGAAGTGATGCCCCCGCCGGCATTCGATCCATCGGCCCCGTTTCAGATGCTGGTCTCCGATCTGGGGTATTCCGACTATCTGGGCCGGTTGGCCGTGGGCAAAGTGGTGAACGGTAGCGCCCATAATCACGACGCACTGGTGTGCATCGGCGCCGACGGCAGCCAGCGCCCCCTGAAAGTCACCCGGCTGCAAACTTACACCGGCATCGCCCTAGATCCCGTGGATGCAGCTGAATCTGGTGATATCATCGTGCTGTCCGGCATCGAAGACGTGAAAATCGGTGACACCATCTGTACGCAGACCGCCCCCCGCGCTCTCGATCGCATCACCGTCGACGAGCCCACGGTGAGCATGCGCTTTACCATCAACAGCTCACCGTATGCCGGTCGGGAAGGGCGGTTTGTCCAGTCCAGCAAAATCCGGGAGCGCTTGATCAAAGAGACGCTGCGAAACGTAGCTGTCCAGGTCGAAGAAACCGGCAATCGGGAGGTCTTCATCGTCAAGGGGCGTGGTGAATTCCAGATGGCCATTCTCATCGAAACCATGCGCCGGGAGGGCTTCGAAATCACGGTGGGCCGTCCCGAGGTGATTTACAAAACCGGGTCCGACGGGGTCGTCAAGGAGCCGATGGAAAAGCTGTTCATCGACTGCGAGGAAACGTTCATGGGTGTGATAACCGAAAAACTCTCTTCGCGCAAAGGACAGATGACGGCACTGACCAATCACGGCACCGGACGCGTCCGCATGGAATTTTCCATCCCCTCCCGAGCGCTCATCGGATATCGGGATGAATTTCTCACCGACACCAAAGGGACCGGCATCATCAACTCATATTTTGCGGGATTCGATGCCTTTCGCGGTGAGATTCCCGGCCGGCGCACCGGCTCCATCGTCAGTGACCGACAGGGCGTTGCCGTCGCCTACGCCCTGTTTAATCTGGAACCCCGGGGGCAGCTGTTCATTGAGCCGGGGGACCTGGTTTACGAAGGAATGATCTTTGGCGAACACAACCGCACCGTCGATATCAATGCCAATCCCTGCAAGGAAAAAAAGCTGACGAACATCCGCGCCTCCGGTCGGGACGAAAACGTCATCCTGTCTCCCGTCAAACCCATGACCCTGGAGCGCGCCCTACATTTTATCCGAGAGGATGAAATGATTGAAATCACTCCAATATCCATCAGACTTCGAAAGACCGTGCTCCAGGCGAAGGCGCGGCATCGGCTGCGGCCAAAGAAAGACTAAGCGGGCCTTTCGGGTTCTCCATTGCAGATCCCTATGGCTTTTTTGACTCTTTTTATCGGAAATGGATTGACAAAGCTTTTGAGTGATCAATATAGTAAGGAAGGCTACGCACGTAGCTATGTAAACACTTAGACCACTCTGGAGGCTGATCATGGGCAAAAAGACACAGATTATCGAAGCGGCGACGCAGCTATTTGCCTCTCAAGGCTTCGATGCCACGACGACAAAAGAAATTGTTGCCACTGCTGGCGCCACCGAACCGCTCTTGTTCTACCATTTCAAGGGCAAGGAGGCCCTCTTTACGGAAATTCTGGACGATGGATTCGCCAGGCTGAATGAGCGCTTCGATGCCTTGCCGTCACGCACGGAAACACCGTTTGAAAAGATCGAAAACCTCATCCGTATGATGTTGGATTTCGTTGAGGCGTTTCCCAATCAAACCCAGATGGTTCTATCGCCCTGCCCGGCCCGGTTGAAGGAAAACGTTGAAGCCTGTCAGCAGCAATACGATGGGTTTCGCAGCAAACTTGAGAACTATCTCGGAAAATGCCTGAGGTCCGGCATTCGCAGCAAGGATTTTAGAAAAGTGACGGTCCCTCAAACGGTGAATATTCTGGTCGCGCTCATCAACGGTCTGCTACGGCAGCATGCGGCCGGTCAGATAAAAAGTCAAAATGTCAGGGATGCCGCCATTTCATTTTGCCGAGCCGCGCTCTCGGCCTGATCCGCGCAGGTTATCCACCGGTTCAATTGTTGTGGATGCAGGGCATCGCTTTCACATCAATGGGCCAAATTCTCAACCGCGGATACGGGCCGCTCGGGTTCACCGGCAAGGAAGGCTCCGCCCGGATTGGCAGTCCGGGCGCAAGCGGCGCATTCCCGCCTGCACCTTCTCCTCAATTTCCGCCCAAGGCTTCAGTGACCAAAGACCCTGCCGACTTGCACGCATTGCGGGTTGCGACTAAAATGGCGATCTGTGGTGAGGGCTGTTGGTACAACCATCGCCATCGGCCGGAATCGGTATCCCCCGTTACCCAATGGATGGTCGCTGAGGCGTTATGCCGGGCAAGGATCCTGACAACGATTTTATTCTGATCGACGATCTGATCGACGAAGGGTTGGGGGAGGACCCGCCCGCAACCCCGCCGCCTCGACCGCCGGTCCAGATGCCGCTGCCCCAGGGGGCGCCGCCTCCGAAACCGTCTGCGAAAGGGCAAGAACCGAGTTCCCGGACGCCCCGCAAGCCTCGCCAGCGCCCACCTGCCAGCGCATCGCTTCGTGCGGTGGCCACCACGGGTCCCACGAACCCTGGCCGGGAATCCAAAATTGCGGCTGTCATGGGCGTATCTCTAATACTGGTGGCCGTCGGCATGGTTTTTTATTTTGCACCGTCTTCACCGGACGTCGTAATGGTGGCCCCCGAACCAATAAAATTCTCAGTCCCGGCGCCGCCGCCGGCGGCCCCCACAGCGGATCGTCAGGCCCCCGCCAAAGCACCCATCGACACCGCGCCGGTCGAAATGGCAACCGACACAGGGCCGCCGCCAATAGAAGCAGCGTCCGAATTGCCGGAGGAAGCGGGCATCGAACCATCCGTGAAAGATTTCTTATCCGTTTGGCGGACTGCCTGGGAAAACAGCGCCGGCGTAAGCGGCGAGATGGCGCCCTACCTCGCCTGTTACGCACCGGGTTTTCGCCATAGCGGGATGGATAAGGAAACCTGGGCGGCTGAAAAAGCAGACAAAAATCGACGCAAAGACTGGATCCGTGTTCGCATTTCGGATATTCTCGTGAACACACCCGTGGACGATGGCACCTGGCGTGTGACGTTTTTCCAGGAATACGCCTCGTCCAACTACCATGAAGCATCCCTCAAGACACTGCTCCTGAAACTTTCCGGGAATTCATGGCAGATCATCGCCGAGCAATAGGAAGGACGACATCCGTGGCCATTGATCCCAACAAAGTCATCTATACCATGATGCGGGTGAGCAAGTTTTATGACAAGAAACCGGTTTTGCAGGACATTTCCCTGTCCTATTTTTACGGTGCCAAGATCGGCGTGCTGGGCCTCAACGGATCCGGCAAGAGTACGCTTCTGAAAATCATGGCCGGCGCAGACCGTGAGTTCAACGGCGAGGTGCTGCTTTCCGAGGGCTACTCCGTGGGCTACCTGGAGCAGGAACCCTTGGTCAACGTGAAAAAGACCGTGCGGGAGGTGGTGGAGGAGGGCGTCCAGGAAACCGTCGATCTGCTCAACACCTTTGAAGAGATCAATATGAAGTTTGCCGAGCCCATGAGCGATGACGACATGGATTCCCTCATCCAGCATCAGGGGGAGGTCCAGGACAAGCTAGACCGGCTGGATGCATGGGATCTGGATGCCCGGCTGGAAATGGCCATGGGGGCCTTGCGCTGCCCGCCCGGCGATACACCGGTCGACGTCGTATCCGGCGGCGAGCGGCGGCGGGTGGCCTTGTGCCGCCTCCTGCTCAAAAAACCGGACATTCTGCTACTGGACGAGCCAACCAACCACCTGGACGCTGAAAGTGTGGCCTGGCTGGAGCACCACCTCAAGCAATACGCGGGCACGGTCATCGCCGTGACCCACGACCGGTACTTCTTAGATAACGTGGCCGGCTGGATCCTGGAACTGGATCGTGGCCGGGGCATTCCGTGGAAGGGCAACTATTCTTCATGGCTGGAGCAAAAGCAGGAGCGGCTGCGTCGGGACGATAAAGCCGAAAGCGCCCGCCAGAAAACGCTGGCACGCGAACTGGAGTGGATCCGCATGTCACCCAAGGGGCGCCACACCAAAAGTCAGGCGCGCATCAGCGCCTACGAAAACCTCATGTCCCAGGATACCCAGCGCCGGGAAAAAGACCTGGAGCTGTTTATTCCACCGGGGCCGCGCCTGGGCAGTGTGGTCATCACCGCAGCGGCGGTGTCGAAAGCTTTCGGTGAGAAGCTGCTTGTCGAAAACATGTCATTCGCTCTGCCCCCGGGCGGCATTGTCGGGGTCATCGGTCCCAACGGCGCCGGAAAGACGACCCTGTTTCGGATGATTACCGGCCAGGAAACGCCGGACAGCGGTGTTTTCCGCATTGGGGAGACTGTTCAGTACGCCTACGTTGACCAAAACAGGGACCTGGATCCTGAAAACACCATTTGGGAAGAAATCACCGGCGGCAACGAGCAAATCGAATTGGGAAATCGTTTGGTGAACTCCAGGGCTTACGTGTCGCGGTTCAATTTTTCGGGTACGGAGCAGCAAAAGAAGGTTGGGATGATCTCTGGGGGACAGCGCAACCGCGTTCACCTGGCAAAACTGCTGCGAGAGGGCGCCAACGTACTGCTCCTGGACGAGCCCACCAACGATCTTGACGTCAACACCCTCAGGGCGCTGGAGGAGGCTTTGGAAAACTTCGGCGGGTGCGCGGTGGTCATCAGCCATGACCGGTGGTTTCTCGACCGCATCGCCACCCACATTCTGGCCTTTGAGGGCGACAGCCAGGTGAGTTTCTTTCATGGCAACTGGAGTGAATACGACGCCGATCGAAAGGCGCGTCTGGGTGTGGATGCCGCCGTGCCGCAGCGGATCAAATACCGACAGCTCACCCGATAAACAGCGGTGCGCTGTTTTTCAATCGCTGCCCCGCTTTACCCCATCGTTGGGGTTTACAGTCGCGGTTACGGACTTACCCTCAGGAGGGGTGTGTCGACACCGCCGGCCAGCCGCTTACATTTCATAAATACGGTTCACCAGCTATCTAGGACGTGATTATGAACGTCATTTACCTGTCTCCGCATTTTCCCCATCACTACCATCAATTCTGCCTAAACCTTAAACAAAGCGGGGCAAACGCCCTGGGCATCGGCGACGTGGCCTACGAAGTCTTGGCGCCCGAGATCCGCGAAGCCCTCACCGAGTATTATCGGGTCACGGACCTGCACGACTACGATCAACTGGTTCGCGCCTGCGGCTATTTTACCCATCGCTACGGCAAGATCGATCGCTTTGAATCCCTCAACGAATACTGGCTGGGCACCGAGGCCAGAATCAGAGACGATTTCAACATCTTCGGTGTTCGCGGCACCGGCATCGAAAGGATCCGTCGAAAATCCCGAATGAAGGAAACGTTTCGCGCCGCGGACATCCCTGTCGCCGAGGGCGCCGTGGTAAAAACCATCGAGGATGCACGCCGCCTGATCGCTACCACCGGCTATCCGGTTGTGGCCAAGCCCGATGCCGGCGTGGGCGCGCTGGACACCTACCGACTGAACACCGACGCAGACCTCGAGGTCTTTTTCCAGAACAAGCCGTCGTTGGACTACATCCTTGAGGCCTTCGTCACCGGCCCCATTTACTCATTCGACGGCCTGGCCGACAAAAACGGGGAGCTGGTTTTCCATACCGCTCATACTTTCAGCCAAGGCATCATGGAAACCGTCAACGATGCCCGCCACATTCACTATCATTCCCTCAGAAAGATCCCCCCGGCACTGGAGGCATTGGGCCAGCGATGCGTGGTGGCCTTCGATGTACAGGAGCGGTTTTTCCACATCGAATTCTTCAAAACCGGCCCTGAAACTTTCACGGCCCTTGAAGTGAACATGCGGCCTCCCGGGGGCTTCACCACGGATATGTTCAACTATGCCTGCGATATCGACATCTATCACACCTGGGCGGAACTGCTGGTCCATGGCGATGTCACGCTCACTTACCAGCGAAAGTATCATTGCTGCTATGCCAGCCGTAAAAAGCGCTATGCCTACCGCTACCGCGAGAAAGACATCTTGGCCCGTTACGGCAGGGAGATGCTGCAGATCGTGAACGTCCCCGGGGTTTTTTCCAGCGCCCTGGGTGATGTCGGCTATCTGTTCAGAGCCAGCAGCGAGGACACCATTCATGAAATTGCCGCGTATATTCAATCCACCACAGACGGCCAGGAATAAGCCGTGAACGTCGAGACACATCACTGGCACAGCCCGAATCTAGCCCGAAACATGGCTCTCAACGTCTATGGCCACTGGGGCGCCCCCCTTATCGTCTTCCCCTGCTCACGGGGGCGGCATTTCGATTACGAAGGCATGGGAATGATCTCGGCCATCGCCGACTTTATCGACAGGGGTGCAGTGAAGCTTTTCTGCGTGGACAGCATGGACGCCGAGAGCTGGTACGACTTCGAGGTGTCTCCGGCCGAACGAAACGGCCGGCACGATGCATATGACCGCTACATCGTGAATGAAGTCGTGCCGTTTATCCGCGATCACTGCCACCAGCCCGAGATGCGCGTGATGACCAACGGGTGCAGCATGGGGGCCTACCATGCCCTCAATTGCTTCTTGCGGCACCCGGCGCTTTTCAGCGGGTGCATTGCCTTGAGCGGCCTCTACCGTCTCGACCGACCCGAGTTCGGGATGAGACCGGAGGACATCCCGGCAGTTTATTACAATTCTCCGGTTCACTACCTGGCGGGACTGAGCGACCCATGGTACATCGATCTTTATCGTCACAGCCGGATCGTTGTGTGCGCGGGGCAGGGGGCCTGGGAGGAAGAGGCCATCGAAGACACCCGGACCCTGGAAGCCATTTTCCGGTCCAAGGATATTCCCGCCTGGGTGGATTTCTGGGGAACCGACGTCAACCACGACTGGCCCTGGTGGTACAAACAGATGAACTATTTTCTGGGGCATTTGCATGGGTAGGGGGTGTTGAGCGGCGACAAGCGGCGATTTTTATAACTGGTCCAAAGCCCTCGCTTGCCCCTTGATGCCGGACACAGATCACCCGACACTGCCCGTGTACCACCGATAGAGGGCCTTAGGAGGCGCCATGCTGGAAACGACGACCGTTGGCAGTCTGCCCAAACCCGAATACCTGGCCGAGCCCCAGAAACTCTGGCCGGCGTGGCGGGCCGAAGGAAAGGCCCTTCAGCAGGCCAAGGAGCGCGCTGTCGTCGACTGGCTCAAACACCAGGAGGCCGCAGGGCTCGACATCGTATCCAACGGGGAACAGTTTCGGATCCACTTCGTTCACGGGTTTCTGGAACACATCGATGGCATCGACTGGAAAAAAAAGACGCTCATGGGCATCCGCGACAATCGTTATAACGTGGAGGTGCCCACGGTCACCGGCCCGATATCCCGGCCGAACTCGGTCCACCTGGAAGAGGTCCAGTTTACGCGAGCGCTGACCCACCGAAAGCTCAAGTTCACCCTGCCCGGCCCCATGACCATCTGCGACACCATTGCCAATGTGCATTACCCGAACCGTGCAGAGATGGCCATGGCCTTTGCCGACGTGCTCAACACGGAAGCGCGGGCGCTGGTCGCCGCCGGGGTGGACGTGATCCAGTTCGACGAACCGGCTTTCAATGTTTTCATCAAAGACGTCAAAGCATGGGGGATTGCCGCGTTGCACCGGGCTATCGAGGGGCTGTCGTGCACGACGGCCGTGCATATCTGCTACGGATATGGAATCAACGAGAATCTGCGCTGGAAAGAGACCTTGGGCAGCGAGTGGCGCCAGTACGAAGAGATTTTCCCGGCATTGAACGACAGCCGCATCGACCAGGTATCTCTGGAATGTGCCGATTCCAAGGTGCCCATGTCGCTCATGGGTTTGCTAAAGGACAAGGGCGTGATGGTTGGCGTGGTGGCGGTTACCGGACACCGCGTGGAAACCCCCGCGGAAGTGGCCGACACTATTCACAAGGCCATGAAATTTGTTTCCCCGGAGCGGTTTTATCCGTGCACCAACTGCGGCATGGCCCCGATTCCTTACAAGGTCGCCCTTGGCAAGATACAAAGCCTGGTGGCCGGCACGGAGCGGGTCAGAAAGAAACTGTAAGGGCGTCATTTCACCGCTTCGATGGGGCGAAAATCAAAGCGCTGCCCACCGATGGACACCTCGTACATGAAGCCGCCGAGGCCGTGAATGAAGACCATCATGCCCTGGTTGTAGCCGCCCGACAGCTGGGTAGAACCGGTGGGGGAGAGACTGGCGCCGGCGGTGTTGCCGGTGGTGCCGAGTTCACCCTGGGCGCTGAAGGTGGCGATGACGGCCGATGCAGCGGCAGAAAATTCGAAGCTGCCGCTGGTGAAGGTATCGTAAGCCTCCTTGTCCTCAAAGAAGATGACCTCGGCGATGGCCTGTCCACCCAGTTGAAACCCCACGCTCATTTTCATCAGTTTTGTGATGCCGGTCACTTTTCCAGCCTGGTAGACCTGTCCGGTGCCGTAGGCGCCGCCGATGATGATGCCGCCCTTGCCTACCGTGGGAAACACCGCATACCCATAGGCGTTGTCAAAGTAGGACGCGACCAGGGGAGAGCGCTTGAACAGGTCGATGGTGTACTGGTATTCGTCGGCCGCGGCCGACCCGGCGACGGCGGCCCATATCGCGGCGGCGACAATCACTGCATGGCGGAAAAATTTCATTGCTGGGACTCCTTGGAAAATATCTCTGTTCGAAAAGCCTTCGGACGCGGTACCATACCTTGTTTTGGAAAGGATTGAAAATGACTGTTTGCAGCGCCGCGGCAGTCTCTAAAAAGCCCTTTTTATCCTTGTGACGAGGGCCCAGTCAACTGCGCGCCTGGGCTGCGGACAACTGCACAACCTGTAGCTATCACTGTTAAATTGATGGAGACAACATCGTGCCTCAACGAAAAATCATTGGTCTGGTACTGGGCAGCGGCGCCTCGCGGGGATGGGCGCACATCGGCGCCCTGGAAGCCCTGGATGAGGCGGGCATTCCCGTAGACATGATCGCCGGATGCAGCGTGGGATCCTATGTCGGCGCCATTTACGCCTCCGGCGGGCTGGCAAGCCTGAAGGAATTCGTCCTGCGGATGGACGGCAAGAAGATCTTTTCATACTTCGACGTCGTATTTCCCCGCCACGGGCTCCTCGATGGCAGCCGGAAGCTCAGAGAGATGCTTTCCGCGCACACGGCGGCAACCACCTTCGAGGAACTCGGCATCCCGCTGCTGATGGTGGCCACAGACCTGGAGGCCGGCGACAAGGTGGTGTTGAAATCCGGAGATCTGTTTGTAGCGCTCAGGGCCACCATGTCCCTGCCCGGTTTGTTCTCCCCGGTGCGGGTTCACGGGAGATGGCTGGTGGACGGCGGCCTGGTGGACCCGGTTCCGGTAGGGCTCGTACGGGCCATGGGCGCCGATGTCGTTATTGCCGTGGACCTCAACAGCGGCCTGGTGAGCCGCCAGCGCCGCGAGCACCTGGCGGCCAAGCGCCGCGGGGAGACCGAGGAAGCACAGAAAGACGAAGCCAGCGAGCTGGTGAAAAAACTTTCAGAGTATTACGACAGCGCGGAATCCGTTGTTAAAAAAAAGATTCGGGAGGTGCTCAGCATCGACGAGGACATGCCGGACATTATGAACACCGTCAGCACCGCCATCGGCATCATGCAGGAGCGGATCACCCGCATCAACCTGGCCGTTGAACCGCCCGATGTGTTGATCCAACCGCGCTTGGGGGAGCTGCGGATGATGGATTTCGACCATGTGGAAAAGGCCATCGAGGAAGGCTATCTTGGCATACGCGAGCGGATCGCTGACATCCGGATGATGATCGGCGGGAGCGCCGGAGACCAAGATAGAACCGCCTCAGCAGATTATGCGATCTGACCACCGTCGATTGCCACACGGCCGAAGTCGATGGATCTGTCGGCACCCAACTGCCGCTGTTAATCCATTTTCTCAAGACCCTTCCCTGGATCGCAAACACCATGTAACCTCCCGTGCCGCGCCGGCTCTTACCCCACAGAGATAGCTTTGCCCGATAAGACCGTAACCTGCCGATAGGAGGTGTGATGTCATCCAAGATTTCCCGAAGGACCTTTCTCAAAGGCTCCCTTTTGGGCGCCGGTGCCGCGGCCCTGCCGGTCGTCACAGAGGCCGAGGCCCGTGACGGCGATTCACGGCAACCCCTGGCCACCCTGCTTGACATCGGCAAGTGTGTGGGCTGCGGGGCCTGCGTGGAGGCCTGTCGCGAGTCCAATGCGAAAAAATTCCCAGAGCCCGTCAAACCCTTTCCCAAAATGCACCCCAAACGCGTCAAGGTGGAGGATTGGTCCGAAGACCGTGATGTGGACAATCGCCTCACCCCATACAACTGGCTCACCATCCAGACCGCAGAGGTGCGCATTGACGGCGAAGCGCGTGAAGTCAACATCCCTCGCCGTTGCATGCATTGTGTCAATCCGCCATGCGTGAAGCTCTGCCCCTGGGGCGCTGCGCGACAGGAACCCAACGGCCTGTCTCAAATCGACGCGGATTTATGCTTGGGCGGGGCCAAGTGCCGCGCGGTATGCCCCTGGAAAATTCCCCAGCGCCAAACCGGCGTTGGTCTCTATCTGGACTTGCTGCCTTCTCTGGCCGGCAACGGGGTCATGTACAAATGCGACCGTTGTCACGATCTTCTGACCGACGGCGAACTGCCGGCTTGCATCGATGCCTGCCCCGAGGGGGTGCAGACCATCGGCCCCAGAGACGAAATCATCAAACAGGCCCATGCCCTGGCCAAAGAAACCGGCGGGTATATTTACGGGGAAACCGAAAATGGCGGCACCAATACGATTTACGTGTCACCGGTGCCCTTCTCTCAGCTTAACCACGCTGTCGAGAAAGGGCCCGGCCGCCCGCACCTCGCGCCCGTCGCCAATGCTATGGCAGGCGCCGACAACATGGCCGCGGCACTGGTCTTGGCCCCCATCGCCGGTGTGGCGGCCGCTGTGGGGCGCTTTGTTCACAGCATGAAAAACAGTGCCAACGCGGCCACGGAGGACGACCATGCCAGCTAACCCCTCACCGCTCGCGGGCTCATCATGGTTCGGCCGGTTGTTTGGGCTGGTACTCTTTTTCTCGGCGCTCACCGGCTTTGCCCAATTACCCATCTTCAAGCGCTACTACATTGCCGACATCCCCGGACTGGGGTGGCTGGCCGAGTACTTCATCACCTTCACCCTGCACCATATCTCCGCCGCGGCGTTTCTGATGCTGGCCGCCTACGCCGCCGCCGACCATCTGTTGATCGGCCGCCGGACGTGGACGCTCACCGCGACCGGCGCCTTGAAAGGCTTTTTTCTCGCCGCCATCGCCGTCACCGGCGGCCTGCTGGTGCTGCGCAACCTGCCCGGGTACCGATTTTCGCCCGGGGTAATCAACGCCCTGGACATCGGCCACCTCGGGCTGGTGATGGCTTTTCTGGGAACGGCCGCCGTCGCGGCAATCCTGAAGAAACGCTGGCTCGCCGCAAAGGCTGCCGAGCACTGAGCTTCGCCCTCAGCCGAACGGCACGATGAGACGTGCTGGCCGGCGCCGGTGCTGGACGGGAACGGGTGTCCCATTTTTTTCTGCCGCTTGTGAGAGGGGCGCTCTCGGCTGGCGCCGGCAGTTGGATCCCCCCCCCCGCTACGCCTCACGTGTATGCCTGTTCCCATAACATATCCAAGAATTCCTTGTATGGCAGGACCTCGATGTTGCCGATCCTTCTTCTGCGCGGCTCCATCGAGACGCATAAATATCGCTTTTGTTGTCTTTCTCCAGGCAGGCAACTCATGAAGAAGCAAGGTATCTTTTAGGATTTCAAAATACTCGTGGACTGTCGTTCTGGCCACCTGGGCATCATTAGCTACGTTTGTAAAGTTTACGATAGTGGCATTGCATAATGCGGCTACACGAAGAAACCTGCTGAACGCCGTTATATTGCGTGTCGCCCCTTCAGCGAGGATTTCCTGTTGGAGATATGAGCCTGCATAGGCCTGCAGGTCGGCTTTTGGATCGTCTGAAAAGTATATCGAAGGGATCATGCCGCGCGTTGTCGCCAAAGAAAGATCAAAATGAGCGCCCAGCTCTTTATAGGTCAAGGGGTGCAGGTTTTTGGTTCGGGCACGGCCGCCCAGAAGATTAATTCCTTCGAATTCACAGGCGGTTATGCCTGGAAGCATTGGGGCTTTCTTATGATTTACAGATGATAACAGCATCTTGAACATTATCTGCCAATTTGTTTATGCAACAATGGGGGGCATTCAGCCTGTGTATGGTGTGCGCGCCGGTACCATTGAGTGGCTGCATCGAATTGTCGCTGGTGCAAACAGGCCAAAAAGGCCAGGCCGGCCGCTTCGGTTGAGTGTTTCAGCTGCCAGGAACGTCTGGCAGCGCGCAGCGCATTGCCGCTCTGGCGGCGTTTCAAGTATCGTCGGCCTTCTTCCAGGGCCTGCTGCGCGGCCTGGCGGATGTGCACCAGCGGCAGCAGGTCAGCCCCGCAGCGGGTGCAGCAGTTGGCGTTGGGATTGTTTTTCCGGCAGGCGGGGCAGATTAGATCCACGGGATATCAATCCTCCAGATAAAACAGCATATCCGATAAGGAGTCGTTCAGCTGCGCCAGTTGATCGGCATCACCACTGGAAACGGCCTCTTGGCTATCGGCCAGCAGGGTGCGCAGTTCCTGGGCATCTGTGGGATCGATGCTGTCGAGAAGCACCCCGGCCCGCTTGCGAAGGTCCTTGGCGGCGTTGATCAGGGCCTGCTTGGCATCAGCGGTTTCCGAAAGGTTTTCAGCGGTTGCAGGCGCATATCCGAGAGCCGCGGACAGATTCTCCCGTGCCGTGTCCAAATCCACCGGCGATTTGCCGGTATCGGTTTCCATGGTTACGGTTTTTGACAGGCCGGTACGTTTTTCAGCGGCCGTAACCTCCAGCAGGCCATCAAGATCCAATGCCAGGGTGAGGACGATTTCATTGCCTGCGGGGCTGTCGCTGAGACCTTCGACCAGAAAATTACCGATAAAAATATTGTCTTCGGCCAGGGGCGCTTCACCCTGGAAAATGCGAACATCCACGGCTTTTTGGCCATCGTACATGGTGGCGAAAACCTCGCCTTTTCTGGCGGGCAGCGCCGAGCCGCGCCGGATCAGGGGCACGAAGATATCTTCTCTCATCTGGCCGCCGAGCATCCCGACGGCACCGGTGCCGAAGGTGTAGGGCGTGATGTCCACCAGAATACTGTGGGTTTTTTGTCCACCGATGACACCGGCCTGGATGGCGGCGCCCATGGCGACAATGAGGTCGGGATCGATCTCGTGGCGGGGGTCGGTCCTGATCGCGTTGCCCACCAGTTCAGATACCAGGGGGGTGCGCGAGGCCCCGCCCACCAGGATAACCTTGTCCACCGCGCCGGGCAGGATGGCAGCATCCTTGAAACAGCGGTGCACGCTATCCATTGTCTTGTCCAACAAGGGCCGGATCATCTCCTCGTAATCGGTTCGCGCGATTTCCAGGTCCAGGTGCAAATCGTTCAGAATAAACTCTTCGCGGATACGCGCATAGGGCACATCGGACAACTCGCGTTTTGCTTTTTCAATGGCCGCCCACAAGCGGTTGGCGGCTTTACGATCGGTTTTTAAGCGAACGCCGTGCTGCTCGAAAAAAAGATCATCGGCATAGTCCATCAGCAAGCGGTCGAAATCATCACCGCCCAGGTGGGTGTTGCCGTGACTGGCCTTTACCTCGACCACACCGTTTTGCACCACGACCAAAGAGGCGTCGAAGGTGCCGCCCCCGATGTCGTAAACCAGCACGGTCTGATCTGTTCCCAGGTCGTGGTCGTAAGCCAGGGCCGCCGCCGTGGGTTCGTTGATGATGCGTCGGACGTTGAGCCCGGCCAGTTCCCCGGCGTTGCGGGTTGCCTTACGTTGAGCATCGTCGAAATAGGCCGGTACCGTAATCACCGCCTCCGTGATCGCTTTTCCTAAATGCGTTTCGGCGACCGATTTGAGTTTGGTAAGGATCATCGCGGAAATTTCTTCCGGGCTGAAGGATTGATCCGCCAGAGAGATCCGTGTGTTTTCCCCCATCTTGCGTTTGATCGACAGAATCGTCGCCTCAGGGGCTGCCGCCATCTGGTTTTTGGCAGCGCGGCCCACCAGGATGTTGCCGCCAGAATCGATGCCGACGCACGATGGCATGAACGGTTCGCCGTCGACAAAGATGATTTCGGGTTTTCCGTCCCTGATGACGGCAATTTCCGAATTGGTGGTGCCCAGGTCGATGCCTACGATGGTGCTCATGAATGACTTCCTTTGTTGATGGCAATTTTCACTTCGGCGAATTTCAGCACCTCATCTTTGAGGTAGTATCCTGCCGCCATCTCTTCGATGACCGTGTTGTGGGCGACGGTGTCGATGGGCACGACCGCCACGGCTTTCATCTTCGCCGGATCGAAAGGGTGGCCGACCGTTTCCATGGGAATGATTCCGGCATCGCGTAACAGCAGTTGAAAATGCTCCTGCAACAGATCGAATCCCTGTTTGAAAGCGGTCCAGTCCGCCACCCATTTGCGGCGGGATGCAAAAAATCCGGCCTGGGGAGGATCGGCCAGTTTGCCTGCCAGGCGGTCCATACGCTCGATCATTTCTGCAAATGGCGTCAAAAATTGTTTTTTAGCTGACAGAGACATCCGGCCGGAGTGCTGTTGCTCGGTGGCCAGGCGGTGAGACATTTCCTGCAGCATGCGGTCAAATCCATCCAGGCTGTCGCCGAAACGCGCAAAGGTTTCGTGGGTGCGCCGGGTACTTTTGCTCACGTCGCTGCGCAACGCGCACAGGGCCTCGAAAAATGAATACAGATCGAGGCGGGGCGCGGCCGACGGCGGTGATGCCATCGGGGGCCCTTCAAGTTGGTCGAGCCATTTTTGATAGGTTTCCGTTATCTCCAGTTTCCAGTCATTCACTAGTGTATTATGCCTTTCTGCACTGCCGCCGGCGACCAGATGCTAAATCGCGCAGGCTGTTTGATAATCTGCCGCTTTTCTACCGGGCGGCGCATTTTTGCAATATGTGCATCAGGGTTTTATGGTCAGGAGGGATGCGCCGGCGGCAGCGGCTGAAATGCTGCCGAACGGCATCCATCGGAGATGCAGCCATCGATCGGGTGTTGAACAAGATATAACGCAACCGGCTGTTTTCGTCTTTGATGGCTTGATAGGCTTCGTTTACGGCACAGAACTGCTCAGGAGAGCGCTCCGGGGGAAAGCGTTTGACAGCTTCCAGGTAGGCCTTTCGTACCGCTTCGTCGTCGGCTTCGAGCGTTACGCCCAATCGGTCAAATGGATTCATCGCAGGCTGCCCCTGTTGTCGTTGAATCAGAAAAGTTGCAGTTGTTCCGGCCCCTTGGGTTTTGGTTTGTCGTCCGGCTTTTTATTTTTTTTCCGTCCTAACCCTACTACTGCATCCAACAGATCCATTATGGCCGCCCACTCCTGCTCGTCAAGATCATCGTCGAAATCATCAGGAAAATCCATTTCGGGATCATCCATTATTTCATAATTATTGACCGCTTCCAGTTCGTTGAGCATCTTTTGCACGGCAATGGCCAGGCGGGGGTCTTTTTGCTCCTGGGCAAGCCGCAATATCGTTTCAAGTTCACGTTGCTGTGCTGGGATATTTTGCAAAAAGCCTGCTTGTTGATACTGCGAAATGAAACGATGGTAGCGGAAAAAGGCATCGTCGGGATGGCGTCGCAGCATGTTGTCAACGCATCGTTTTGCGATTTTCGGATTGTCGCATTCATCGCTCAGGGCATAAGCCAGTATGGATTTGGCCTGTGGACGGGTCATCTCCATGCCGGCCGCCCGGAGAAGATACGCCTCGAATGGGCTTGTTTTTGCGTACAGGCCGGCAACAGGTTTAGGCAAAATATGAGCATAACACAGCGTGTCGGACAAGGCCGCGGCTGTTGCCGGGTCGGCGGCTCCTTTCAACGCCTTGAGGATAAGCGCCAGAGTCCTTTTTAGGTGTCGGGCCGGCACGCCGTAGTATTGGGCCACGATCCAGTAGAAAAAGTGAACTTTAAATTCTCCGGCCGCCTGGTGGGTCAGGGCTTGGCGCCATATGTGTTCGGCGTCGTTACCGGTGAGTTGCTCAAAGGCCGCCCAGCGCACATAAAGATAGGCCCGGCCAAGATTAAAATGGTCTGAATTCGCATCTGATACCGCAATCACGCCGGGCAGCAACGCCCGGCTCTTATCCGCCTCGCCCTTGAGCGCATAGGTGTGTGCCGCCTGGATACAGGCTAAACAGTATTGTTCACGCACGGTGCGATCCGTGGGGTCCAGTGCCAAGGCCTGATCCAGATAATTCATGGCCTTGACCAGTGCCTTTCGCGCCATGCACCTGACGCCGGCTTTGAACAATACGTCTTTCTCCCCGGGGAATCGCTTAATCATCTGATCCAGATGCCTGTTGACACTGGCGTTGTCATTGGTTTTTTCGAAAAAGCCAATCAGCGCCAACTGCGTGTCCCGGGCGTCGGGATCGGCCTGAAGGCTTTTCTCATAGCAGTAGCGGGCCAGTTCGGTGTTTCTGAGCGCGATGGTTTTTCGGCGCCGGCGGCTGAAAAAGAAGCTGAACGGACTGTCGTCGGGGATCTCCTCTGAAAACAGATCCCCCAGCCGGCCGTATACCAGCGCCCGCACTTTTGGACGCCCCGCATACGGTGACGCATCAATCCCCAGAAAATTTTCCCATTGCTCCAGAATCTGCGCGTCGGAGCCATGTGATTCAAGATACAAAGCGGCGGATCGGCTGGCCCAAAACTTCTCCAGGGCATTGTCATTTGCCCTGGCTGGGTGGACAAAGTAAAAAAACAATTTTCTGGCAGGCTCGGTGGGCAATCTAAAACAGGCGTTATAGTACAGCTCGCTCAGCGTGTACGCCAGCCCTGGCGATAAGGTGGGGAAATGTTCCAGGGCGCCCAGCACATGGGCAAGCGAATCCCAAAAGCGCCCCACCTGCCACAAATATTCACCCCTGGCCAGGACCGGGGCTTTTTCCGGGTAGCCGGCCACAGCGCACATCGATGCCAAAAAATCAGGGTCTCTGGCAACTTTGCCGCTGCCACCCGCTGCATGCGTCAGCAGCGCCACATAAGGCGCTGCGGCCGTTTCGGGAACCGTTCCAGCTGCTATCATGTTAAACGCCGCCAGGGCCTTGGCATCTTCCTGACCGTAAAAGGCGCAATACCCTTTGATTAAACATTTCCAGGAAAAAAAGATGGATTGCAGCCCGACCACCTTGATGGCGGACAGGGCCTGCGGGTAATCCTGTTCGGCAACTGCCTTAAGGGCCGTCTGAATCCGCTGCAGATGATCGCCCACCGAATCAGGCAGGTCGTTCAGTGCCGGGATCTGTTCAAAGGCCGTGACCAGGGCATCGGCGGCCAGGGCGCCATCCTGGGCGGGAAGATGAGCGCCACCGGCCAGCACCTTTCGTGCGACCTCGGCGGCTTCGGCAAATTTACGGCCTTTCAACCGCAGCCGTATACCGTCAACGGAAAGCGTGTCGCCGGACAATCGCTCGAGCTGGTCCAGTACCATGCCCGCCTCGGCCAGCATTCCCTTGCCGAGTCTTTGTTTGTACAGGCCCTCATATGCCGCCCGCAGTCCGGGCAGATGAGCGTCCCGATCTTGCTTTGTCAGGGTCTTGTAGTCGTCCACAGCCTGCCGGAAGCGGCCGTGCAAAAGATGGTTTTGGGCTTGCTGTTCGAGGGCCGCGATACTCAACGCTTTGGAGGCGCCGTGTTTTTTTTTCTTCTTTTTGGTCATGGTCGGTATAGATGCAATTTTTGCGGCCCACCTGTCAACTACTCAAAAAGGGCACCCGTAAAAAAACCCGAAAGAAGTCATGGTAACACCACGGCGGCCAAAAAGCGGCCCCCGAAAAGTCCGGCAGTTGCGGAGGGGCCGCATGCGTGAAAGTGCAAAAACGCCTTATTCCAGAAATTTGGATTGAGAAAAAAATGTCTCTTTTGAATCTGAGATGAGAACCTGGCCGTCGGTGGAGATCGAAGACGGATGAGCGCATCTTTTGGGAGTTATTTGCCGGGAGTGTAAGTGAATTTCTGCCCGCCCACGGCCGCCTCGTACATGAGGCCGCCTTTGGTGTGGACAAACACGGCCATGCCGCGAGTGTAGGTCGTTTCGGCCTGCACCCCGGTGGCGGGACCTGCGCTGGCGCCGGCGGTGGTGCCGGTGGTGCTGACCTTACCTTCGATACCCGCCGTGATAGCGACCGCCGACGCGGAGGCATCGAAAGCGAAGGCACCGCTGGTGAATTCATTGTATGCGCGCTTATCCTGGAAAAAAATGATTTCACTGAATGCTTGGCCGCCCAGTTGGAATCCGACGCTCACCTTGGCCAGCGATACGGTGCCCGTCACCTTGCCGCCGCGATAGACTTTTCCTTTTCCATAAGCCCCGCCGATACCGATGCCCCCTTTGCCCACCGTGGGAAACACCGCATAGCCGTATGCACTTTTGAAAAAGGGTTGAACCTGAGGGGATTTCTTAAATAGGCTGATGGTCTTGCCATAGCCGTCGGCATGGACCGGGCTCGCCATGCCAAGCGCTGCAGCCATCAAAAGCGTTATCGCCGTCGTCAACTTCGTTCTCATGTGCGCTTCTCCTTATTTTTGCCCTTCCGATTGCTCGCACCGAATGCCGCATATATCGATCACCCGCTGCAACAATAGGCAGGCATTCCCCAGATGTAAACTGCTGGCTGTTAATGGCGGCGTCAGTGGGGCTGTATCAACTTGGTGTCAACGCTTGACGATGGTGGTGGGAAACCCCTGATTGGCGAGATCTTCGCTCAGGGCGGCGACCGCGCCCCAGCTCGGGTGCGCACCGACAAACACGTGGTAGGTGCCATCGATCGCCATGGTGTATGGCAAAAACCCTTTCTCAGCGAGCTGCTGGAAAAGCGCTGCCGACGCATCCGCCGAGGTGTAAGATCCTACGAGGCAGGCATATCGCGTGTGTCCCACCACAGCGCCCTTGGTAAAGTACTTGTCGATGGCGTCCGCGGCGGAGCTCGCATCGGGGAAATGGCCGATATGAAGCCGGTACCAGACCCCCTTCTTCCCCAAATCCGACCGCACCAGAAACGCCTTGAATCCCCGGCGGTATTCCGCAAGTTTTTTCTTGGCGTATTCAAGATCCTCATAAGATGCAAGATGGACGACATAGGGGTAGGAGCGCTCGGCGTAGGGGACGACATGGCTAGCCGGTGGGGCTGGGGCTGCTGCGGCCGGCACCGGTGCAGCCTTGGGTTCGGGTGCGGGTGGCGCGGGTGTGGATTCGGTGGCGACGGGTGAAGGCGTGGGTGTCTCGGGAACCGAGGGCGTGCGCTCAACCGCTGGCTTTGGATAAGCGGGTATTTTATACGTGGCAAGAACGGCCGGGGGGGCGATTTTGTGAAAGAGAATCCCTCTTTCAGCGGTGGACGGGCCGACGTCTTCTGATTCATAAGTCCAAAAATACATGGCGGTGGCGGCAATGACGCCCAGCACGGCACCATAAAGAAGTATTCGGCCGAGCTGCGACGTTTTCTTTTTTCCCTCGGCAGGCGTCTGATCAGCAGAAGCGGAATCGGTATCAGGTGCTCTCTGAGTATCGTCTGCCATGTTCTTTCCCCCACGATTTGGTGTCAAGGAAACGTTAAGCAGCAAGGCGCACACCTATGCTAATTAGGCCGCCACGAAAAAAAGGTCAAGCCTGCTGCACCGCCGCACCTTCGTTGAGCAGCAGGTAAAGCAGTGCCATGCGAATGAAAAGGCCGTTTTTAGCCTGACGAAAATAGTGTGCGCGGGGGTCGTCATCCACGTCGGAAGGGATTTCGTCCAGACGCGGCAGCGGATGCATGATGATGGCCTCCGGCTTCATCAGCTGGGCTTTCTCCAGGGTTAGGATGTATTTTCCCGCGGCATCCTTGTACTGTTCCGGGTCGACAAATCGCTCCTTCTGAATACGGGTCATGTAAACGCAGTCGGCATGGGGCAAAATGGCGTCGAGAACGGTCTCTTCTTCCCACGGGATGCCATGCCGGTCCAGGTAGTCCTTGATGTCGGCCTCCATGGCGCACACCTCGGGAGAGATGAAGACAATGCGGAGGTCATCGTATTTGGCCAGCAGGTAGCACAGTGATCGAACGGTGCGGCCGTATTTCAAATCACCGACCATGGCGATGGTCAGGCCGCTGATGTGTTTGAAGTGATCCTTAATCGTGTAAAGATCCAAGAGCGCCTGGGTCGGATGCTGCCCGCTGCCGTCGCCGGCGTTGATGATGGGGATCCTCGATGCATCGGCGGCCTTTTTGGCGCTGCCGGCCTCATGGTGCCGCATGACGATGATATCGGCGTAGCCGTTCATGATGCGGGTGGAGTCGATGAGGCTTTCCCCTTTGGCGGCGCTGGAAAACTCTCGGGCATTTTCCGTCGTAATGAGACGGCCGCCCAGACGCAGCATGGCGCTTTCAAATGAAAACCGGGTTCGCGTTGAGGGTTCGTAAAAAAGCGATGCCATGATTTTGTCTTCCAGGACGCTTGCCATACGCCGGGGTGATGCGCCCAGATCGGCTTTCATGGCATCCGCCGTTTGGAACACCCGGTCCAGCAGATCCCGGTCAAACTGCTGCGATTCATAAATGTGATTCAGCGGAAAGCGCTCTGACATGTTTCTCCCCCTCCCTATATGGTGTTGATTCCCCCTGCCGCCTCGTGGGTGGTTTTCCATGTGGTGACTTCTGTTAATGCTTCATTGGGCAGTGATTTGCGTGCCGACGGCGGTGCCGGCAACGGCGTCAGCCAGGGTTTCCAACCCGGTGATGACGGCCCGCCCGCCGCCGGCGCGGACGAACCGGCAGCAGGCGTCCATTTTCGGTCCCATCGAGCCCTCGGCGAACTGGCCGGCATCGATTAAGCGCTGGGCTTCGGTCACCGTGACGGCGCCGAGCTGCCGCTGCCGCGGCGTCCCGTAGTGCAGCATGGCGCCGGGAACGTCGGTGACGATGACAAAGAGGTCGGCGCCGATCTCTTCACCCAGGCAGGCGCTGGCCAAATCCTTGTCGATGACGGCGTCCACACCGTGGAATCCACGACCGTCGCGTACCACCGGGATCCCGCCGCCGCCGCAGCAGACAACGATGAAATCCAAATCGATGAGCTGACGGATCTCCCGTTTTTCGATGATGGTGACGGGTTGCGGCGAGGCCACCACCCGGCGATGGCCTTTGGCGGTTTTCACTACCGGGAATGTACACCCGGCCACGGCATCTTCTGCAATCACCGGACCGATGGGTTTTGACGGGCGGGCAAAGGCCGGGTCGTCGGCATCCACAACCACGTAGGTGATCAAGGTGATCAGCGGCCGGTAGTCAATGCCGATGGCCATGAGTTCTTCATCGAGAGAAGACTCGATCATGTAGCCGATCTGCCCCTCCGTCTGGGCGACGAGGATCTCTATCGGCATTCGCGGCAAATCCCGGCACTGCTCCTGCTGCAACAGCAGATTGCCGACCTGGGGGCCGTTGCCATGGGTAATGATGGTGCGGTGCTGCTGCGACAATTTGGCGATCTGGGCGATGGGCACGCGCAGGTTCTCGAACTGCTCCTCGATGGTACCGACCTGCCCTTTGCGGATCAGTGCGTTGCCGCCCAGGGCGACGAGCAGGATCGGTTTTGGGTGCGCGGTTTCTGGCATGTTTTTAGATCGTGGGGGCAAAAAAAGCTTCGCCCCTTCCAGGGTGTAATTTATCCAACTCCCATCGGTCATATCGGTGGATGGCGGCCATCACAACACCGGCGATGATTCGGTGGGGGGCGACGCCTTCTTGGCGAACCAGTTGTTGATCAGCGATGCCAGGGTCGGTTCGCCATTGTCCTTGTATTCATACATGACCCGAACCATGGGCTTGTCAATGTGGACCAATCCCGCAAGATCGATGGGAGTGGCCGAGACCACCAGGTCACAGTCGGTATTGTTGATGGTGGATTCAAGATCGGCGATTTGCCGCTCGCTATAGCCCATGGCCGGCAGTACCGAACCCATGTGGGGATATTTGGCAAACGTTTCTCGGATGGCACCGACCAGGTAGGGGCGGGGGTCAACGAGCTCGGCGGCGCCGTTTCGGCGCGCGGCGATCACTCCGGCGCCGAAGGCCATTTCACCGTGGGTGAGGGTGGGGCCGTCCTCCACCACGAGGACACGACGGCCGGCGATGGCTCCCGGTTGATCCAGGAGCACTTCCGATTCGGCCAGCACGATGTCCGCCGATGAATTGTTTTTTCCAATGGTGACGCGCAGGGCATCGACATCGGCGGCATCGGCACTGTCCACCTTGTTGATGACGGCGATGTGCGCCATGAGCATGTTGGTCTCACCGGGATGGTAGGTGGTTTCGTGCCCCGCGCGGTGAGGATCGAAGACGACGATGTGGACATCCGGGCGATAAAAGGGCGTGTCGTTGTTGCCGCCGTCCCAAATGATCACGTCAGCCTCTGTTTCGGCCTTGCGGAGAATCTTTTCGTAATCGATACCCGCGTAAACGACCGCCCCCATACGCACCACCGGCTCGTATTCTTCGCGCTCTTCGATGGTGCAGCGCTGGGCGTTGATGTCCGCCATGGTGGCAAATCGCTGGAGGACTTGACGCGTCAAATCGCCATAGGGCATGGGGTGGCGCACCACCACGACCCGTTTACCCATCTTCTGGAGAACGCGGACCACATGACGGCTGGTTTGAGATTTTCCGCACCCGGTGCGCACGGCACAGACCGATATGATGGTCTTTGTCGATGGGAGCATGGTGTACGGTGCACCAATAATAATGAAGTCCGCGCCGGCGGCGGTGACGATGGAGGCCTTGTGCATCACCTCGGTGTGGTGGACGTCGCTGTAGGAAAAGGCCACCAGATCCACTTTCTGGTCCTGAATAATATTCGCCAGCGCATCATCGGCCACGATGGGGATGCCATCGGGATAGCCGGCTCCGGCAAGCTCCGGGGGGTACTGGCGGCCGTCGATGTCCGGGATCTGGGTTGCCGTGAAGCATACCACCCGGTAGCGCGGGTTTGCCCTGAAATAGACGTTGAAATTGTGGAAGTCCCGTCCGGCGGCGCCCATGATGACGACGTTTTCGATCATCCTGTAGATTCCTCCCTTCTGTCGGGGTATCGCTGGGCTTGCCGGATCGCAACGACTGGTCTCAAAGGTAGGGGAGGGGTTTACCCCCTCCCGTGCACCCCTGCCGGATGGCGCGGCGGGCGGGGATAAACCCCGCCCCTACTTTCGTGCCAGCGCAAAAGCGTCCCTCGGCCCCCAATGTTCCTGTCGAAAGGTCTTTGCACTTGACCCCGGCAGTTATTCTCCCAGCGTGGCCACCATCACCGCCTTAATGGTGTGCACCCGGTTTTCGGCCTGGTCAAAAACAACGGATGCCGGCGACTCGAACACCGAATCGGTGACCTCCATGGCCTCGAGGCCGAACTGCTGAAAGATCGCCTCTCCCACTTGGGTCTCCCGGTTGTGAAAGGCGGGAAGGCAGTGAAGAAACTTTACCTCAGGGTTCCCGGTTTGCGCCACGACGGCATCGTTGACCTGGTAAGGCTTCAGTAGGTCGATGCGCTCTGCCCACACGGATTCCGCCTCACCCATTGAGACCCATACGTCCGTGTAAAGAAAGTCACAACCCCGCACACCGGTGGCGACGTCGTCGGTGAGCGTGATGACCGCGCCGTTTTTCTCCGCGATGGGCTTCACCCGTGACACCAATTTCAGGTCCGGCTGAAGCGATGGCGGCGCCACCGCACGAAAGTCGATGCCCATAAGGGCCGAGCCCACCATCAGTGAATTGCCCATGTTGTTTCGTGCGTCTCCCAAATAGGCCAGCGACATTTCCGATAGTGGCTTGGGGCAATGTTCCATCATGGTCAGCAGGTCGGCCAGCACCTGGGTGGGGTGAAATTCGTCGGTGAGGCCGTTCCATACCGGGACCCCGGCATGGGCGGCGAGGATTTCCACCCGCTCCTGAGCAAACCCCCGGTATTCGATGCCGTCGTACATGCGACCCAATACGCGGGCGGTGTCCTTGATGGATTCTTTGGCGCCTAGTTGCGATCCCGTGGGATCGAGGTACGTGATCCGGGCCCCTTGGTCGAAGGCCGCTGTCTCGAATGCGCATCGGGTGCGCGTGGAGGCCTTCTCGAAAATCAGAACGATTCTTTTTCCCTTGAGCTGCTGCGTTTCGGTGTGTTCACGGCGCGCCTTTTTGAGACGTGTCGAGAGGTCAAGCAGATGGCGGATCTCGTCAGGTGAAAAGTCCAGTAATTTGACAAGGCTTCGATTTTTCAGACTGGGTGCCATGGACGTGTCTCCATTCATGGTCGATCATTCGCAGAAATGGTCAACGATCTCTCCCCGGCAAGCTGGGTGGCAACGCCTCGCAGGTGATGACACCGCCATGATGGTTCAATCAGATCAACTGGATCTCCGTCAAGCCCCGCAGGTTTTTTTAAATCCGCACCGACGCCATGACGCGGAATCTCCGGAACTCTCCAGAATGCTGGCCGATCTCGATTTGGATCTGCTCAAAGAACTCCGCAAACACGGCAGCGTCCGCAACCTGGATAGCCGCAGAAAAGATCTTTACGCGGTCAACTGGATTGGATTCAATCAACAACGGCTATGAGCGCGTCCGGCGCTTGGCGCCGGTTGACATCTTTTCTCCTTGCCTGTAACCGGTAGCATCGAATTGTCTTGTTATGGTTCCTACCCATCGATCGGCATGGAATACAGGAGACGCGCACATGGCTTATGAAAAAGTGATCGTTGACATCGATGATGCGTTCGTTGCTGCCATTACACTAAACCGCCCCGAGCAGTTGAACACCTTCGACAGTCAAATGGCCGGCGAACTCTACGACGCCCTGATGGCCGTGGATGCCGACCCGACGGTCCGTGTGGTGCTGCTCAAAGGGTCCGGCAAAGCCTTCTGTGCCGGCATCGACGTCAACGAACTGGAAGGCAAAACCACCCTCCAGTACCGCGAGTGGATCGAGCGGATGGAGCGGCCCCTCATGGCCATATCGGCCATGAAAAAGCCGGTGATCGCCCAGCTCCAAGGGGTGGCCGCCGCCAACGGCATGGGACTGGTGGCCGCCGCGGACCTGGTCATCGCCGCCGACAACGCCCGCATGGGGCTCACGGCCATCAACGTGGGGCTCAACTGCGTGGGGCCGGTGATCCCGGTGAGCCGGTGCGTGGGACGTAAAAAAGCCCTGGAACTGCTGCTCTACGGCGACCTCATCCCGGCCGAAGAGGCCCGGGCCCTGGGTCTGGTCAACCGGATCGTCCCCAAGGCCGACCTGGACGCCGAAGCCCTCAAGTGGGCCAGGGAACTGGCAAAGAAAAGCCCCGTTGCCGTCCGGATCGCCAAGACCGCCTTTTACGCCGCCGAGGACCTGCCCTACGAAAAGCAGTTTGCCCTCATGAACGAGGCCTTCGCGCGCCTTTGCTCCACCGATGACGCCAAGGAGGGGGTGAAGGCCTTTTTCGAAAAGCGGCATCCGGTTTGGCAGGAGATATGACCCGGCAGGGGAGATGGGGGACATATAACGCCCCTAGAATTTCAATTTCCTGAAATACCAGTGGTATTTGTGTACCCCTCCGCAGATCTAGTCTTGAGTATTGCTGACAGTCTGCTAAATATTGCAGATGGACGATAAACACCTTAGGGCCTTGTCGAATCTTCATACCTCTAGGAACAAAAATTCCTGGTCTCCCCTCACCTGCCACCGCGCCCCGCACAAGCCTTTCCCCCCTGTGTCGTCGGGGTAGTTGTCACCTCTTGCTGACTTGATCGCCGCTGGTGGCGCCCCCCCTCGGGGGGCGCCGATGGCAAGGGACCGATTATCCCTGCGAAAGTTTCAAGAAGTACAGTGATCACTATTGATGAAACGGTAAAAAGTAGCAAAAAGGACGATTTCGTAAAATGTTCG
>CAYUOU010000021.1:0-54612 GCA_964446485.1 uncultured Desulfobacterales bacterium | reverse complement strand
TATTACATCAATAATAAAAAATGTTGACAGGGGCAATATAGGATGTCCCCTAAAATGAACTTTGAAATGACGGCGCTCAGTTCATCGAACTGGCCCCAGTAGAAGTGATCGGCATGGGGAAGCTCTTGGTAAGCGCAGGCGGAGTTCCATTCGGCGAGATGGGATTTGACAAGGGCAGGCGGTGCAAAAGTGTCCAGGCGGCCGGTGACCACCAGCGCCAGGTTTGGCAGGCGCGCCACGGTGGAAAAATCCATGAACGCCACGGGCGGGCTGATCATGATCATGTGATCGACCACATGCGGTGCATCCGCCAACCGGGCCATGACCCAGGCGCCGAATGAGTAGCCGGCCAGGCTGACGGCGCCAACGCCCTGCGCGGCCAGCCAGTTCACGGCTGCCGCAAGGTCGGTGGTTTCTCCGCGTCCGTCGTCAAATTGTCCCATGCTTCGCCCCACGCCCCTGAAATTGAAACGCAGGGTCGCGTAGCCCGCCCGATGATACGCGGCCTCAACGGTCTCCACCACGGGGTTGTTCATGTCGCCGCCATACAGCGGGTGCGGATGGGTCACCACCACGCCCCGGTCGCCGGCCCCCGGCCGGTATCGCCCGTAAAGGGTCAACCCGCCCGACGGGAATGATACGCCCCCGGCGTTCACCGTTTCCCCCGGGGGCGTTTCGCCATGGCTGCGACCATGTCCTTTCCAAATGCATCGATCTGCCACTGCTTGAGGAGCTCGCAGCGTTTTAGATCATCGGCCGTGGCGGGATTGAGGACGGCGACTTCGGTAATTTGGGCTTTGGTGAACACGACGGAAGGATCCAGTCCCAGTCGCTCCGCTTCGGCGTCGCGCCACAGCTTTATCCGCCGGATCCGCTCCGGAGCCATGCGGGGAAGCCGCGGCGCCCGTTTCCGAGGATAACTGGGCAGCGCCGAGGCCGGCAGTTTCATGGCCGCCTTCACCGCAGCAACCAACCCCTGCCCCAGGCGGTTCATCTGCCGATCGCTGATGGCCTTCATGGCATCCAGCGCGGTGAGATCCAGAGGCTTGGCCGCCGCAATCTTCAATAGGCTCTGAGTGGACATCACCTTGAAGGGGGGGCGGTCCTTTTTTTCGGCCATGGCCTTGCGGTAGTGGAGCAGTCCCTCGAGGACGGCCAGACTGCGGCGGTCCAGGGTGCCCGCGCCCTTGCATTTGAGAAACAATGGCTGAGGGTCTCCGGTGTCGGGCCGCACCTGGCTCAGCAGCCGGCATTCCTCCAACACCCACTCCAGCCGCCCCAGGGTCTCGAGTTCGGTGATGAGTTTTTCGGCCAGGGAAATCAAGTAGATGGCGTCCGAGGCGGCATAGGCCACCATCTCGTCGGGCAGGGGCCGCATGGCCCAATCCCTCTTTTGAAAGCGCTTGTCCAAACGGACGTCGAAAAAATGCGACACCACCGCATCCAACCCGGTTTCGGTCCGCCCGGTGAACACCGACGCCACCTGGGTATCGAAAAGATTGTGGATCTCAATTCCGAAATCCCGGTACAGGGAGCGGACATCGTAGTCAGCCCCGTGAAAAACCTTTCGGGTATCGGCATCGGCGAAGACTGCCGCCAGCGAGGCCAAATCCGGCACGGCCAGAGTGTCCACCACGGCGTTGACGCCATCGCCGGCCAACTGAAGCAGGCAAACCTTCTCGTGAAAATGGTGCATGGAGTCGGCTTCCAAATCCACGGCAATGACGGGCCGGAGGGCGAGGCGACGGGCCAGCCGATGCAGGGCCTCGGGGGTATCGATGAACTCGTAGTCGATGGTCATAGGCCAGGGGTGGTCTTCCGTGGCGGCGCCAGTTTTCCCTTGACCGGTGCCAAGTGTTCCCATAGTTTCCTTTTTTTACAGCATTGCGGCCGCGATGGCATCCCAACGCGGCCGGTGGCATGGACCTCATCCAACCTCTGGACGGTGACATGATCAACATAACACTTCCCGATGGAAGCATAAAGCGTTTTGAGTCCACCCCCACGGGCCTGGACGTCGCTAAAAGCATCTCAGAAGGGCTGGCACGCAATACCGTCGCCATATCCGTGGACGGCACGACGACCGACCTCAGCCGTGAAATCGAGCACGACGCTGCCGTCCGCCTCATTACCACCGGTGACCCGGAAGCTACGGAAATTCTGCGCCACAGTGCGGCCCATGTCATGGCCCAGGCCATTTTGCACCTTTATAAAGATGCCAAACTCACCATCGGCCCCGCCGTGGAAGAGGGATTTTACTACGACATCGACATGGAGCCGCTCTCGGAAGAAGACTTCGCCCGCATCGAGGCGGAGATGAAAAAGGCGGTCAACGCCAAGCTGCCGTTTATCCGGCGTGAGGTCAGCAAAGCCGAGGCCGAGGCGTTCTACGAGGATGAGCCCTATAAATTGGAGATGATCGGCGACCTGGAAGACGGCACCATCAGCTTCTACGAGCACGGGGATTTCACCGACCTATGCCGCGGGCCGCACCTGCCCCACACGGGATTCATCAAGGCATTCAAGCTCATGCGGGTCTCCGGGGCCTACTGGCGGGCCGACCAGAGCAAGGCGCAGCTTCAGCGAATCTATGGCACGGCGTTCTTCGACAAAAAGGAACTCAAGGCACACCTGAACTTTCTCGAGGAGGCCAAAAAGCGCAATCACCGTAAAATCGGTACGGCGCTGGAGCTGTTCAGTTTTCACGACGAGGCGCCGGGGATGGCCTTTTTCCATGCCAAGGGCATGGTCCTGTGGAACTGCCTGCTGGACTACTGGCGGGAGGAGCACCTGGCAGCCAATTATGTGGAGACCAAAACCCCCATCATGCTCAATCGCAACCTGTGGGAGCGCAGCGGGCATTGGGAAAATTACCGTGAAAACATGTACACGTCTGAAATCGACGAGCAGGAATACGCCATCAAGCCCATGAACTGCCCGGGCGGCATGCTCCTTTACAAATCGACGCTGCACTCTTATCGGGACCTGCCGCTGCGACAGGCTGAAATCGGTCTGGTACACCGCCACGAAATGAGCGGCGTTTTAAACGGCCTGTTCAGGGTACGCTCCTTCCACCAGGACGATGCCCACATCTTCATGACGCCGGATCAGATCCAGGACGAGATTCTCGATCTTCTCCATCTGGAGCAGCGCATGTACGCCACCTTCGGCCTCGATTTCAATCTGGAACTCTCCACGCGGCCGGAGAAGTCCATCGGCACCGACGAGCAGTGGGAAACCGCCACCAACGGATTGGAATCGGCACTGAAAGCCTATGGGAAGGAATACGTCATCAACGAAGGGGACGGCGCCTTTTACGGCCCCAAGATCGACTTTCACATCAAAGATGCCCTGGGCCGCACCTGGCAGTGCGGCACGGTCCAACTGGACATGAGCCTGCCCGAGCGCTTCGACCTGAACTACATCGGCCAGGACAACGAGCGGCACCGCCCCATCATGGTCCACAGAACGGTGTTCGGATCCATAGAGCGGTTCCTGGGCATTCTCACCGAACATTTCGCCGGCAAGTTCCCCCTGTGGATGGCCCCGATCCAAGTGACCCTGCTGCCCATCAACGACGACCTCGTCGCCCATGCCGAAACGGTTCGGCAGACGCTCAGGGCCTGCGGCCTGCGGGTGACGGTGGACGACCGCGCGGAAAGCCTCAATCGCAAGGTGCGAGACGCCCAGTTGAAGAACATTCCCTTCATCGTCACCATCGGCAACCGCGAAAAGGAGGCCGGCACCCTCTCCGTGCGCACCCTGGACGGCACGGTGCACCACGGCATCGCGACGACTCAGTTTGCCGATAAAGTGACGGCACACGTGGCCGTCCGCGCCCTCAGCGGCGACATCTTCTCCTGAGCACCAACATGGCTACCACCGAAAATACCCGCCGGCTCCTGGTTTACTGGGGGCCGGTGGGGGGTTACTGCCTGGCCATCTTTCTCCAGTCGTCCTTCTCCACCCCCGAGGAGATGCCGACATTCTACCTGTCTGACAAGCTGCTGCACATGGCGGCCTATGCCGTCATGGCCATCCTTTTTTACAGGGCCCTTGGCCCCCATCCCAGCAAAAACACCCCTGTCAAAAGGGCTGTCTTCAGCATTGCTTTCACCGTGCTCTACGGCATCAGCGATGAGGTTCATCAATCCTTTGTTCCCGGCCGTTCCCCGGAATGGCTGGACGTGGCTGCAGATGCCGCCGGGGCCATTGTCGGCGCGGTGATTGCCAGAAAAATTTTTGCCGCCCCGATGCTGCTTCAAGATACCCCGTCGGATTGACAAAAACCGGCGCCTCCCCTATAACTGCCACGTTCTTCTGCGACCAACCCACCCACAAGGAAACGGATCCCGAGCATGAGCGAAAACCCCATCATTACGATCAATGGGAACGAGTTCACCTTCTCTCCCGGCGAAACGATCCTGGAAGTCTGCCGCCGCAACAGTGTCGATGTGCCGACCTTATGCCATTTGAAAGGGGCCACTCCCACCGGGGCCTGCCGCATTTGCGTGGTGGAGGTGACGGGCGCCCGAAGCCTGCTGGCTTCCTGTTCAACACCGGCGGCCAAGGGCATGGTCGTCCGCACCGAATCCCCGGCCGTTGTGGCATCGCGCAAAGTCATCATCGAACTGATGCTTTCCTCCGGCAACCACAACTGCGCCGTCAGAGGATCGGACGGGAACGATTGGACCGGCTTTCAACTGCGGGTCCAGGGCGCCGACGGCAGCGACGAATTGTGCCCGGTCTGGGGCGACTGCCGCCTTCAGGATCTCGCCTATCGCTACCAGGTCAACGGAGAACGGTTTCCGGCGACGCAGATCCGATATCCCATGGAGACGGTGAACCCGTTCATCGTGCGGGATTTTTCTCGCTGCATCCAATGCGGCCGCTGTGTCCAGGCCTGCAATGACGTTCAAGTCAACAATGCCATCAGTTTCGGATACCGGGGGGCGGAGGCCAAGATTATCGCCGCCGGGGACCGGCCGCTCAAAGATTCCGACTGCGTTTTCTGCGGCGAATGCGTCCAGGCCTGCCCGGTGGGCGCCCTGGTGGAAAAAGACGTCCGCTACACCGTGCGCCAGTGGGACACTCGTAAGGTGCGCACCACCTGCAGCTACTGCGGTGTGGGCTGCCAGCTGGATCTCCATGTGAAAGACAACCAGGTGGTCAAGGTCACCGGTGCCGAAGATACCCCCCCCAATCAGGGCAGCCTCTGCGTCAAGGGGCGCTTCGGCTACCATTTCATTCATTCAACCGAGCGGCTCACTACACCGCTGGTAAGAAAAGACGGCGAGTTGGTGGAAGCCACCTGGGAGGAAGCCCTGGACCGGGTCGCCAACACCTTCATGGAAATCAAAAACGCTCACGGCGGCGACGCCCTCGGCGTACTGACGTCGGCCCGCATCAGCAACGAGGAGAACTATATCGCCCATAAATTCACGCGGGGGGTGCTCAAGACGAACAACATCGACCATTGCGCCCGGCTCTGACATAGCTCCACCGTGGCCGGTCTGGCCGCAGCATTCGGAAGCGGAGCAATGACCAACACCATCGCCGATATCGGCGATGCCGACGTGATCCTGGTGACCGGGTCCAACACCACCGAGAACCATCCGGTGCTCTCCAGCGTTATCAAGCGGGCCAAGAAGTTCAAGGACACCACCCTCATCGTGGTGGACCCACGCCGCATCAAGCTGGCCGAAATGGCCGACTGCTACCTGCGTCAGAACCTGGGCACCGATGTCGCCTGGATCAACGGCATGATGCATGTCATCATCCGTGAGGAGCTTTACAACAAGGGTTTCGTGGCAGAGCGCACTGAGAATTTCGAAGCGCTCAGAGACACCGTGGCCAAATACACGCCGGCGCACGTGGAAGCGATCACCGGCATCGCTGCAGACCAGATCGAAACGGTGGCCCGCCTTTATGCCACGGCCAACGCGGCCAGCATCTGCTATTGCATGGGCATCACCCAGCACACCAGCGGGACGGACAACGTGAAGTCCCTGGCCAACCTGGCCATGCTCTGCGGCCAGATCGGGCGCCCAGGGACCGGCGTCAACCCGTTGCGCGGCCAGAACAACGTCCAGGGTGCCTGCGACATGGGCGGGCTGCCCAATGTGCTGTCCGCCTACCAACCGGTCACCAGCGACGATGCACGGAAAAAAATGGAAACTGCCTGGGGAGTTACCGGACTCCCCGACACGCCGGGCATGACGATCACCAAAATGCTGCCGGCCGCCCACGATGGTATTCTCAAGGCCCTGTACGTCATCGGCGAGAACCCGATGGTTTCCGACCCGGACCTCTCTCACGCGGAAGACTGCCTGAATCACCTCGATTTTCTCGTGGTGCAGGATATCTTTCTCACCGAAACGGCGAAGCTTGCCGACGTGGTGCTGCCATCACGGTGCTTTGCCGAAAAAGACGGCACCTTCTCAAACACCGAACGCCGCGTGCAGCGGATCCGCCAGGCCGTGGAACCTCCCGGGGACGTGCCCTACGACTGGGAAATCACCTGCGACATCGCCCGCCGCATGGGCTACGACATGACCTACGCCAACAGCGAGGCCATCTTCGAGGAAATCGCCCGGACCACGCCCTCCTACGGCGGCATTTCCTACGCACGCATCGACGGGGTGGGCCTTCACTGGCCATGCCCCGCCCCGGAACACCCGGGTACGCCGATCCTCCACGCTGAGCAGTTCACCCGCGGCAAGGGCATGTTTCACGCCATCGATCATCAGGATCCGGCCGAGGTGGTGGATGACGCCTACCCGCTGTACCTTACCACGGGGCGCCTGCTTTACCAGTACCACACGTGCACCATGACCAATAAGACCGACGGCATCAACAATCGGGCACCGGGATCCTTTGTTGAAATGTCGGAAAACGATGCTGCCAGGTACCAGGTCGCCGACGGGGAATCCGTGGAGATTGCCTCACGCCGCGGTGCCATCTCCGCCGTGGTGCAGATCTCCGACAAAGCCACCGACGGAACGGTATTCATCCCCTTCCACTTCGCCGAGGGGGCAGCCAACCGACTGACCAATGCCGCCCTGGACCCGGTGTCGGGCATCCCCGAATTCAAGGTCTGCGCGGTGCGGCTCACCAAGGGCGCCTGAGCCTGGCTGCGACGACAGCGGCCCGATGCAGTTTCAGCAGCGCCCGTCTGTGAAGGAAACAAAAAAGCAAGTGCTCCGCTGGCGGTGCACTTGCTTTTCTTTTGGGGAAATGGCGCCACGACTGCCGCAGGCACCCCGCTGCCCGTTATTGGGCCACCCGCTTGATGGTGCCGTTGGCGAGCATTTCCTGAAGTTCGGCCAGAAGCCGCTTCTCCTGGCTATCCAGGATGCCGTCCTCGTCAGCGATGGCCATGATCTGGTTGTGTTCCTTTGTGGTTAATTTGCCGTCCTCCATGGCCTTTTTGATCATCTCCGACAACCTTTCGGCGGAATCGCTTGGTTTTCGCATGGATCTGTCCCCTTTCTTTACAATAGTGGGTTAAGATGGCTTGTGAACCGCTTTACGTCACCATAGCATAATGTGTTTCTTTGCGCATCATGGATCCGTTTGCCGGAGGCAAGATCGAGCACATCGATGCAGCCAAGACCATCGGCGAAACGGTTGCGTTTCCGGACTCGGTGAGAGTCATGCGCATACCAATTACAGGGCAGGTAACAATCTGAGCGCCTATTCATCTTCAGGTACCTGCGGCAAAACGGCGCCGTCGAAATCTGAACAATTGTCAGCGACATTGCAACCGCTGCAGCCGCAACTGCAAGCACTTTTTACTTTGGGGTTCGCCGCGGACACCGCTTTCTTGACAAGGTACGCAGCAGCCAGTCCCACGATAATGATGATAACCCATAGTTCCATGTCTCAGACCATCGACTTTTTTTAGTGTTTAAAAAAACAGCGAACCCACCTGGTAAACCACCACGGCCAGCGTAAACGCCAGCGCGGTATTAAATACCATGGAAAAGGCCGCCCATTTCCAGGAACCGGCCTCACGGCCGATACATACCACCGCCACAAAGCACGGCGCGTAAAACATGGTAAAGATAATCAGACTGATGGCGGTCAACGGCCCCCATCCCGGTGCGGCAGCCAGCCTGTCACCCAACGAGCCCGTTTCTTCAGGATCGACCTCTCCCAGTGAATAGGCGGTCCCCAGTGTAGACACCACGACTTCTTTGGCCGCAAACCCGCCCACCAGCGCAATGTTGGTGCGCCAGTCGAACCCTGCCAACCGGGTGACCGAAGACAGGGCCGTGCCGATGCGGCCGGCGAGGGAGTTTTTCAATGTCGCTTCGGCCATGGCAGCGTCGACCCCCATCAATTGCACCTGCACGCCCGAGGCCGCATCACTGAGCGCGGTGTATTCGCCGGCAACCTTCAACTCCGCTGCAACGGCCTGCCCAGCCGCGGCCATGATGGCACCTTTCTGCGCCTCGAACCGGGCGACATTGGCATCCGGAAGCCCGGGAAACGTCATCATGGCCCACAAAATGACCGAGATGCCGAGAATCACGGTCCCGGCCTTTTTGATATACTGCCAGGTGCGTTCCCAGGTGTGAATCAGCAAGCCTTTGATGGTGGGTGGGCGGTACGGCGGCAGCTCCATGACAAAAGGCGTGGATTCACCCCGTATGACCGTCATCCGCAGCACTTTGGCTACGATGAGTGCTCCGGCCCAGGCGCCGATAGTAATGAAAAACATCACCATGGCCTGGTTGGCGGCGAAAAAGGCCCCCACCAGCAGGGCAAACACCGGCAGCTTGGCGCCGCAGTTCATGAAGGGCACGGTGAGCAACGTCGCCAGTCGCTCTCGGGGCGATTTGAGCGTTCTTGTGGCCATGACGCCGGGGACGGCGCACCCGCCGGCGATTCCTCCCGAGACGATAAACGCCATCACCGAGGCGCCGTGAAGGCCGAACATTCGAAACACCCTGTCCAGCATGAATGCCATTCGGGCCATGTAGCCGGTGTCATCCAGAACCGAGATGCCCAGAAACATGAACATGATCAACGGCACGAAGCCGAGAACACCACCGACACCATCGATAATTCCGGATATAATCAGAGATTTGAGCAGTCCTTCAGGCAAACTGGCTTCTGCGATCCCGCCCATCCATCCGAAAAACGATTCCAGCCAGCTCACCGGCAATTCACTGTAAGTAAATGTAAATTCGTAAAGGCCCCAGATCACCGCCAGCATAATCAGGGGGCCGGCGAACTGGTTAGTGAGCACCCGGTCGATGCGATCAGACAGATACAGGCGGTCCTGCCGGTTTGTTTCGCTCACCACACCTTGCTTCAGGATTGAGCGGATAAAACCGTATCGCTGGTCGGCGATGACGAATTCCGGCGTGCTGTTGACAGTGGCCCGAAGGTGTTTTTCGACCCGTTCCACCCGTGACTCGATTCGCCGGGATACGGCACTGTCGGTCTGCCGGCCTTTGGAAAGAACCTGTTCGTCCTTTTCCAGATATTTCAGGGCCACCCACTTGGCCGGATAGACATCCGTCATAAACGAAGCCTCGGAAATCACCGCTGTGATCTGGGCCAATGCTTCGTCGACATCTTTGCCGTAGGAAATCGCCAAATCGGCTGCAGGCGCACGATCTCCGACAAGGCGCTCCGCCACTTCACCCAGCGCTTCTCTACCCTGCCCCCTTCGCGCAATCGTCGCAACCACGGGGACTCCCAGCAGTTTTCCGAGTTTTTCCGTATCGATAGTGATGCCGCGGTTTTTAGCCACATCCATCATGTTGAGGGCTAATATGATCGGTGCGCCCAGCTCCATGAACTGCACGGTAAGATAAAGGTTCCGCTCCAAATTGGAGGCATCAATGATGTTGATCACCGCAGCCGGCTTTTCATTGACCAGATAGTCCCGCGCGACAACTTCTTCCAATGAATAGGCTGTCAGGGAATACGTGCCGGGAAGGTCCACGATATTGAACTGCTTACCGTTATGCACATACCGCCCTTCCTTTTTTTCCACCGTCACACCGGGGTAGTTGCACACGTGCTGACGGGCACCGGTGAATGAATTGAAAAGGGTGGTTTTTCCAGAGTTTGGGTTTCCGGCGAGTGCCAAAGTTGCGGTTTCCATGGTTACTGAACCTCCACTTCGATATAATCCGCTTCGTTGTTTCTAAGCGTTAGGGTGAACCCCATCAGGCGCAAAGCCACCGGATCCCTCAACGGAGCCCTGCCCTGGATGGTGATTTGTGTTCCCGGTACCAGGCCCATATCGCGGATTCGGCGACCCAGTTCCCCGTTGGCGTTGACCTCACGAACGATACCCGACTGCTTCACGCGCATCTGTCTTAATCCAATACGTGGCATGAGAATCTCCAGTTGAATGTTCAGGATTTGGCTATCCTAACTTTATTTGCCTGTCAATATATTATTTTATGATGTTTACTTTTTACACGTTGACTTAATTTGTATGACACGGATATAGTGGCGGCAACTCGGAGGGGCAACGATGGCTGAAGACCTGCAACTATCAGAAAATATGGAAAATTATTTGGAGGCGATTCTTGCGCTGGAATCGGCCAACAAGGTCGCCAGGGGCAAGGATATCGCCGACAATCTTGGCGTTCAGAAGGGGTCTGTCAGCGGCGCCCTGAAGGTGCTAAAAGAAAAAGATCTCATCAACTACGAGCCCTACAGCTTCGTTACCCTGACACCCAAGGGCAAATCCCTGGCGCGCGCCATCCAAAAAAAACATGAAGTGCTGCGCGAGTTTCTCCAAAAAATTCTGCACATAGACCCCGTCCTGGCCGATGAGGCCGCCTGTAAGATGGAGCACGCCATCAGCGAAGACATCCGCAAACGGCTGGGCTGCTTTCTGCAATACCTGAGCGTCTGCCCGCGGGTGGGCGATCATTGGATAGAATCGTTTCTGGATTTCTGTAAAACCCGGACCGTCGATCCTGACAAATGCGCCACCTGCATGGAATCCCATTTACCCTCCGACTGATAACGCCGTCCCGATATCGATCCTGGGTACTAACCGACGCGAGGTCTGAGCCACACCAATGACATCTCCACCACCACCGCCGCTGCGTTTAGCATGGTTTATGTGGGGCCTGGGCGCACTGCTCTATCTCATGGGATTTTTTCACCGGGTGGCCCCGGCTGTCATGACCGAGGCCCTCATGCGGGATTTCCACATCAACGCCGCCGCACTCGGCAATCTTTCTGCCTTCTATTTTTACAGCTACGTCGCCATGCAGATCCCCACGGGCATCATCGCTGATGCCTGGGGACCGCGTCGCCTCCTCTCCCTGGGGGCGCTCGTGGCCGGCGCCGGAGCGGTGATCTTCGCCCTGTCACCATCGTTTCTTCTGGCCGGTTTGGGAAGGCTGCTCATCGGCGGATCCGTGGCCGTGGCGTGGGTGGGCCTGTTGAAACTGGCCGCCAACTGGTTTCCGCCGGCGATGTTCGCCATGGTCACCGGCATGGCCCTGTTTTTCGGGATTATCGGGGCTGTCGCGGCGGGAACGCCCCTGCACCTGCTGAGCGTCCAATTCGGCTGGCGAAGCGTCATCCTGGCATCGGCGCTGGTGACCCTGGCCGTGGCCATCGCCATCTGGAAGTATGTCAGGGACACACCCGGCGAACGCGGATACAAGGAGTATCTGGCTTCGGACGACCACCCGTCAGTGGGATCATGGGCCGCAATTCTCGGTGGACTTCGAGAGATTTTCCGCTATCCGAATACCTTGCTGCTCTGCTTTATACCCGGCGCCGTTGTTGGCGCCGTGCTCACGTTTTCCGGATTGTGGGGGGTGCCTTTTCTCACCACCCACTACGGCCTGCCCACCAGCCAGGCCGCAGCGCTGACCTCGGCGCTGATGGTGGCCTGGGCGGTGGGTGGACCCGTGTTCGGCTGGCTGTCCGACCGGGTGGGGCGTCGAAAACCCCTCTATCTTTCCGGCTGTACCGTCACTCTGGCCGGCTGGGCCGTCATTGTTTACCTGCCCGGACTGCCGGTGTGGGCGCTGACAGCCATTCTGCTGGTCACCGGGTTTGCCTCAGGCTGTATGATCGTTACATTTGCCTATGCCAAGGAGTCGGTGCCGTTGCGACTGGCCGGCACGGTATCAGGTGTCATCAATATGGGCGTCATGATAGGCCCCACCCTGCTGCAGCCGGCCGTGGGATGGGTGCTGGATGAAAAATGGACAGGTACTATGGATGCCGGCGTCCGGCGGTACGGCCTGGAAGCCTATCAGACCGGCTTTTCCATGATGATCGCCTGGCTGGCCGTGGCGCTGGTACTGCTTTTTTTCACCCGCGACACCCGGTGCCGCCAGGCGACCTGGCTGCCGGGTAACGGCAATCGCTGACCCCGTTCGCTTCAGGAGACGATAATACGGTTGAAGCAATTTCAGAAAGAATACCTCGAGGAAGTGGGCATCCTTCCGGCCCCAACGGCATCCCCGGCGCCCGCGGCCTCAAGAGGTCAAAACAACCCGCAACCCATTAGATCGATAGGAGCGCTTCGTGTACAGATATTTGATGAACCCTGTGGAAGAAGCGATCAGAGCCCGCAAGTCCGTACGCGCCTATCTGAATAAACCGGTAGCGAAAGACACGCTCCACCGCATATTAGACGCCGCGCGGTTTTCGCCATCGGCGGTCAACTGCCGTCCCTGGAAAGTGGCCCTTGTCTCCGGATCTGCCAAAATTCGGCTGCAGGAGAAAATGGAGGCCGCCTTTAAGGCCGGCGACAAGGGGGGCATGGATTACGAATACTACCCCAAGGAATTTGTGGAGCCCTATCGATCGCGCCGCAAGGAATGCGGTCTGATGCTTTACGGTGCGGTGGGCATTACCCGGGACGACACCCAGCAACGCCTCGAACAGTGGGTGGCCAACTACCGCGCCTTCGATGCCCCGGTGATGATGTTTCTGTTGATGCAACCGGGGATGGGCATCAGCGCCTATATCGACTGCGGACTCTTTCTACAATCGGTGATGGTGGCGGCGGTGGCCGAAGGGTTGGCCACCTGCCCCCAGGCCGCATTGGGGGAGTACCCCGATATCGTCAAATCGACGCTGGGCTACCCGGAAACCGACATCCTGGTTTGCGGCCTGGCCATGGGCTATGAAGACCCGGCCCATCCCATCAACGCCTACCGCACCCCCAAGTTCGAAATAGAAGCATTTGTCCGTTGGTACGATAAGTAAAAAGACCCGCCGCGGCCATGTGCCCCGACGGGTCTTTCATTTCGATTGACCGAAGATGACCTAGTACTCGTCCATCTCCGGGTGAAACACATCCACGTCCTTCAAATCATCGCCCAGGTATTCCCGCTCCTTGGGGCCGAGGATGCCCAAAGACAGACAGATGAGGGTCCACAGATGGACGGTCTGCCAGGCGTGCTCGTTGATCTCGGCCAGGTCATGGACCTGGGCGTGGCAGTTGTGGCAGGGCGTGATGGCGTATGCGGCGCCCGTGTCCAGGATCTGTTTGGCCTTAAGAGAACCGTACTGGCGTCGCTCTTCGGGATATCCTGACTGGAGGAATCCGCCGCCGCCGCCGCAGCAGTAATTGTTGCTTTTGTTGGGGGTCATATCGATGAAGTTTTCTTCACCCACAACAGCCTTCACCACGTAGCGCAGATCGTCGGCCACCGGGTCACCGAAGGATTTGCGGACCAATTGGCAGGGGTCCTGGACCGTGAACTTGATCTTGCGGTCTTTGTTCCAATCGGAGTTGACCTTGAGTTTGCCCTCTTTGATCCACTGGGCATAGAGTTGAATGATGCTCTTGATTTCGAACTTGTACTCGATTTTGTATTTTTGCAGTCCGACCCGGACTGCGAACAGTTCGTGCCCTCACTCCGTGTTGAGCCAGACCTTGGCCCCCAGTTCATCCACGGCATTGGCCTTGGTGCGAACGATCTTTTCCCAGTTCTCGTCATCGGCCAGGAACATGCAGTAGTTCTCGGCGGCCCAGCCCTTGGAGGCGTAGGTCCAATCGGCGCCGACCAGGTGGAGAATTTTCCACAACGGCACCATCTCGTCGGGTTCGGTGACCGGTTCGCGGGAGTTCTGGTTCAGCACGAACATGGCGCCCTGTTTATCAATGGGTGCCTGCATCTCGGCAAACTCCGGCTGACCTTCCTGATACTCCTCCAGGACGTCTTCGACGACAAACTGGAAATCCTCCGCCGAAGCTCCCATGGCGCTGCAGGTCTCATTCCTCATGGCCATGTCGCAGGAGCCCACGATCCCCTTGGGTCGCGTCTCCCGAGGCCAGGCTTTGCGCGCGTTGAACACCAACTGCGGGATGTTGATCTCCATGGGGCACACGTAGTTGCAGCGCATGCACATGCTGCACCACCATACCCACGGTGTCGTGGTGACCTCTTCGTCCATCCCCAGCGCCGCCATCCGGAGAAACTTCCGGGGATCCATGCCCTCCAGCCCTGTGGCCGGACAGCCGGACGAGCAGGCGCCGCAGGTAAGACAAAGGTTCAGGTTCCCGCCCTCAGGCAGAATCTCCTTGACTTTGTCCATGAAAGTGGAGGCGCGCTTGCCTCCGATTTTAATCGCTTCATCGGTCATGGGTGTTTTTTCCTCCCTATAGGTTCCATAATTATGTGTTACTCCAATCTCGGGTTTTCCCCTGTATCGTATTTTCTTCAAAAATACAAACACGAGGAGATCCACCGCAAAGGGGTGTCGTCGATATTCGGCGGCGAAGTGGGCGTCGGCATTGTCTTCGCCGACGTTGCGGCGGTACTGGGAGACCGGCGCGTGGGGTGCGAGTTTTTCCAGCCACACCTCGTAGTCGTGATGAAGACCGAGGCGGTAATGTGCATGGCGTTGACCAGTACCAACCCTTCGTTGACGCCGCTCTCTCTGACGCACTCGGCGACCTGGGGCGTGATGTTGATAAAGGCCCGCCGGGTGGGCACATCAAACCACAGTTCTTTGCGGTAGCTCTTCATTGACACCTCCTTGGCCCGGGCGGCGCCGGCTCAATGCCCGGCGCTGCCTGTCGCCGCCGGTTGGGTCGCTTCATCGAGCCCTTTGCTGGAAAAGTAAATGGCGCGACCGGCAATGAATTTGGCGTGGATGTGGCGCTCACCGTCCGTCCATGTAAACTGCTGCACCCCCAGGCGCGCGGAATGGTATGGCGGTGCGCCAAGGATCTCCGTCACCGATTCGAGGGTCATGCCGAACTTCAACTGATCATAGTTTTCTTTGGTGATCCGGCTCGGCGGCTGGACCGAACACGCCACCATCACCATGGCCATCAGGGCCACGACAATCCCCGTACCCTTCCATCGTCGATGCATCGCTTCCTCCATCTGTTACAGTTTTTTGGCCAGCTGATTGGCCATTACCAGCAATGGATCCCACACCGGACCAAACGGTGGGGCGTACGCCATATCGCTCTGGGCGAATGCCGCCACGGTCATTTTGGCATGAAGCGCCACCGCGGCGGCGTTGATCCGGTGCGCAACACCTTCGCGGCCCACCATTTGCACCCCCAGCAGCCGCCCGGAGCCGCGGTCGCCCACGGCATGGACGTGAATGTCCACGGCGCCAGGATGGGCGTGGGCCCGCGAGCGCGTGGTGATGGTAACCGAGGCAGGGTCAAAACCGGCGGCAACTGCCTCGGACACAGTGAGTCCCGTTCGCGCCACCTCCAGGTCAAACACCTTGAACACCGCCGTGCCGACCACCCCTTCAAGTCGGCTCAATTCTCCGCAGACATTGTCGGCCACAGCCCACCCGGCCCTGTTGGCGCGCAGGGCCAGCGGTATCCAGACCCGCTCTCCGGTCACCACATGAAAGGCGTCGGCACAATCACCCGCAGCGTAAATGGCCGGCTCGGAGGTCATGAGGTCCTCGCCCACGGCGATGGCGCCCGCGGGTCCCAAATTGAGACCGGCATCCGCAGCCAGTTTGCTGTTCGGAGTGACGCCCACTGCTGCGATGACAAGGTCCCCCTCAATGCGCCCCTTGTCGGACAACAGATGCAGGCGGCCGTCCTCACGACGAATCCCCGACAGCAGTGTGCCGGGATAGCAGCCCACCTGGTTGGCAAGCAGTGTCTGATTCACCACTTCGGCAAGACGCCGATCCATCCAGGGAAGCAGATCCGGCCCCGGCTTAATCATGTCGACCGCAATGCCGCGCGCCGCGAGGGCTTCACACAGTTCCATGGCGATATAGCCCATGCCGATGATCGCGACGCGGCGCACCGCCCCGTCGGCAAGGGCCGTCTTGATGGCACGCCCGTCGGCCAGGCTTTTTAGCACCATGACTCCGGGGAGATCGATGCCGTCTAACGCCGGTTTGACGGGGGCGGCGCCGGTGGCGATGAGGAGTCGGTCATAGGGAAAGGAAAACGCACCGCCGTCATCCCGGTGGCCGTGAACGCGGCCCCTTGCCGGATCGATACGGGTCACCGTGTAACCGGTCAACACGTCAAGCCCTTGCTTCGATCGAAACGCGTCGGCGGTGCGAACCACGAGATCGTCCATCTCTCGATGGGCATCCGCAATATTGTAGGGCATCCCGCAGGCGCTGTAAGAGACGTCCCGGGACCGCTCGAGCACCGTCACCGACATGTCCGGCGCTCGCCGCTTGGCACGGCTGGCGGCACTCATTCCGGCGGCATCGCCGCCGATGACGACAAATTGCATGACAGACTCCTGTGAAAGGGTTGAGGGGATCGAGGTCGGCAATGAACCTGTCGGCACTGTCGCCGCCGATTGACAGGCAATAGCGAAATCAATACTATTCGCCTTCGCCGGCTTTTTCAAGGGAGTCGAGGGTCACGTCATTAGCCGTATGGCAAGGCGGATGATCCCATCAACGGCGAGGGTCGTTCTCGGTGTCGGGTGATCCCTCGGACCGGCGCAGTGTTACCTGCCATGCCAACCCCAAACCGCAGACCATAGTCACCGTTGCCCCATGCCACCCCTGCATCCAGACAAAGTCTCCGCCCTGCTCGCCCACGCGTTCCCTGAAGACCGCCGGCGCATCGGGCGACAGGTCAACAACATCCGCCGTGAGCTGACCGAGGGCGGTGACACCGCCGCCCTGATGCCGCAGCTGGCCGCACTGAACCGCCAGGCCCGGGAATCGGTGAAACGCCGGCGCGCCCGCATCGATAAAAGACCGCGCCCCGTTTCACCGCCGGCATTGCCCATCCGCCGCAAACGCCAGGAGATCATCGCCGCCATCCGCCGCCACCCCGTGGTGATCATCGCCGGAGAGACCGGATCGGGGAAGACCACACAAATCCCTCAGTACTGCCTGGCGGCAGGCCGCGGCATCGACGGCATCATCGGCTGCACCCAACCTCGCCGCATCGCCGCCACCTCGGTGGCCCACCGCATCGCCGAAGAACTTGGCGTCGCCCCCGGCACGGCGGTGGGCTACAAGATTCGTTTCCAGGAGCAGCTGTCACCCCAGGCCTACATTAAAATCATGACCGACGGCATTCTTCTCAGTGAAGCCCAGGGAGACCCCCGGCTCAACCGCTATGACACCCTCATCGTCGATGAAGCCCATGAGCGCAGCCTCAATATCGATTTTATCCTGGGCATGCTGAGAACCCTCGCCGCACGGCGGCGTGACCTCCGTGTGATCATCACCTCCGCCACCATCGACACGGAGAAGTTCGCGGCCGCCTTTGACGGGGCCCCGGTCATCGAAGTCTCCGGACGCATGTTTCCTGTGTCGGTGCGTTACCAGCCGCCGGTGGCCACCGAGAGCGACCCGGAAGCCGGCCACGTGGAAGCGGCGGTCACTGTGCTGGACGAACTGATGACCGGCACCTCCCGTGGTGACGTGCTCATCTTCATGCCGACGGAGCAGGGAATCCGTGACGCCTGTGAGATGATTGACGGCAGGCGCTACCGCCATGTCAGCGTGATGCCCCTGTTCGCCCGTCTTTCGGGATCGGACCAATCCCGGGTGTTCAGCCGGGCCCCAGGCAGGAAGATCATCGTCGCCACCAACATTGCCGAAACCTCCATTACCATCCCCGGCATCCGCTATGTCATCGATACCGGCCTGGCCCGCATCAGCCAGTACAACCCCCGATCGCGAACCACGGCCCTGCCGGTGAGCCCCATCTCGAGAAGCAGCGCCGACCAGCGCATGGGGCGCTGCGGCCGGGTCGAAGACGGCGTCTGCATCCGCCTCTACGCAGAGGACGACTACGACGCCCGGCCCCGGTTCACACCGCCGGAGATTCTCAGGGCCAACCTGGCCGATGTGATATTGCGCATGATTGCCCTCAACCTGGGGGATCCCGCCGCCTTTCCCTTCATTGACCCACCGGCCACCCGGCGCATCCGGGATGGCATCGATCTCCTTTTGGAACTGGGAGCTTTGGAGAAACGTCCACCGAAAAAAGACGGCAGCTGGCCCAAGTACGAATACCGGCTGACGCCCCAGGGCCGGCTCATGGCCCAAATTCCGGTGGACCCGCGCCTTTCGCGGATGATGATCGAGGCCCGGGTGATGGGCTGCCTGCCCGAAGTCGTTATCATTGCCGCCGCTCTGAGCATCCCCGATCCCCGGGAACGCCCGGCGGAGCAAGAAAAGGCGGCCGACGCGGCCCAGCAGGCGTTTGCCGATCCCCAGTCGGATTTTGTCACATTGCTGAACATCTGGCGGGCCTACCATCGCATCGGCGGAACCGCCGGTGAGATGAAACGGTGGTGCCGGGCGCAGTTTATCAGCTACCGGCGCATGCGTGAATGGCGGGATCTGGTTTACCAACTGCGGACCATGGCCGCCGAAGCCGGCATGGATGCCGGTCCGTGGGAGACGCCGCCGCCTTCAGCAGGCCAGCATGACGCCGTGCAATCGGAGGCCAATGCCGCCTTCAGCGAACAATATGGACAATTGCACCGTGCCGTCCTGAGCGGCCTGCTGTCCAACATCGCCCTCAAAAAGGAGGGCAACCTGTTTACCGCGGCCAGGGGAAGGGAAATCATGGTGTTTCCAGGCTCGGGCCTATTCAGCCGGGCCCCCCGTTGGATCATGGCCGCCGAAATGGTGGAAACATCGCGGCTGTTTGCCAGGGTGTGCGCCGGCATCGACCCCCAATGGCTGGAAGCGCTGGGCGGCAGCCTGTGTAAAAAATCCCACCAGCATCCCCGGTGGGCGCGCAGCCGAGGGGAGGTGGTGGCAGACGAACAGGTCACGCTGTTCGGCCTGGTCATCGTCAGCGGCCGCCGGATACCCTTCGGCCGCCTGGACCCTGAGCAGGCCACCGAAATCTTTATTCGCGACGCTCTGGTATCGGGGGACATCCGCCAACCACTGCCCTTTATGGTTCACAACCAGGAACTGATGGCGTCACTGGAAGATATTGAGCACCGCATCCGACGCCGGGATGTGCTGGTTAACGATGAAGAAATGGCCCGTTTCTATCGGGCTCGTCTGAAGGCGGTATGGGATCTGCGACGCCTCAAGCGGATGATCCGCACCCGCGGCGGAGATGATTTCCTGCGAATGCAGCCCGAGGACCTGATGCGATACCGCCCCGATCCCGATGAGTTGGCCCGGTATCCGGACCAATTGGACACCGGAGTGCAGTCGCTGGCCTGCAGTTACCGATTCGACCCCGGCAAGGCGGATGACGGCGTGACCGTCGTCGTGCCATCATCTGTGGCCCCCACCATCGCACCGGAATCCATGGACTGGCTGGTTCCCGGTCTGTTAACCGAAAAAATCGCCGAACTGATTCGCCGTCTTCCCAAAAACTACCGTCGGCGCCTGGTGCCGGTGACGACCCATGTGGACATCATCAGCCGGGAAATGGTTCCTCGGACAGACCGTCCGCTGACGGCAGTGCTGAGCGAGTTCATCAAAGAGCGGTTCGGGGTGGATATCCCGGCGAGCGCCTGGCAGCCCGAACGGCTGCCGGAGCATCTTAGGGCGCGTATCGCCATCGCCGGACCGGACGGCGATACCATCGCCGCCAGCCGGGATGCCGCCGTTTTACGCACCCACGACGGACCCGCCCTTCCCGAGCCACGCGTCGCCGCCCTCAAACGGCAATGGGAGCGCGACGGTGTCACGCCGGAGACGTTTCCCGACCTGCCGGAACGCATCGATCTTCCGGGTGCCAAAACGGGCTGGGCAGTGTTTCCGGCACTGGTTTCTGAAGACGACGGTATCGCCGTGCGCCTGTTGGCCGACCCGGTGAAAGCCGTGGCCGACCATACAAAGGGTGTGCTGGCCATGTACCGGGAGGTGTTCCGCAAAGATCTCGCATTTCTTAAAAAGCGCCTGAAGTTGACCGGACTGACTGCCGCCATGACCCGGCCGTTCGGCGGTACCGCCCTCCTGGAAACGCAGCTCATGGAAACGGTGCTCCGCGCCCTGTTTGCAAAAAACCTGCGCACCGCCGCAGCTTTTCATCATCACGCAGCAGCGGTAAGGCCGACCTTCATGAACCAGGGGCAGGACGTGTTGGCCCACTGCCATCGCATCGTTCTCGCCCATAGCGAAACGGTGGCGGCGCTCGCCGCGCTGCGCCGTGACAATCCTTCCCAGCCCAGCGCCCTGTCGCTCATGAATCGACTGGAAAAAGACCTGCACCGGTTGGTGTCGACACAATTTGTAAGCTTGTATGACGTCGGCCGCCTCGAGCACCTGCCCCGGTATCTGGCGGCCGTCGCCATGCGTGCCCGGCGTGGCGTGTCGGACCCGACCAAAGAAGCGATGAAAGCCGGCATCGTCGACCGCCACGAGCACCGGCTCATGGAAATGCTCGACGCTCTGAGTCACGGTACGACCCAGGAGAAGCGCGCGGCGCTGGAAGACTATTACTGGATGATCGAAGAGTTCAAGGTGTCGGTGTTCGCCCAGGAACTTGGGACGGCGGTCAAGGTGTCGGAAAAACGGTTGAAACAGCTGGCCGACGACATTCAGCGAATGGTGTAGCGGCCTTTCCAGGGGCCCCTGCGAGAGTATTTGTCCGGCAGTGCCGCAATCCGATCGGCCTCCTCAAGACGGCCCCGTTTTCGACAGCCCTCGGCATAGACGGTGCACTTGCTGCGGAGCGTGTCCACGGCCGCCGCGCGCTGGCCCGCTGAGAGGCCGCCGCGGTCCAGGGCCTTGCAGATGGCCCGGATGCGATATCGATCCAATGCCGGCATCCGGGAGAGCTGGTCCGGGTGGCCGCCGTGCTTTTCGATCAGGGGCTCGGGCAGCAGGTGAACGGGGTACCGGACCGACACCCGCAGCCACAGGTCGTAGTCCTCACAGGCCGGCAGTGACGTGTCGAAGCCCCCCATCTCATCCCACAGCCCCCGCGTCATCATTACCGCCGACGGACTCACGAGGCATAGTGCCAGCGACGGCTCGAAGATCCACCCTGACGGTTTGCGGTGGCGCCGGCGGGGGTTGACCCGAACCCCGTTGCGAATCCAAATTTCTTCTGTTTGGCAAATCTGCACGTCTGGACGAGCCGTCATGAAGGCCACTTGACGCTCCAGCTTGCCGGGTAGCCAGCAATCATCGGAATCAAGAAAGGCGATCAGCGCGCCTGAAGCACTGGCCACGCCGATGTTCCGCGCCGCGCTGACCCCCCGGTTGCCCTGGCGCACCACGCGGATAGCGTCTCCATAGGCGGCCAGCCTGCGGTGGGTGCCATCGGTGGAGCCATCGTCCACCACGATCAATTCGAGGTCAGGATAATCCTGGCCCAATACCGAATCCAGTGCGCGAGACACCCAAGCGACACGGTTGTATACCGGGACCACCACACTGACCCGGGGTCGGCGCCGCATCATCGCGGGCCGCCGTCGATGATTGAACGATAGTGAATCATCCGGCATTTCCATTCGGTGCCATTCACCATTTGATTTTCAAATGTCGGCTTGTTATGGTTTTTCACCGATTGACGTCAATGGTGGACCGCCGCCCCAGCGTTTTTTTCTGAGTTTGCGTCAGCGGGGTCCTTACACCACGGCGACGGTCGCAGGATTGGAGTATGTCACTGCCACCGGCTGTTCGCATGCCACACTCGAGGGAGGATGCACCCCATGAAAAAATTCGCGGCGTTAGGATTGGCACTGCTGATGTCCTTCCCGTTGTTGCCGGGTTGTGGCAGCGAAGAACAGAAAGCATCGGCGCCGGCGGCACCGGAGGCGCCCAAAACCACTCTCGTGACCATCGGAACCGGCGGCATTACCGGTGTTTACTACCCCACCGGCGGGGCCATTGCCAAAATCGTCAACCAGAAAAAAGACCACTACGGCATCCGATGTACGGTGGAGTCCACCCCGGGTTCGGTCTTCAACGTCAACGCCGTCATGGAGGGTGACCTTCAATTCGGCGTGGTGCAATCGGATCGGCAGTACCAGGCCATCAACGGTCTGGCCGAATGGAAAGACAAAGGCAAGCAGGCGGATCTTCGAGCGGTATTCAGCGTCCATCCAGAGTCGGTGAGCCTGGTCGCCGCCGTGGATGCCGGCATCAACTCCATCCTCAATCTCAAGGGAAAACGCGTCAATATCGGCAACCCCGGATCCGGCCAGCGCCAGAACGCCATCGACGCCCTGGAAGCGGTGGGCATCGACTACAAATCAGACCTGAATGCTGAAAGCATCAACGCCGCCGAAGCCCCCGGCCTGCTGCAGGACGGCCGCATCGATGCCTTCTTCTACACCGTAGGCCACCCCAGCGGCGCCATCAGGGAGGCAACCACCGGTGCCCGCAAGGTGCGCTTTGCCAGCATCACAGGCATCGACGCCCTCTTGGGCAAGTATCCCTATTATGCAAAATCAGTGATCCCGGCCAAGCTCTACCCCGGTGCCGTCAATGCGGGCGATGTGGAAACCTTCGGTGTCAAGGCCACCCTCATCACCTCGGCCAAAACGGCGGACGACGTGGTCTATGCCGTCACGAAGGAAGTATTTGACAACTTCGAAGAACTTAAATCGCTTCATCCAGCCTATGCCGTCATCACCAAGGAAAGCATGCTGGAAGGGCTCAGTGCAGAAATCCACCCGGGCGCCATGAGATACTTTAATGAGGCCGGTTTGAAGTAGACCTTGCAACGTTAAGGTTGATGAAACGGTAAAAAGTAGCCGGCGGTGGCGCAACATCCACCGCCTGACGTGTTTGTCGGCGCCACCCGTTCTCAAGTACCCGCGCACGCTGGTGCAGATCCACCGCAGGGCACGGCAATTCTTCCTCAACCCTGCCGCTGCATCGAGGCCGCCGGGCGTCGTTGCGGCACCCGCCATTCGTCCGGTGGTCATTGGTAAGGGGCGGCAGGCGCCATCGCCGTCCCGGCGATGGCGGTGCCGCACGCTATGCAGGCGCCGTCTTTCAGACGAACGTCTCCGATGGTGAATCCCGTACGCTCAATGACGACGGCGCCGCACTGCCAGCACCGGGTGCTCTCGCCGCCCCGGCCCGGGATATTTCCCGTATAGACGTAGCGAAGCCCCGCCGCGTGGCCGATCTCCTTTGCGGCAAAGAGGGTCTCCGGCGGGGTGGCGGGGCAGTCGGTAAGACGATAGGTCGGATGAAAACGACTGATGTGCCATGGGGTGTCCGGCCCCAGTGCTTCCGCGAGAAACCGGGCCAGTTGGGTTAATTGCCCCGGATCGTCATTGAGTCCGGGAATGATGAGGGTGGTGACCTCCACCAACACCCCCTTTTCAACCATGCGCTGCAGTGTTTCCAATACGGGTTTGAGCCTGGCGGCGCACTGCCGCCGGTAGAACCCGTCGTCGAAGGCCTTCAGGTCCACGTTGGCCGCGTCCAGATAGGGGGCGATCATGTCGAGGGCGTCGGCACTCATGTACCCGTTGGTGACAAACACATTCAACAGCCCCTCAGCGCTGGCCAGGCGCGCCGTGTCATGGGCGAACTCAAAAAACACGGTGGGTTCGGTGTAGGTGTAGGCGATGCTGCGGCAGCCGGCTTCCAGGGCGCCGGCCACCACTGACGCCGGCGTGACAGACATTCCGGAAATGCGCCCGCGCTGGTCTGCCGGCATCTGCGCGATATCCGCATTCTGGCAAAAACGGCAGGCAAAATTGCACCCCACAGTGGCAATGGAATACGATCGGCTGCCCGGTGCCACATGGAAAAACGGTTTTTTCTCAATGGGATCCACATGACGGGCGATGAGGCGCCCGTAAACCAGAGAAACCAGCGCGCCGCCCTGGTTCTCTCGAACCCCGCAGATGCCCCGGGCATCCGGGCCGATCACGCAGCCATGGCTGCAAAGTAGGCAACGGACACGGTATTTTTCAAGGCGATCATACAGGTAGGCTTCCATGGGAACTCCCAATGAACCCCATTGTCATTTAACCGTGGACGATTCCCGTCTTGGCCGCCTTCGTCGGCAGCCGCAGCTTCAACAGCCGGGTCCGAAACCGCGGCACCAGATCCGCCACGACGCCGGCAAAGGCTCCGAAGGGACACTTCTGGAACACGCTCGAACGCTCCAGGCGCATATGGAAGGCGGTGGACACGTCAGGCAACTGGCAGACCGTTCGCCACTCCATGGGGACATCCCCGGCGGCGGCCCGGATCCCCTGTTTCACCTGCCAGATGCTGAAAAACTGCGCCCGGTTGTAAATGCTGTGGTTTAACATACCCTCAACCCGGCGCTTCATGCTTTTGATGGCATATCGGTTTAAAAACCCGATGAACAGGCGGTCCTTGGCGACCCGGCATGCTTCGGCAATCGCCTTTTGGGTGTCATCCACGAACTCCAGACTTGTGATAAAACAGGCGTGGTTGAAGGCATTGTCCTCAAAAGGCAGGGATTCGGCCACGCCGCGGTGGCGATCCACCGAGTTACCATAGCGTTCGGCCAGAAGATCCAACATGTAGGGCGACGGATCGATGGCCGTCAGGGAAACCCCCGCCGCGACCATGGGCAGGAGCCGAATCCCCGTTCCGGACCCAATGACCAGCACCGCGTCGGTGGGGTCCGGCTGGAGGACATCCATGACGAGCTGCGCCTCCATATCCAAAACCCGGCGGTTTGCCGGGTCCTCAGCCCATTTGGCATAATTGCGAGCATCTTCAAAATCGAATACGTATCCCATAGCAAAAGGATTTTAGAGAAAATAAGGTTGTTTAGCAAGACACAAGCCGTACCCGGTGTTTCCCGGCCCGGATGACCGGTACCTTGACAACCTGAGGCGTGCTGGGGGAATCTGAAGCGGTTGCCCCCTTGCTAATGAAAGGCTAACCCTGAACTCATCGTGCACTGATAATGCTCGAATACCGTGCTGACCGGAATGCTGGCGCCGCTGCCGATAATAAGCATGATTGCAGGAATTTAAACGCCCATCACAAACCCCATCACAAACCCCATCACAAACCTGGAAGCAGCCAATGAGCAAAGAGACCATTCTCGCCGTCGATGACGAAGAAGACATCCTGGAGTTGATACAATTCAACCTGACCCGGGAAGGGTTTAACGTCATTACGGCGATCACCGGGGAGGCGGCGCTGAAATTGGCGCGATCGGAATCCATTGATCTGATCATTCTCGACCTGATGCTTCCAGGCATGGACGGGCTGGAGGTCACCCGACGCCTTAAGGCCGACAGCAAGCACCAGCACGTCCCCATCGTCATTCTTTCCGCCAAGGGAGAAGAGGCCGACATTGTCACCGGTCTTGAGCTTGGCGCCGACGACTACGTCACAAAGCCGTTCAGCCCACGCATTCTGGTGGCCCGGACCAAGGCTGTGTTGCGCCGCAGATCCGAACCCATCACCGACGCCCAGGACATCATCAACATCCACGATCTGGTCATTCACCCAGGCCGGCGGGAAGTCACCATCGATGCGCGGCCTGTCGATCTTACCTACACCGAGTTTCAAGTGCTCTACTACCTGGCGCGGCGTCCCGGGTGGGTGTTCACACGGTCACAGATCGTCGACGCCGTGAGAGGCGACGACTATCCGGTGACCGACCGCTCCGTCGACGTCCAGATCGTTGGACTTCGAAAGAAACTAGGCCCCCGGGGCAGCGCCTATATTGAAACGGTTCGAGGGGTCGGCTACCGTTTCAAGGAAACCCAATGATTCACCGTCGCCGTTTGTACTGGCACCTCTTTCCCCTGTTCCTTTTCGTCATCGCCGTTGCGCTGGCCGGTGCCACCGTCTACAGCACTACGGCCATGGAAGATTTCCTCCTCGAGCAGACCCGGGCGGAGCTTACCGCACAGGCCTACCTGCTGTCCCCCCAGCTCCCCAGGACCATCTCACCGGAAGCGATGCCTGCGCTGCAGCAGGTGTTCATCACGCAAGGGCGGCTGTCCGGAACACGTCTCACGCTGGTCTCACCGTCCGGCGTCGTGTTGGCCGACTCAGCCCATCGCCCCCAAGAAATGGGAAACCACGCAAATCGACCGGAAATCGTCACCGCACTTCGTGGAGAAACGGGCAGTGCCGTCCGATACAGCCGGACGCTTCGAAAGCGTATGATGTACGTTGCCCTGCCCCTGCAGCAGGGCGACGGGGTCGTTGCCGGCGTCATTCGTACGGCCCTGTCACTGAGCGCCATCGATGAGAAGATCGGCGCTATTCGCCTGCGCATTCTGCTGGGCGGAATAGCTATGGCCGTGTTGGCCGTCATGCTGAGCATGGTTGTCTCCCGCCGCATCAGTCGCCCCATCGAAGAGATCATACTCGGTGCAAAACGGTTTGCCGAGGGCGAGCGCGACCAGCCGCTGCCGATTCCCGATACCGCGGAACTGGCCGACCTAGCGCGCACCATGAATCAAGTGGCCTCCGAAATCGCCTCACAGATCCATCAAGCGGAGTCCCGCAGCAAGGAAATCGAGTCCATTCTGTCCAGCATGATCGAGGGTGTCATTGCCGTGGACATGAATGAGAAAGTCATCCGCCTCAACGCCGGGGCCTACCGGATTTTCTCCCTGGACCCGGATACGTCGGAGGGCCGGCCGCTCCATGAACTGATCCGCAACACGGTATTTCAGAGCCTGCTTGAAAAATGCGTTCGCACCGGTGAGAAGTGCGAATCGGACATCGCATTTTACACCCCCGAGGAACAGATCATTTATACACGGTACTCCCCCCTCAAAGATGCCGCAGACATCCAGCTCGGGGCCCTCATCGTCATGAACAACGTCACCCAGTTGCGCCGGCTGGAGAGCATGCGCCGTGATTTTGCCGCCAACGTGTCCCACGAAATCAAGACACCGCTCACCGCCATCAAGGGTTTCGTGGAAACCCTGCGGCACACCGACATGGACGATGAGGCGGCCGCACAGCGGTTTCTGGAAATTATCGAAAAACATGTCAACCGGCTGGCGGCCATCATCGAAGACCTCATGCAGCTTTCCCGCATCGAGCGTGACAGCGGCGGGGAAGACCTCTTGCTCCAAAGCCATCCACTCAAGGAGATTATTCGGACCGCCGTGCAAATCTGCAGTGAGACCTCCGAATACCGCAATATCACCATTGATGTTTCCGGCGACCCTCACATTACCGTCATGGCGGACCGTCCTCTTCTGGAACAGGCCGCCGTCAACCTGCTTGACAATGCCATTAAGTACAGCGCCTCCGGGCAGCAGATCCGCATCGGCACCCAGGTCTTGGCCAACGAGGTACAGGTGACCATCTCAGACGACGGCCCCGGTATTCCCAAGAAACACCTGCCGCGACTCTTTGAACGCTTCTACCGGGTGGACAAAGCCCGCAGCCGACAAATGGGCGGCACCGGTCTCGGACTGGCCATCGTCAAGCACATCATCCAAGCCCACGGCGGGCACATCAGCGTCGATAGCGAAGTCAACAAGGGCAGCACTTTCACCATCCATCTCCCGCGCCAGGCACCTGCCGTAACCCCAACATTGCAAAAGCCGGAGGGTAAACAAAATGGCAGTTAACCCACCAATTCTATGAATTCACCGGGGGTTGCGTCTGGAAACACAGGGTCTTTCTTATGTTTTTTAAGAATATCAGTATTTTGAAAATTGTATGCCATTTTGTTTATGCAACGATGGGAGTAACGGTGTCACCGGACTCATCACCGGCATGAAATACTAACCCCCCCCTAATCCATTTCAAATACAACTCGCCGATAATACTCTAAATACACACTCCTTTCCCAGATCTGAAGGAGGCCGTGACATGCCCACCAGCACTGCCGCTCGACTGCGGCTGTTGCCGTCAGCGCAGAAGACGCAAGGTCTCCAACGCCTGTGCCAAGTGTTGGAACTTCCTGAAAATCCATCGAAGATCACTGCGGGTCTGCCTTTTTCGGCCGGCGATGCCACCGCAGGGATGGAAAACGAATGGCAGGCGGCCGTTCGAGGGGATGCGGACGCAGTGGACCTGCCCCGGACCATCAAGGCGTCCAGCTACTACGGCAACCTCTTGAAGAAAGCCGCGACCGGAGATACATCCCCCTCCAAAGTATCCGATCTAGAAGCATTCCTGTCGGATAATGCCGATGGCGTTTGGGAAAACAGCTGGGTGCGGCTGCCGGTGTCTTCGCTCAACGAGGGGGCCCGACAAGTGCTTGACGCGGACCTTCTGGCCGACAAATGCGATCCAGGATGCGGCCAGCGGCGGGACGTGCATCGTTTCTACTGCCGAATGGGGGGTGAAAAGGCCCTGCGGGTTCCCATCAGTTATCTGCTCAAACTGGCGCTAGCGGATGTCAGCACGGCGACGGATGCGCCGGCGCTGGTGGCCGAAACCGGCAGCAGCCTCTTGAATCACTTTCTCAACGACAACACCTCGCCGGAAGTGACGTCTTTTTCACCGGTCGTCATGTCTCCTGAGACCGGAATGGGGCAGGCGCTGGTGCGCGAATCCTCACGGCGCTATATGCTCAGCCAGCTGCTCGTCCAGTATGCCAACCGAAAATTCGGCCTCAAAGCCAGTCACCAGGAGGCACTGCTCTACGCCTCGCCACAGCCGCCGCTGCGTCAAAAGCGGCTCAACGAACTGGTATCGGATGCCTTCTACCGGGAGCTCTTCATGAGCCCCTGTCTGTCGGGATGGGACTGCGGTGAAGAAAAGCACGCCTACATGGCCCTTTGCCACCAGGTCCTTTCCCGCAGTCAGCTCAACGCCGTGGCCAAGCTCAAAGAGGCCGGCATCATCACCAACAACTTGATCGTCCTGCCGAACACCTCCAATACCTGTCTCGCCAACAACGGGACCCATATTTCGCTGGGCAGCCAAAAGCTGGGCAGCCTCATGGCGGATGCGGGCAGCGGTTTCGGCCCCGCCGAAGAAAAATCCCTGGGAGACCTGACGCTCAAGATCATGGAGCATTTCCTGCCGCTGTTCGTGGGCACCTACAGCGCCGCCCCCTACCGGTTCGACTTCGAGGATTTTCACCCGGAGAAGGTGCTTGGATTTCTGCCCCATGAACTGGAGTTCACCCATTTACGAATGATCTGGCGTCGGTGGAAGAAAAAAGCCGCGCTCCGATGCTTCGGGCGCCCGATCACCCCATTCGGCCCCACATGGCTGGACCGCGGCGTCAGCCGGATATTTGGTCTTCGGGGAGATCTGGTCACCGATTTCCGCATCATCGATTACCTCGTGGCCGTTCTGAGCACCGAGCAAAGCCCGGCCATGGACGGTACGCTGGGGAACGATCAGCGGCTCAAGAACGATCTGGCCGCCAACGGCGTCTTCGACGCCGCCATGCCGCTTTACCTGATGATCCGCAACCGGCCCTATGCCAGTTACGGGTACTCGGGCTTCGAAGCCCGGTTCTACAGCCAGTTCACCCAGTCAGGCGCAGACCTGCGCCATGCGGCGAACTTACAGACCCTCATCGCCGCCCTGGCATACCGCTACGCATTGACGGGAGCCTGGACCCACCTGTCGATCCCGGATGCGCCCTTCATCGAAAGCGAGCGGCGCCAGATCGTTTTTGCCTCGGCCATCGGGCTGCCCACCGTCTATATCCACAAGGATACCAAGAACCGGTTCATCCGGCACATTGTAGAGAAGGCGGCCGGCACGCGGCTGAGTCGACGATACGCAGGCTATGTGCGCGTTCCGGTGGCGGACTATCGCCGCACACTGGTGAACATGATTCGTGCCGACGCCGCCGACCTCGTGGAAGCCATGGGGCTTGCCGACACCCTGGCCGACCTGGACAACCGCGTGGCGGACGAAGGGGCGTGGGCCTCCCAAATGCTCATCAAGGGCATCCTGGATCGGGCGGGTGCCAAAGACGCCATGTCCCTCTCGGCAAGCGCGTTCAACGGCGCCGCGGAAGGCTTTTACCAGGAGACCCTGAAACGGGCACACAAGGCTGAGGCGCTGGATCAGCTGGCAGCCGATGCCGCCGATCTCGACGCCTGGGAAACCTGGCGGGAAGGCTATTACAACGACAGCCTGATGCAACTGCTGGATGGTCGAGGTGCCGGGCAGTATATCGACATGCACCGCAGCGGCATCCTTGATGAGACGCTTCCCCTGCCGACCCTATCCACCATCATCGGCCTCACGCTCCTCATCACCCACAAAGCGTTTCGCGACGCCCAGACGGTAAGCCGCCCATGAGTCAAACACCCCATCAATACATTGAGCGCCAATCCTCCCGGATCGTGACCGAAGACCTAGTGGCCGACGGCATTGTCACCGCACTTTACAGCCGTGTCAGGGAACGCACGCCCTGGCTGTTCAACGCGGTCACTTCCGCCCGGGCATCCCGCCTGCTGGGATATCTCAACTACGACATGCACAAGCCCGGCACACACCGCCGCATCCTTCGCCTCATGCACCGCTTGAGCATCGACGCCGAAGAATGCCTGGATGATCCCCTGGGGTTTCAAACCGCCCGGGATCTATTCGAGCGCCGCATCCGCTACTGGGAGTGCCGGCCCATGCCCTCCAATCCGGATGCCGTCGTCGCCCCGGCGGACGCCAAAATGCTCGTGGGCAACCTGGGGCACCACCCGTTGATCCACATCAAGGAGCAATTCTTCTGCATCGAAGAATTACTCGGAAAAGATAAATCAACGTGGTGCGATACCTTCGGCCACGGCAGCTTTGCCGTCTTTCGCCTGACCCCGGACAAATATCACTACAACCACGTCCCTGTGGACGGTCAGGTATTGGATAGTTACGAGGTTGGCGGCCGCTACCACTCCTGCAATCCCGGCGCCGTGATTCACCTCGCCACGCCGTTGTCCAAAAACCGTCGGGTGGTGACGATCCTGGACACTGACACGCCGGACGGCACCGGCGTCGGGAAGGTGGCCATGGTGGAAATCGTCGCGCTGATGATCGGCGATATCGTTCAATGCTACAGCGCCGACGGCTACGCAGCCCCTGTCCCTGCAAAAACCGGCATGATGCTCAAAAAAGGTCAGCCCAAAAGCCTCTTCAGGCCAGGCAGCTCCACGGTGCTGCTGATCTTCGAAAAGCAGCGTATCCATTTTGATGCGGACATCGTGGAAAATCGGCATCGCCGGGGGGCTTCAAGCCGCTATGCCATGGCGTTTTCCACCGACCTTATTGAAACCGATGTCTCCGTTCGTTCACAGATCGCCAAAAGGAGGGCGACGTCATGACCAATCTGGTGTTCATCTTCTCCTGGGCCGCGGCCATTGCAGTGATGTTTGCCTGGAGTTTTCGCCATTTACCGGAAGAACGCTGGCAATTCGTGGGCACCATCCCCACCCGAAAGAGCCCGGACGGGGCCTTCGATGGCATCAATCTCACTTATTACGGGCTGCTCAATGCCAACGCCTATATATTGGCATCCATCGTGGCGCTGGTGCTGCTCGGTGCCATGGGGATCGGTCTCGGTGACAGCGCCCTGATTTTAGTCGCCGTACTGGGCATCTGCATGCCGGCGGCAAAGATCACTGCCCGCATCGTCGAGAAAAAGCGGTACACCTTCAGTGTGGGAGGCGCTTCTTTTGTCGGCATTGTCGTGGTTCCCTGGGTGGCGATGGCGGTTGGCCGGGTGTCCGGCGAGGGTATCGATCCGCTGGGGGTCATGGCAGCGACGGCCATCGCCTATAGCTTCGGTGAAGGCGCCGGGCGCCTGGCCTGCATCAGCTTCGGCTGCTGCTACGGCCGGCCGGTGGCTTCGCTCCCGGGCGGATTGAAGCCGATCTTTGCCCAGTGTCATTTCGTCTTTCACGGCGAAACCAAAAAGTGCGCCTACGCCAGTCGGCTGGATGGAACGCCAGTGGTGCCGGTCCAGGCCATGACGGCCGTACTTTACTGCAGCACCGGGGTACTCTCCCTGGCCCTCATGCTTTACGGGCACACCGTCGCCGCACTGATTCTTTCATTGGTGGTCACCCAGTTGTGGCGCTTTTTATCCGAATTTCTTCGCAGCGACTACCGGGGCGATCGCCAGATCTCCGCCTATCAGATCATGGGCCTAACGGCCATCGTTTACGGTTTGGTCGTTTCTATCGTTCTTCCGAACACCGCCGCCAACCCACCGGATATTGCCGCCGGCCTGAAGCAACTGTGGGCACCGGCGCCCATCCTCCTGCTTCAGTTGCTCTGGGTGGGCGCCTTCCTTTATACCGGCCGAAGCCAGGTCACCGGCGCCAGCATCCGCTTCTTCGTTCGCCGCGACAGGGTCTGAAGCATCGGCCGGCGCCGGCCAAGAAGGCAGGTCGCGCCCCGCCACCGTCCACAGACGATCCAGTTGAACTCCCGAAGTTGACATCCCGGGGGCTTGCATATATCTCTGGCGGCAACCAGATGATCGGGAGGTAACTGCAATGCCCATATTCGAATTCCGATGCCTCTCCTGCCAGGAATTGTTTGAATTCCTGCAGATGGGTTCCGATGACACCGTTGAAGCCAAATGCCCCCAGTGCGGCGCCGAAACCTTCGAGCGCGTGATGAGTTCCACCAATTTCGCCATGGGTGCCAGCGGCAGCACCTCCCCCCCGGTTTCCTCCCAATCACGCCAGTGCCAGGGCGGCTCCTGCACCACCTGGGATCTTCCCGGTCACACCAAATAGCCTCCATAGCCGCCCGTAAACCCCAGCATTGCAATTGCGAACGGTTGCCAGAGGCGGTGAGATTATGGTAACAATAAAAATCCGTATTTATGCGTGCTTGTGTTAACTTGATGCAGGGTGCAGGATGTACGTTCGCCCGTGTTGCCAGTTGACGCATGGGGTTTTCACCCGTTAATCCAACAGATGAGGGAGGTTCAGATGAAAAAGGCATTGACAATTGCGGTTGCTGTTTTGTTTGCGTTTTCACTGTTTATCGGCGTCGGCCCTGAGCCGGCACAGGCCAAAACCACCTTTGTCACCATCGGTACCGGCGGCGTCACCGGCGTTTACTACCCCACCGGCGGCGCCATTGCCCGCCTGGTGAACAAAGGCCGTAAAGAACACGGCATCCGGTGCTCCGTTGAGAGTACCGGCGGATCCGTCTACAACCTCAACGCCATCCGCGCCGGCGAGCTGGACATGGGTGTCGCTCAGTCCGACTGGCAGTACCACGCCTATCACGGCACCAGCAAATTCGCCGATGCCGGGCCCGACAAGGATCTCAGAGCGGTTTTCTCAATTCACCCCGAGCCTTTCACGGTGGTTGGCCGCGCCGACTCCGGCGTAGAGGACTTCATGCAGCTTAAGGGCAAGCGGGTCAACATCGGCAACCCCGGCTCCGGCCAGCGCGGCACCATGGAAGTGCTCATGGAGGCCCTTGGGTGGACCAATGACGATTTCAAACTCGCATCCGAGCTGAAGGCAGCCGAGCAGGCCAGTGCCCTTTGCGACAATAAGATCGATGCCATGGTCTACACCGTCGGCCACCCCAACGGCTCCATCAAGGAGGCCACCACCTCTTGCGATGCGGTGATCGTCAGCGTGACCGGCTCGGCCGTGGACAAACTGGTTTCCCAAAACGACTACTATCGTAAAGCCATCATCCCCGGCGGCATGTATCGGGGAACCGACACCGACACGCCCACCTTCGGCGTTGGCGCGACCTTCGTCTCTTCCGCCAAGGTTCCAGACAAGATAATCTACGAGATTGTCAAGGCGGTTTTCGAAAATTTCGACGACTTCAAGAAGCTGCATCCTGCATTTGCCAATCTGAAAAAAGAAGAAATGGTCAAAGACGGCCTTTCCGCGCCCCTGCACGGCGGGGCTTATAAGTACTACAAAGAAATCGGCCTTGTTAAATAGTCATCCATAAGTCCCCTCCCCAAGCGGGAGGGGATAGGGTAGGGGACGGGCCGGGCCGACATAAGATTATCTTTACTTATCGGTGGGTCGTCACCCTCATCCCGGCCCCTCTCCCATCAGATGTCTAAATAGCCGTGTTTTCAGGCGCGTGCGCCGCAAAATACCGTGCACGCGCCGCTTGTCTCTTTCAAATCTGCAGCAAGGTGTTCCTCAACAGTTTCGAGGCGGCTGCCATTTGCGCCCCCCGGCCGTGTCGTCTCGCAAAAGCAGTTTCCCATCGCACCGCGAAGGAGAGATCGTCGCCATGACCGAATCCCAAAAAAAGAGGGTAGCAAAAATCGACCCGAACCAGTTGGTTGCCGAGACCGAATCGGGTGCCCGCAATCCCACCGGTGCGATTCCCAAAAAAGTGCTGTTCTACGTTCCCCTGCTCTGGACGCTGTTCCAACTGTGGTACGCCTCGCCGCTGCCCTTCTTGTTTAATTTCTTCGTACTCAACGACACCGAGGCCCGCGCCATTCACCTGGCCTTTGCCATGTTTTTGTCCTACACGGCCTATCCCACCTTCAAATCGTCGCCGCGGGACCACATTCCGTTCCAAGACTGGGTCATGGCCCTCGTGGCCGCCTTTTGCGCATCCTACTTTTTCTGGTTTTACGCGGAACTGTCAGACCGCCCCGGCGCGCCGATCCAATTGGACCTGGTGGTTGCCTGCATCGGGCTGATCATGCTCCTGGAAGCGACCCGCCGCGCCCTGGGCCCACCGTTGATGGTTGTGGCCACCGTCTTCATTATCTATTCCTTCGCCGGCCCGCACATGCCTTCTGTCATCGCCCATAAGGGGGCCAGCTTTGTCAAAGGCATGACCCACTACTGGCTCACCACCGAGGGCGTCTACGGCGTCGCCTTGGGGGTGTCCACGGGCATGGTGTTCATGTTCGTTCTCTTCGGCGCCCTTCTGGAATCGGCCGGTGCCGGCAATTACTTCATTCGCACCGCCTTTGCCGGGTTGGGGCACATGCGGGGGGGGCCGGCCAAGGCCGCCGTGGTCTCCTCCGGGCTGACAGGCCTGGTTTCCGGCTCTTCCATCGCCAACGTGGTCACCACGGGCACCTTCACCATCCCGCTGATGAAAAAGGTCGGATTCTCCGCGGAGAAGGCCGGCGCCGTGGAAGTGGCCTGCTCCACCAACGGTCAGCTCATGCCGCCGGTCATGGGGGCCGCCGCCTTTCTCATGGTGGAATACGTGGGCATCTCCTACGTGGAGGTCATCAAACACGCCTTTTTACCGGCCATCATTTCCTACGTGGCGCTGGTCTACATCGTTCACCTGGAAGCCTGCAAATTGGGCCTAAAGGGGATGGAAAAACCCGCGATCACCACTTTCCAGCAAAAGGTGCTCACGGGCCTGATGACTTTCCTGTTCATCATCATCGTTGGTGGTGTCACCTATTTCGGCCTCGGCTGGATCAAGACCGTGGCCGGCAAGGCCACCATCTACATCGTCTGCGTGCTGCTGTTCGTCGCCTACCTGCTGCTGCTCAAGTTCGCCTGTCGGGTGCCCGAATTGGACACCAGCAAGGAGATCAACGCATTGCCGCCATTGGGACCCACGGCCCAGGCGGGGTATTATTTTCTGCTGCCCATCGTGGTGCTCATGTGGTGCCTGGTGGTGGAGCGCCTGTCGCCGGCGTTGTCAGCCTACTGGGCCACGGTGCTGCTGATCTTCATCGTCCTCACCCAGCGGCCGTTGAAAGGCATTTTCCGAAAGATGAAGGGCGAAGAATTCGCGTTTAAAACGGGATTCAACGACATGATCAACGGCTTCGTCAACGGCGCCCGCAACATGATCGGGATCGGCGTCGCCACATCGGCCGCCGGCATTGTCGTGGGCACCGTGACGCTCACCGGCATCGGACTCGTCATGACCGAATTCGTCGAGTTCATATCCGGCGGCAACTTGATGCTGATTCTGCTCTTTACCGCCGTCATCAGCCTGATTTTAGGCATGGGGCTCCCCACCACGGCCAACTACATCGTGGTCTCCACGCTCATGGCCCCGGTCATCGTGGAACTGGGCGCCCAGAACGGCCTCATCGTGCCCCTTATCGCGGTGCACCTGTTCGTTTTTTACTTCGGCATCCTGGCCGACGACACGCCACCCGTGGGGTTGGCCGCCTTTGCCGCCGCCGGCATATCCGGCGGCGACCCGATACGCACCGGCATCCAGGGGTTCACCTACGACATCCGCACCGCCGTGCTGCCGTTCATGTTCATTTTCAACACCCAGCTGCTGATGATCGGATTGCACGGCGGGTTTCACCTGATCCTGGTGATCGTTGCCGCGGTGGCCGCCATGCTGGCCTTTGCGGCTGCCACACAGGGCTACTTCTTAACGAAAAGCCGCCTGTGGGAGACCGCCGCGCTGCTCTTGGTGGCCTTCACCCTATTTCGCCCCGGTTTCTGGTGGGATATGGTCTATCCGCCGCTCATGGAGGAGTCTCCCACCAAACTGGAGGCGATGCTGGCGGACATGAAACCCGACTCGCGCCTGCGCATCGAAGTTCAAGGGGAAGACTTAAACGGCAAGGCATACAAAAAAACGCTGATGCTCAAAGTGGGGGAGGAAGCCGCGGGGAAGGAACGTCTGGCGGACATCGGCATCGAAACCCGCGAGGAGGACGGCAAAATTCTGGTCGATAATGTGGTTTTCGCCAGCCGGGCGGAAAAGGCCGGCATCGATTTCGATCAGGAAATTCTGAATGTCCAGGTGCCCAGCGACCGGCCGACCATGGAGTGGGTGTACATTCCGGCATTGGTCCTTTATGCCCTGATCTGGATTGTTCAAAACAACCGCCTAAAACGTTCGAGAAAGGCGGCGGCAGTCGGCGGCTAAAGCCATTCGACAGGCGGAAGATCCGGCGGCACCATGATATTCACCGACTCGCCGGACAGCGGCCACCGACCGCATCCGTCAACCATACCTTAGTTTACCGGGGAGCGCAGGCCATGTTTAAGAAAATTCTCGTCCCAGTAGAAATCGACTACCCGGACACCGCCGGAAAGGTCGTAAATAAAGTCAAGGCCATCGCCGAATTTAGCGGCGCAGAAATTCACCTGGTGACCGTGATGCCCGGATTTTCCATGCCCATTGTAGCATCTCTCGTCCCCGAGGAGGTGCGGCAGGCGGCCGCCAATCGTGTGCGCGAGGCCATGGTGCAATTCATGGCCGATTATTGCGACGCAAAGGACACCTACAGCATTCGCGTGGGAAAAAATTGGGAGGAAATCATCCGCGTGGCTGAGAAGTGGGGAGCCGACCTCATTATCGTCTACCACAACCGCCACCAAGAAATGAACGAAGTCTTCAGCCGTTCCTGCTCCCAGCGGGTTGCCGAAAACGCCAACTGCAGCGTCCTGCAGTTGCGCAACGTGCAATCCGAGGGATACGTCGGGTGATCGAGATCAAGGCTTGCAAATCCTGAGGAATACGGCGTACTTACAGTACGCCGCCATGACGAAGGATGACGCGTAACGCAGATATCGGACTTATTACGGAACCGTCAAATGTATCACCGATCACGACTCGGGAGGGAACTCATGGCCAGCCAGCATCGCCAACAAATAGCCAAACCTCGGCGAATTGGATATTTTATCCGGCTTTGCACCATCCTCATGGTGAGCTCAGTGACCATGCCGGCGGCGGCGGATCTCCTCGTCGGGACCGGGGGGGTAGGGAGTTTTTCCTTTTTCACCGGCCGAGCCCTCTGCAGGGATATCGGCCGATCAGACATCGGTTGGAATTGCCAGGTGGTCCCGGCCCCTGACGGCGTCCACAACCTGACCAACCTACAGGAGGGGTCGCTGGATCTGGCGCTGGTGGACTCCAAACTTCTTCACGATGCGGCGCACAATGCCGGCTATTTTAAATTCATGGACATCCGATACGACAATCTGGGAATCTTGCTACCGCTTTATGACTTGCCCATGCTGCTGATGACCCGAAAAGAAGCGCAAATCGATGGCGTGGGGAAAATCGCCGGAAAGCGGATCAATGCCGGGGCACCCGCGTCGATCGAGCACCGTGCGATGGACTTGATCATGGCAACCAAAGGCTGGGCAAGAAAGGATTTTAAGGTCTTCCAGGAACTGCCGGCGACGCAATCACAGGATACCATGGCCTTTTGCCATGGCTCCATCGAAGCGATGCTTCATGTCGGCGTCCACCCGGATTCGCGGCTGGAGCAGTTGATGGGCCTTTGCGGCGCGGTTCCGGTGGGAACGGCGGACGCGGACATGATCCGCATGGCTGAAGCGCATCCCGCTTTTTCTATTATCCGGATTCCCGCAGACACCTATCCCGGAATGCGCAGTGCCATCGAGGCTATCGGCACCACTATTTTTCTGGTGGCTTCACTGAGTCTCGATGAGGCGACCGGCCGGGCAATCATGTCGGTGCTGGAACAAAACCAGTCCCGCCTGAAAAGCACTCACCCTGCACTGAGCGGCTTATCCGTGAAGCCCTTTTCCGGCAAGGACGTCAACCTGAAGCTGCACCCCGGCGCGGCAGCATTTTTTTCCGCAATGGGCAGCAAGTAGGCAATTCGGCACTTCAGGGGACGCTGTTTGCTATCAACCCCTCTTTCACCCATGGATGACACCCCCCCACCGACGGATCCGTTTGTCGAATCCCTCAATCGTCCGCTGGTGATTGGCAGCCGCACGATACCCAATCGCCTGGTGCTCGCACCGTTGTCAAAACTGGGCAATATGGCGTTTCGTGAGCTGGTGGCGGGATTCGGCGGTTTCGGACTGCTTTTTTCGGAAATGAACGGTGCGCGGGCCGTCCGCCACGACGTCCCAGGGCAGGGGGGGGGCTATCAGTGGCGAACGGAAGAGCTGGCCCACCTGGTCTGCCAGATATTCGACAACGACCCGGATACCATGTCGGCCGCGGCCGTAAAAATCGCCGACAGGGGTTTCTTTGGCGTAGATATCAATTTCGGCTGCTCGGTCGCCGCCGTCTGTAAAAGGGGCGCCGGTGCGGCGCTGCTGAAAACCCCTGATCTGGCCGTGGCCATCGTGGCGGCGGTGCGGGCGGCGGTCAAGATACCCGTTTTCGTGAAATACCGCACCGGGTGGGAGGATCGCCCCGAACAGGCGGTACTGTTGGCCAAGCGATTTGAAGCAGCCGGGGCCGACGCCCTGACCTTTCACCCGCGGGTGGCGCCGGACCGCCGCACCCGTCCGCCCCGGTGGGAACACATTGCCGCCATTAAAGCAGCGGTGACCATTCCGGTATTCGGTAACGGCGATGTGTTCAGTGCGGAAGACTGCCGCCGTATGATGACGCAGACCTCGTGCGACGGCGTGGCGTTGGGGCGCATGGCCCTGGCAAGGCCTTGGGTGTTCGCCCAATGGTCATTCGGAAAGCAGTTTCCGAAAGAGATCTACCACACCACCGCACACGATTACGCCCGCCTGCTGGATCAGCACTTCGCCCCGACGGCGGCGCAGCGGCGGTTCAACCGGTTCATGTCCTATTACTGCGCCAATTTCCGGTTCGGCCACGCCCTATACGCTGCCGTCAGCCGGCACGAAAACCTCAAAGATGCCGTGGCGGCATTCGACCGGTTCTACAAAAAAAGCCCCGAGACCGTGGCCCGGCCCCAAACCACCCTCATGCGTTGACCCGGCGACGCCTGCTTTTCATTGGGGCTGCAATCAGGCTTGACCCGCCCCAGCCGGTGATATAAATAGGGCGCCGACAATGGCACCCCATGCGTTCAAAACGGCTGGGGATCGTCTTGCCCAGAATCACCCATTGAAAGAGCGGTGGAGTAGACATTTATGGACAGTAAAGACAAATTGATCGACCGGATCCTCATCTTCCTGCTGCTGCTGGTGATGGTGTTCCCGCTGCTGTCGTACCTTCAGGGATAGCGCACCGCGCATCCCAATCCAAACAGGCGCCCGAAACAGGCGCCTGTTTTTTTGTCATTGTTTTCTCAGCGCCTCAACGCAGGGCCGGCATCAGAGGGCCCTCGACCGTTGGATGGTCCGGCCGCCACCGTTCAAGGCTGGTGCGACGGGGCGCACGACGTCCATCGAAGAAATCCGCCGCGGCGTAATAGGCCAGATCCGACATCCACAGCCGATAAAATTCCCTGTCGCGCAGCAACCGTGCAGGGGCGCCAAAGGGATTGCGCAGGTCGTGAAGCAGCGGCCCCATCATTTCTGATGGATCCCTGAAACACTCCCAATCGCACCGATCACAGAATGCGTCGCCAGCATGCTTCGGCAGGCGCCAGTAAGCGCCGAGGTTCTCCTCGCCCCGGTAGCCACAGGGAAAAGTGTCGGCACCGTTGGCGGAAATAAAAAAATAGTCCACTCCGCCGCGGCAAGGATATGGCGAGGGGCGATGCGTCGCGTAGGATGCGGCGAGGTGATGCAGCCCTGAAAGGGGGGAAAAAATGCGCAGCCGCGACCGGTGCTGGGGAACGACATCCATCAACGCCCTGAAGAGGGCTGCCTTTTCCCGCCGGCTGAAACTGATCAGCCGCTCGGCCGATGAGGCCGCGTAGACAGGAGCCATTCCGTTGTCTTCAGTGGTATCGGCGCTCATGGGATAGCAGGTGTTGGCGATGGTGAAGCCAAGGTCGGCCACAAACCGGTAAAATCGGTGAAATGCATGGACAAAACGTCGGTGGAAATCCTCAATGTAGGCGCATTCCGAGGGATACGCATCGGGAAAACATCCGGAGGTAAAATCTCCGGCGATATTCCGGTTGATCCCCAGATTGGCGGATGGATAAATGCCCCGGTCGTTGAATATGGGCATTGCCTTTTCGATGCCACGGATCACCCCTGGCAGCCCCCGCATGGATTCATGAACCGCCGGCAGCGCCGAATCGATGCTGATCCAAAGATTGCGCAACCGGGTTTCGGCCAGCGCGTCGGCCAACCGCGAGATCCGGTCGTGAAAGCCGGGGGCGTCGGCGTTCTGAAAAACAAACCCATTGGTGCCGGTTCGAATAAAGGGAAAGCGCAGCCGGGATGCGCAGCGAAGCGCGTCGATGAGGGTACGTCGACGCATGAACGGCTCCCCCCCGGTAAACGAGACTGCCTGAACACCATTTTCGGCGGCGGCGTCGAGAACACGCCGTAGACATCCCCAGGAAAGATGCCGCCGCGGTCCTCCGGCGTTCCGGTTCATTCCACACTGGGGGCAGGCGGCATTGCAATGATCGGTGACCTGAATCACCACCTGCCCCGGTGAACGCCCTCGTAGCAATTGAAAAACCGCGTTCAATCGTCCCCCCTTTCAGCTTCTACCGAAGAATACAGCGCCAAACCGCCCTTCAGGAGTAAATCAGCGCAGCGCCCTTGTCGGTCAGGCAAAGCGTATCGAAGACGCCTTCGTGGGGTTCGACCAGGCCGGTTCGAATCAGTTCGCGCACCGCCTGCTGAAAAGTGGCCACTTCCGTTGCCTTCAAGGTTTCTTTATACCCCATCTCAAGCCACAGCCCCGGCAGGCAGTATTGGTCGCTCTCGAACTGTTCACGAAATTTGCTCAGCAGATCTTTTTTGATGGCTTTTTTAGTCTTCTCCACGGTCGCCTCCAGATAACCCCATCCGTGTCCATCCATGGGAAGCCTCTTGCTCCCTCTCCCGGACTCCCCGTCCACCAGGGGAGGGGTATTCATGGATGGACGCTGTCTATTTAACTTCGTATAAAAGCAGTGCCACTACAGCCCTGCGCCCGCCGCTGTGGCTGCGACAACGCCGGACAACGACGCCCCGTGTAAACCGCAGGCTGCGGATTGAAAGGGGCCTCGCCGCAACGGCATCAAGCAGAGAGCGGCAGGGCGCGCTCCCGTGCCACACGAACGGATTTGAACATTTCCCAGGTTTCCATGAAAGCGCCGTCGAATCCCCGCTCGGCCATTAGCGTGCGGGCCCGGAGGCCCATGCGCCGGCGGAGCGCCGCATCCGTGACGAGTGCTGCCATAGCACGCACGAGTGCCCCCGCGTCGCCGCCCGGAACCACCAGGGCCGTTTCACCGTCAACGACGTTTTCCACCGGCCCGCCGGCGTCGGAAACGATGGCCGGAAGCCCCGAGGCCTGCGCCTCCAAGACGACGTTGCCGAAGGTGTCGGTGGTGCTGGGGAAAACAAACACATCGCAGGAGGCATAGAGCGTTGCCAGGGGATCGCCGGATAAGTATCCGGTAAAGGTGACGGGAAGGCCCTCTGACAGCCGTTTCATCTCGGACAGATAGGGGCCCTCGCCCACCACCACGAGATGAATGTCTTCGTGGTGCGCCGTGAGGGATCGAAACGCCTGGGCGAGGAGGTGGAGATTTTTCTCCTTGGACACACGGCCGACATACAGAAAATTCAATGCTTCCTTGATGCCGTAAATGTCGCGGAGCACACCGTTTCGGCGCCTCGGATGAAACCGCTCCACATCGATGCCACGCGGGTAGCAGCGGACCTTTTCATCGGGAAGGCCTTTGTCCACCAACTCCCGGCGGGTGGCCTCGCTGGGCGAATAGACCACGTCCATCTGATCGTAAAACCACAGCATGTAGCGCCAAGTGAGGTCCTGGATGACGTTGTCGCCGGTAAGGAACATGGCGTACTGGGGCAGTTGGGTATGGTAGGTGGCGGTCACGGGGAGTTTCATGATGTGGGCAATGGCCAGGCCCGCCAGCCCGATGGGGCCCGGCGTCGCGCAGTGAATGTGAGTCACTTGACGATCATAGCAGTACTGGATCATCTCCAGGAACGGCGGATAGAAGATGCACTGCTCCGGGTACTCGGGCACCTCGAAGGTGCCGACGGGTGCAAAGTTTTTGATATTCTCCACGGCGTCGGCGGGGGCATCCGGCCAACAGGTGATCATGACCAGGTCTTTCCCCCGGCGCGCGGCCACGCGCGCCTGCTGCTTCAACGTCAATGCAACCCCGTTGACCTCGTGATAGGTGTCCGTGAAATGGGCCACGGTGAGAAACCGTTCGGACCGGGTTTCGGGCGCCGGCGAGAGATTGAAGTGTCTACGCATCCGACGGGTGAGTGAGCGGTCTCGGGAAAACAGGGTGTAGGCAACAAAATACGGTGCCAACAGGGTGTACAGCCCGCCGGCGGCGCCAAGGGTCTGGAAAATATTGAAGACATTGGCGCCGACCAGATGGTTGAGCAGCGGATCGGCGAAGCGGTAGAGTACTTGATTGGACAGCCGGTTGACAAAATCGAACCAGACTTGCTCCGGATCGCCCCCTGCAACGGCCCCTGTTTCGGTGATGGCCGCCAATTCAGGATCCGCAGCCAACAACCGCCGCGTTTCGCCCTGCAGGATCTCCATCAGCGACGAGGGCGAGGGGTGCTTGACGCGCCGGTGCTTTCGCTTCTGCCAAAAGTCGACGAGCCGTGTCATGAGCGTGCCGTTGCGGCGCCCTTCCTTCCCGCTCAGCGTGCCGTCCAGAAACCGCATGAGCACGTCGTCTTCGGCCCGCCGGCTCAATCTGGCCTTTCCGCGATAAAATTGATAGGCGATGCCGTATAGATTGTGGGCCAGGGTTTCCGGGGTGGCAGGAATCCCTCCCACCGTGGTGTTTCCCAGTCGGATCTGCCGGATGAGGTTCTCAACGGTATCGTCGCCGCCGGCCACGGTGTAGGTGCGGGCGATGGTGAGCCCGCTGTGATCATCCGAGCCGCCGGTGATCGACTTGATCCACGGCTGGTCAAACCCGGGCGTGATGCCGTGCCGATCCGCCAGGCGCGCGAGGGTTTCGGCGGTGAGCGTCCCGAGAATCATCTTGAGACACTGATTGGCCGCGTCGTTGCGGGAGCCGTTCATCTCAAAATGCTTGAAGAGCAGCAGCAGTTTTTCAAAATGCTCTGGGGTGAGCCGATCGTTTACCGGATAGAGGGCATGGGCCAGGACATGGCAGATGTTTTCTTCCTGGAAATAAGCCACCAGGTCGTAGACGTTCTCCCGGGCGGCCTGAATCATCTCGTGCTGGGCCTCGCTGATGTTCAGGGCGAGGACGTGAAGCTTGCAGCGATCCTCGGGAAAATAGGTGGTGACTTCCTCGCTGACGAACACATCCGGCAGATGGGCGATTTCAAGCGCACCTTGAATGCGGTTGTGGTCGGAGATCGTCACCAGGGTCATGCCCCGGGCCTTGGCGATTCGATAAAGCGCCATGGGTTCGGTGAAGCTCTCGGGGCAGCCGATCTTTTTTAGCACCCAGGCCGAGGGCCGTCTGGAATACTTGGAATGCACATGGAGATCGATTTTCATGCGGTCGCTCCCGCGGTTCGGGGTGATCAGCGGCTACCGGAGAAATTGTCCACCGGTAGCCACAACAGATTGTGGTCTCTCTCCTTGCCGCCACCAACATATAGGAAGCGACTGCCCTCATTGACCACAGTGGTGTTAAAACGGCATTAGAAATTCTCGAAAAATCTGTGAACATAACACCGAAACAGGTTAACACGCCTTTCTAACGATCCGCTGACACATCGCTAATTCAACCCCCATAGGATTCGAAGCTTACCATACCCTGAACCCACGAGGACCCCCATTCGATGAGCCCCATCCCACTTCCCGCCCGTTGGCAGCGTATTCTCGATATCGTCGATTACGCGTTCCAACCCATTGTCAACATCCACACGGGGGTCTGCTTCGGCCACGAGGCCCTGCTGCGCGGAACCGCCGATGCCGACTTTAAATCCATCGATGGACTCTTTGACGCGGCCGCCGAAGACGAAGTGCTTCACACGGTAGACATGGCCCTTCGTGAAAAAGCGGTCAGCAAATATGTCGGCCGCTTTGCCGACGACAGTACCAAACTGTTTTTCAATCTAGACAACCGGGTCCTGAATACCTGGGATTTCCAACCCGGCAGCACCCGGAACATGCTTGCCAGGCATCGGTTGATTCCAGACCGCCTGTGCTTCGAAATTTCCGAGCGCCACGAACTTCGTGATTTCACCGTTTTGGAAAAAATCATCACCCACTATCGTCGCCAGGGCTACAACATCGCGGCCGACGACTGCGGTAACGGTTTTTCCGGGCTCAAACTGCTCTATTACCTGGAGCCCGAATTCACTAAAATCGATCGATTCTTTATCCAGGAAATGGCCACAGACACCAAAAAGCACATGATTGCGGCCAGCATCGTTAATATCGCCCACCTCATGGGCAGTACGGTGGTGGCAGAAGGGGTGGAGACTGAAAAGGTATATTACTGCTGCAGGGAAATCGGGTGCGATCTGATCCAGGGATTCCTCGTCCAGCGCCCCACCGTTGCGATGTCAGATCTGGTGGATACCTACCATGACATTGCCGCACTGGCCGGCAAAGACAAGCGAGGTCGCTCGAAGAAAGATCTCAGCCGAATCCAACAGAACATGAACGTCATCCAGCCGGTCACGACCTCCCAGGATATCCAGGATGTTTTAAAACGGTTCAAGGCGGACAAGGACCGAACCTTCGTGCCGGTCGTCAACACCAGCAATGAACCGTTGGGAGTGATCCGTGAAAAGGATCTCAAGGAATACACCTATTCCCGGTTCGGCCAGGAATTGCTCCAGAACCCCGCTTACGGTAGGGATATTCACAGGTTTCTCATCAAATCCCCCGTTGCCGACATTCACACCCCGATAGAAAAGATTTTGGAAATATACACCCAAAAGGTGGATCTCGAAGGGATTCTTCTTGTGGACAATCTCCAATATGCCGGGTTTTTAAGCACTCAGTCGCTGCTCAAAGTGCTCAACGAAAAGAACCTGGCCACCGCTCGGGACCAGAACCCGCTGAGCGGCCTGCCCGGCAACACGATGATCCATGAGTTCGTCTCCACGGCATTGGGCGATGTGGGCCAGACAACCATGCTCGTGTACTTCGACTTTGATCACTTCAAACCGTTCAACGATTCTTTCGGTTTCCGGCACGGCGACAGGGTCATTCTACTTTTTGCCGACATCCTGAAAAGATTCCGACAGCAGGCCCACGTCTTCATCGGGCACATCGGGGGGGACGATTTCTTCCTTGGGGGGCCAACCGGTGAATTGGGTATTACCATTGGCCGGGTAACGGCCTTGGCGGATGAGTTTCAAAAAGGCGTCGAAAGCTTCTACGACCTGGAATCCATTCGGCGCGGATATATTTTAGGCTCAGACAGGAACGACGAAGAACGACGGTTTCCCTTGCTCACCGTGAGCGCCGTCATCATTGAACTTTACAGCGACAGGGAGAAGGCCTATACCCCTGAAGAAATCGGCAGCCTCATTGCTTATCTCAAGAAGAAAGCCAAGGCCAATGCGTCCGGGCTCTGCGTGACCCGCCTCGGCGGCGAACCGGTTTCGCGCGACCATCCCTTTCTGGCCTCTTATGAAACTTCACCGGCGATGCTGACTGCAGGATCTGTTCATTAGGCTCGCTTTATCGCCGCCAACCGGCCGCCCCACGCACGGCGGTGATTACAATTTGCCCGGCTGAGTGCATTTATGGTAGTGTTATGCACTGCATCTCACCACGACATTGCCAGCGGACGGTTTCGGTGGATACCTAAAGGGACATCTCGGAGGAAGGGAAAAATGGCAAAATATTTTCAGAAAGAACTCGATCGCATCAAAAAAATGATCCTCTCATTGGGCGCTTCGGTGGAGGAGCGGGTGCGCATGGCCTCCACGGCCATTGATGAGCGCAATTGTGAGCAGGCGGAGAAGATCATCAAGACCGATTACATGATCGACGAGATGGAGGTCGACATCGAGGAAGAATGCCTCAAGGCCCTGGCACTGTACCAGCCGGTTGCCGTCGATCTGCGGTTTCTCACTGCCACCATCAAAATCAACAACGATCTAGAGCGCATTGCCGACGAGACGGTCAATATCGCACGCCGTGTTCAAACCATTGCGAGCAATGAGAGCGGCGGTTTTGTGTTCGATTTCTCGGCCATGACCGAACATGCAGAGAAAATGCTTCGCATGAGCCTCGATGCGCTGGTCAATTTTGACCTTGATACGGCGTTGAAGGTGGTGATGATGGACGATGCTATCGACAACATGCACCACGATGCCTACGACCGCATCAAGCTTGCCCTCAAAGACACCCTCGATGCCAACCAGGAAGTCGGGACCTACATCAACCTTTATCTCATTTCCCGCCATCTTGAACGCATTGGCGATCATGCCACCAATATCGCCGAAGAAGTCATTTATCTCGTCGAAGGCGAAATTGTCCGCCACTCCGATTACTGATCATTATTTTCGGTCGACACCGGTCCCAACCGAATAAACCGCGCAAAGCGTTTTGACGGCTGCAGGCTGTAAGCTGCAGCCTTTTTTCTTTGCCACGGTTCACCCCCGTCGGGGACGATATCGACGACAGTCAATGTGGAGTTTTTTTGTTTATGCAACGATGGGGTTGACGTGCTCTAACGGTATGCTAATGTTTTTCTCGCAATACGCTAACACAGCCTTCGCGAAAGCATACCGGCGGCAGCATGATTCAGTTCCGACACCACTATCGAGATGCATCCTGGAAAGCGGTTCTCCATCCCGGAATGGCCGACGATTTTTTCGATGCCGGCATGCAGGGCCCCATCGACGCATCGACCAACGAATTTTCCTCCGTCAATGCCTGGTGGCTGTCCGAGCTGTCGCGGCTGGTGTATCGGCGCAGTGAAGACGAATCGGGCTTTATGACGGAAAAGCCGCATCGACGAGACTATTTGAAGCGGGTGGGGCTTGAAGAGCGGGCATTTTTCAATGCCGGTGGTGCCCAAGCGTCTTTTATCGTCCGCGATCAAGGGGTTTTGCCTGCAGTGGGCATCCTGGTCTTTCGCGGCACCACCGGCTCCTGGCGCACCTGGCGGTCCAATTTCAATCTCTGGACGTCACCGTGGCCCCGGGGCGGAAATGTGCACAGCGGCTTTAGGAAAAAATTTGATTCCCTGTGGCCGGCCATCGAGAACGCAGTGGAATCATGGCAGGCACCGCTGTTTTATACCGGGCACAGCTTGGGCGCCGCTCTGGCGACCTTGGCGGCCGGCCGCCATCCCCCGCAGGCCCTCTACACATTCGGCTCCCCACGAGTGGGTGATGCAGCGTTTGTCCAATCACTTCGGTCCGTCAGAATCTTCCGGCTCTACAACCCGGGCGACATCGTACCGCTGATGCCGCCGTCGGGAGGCATATTCCCCTTCCGGCACGCCGGCATCCCCATTGCCTACCAGCCCATGGACATGATGGCATCGACGGCCCCACAGCAGCGTGAAGCGGCCCCGATACAACCCTTTTTCCCCTTCACCCGCCCCCCGCGATTTCTCCTCGACCACGCGCCGGCAAACTATGTCCGGTAGGTCTCGCCGCCTCCGGCACCATCCTGCTTTTTTCTCCTAACACATCCCTCTTGCAACGGAAACATTTTGCAAACCCATCACGCTTATAGAATGCGTGGGAGACGACCCGCGATGTTATCGACCGGTGGGCTGGAGATACGGATCTCAGCGGCGGCCATCGGGTGGCAATCGTCAAGACGATGAGGGCATCCATCGTGGCCGAATGGATCGGAGCATATGGTTACCCCTTGCTTTTCGTAGGGGCCATCGTGGAGGGGGAGACGTTCCTCCTCATGGCGGCCATGATATCCCGCAATGGGCCTCTCCAACTGCCGCTGGTCATGGCGGTGGCCGCGGCGGGCGCACTGACCGGTGATATGCTTTTCTTTGCCATCGGAAAAACCCGCGGTGCCGCGTTTCTAGAAAGACGACCCCGGTGGCAGCAGCGGGTGGAAAGATTGGCGCCGCTGCTGCTGCGATTCAGCACCCTCCTCATTCTCGGTTTTCGCTTTTGGTACGGCATGCGGACAGTGGTCCCGCTGGTGTTTGGGGCCAGTCGGTTCAGGACGGGGCGGTTTTTAGCGTTGAACGCGGTCGGTGCAGCGGTGTGGTCGGGCGCACTCGGAGGGATCGGTTTCTGGCTGGGCAATGTGGCCGGCGCCATCGTTGCGGATGTTACGAAAACCTCGGCATGGATACTTGCCGCCGTGCTCGTCGCCGTCGTCGGCTATCGACTGAGGGGAAGAATGGTTCCCGGCCGCCCGTATCGTAAACCCCAACGCTGCAACGATGGGGTAAACAACGGTCCACCCGCTTTTCCAAAAAAGCGGCCGTTGACGTAGCCATGAACCCCATGGGCGAACGCCGAGGATGGCGCGGGAACGATGGGGTTCGATTGCTTAGATCACTCTGCGCGGCTACGTGTCGGTGGCATCCGGCATGGGCGAGGCCGCTTCCGACGGGGTCTTGACCGCGGCCTCGCCGTTCACCGGGGCGGCTTTCATCTTTCGTCGCCTGGGCTTGCGGCGGCGGGCGCGCTTCTTGGGTTTCGGTGTGCCTTCAGTCTTCTCTGCAGGGGCGTCCCCGGCAAGCACCGCGTCCGCTGTCACCTCGTCGGGGGCTTCCTTGGGAGACTCGGCGGTAGGCCCCGATGGCGAAAAACCGAAAAACGTTCCTGGGAAATAGCCCTCCGGTCGGGGCGGCCAGCGCACCGGGCGCTCTTTGGCGGGTGCCGGTCGTCCCAAAGGCCCTCGGCCCCTTGAGGGTTTGCCGCTGGGGGTACTGACGCCCCGCCGGCTGTCGGGCTTTCTCGGCCTGCGTTGTCGGTCTGCAGCGACCCGCCCGGCAACATCTTTCTCGAACCAGCCCTCTTCCGGCCAGGATACGGGGATTTTGAAATCGATATATTCTTCCACCGCCTGCAGGTGATGCACGTAGGTTTCGCAGGCGAGCGATATCGCGCGTCCGGATTTGCCGGCACGGGCAGTACGGCCGATCCGGTGAATGTAGTTCTCCTGATCCTGGGGCAGATCGTAATTGACCACATGGGTGATGTCATCCACGTGAATACCCCGTGAGGCCACATCAGTGGCCACCAGAATCTTGATCTTGCCGTCCTTGAAATCGTCCATCAACCGAAAGCGCTTTCGCTGGGGAATATCTCCGGTGATGCCCTGGGCGGGCCAGCCGTTGCCCTTGAGTTTCTGCGCCAGCCATTCCACGCCGATCTTGGTGTTGACGAAGATCAGCATGCGACCCCAGTCTTCTCTTTTCAGCAACCCCAGCAACAGCAGCAGTTTCTCCTCTTTGCCCACGTGGTACAGCACCTGGTCGATGCCCTCGACGGCCAGATCTTCCGGTGTCACGGAGATAAACTCCGGCAGGTTCATGTATTCGTAGGTCAGTTCCAGGACCCTGTGGGAGAGGGTCGCTGAAAACAGCATGGATTGACGCTTTTCGTAATGGGGCAGGTTGCGAAGGATGTAGCGCATGTCCTTTTCGAAACCGAGATCGAGAAGGCGGTCGGCCTCGTCGATGATGACAACCCGGATATTGTCGGTTTTGAAGATCTTTTGTTTGTAGTAGTCGATGGCCCGGCCGGGCGTGCAGATAACGATGTCCACGCCATGGCGCAGCAGGTCTGCCTGTTTGACATAATCCACCCCCCCGACGATCTGCGCCATGGTAAAGTGCAAATGTTTGCCGATCCGCTGGGCTTCTTCGTAGATCTGCAGGGCCAGTTCCCGGGTGGGCGCCACGATGAGGGCCATGGGCATCCCCGGGGCCGTATTCTCGGTGGCCATGAGATGGGCGAACAACGTGACCAGGAAAGCGGCCGTTTTGCCGGTTCCGGTTTGGGCCTGCCCGGCCACATCCTTTCCCAAAAGAGATACCGGGAGCGTCTGAGCCTGGATGGGGGAACAGCGGATGAAGCCTTCCTCGCTAAGCCCCTTGAGAAGGGGCTCAGGCAACTCAAAATGCTCGAAAAGGGTATCGGTAAGAAACCGAGGTTGATCGGCGCGCTGACCTTCTGATGGGGGATCTGCTTCGAGTGACATACAACTCCTTTGTTGCTGAAAGTCCAACGGAGGCAACCTTGCCCCCCGAATCGAGGCTATCTATAACGATTTGGCATATATTGCAAGTTTTCGACGGGGCGTGTATTGACGGTGGGGGTGTTATGGACGCGCTGCCACAGGGGTGCACAGACCCACTGGCACCCGCCGGTGAAGAGAACGGGAGTCTCCATGAAGTCATTTTTCAACGTTGCGACCATTTCATCGGTGCTGGCCATGCGGCGGCGCTTCGATCCGGTGGATGCCGAGACCGTCGCCCTGGCGGCTGCCTACGACCGCGTGCTGGCAGAGGCGATCACCGCCGACAGAGATCTTCCCGGATTTCACCGATCCACCATGGACGGCTACGCCGTTTCCGCCGCCGCCACCTTCGGGGCCAGCGACGGCAGCCCGGCCTGGCTGCCCGTGGTCGGCGAGATCGCCATGGGCCAAAAACCCGCTTTCTCCCTGGAGAGCGGCACCGCCGCGCGCATCGCGACAGGAGGGATGCTGCCGCCGGGAGCGAACGCGGTAGTCATGATCGAACACACCGAGGCCATCGGTGAAGACACCGTGGAGATCTATAAAAGCGTCGCCCCGGGTCAGCATGTGGTCACGGCCGACGAGGATTTCGCCGGCGGCCAGGAGGCGGTCCATCCGGGAACAGCGTTGCGGGCCCAGGAGATCGGACTGCTGGCGGCATTCGGCAAGGACCCGGTGGTCGTCTTCCGAAAGCCCAGGATCGCCATCATCTCCACCGGCGACGAGATTGTTCCGGTGTCCCAGCGCCCCGAGGTCGGGCAGGTCAGAGACGTCAACAGCCACAGCCTGGCGGCCATGGTCACCGCCGGTGGGGGCATCCCCATTCCCCTGGGCATCGCGGCAGACGAGGCCGACACCTTGATCGGGAAGTGTCGGACGGCGGTGACCGATGGTGACATGGTCCTGATCAGCGGCGGCAGTTCGGTGGGCACGCGGGACGTCACCCTGGAGGCTCTCCACGCTTTGCCCGACAGCGAAGTGATGGTTCATGGCATCGCCATCAGTCCCGGCAAACCCGCCATCCTGGCCCGCAGCGGTGGATGTCCGGTGTGGGGGCTGCCCGGCCACGTCACCTCGGCCATGATTGTTTTCGAGATGGTGGTGGCTCCCTTTTTACATCGCCTGGCGGGGCTCAATGACGAGATCCGTCCCCGCCGGGGAATACCGGCGCGGTTGACGCGCAATATCGCCTCCGCCCAGGGGCGCACCGACTTTGTGAGGGTGAAACTCCGGGAGTCGGAAGGGGGCCTTTTGGCCGAGCCGGTGCTTGGCAAAAGCGGCCTGCTGAACACAATGGTGAAGGCAGACGGGCTCATCACGGTTGCCGAAAATACCGAGGGACTTGATGCCGGCGCCACAGTGATCGTCACCGTTTTTTAATTCAGCTAACCGGCAGTGATTTGGCCACCAGGAAAGCCCATGACAGCTCGCCGCAATATCTACCTGCAGATGAAAACCCTCTCCGAGGCCCGGAAGATCCTCTTTGCCCGTTTCGGCCACCGGCGCATCACCACCACGGAGGAAGTGCCGGTATCCGATGCGGTGGGCCGCATCCTTGCCGAAGCGGTCTTCGCACGGTTGTCCGCCCCTCATTTCCACGCCGCGGCCATGGACGGCATCGCGGTTCGGGCCGCCGACACCTTCGGCGCCAGCGAATCGCGCCCGAAGGATCTCTCCATCGGCACCCAGGCCCGGTTCGTCAACACCGGCCACGTGCTGCCGACAGGCTGTGATGCCGTCATCATGATAGAAGGGGTCCAGCAGCTGGACAGCGGCCGGGTTCGCATCGAGGCGCCGGCCTTCCCCTGGCAGCATGTGCGAAAAATGGGAGAAGACATCGTCGCCACAGAGCTGCTCTTTCCCCGCCACCATCAAGTGACCCCCTACTGCGTGGGCGCGTTGCTGGCCGGCGGCGTCTTTTCGGTGCCGGTAACCCCGCCGCCCACCGTGGTGATTATCCCCACCGGCTCGGAACTGGTGGATTGGCGGGGGAGCGATCCGTCGGATCTCAAGCCCGGCCAGGTGCTGGAAACCAACGCCGCCATGCTGGGCTGCCTCGTCACCGCCTGCGGGGGGCGCTTCCGGCGTACGGAAAACATATCCGACGACCCCACGGCCATCGAAGCGGCCGTGGCGGACGCGGTGAGCGGTGGTGCCGACATCGTGCTCACCGTTGGCGGATCGTCGGCCGGCAGTGCCGATCACGCCAAGACCGTTCTGGCCGCCCAGGGCGAGGTGCTGGTCCATGGCGTCACCATCATGCCAGGCAAACCCGTCCTCATCGCCGACATCGGCGGCACGCCGGCGTTCGGCATTCCCGGATACCCGGTCAGCGCCATCATCGCCTTCGAGCAATTCGTCCAGCCGCTCATCTGCTCGCTCCTGGGAAGGCCGGATACCGCCCGTGCGCAAATATCGGTGGCCCCCACCCGGAAAATCCCCTCCAAGCTGGGCGTGGAGGAGTTTCTCAGGGTCAAGCTGGGCCGCGTGGGGGACCGGGTAGTGGCAACGCCGCTGCCGCGCGGGGCCGGCTGCATCACAACCATCACCGAAGCCGACGGCATCATCAGAATCCCGAACGCCGTGGAAGGCCTGCCGGCGGAAAGCCCCGTGCCGGCGGTGCTGCTGCGACCGGCGGCCGCCATCGACAAGACCATCGTGATCGTTGGCAGCCACGACAACACCCTCGACATCCTCGCCGATCAACTCAAACGCGACGCCCCTCATGTCAGCCTGTCTTCCAGTCACTTGGGTAGCATGGGCGGGTTAATGGCCTTGCGAAAAGGGGTCTGCCACGTAGCCGGCACCCACCTGCTGGACACCGCCACCGGCGCCTACAACAGGTCCTATATCCGCAAATACCTTCCCGGAATGGACGTGAGACTGATCCAACTGGTGAAGCGCGATCAGGGGCTCATCGTTCCCAAGGGCAACCCCAAGGGCATCACCGGTATCGCCGATCTCACCCGGGAGGATATCGTCATGATTAACCGGCAGGGGGGCTCCGGCACTCGGATCCTCCTGGACTACCGGCTGGCCCAACTCGGCATCTCCGCCGAAGACATCCGGGGCTACGGCAACGAGGAGTTCACCCACATGTCGGTGGCTGTGGCCGTATTGAGCGGTGCGGCCGATGTCGGCCTGGGCATCCACGCGGCGGCCAGGGCACTGAACCTCGATTTCGTGCCGGTGGTCACAGAAGAATACGATCTGGCCATCCCGGGGACATTTATGGAAACCGATATCATCCGCACCCTGCTCACCACGATTCGAACCGAGGACTTCAAAGCCAGAATCGCCGCCCTGGGCGGCTACCACACGGCACACACCGGGGAGGAAAGATCCCTGTAAAGAAGGCTCAATGATCAATTTCCATGGATGCCTGATCGAGCCAGGCATGACGGCCGAGGGACTTTCTTCGGAACCGTCATCATTGATGAAACGGTAAAAAGTAGCAAAAAGGACGATTTCGTAAAATGTTCGAGA
>CAYUOU010000020.1:0-55571 GCA_964446485.1 uncultured Desulfobacterales bacterium | reverse complement strand
GGGTTCAAATCCCGTTTCCCGCTCCATTTTTGTTGACTGTCGGCGCGTTTTGTCCTGCGCAAGGGTTACGGCGGCGTCCACCGGCGACGGTGGGTGCCGTCCGGCGGCATAGCCAAGTGGTAAGGCAGAGGCCTGCAAAGCCTTTATTCCCCGGTTCGAATCCGGGTGCCGCCTCCAAATTTACCCAAAAAAAGGGTCGCATGCCCAGCGTGCGACCCTTTTTTTTGACGGTTCCGTAAAAAGTCCCCTCGCGACTGGCGCCGGCCAAGGTGTCGCTGAAGTCGCTTTTCATCAGTTCGCTGGCCACTTCCGGAGAGACGTATTTCCCGAATAGGGCGGAAAGCCATCGAATGCGTCGGCGCTGGAGGGCCTTTTGAAGGACGGTTCCAGAGATGAACTGGCCGGACGTTTCATGAGGGCGATGGCGTGGATTCGGGCGACTTTTTGGGCGGACCGCCGTTCCATGCACCTTCCACGCCGCCGATGGGGCTTTTGACGATGATGATCACCCGGCATTTTTTTAAGATCTGGCTGGCAGCGTCTTCAGTGGCAAGTGACTGCGCGTCCCTGTTGCTGACGACCAGGTTGGTACGGGCCAGACCCTCGGCGGATTCGACTTTTTTAACGATATACCGTCGACGCCCTTTGGATGTGGCGGGAAAACGATCCTGGGCCAGCGCTTCGGCCGGCGACAGCCGGGCAAGGAATCTCTCAACGCTGCGGGCGCTTCCATTCCAACGTCCCGCGTCAACGTCTGACACCACGTACCGGGCCATGCCTCTGGATTCCAGGGCCGTCGGTGCCACCCCTTGCCAGTCGTAGAGAATTCTTCCGTCTGCGGCCTTGATCTGAGGCAACAGGGCCGGTTGAACCGGGTTTGTCAAGGCTAGGTGGCGGGCGTCCAGAACCAACCAGGGGGCGTTCTCATCGGTGGTTGTCCCCGGTGCGGCAGGTGTCTCGGGCCACCGGAGCCCATGCGACACGGTGTTACCGAATCGGGTCAACAGCTGGCGGGTCAAGCCCTTGATTCCGGTGATGGGGGATTTCCGGACGATTTCGTAGTAGGGTTTCCCCGCGTTTTCGACGAAACGGTCGCTGTGATCCATCACCATCAGGTGGGCTTTGAGCCGAATCACCACATTACCGCCGCCCAGATCTCCCAGGCGGCGGCGATCGTCCAAGCGGATTCCGGCGGCCAACCGAACGATGTTGGCGGCTGCCATGACCTGAGCGGCGCGTTTTGCCAGATATCGGTTGCCTTTCTGGTCCTCGACATGGGCCACCCCCCGGCCGTAGATGATGCCGGCTTCCCAGTCGATGGCGCCACTGTTGTAGCGTTCGATGAAGGCGGCATAATGGATGTCTTCACTGAGGCCGATGGACGGCGCAGGACCCACCAATGAGACCCCCAGCACGAGCGTGAAGGCGAGAATTGACAAAAACTGTCGGCGGTAGTCGTGTCGGAGTTTCATGACAGGCTCCTTTCGGGTGAAAGGTGGGCAGCGGGCCTCGTAACGCATGGGGATCACCATAACACAGGCCTGGGGGGTTCAGCCAGTGGGGGGCAAATCTTGCTTCAATGAGATGCACCTTTTTTTGACTCCCATTTCTCCTTGGGATATAGCTGCCCTGAAGGGGAGTCCCTTATGATGGTCCTTGTTCGCTGCGTCTTTATCATCCTGCTCTTTGGACTCATTGCCGTCGACGGCGGCCATGCCGCCTCCGTTCGACCGGCGGTGTGGGCGGGCCGATTCTATCCTGAGGATCCTGTGGATCTTCGAAAGCGCATCGACGCCCTGTTGCGCCAGGCAAAAAACCGCTCGGAGAATCCCCGTCCGGTGACCGACAGGGTGCTCCGCGCCATCGTATTGCCCCATGCGGGATACATCTATTCCGGGCTGAGTGCGGCACACGGTCTGATGGTTCTACCCGACAGCGGCATCGATAAAGTCGTCCTGCTGGGTCCTGATCACCGGGTGGGGCTGACCCGGGCTGCCGTGAGCGATGTGGACGCGTATGAGACGCCATTAGGTCGCATCCCCCTTCATGCGGACGCCCGAAAGCTGCTAACTGACGCGGCGCTGTTTCAGGCGAGTGCGGCCTCCGACCGCATGGAACACAGCCTGGAGGTATTGCTGCCCTACCTCCAGCACCGATTGGGAGCATTTGAGCTGGTGCCGGTGGTGGTGGGCAGCGTTTCCCCGGCCCGCTTGGCCCGAAGTATCGAAAGCCTGCTGGATGAGCGGGCTTTGCTGGTGATCAGCTCGGATCTGTCCCACTATCTTCCGTATGAGGAAGCGGTGGCGCGGGACAGAGAAACTCTCGAGTGGATTGAAACGGGAAACCTGGCCGCATTGATGAGCGGCGATAACCGAGCCTGCGGGAGCATCCCGCTGGCAGTGCTCATCACCATTGCCAAAGCACGCGGATGGCAGCCCACGGTGATTCATTACAACAACAGCGGCGACACCGCCGGCGGCAGGGATCGTGTTGTCGGGTATGCCGCCGTCGCCTATTATGGAGGTTCGACGATGGGACATGACGCTCCACCGGCACCGGTCGGTCTGGACACTGCGGACGGGCAGCTTCTGGTCGCCCTTGCGCGTCAGAGCATTGCTCGAGAACTGGAAAAGGAAACCGATCCGGGCGCCGCGGCCGTGCTGGCCGAAAAGCTGCGTCGGCCGGTTTTCCAGGAACCCCGTGGGACGTTTGTGACGCTTAAGAAACACGGGCAGCTTCGGGGATGCATCGGGTCTCTTGCCCCCAGGGAACCGCTGAAGGCCGATGTGGCTGCCAACGCCGTCAACGCGGCCTTTCGGGACCCACGGTTTCCACCGTTGAACGCCGAAGAGCTCGATCAGATTGTTATTGAGGTGAGCGTCCTCAGCACGCCGGAACCCTTGCCCTATGCATCCGGAGAAGCGCTTCTCAAGAAATTGCGACGGGGTGTTGACGGGGTGATCATCAAAAAGGGGACGCGCCGCGCCACCTTTCTGCCGCAGGTCTGGGATCAGTTGCCCTCTCATGAGGCGTTTCTCGGTCACCTCTGCATGAAGGCCGGTCTACCAGAAAAGGCCTGGAGGGACGGTGACCTGGAAGTGTTCACCTATCAGGTGACCTATTTCGAGGAGGTCCACGACACCCCCTAAACCGGTTATTCAGTGCCCATCGGTGGGAAGCCTTTTGCTCCCTCTCACGCTCCCCTCCCTCAAGAGGAAGGGTATTTATGGATGGGCACCATTTTATGTCGTTGTCGGGGAGGGCGGCATGCCGGCCCCCGGCCGGCACCTACGGGCGACCCATGACACCCCAAATCGCCGCACCCCATCGCCCTGGCCATGACAGTGACGTGCGGGCCGCCCTGAGACTGGTCGTCGCCACCGGGGTGGCCAGCGTGACGGCCCAGTTGCTCCTGGTTCGGGAATACATCACCCAGTTTCAGGGAAATGAGTTCGTCATCTCGCTGATTTTGTGTCTCTGGCTGGTGATCGGCGCCGTTGGCAGCCGTATCCCATCGGTGGCGCGCGGATGGGGTTTTCCGACATCAGCCGACATGCTGGGGACGCTTTCGCTCTGGGTTTCCGGCCTGGCGCCCGTCAGCCTGGTGGCCATTCGCCTGGCGCGTCTCCAATGGTTCGCGCCGGGCGTTTCGGTGGGCTTTTATCCAACGGCAGGTTTCATCGCCGTCACCATGCTTCCCTACGCGCTATCCATCGGATTTTTGCTCCCTTTCACCCTCTCGGTCATTCGCAACACCCACCACGGTTTTTCCGGGGCGACCCTGTATATCCGCGATGCCGTGGGGGATGCCGCCGGAGGGGCGCTGTTTGCCGTTGGCTTGGTCGTGTGGGTGTCTCCGGTCATCGCTGCGGTAATTGCCGGTTTGCCGCTCATTGCCACTGCCTGGGCGGTGCTGCCGCGGGGACGACGATGGCGAGTGTGGCCATGCGCATCACTGAGTTTGACCGTGCTTGCCATGAGCGCCGCACTGCTGCTTGAAAACCGCTCGCTGGCTTTGCCTTTTGCCGAATCGGTACACACCGAGGAAAGCCGATATGGGCGTGTTCAGGTGGTCACCGAACACGGGCAGACGACGATTTACCAGGATGGTCGACCGGTGGCTGTCACGCTGGACCCGGCACGAGCCGAATCGACCGTTCACCCGGCGCTGTGCCAGCGCGATGGGGTCCGGCGTGTGTTGGCCATCGGGGCCGTCAGCGGCATGATGACCGAAATCGCCAAATACCGTCCACTACAGGTGGACTACGTTGAATTAGACCCCGTCGTCACACGACTGCAAATGGCCGGCGGCCTCATCGCCCCGATTTCCGGGCTGACGCCGATTCACATGGACGCCAGACGCTTTCTTCAAACGTCTCGGGTGCAATACGATGCCGTATTGGTGAACTTGCCGGATCCGGACACCTTTCAGCGCAACCGGTTTTTTACCGACGCCTTCATGGCGGGTGTTCACCAGCGACTGTCAACCGGTGGTGTTCTCGGCATGACGTTGACCGGATATGCCAATTATGTCCCCGATGCGGTGAGGCTAACGGTGGCGTCTCTCAGACGGACTGCCGCTGAAGCGTTCCGGCACGTCTTGCTCATCCCCGGTGAGCGGATTCTGCTCCTTGCCAGCGACGAACCCCTGACCACAGCAGTCACCGAACGTCTCGAGGCCTTGGGAGTGGAAACCCAATACCTTGCCGGCACCTATGCGTGGGAAGTTTCAACGGACCGGCTGGACCAGCTTCAAGCGGCGGCGTCGGCTGCGGCCCCGGTGAATACGGATGCTTTCCCGTATTTGGTGCGCCTGGCGTTTCAGCAGTGGTTTGTTCGCTACGGGGCCTCTCCGGTGTATGTCTACGCGGTCATTGCTCTGGCCTGCGGCTTCTACCTGCTGTGGGTCCATCCCGTGGAAAGCGTGCTCTTTTCAACGGGGTTCATGGCGATGGGTCTGGAGATGCTGGTGGTTTTTGCCTTTCAGGTCTTTTACGGTTATGTCTATTTTCAGATCGGGGCCATCGTTACCGCCTTTCTGGCCGGATTGATACCGGGGGCATGGCTGGGTGCCCGCATCCGGCAGGCGCACCGGCAAAGACTGTTGTGCGCCGATGCCGTGCTCGTTGCCCTCACGGTTGCATTCGCGGCGACACTGTATTTTTGGGGTGAGGGGTTGCCTACCGCGGGGTATCTCCTGATCGGAAGCCTTTTTGCCGGCGTGTGTGGTTTTCAATTTCCCCTGATCCTCGCCTTGCGGGGTGACGATGCCCGAGGGGCCGAGCGCGCGTTTTCCGCGGATCTGGCGGGTGCCGGTATGGGTACGCTGGCGACAGTCTTGGTACTGCTGCCGCTGACCGGTCTTTACGGCATAGCCGCCGGTCTGGTGGCGGTCAAGATGGTGAGCTTGCTGCGCTTTGTTCGTTCCGGGGGAGGATCATCGACATGACAGCCGTTAACCGCCGGGAATTCCTCCAGCAGACCGGGAGATGCCTTGCCGCCGCTGCCGGTATCGGCTTCATGGATCTTCTGGGCGACCGGCCATGCTATGGCGGAACGGCGGATATCCGCGGCCGCATTTTTCGGGGAGATGCGCCGGCGTCGCCGTGGAAATGGTCTCGGGAGGCCATCTATTACAAAAAGCTGGCCGGCGGTCAGGTCGTGTGCGGGGTGTGCCCGCACCAGTGCATCCTTGCCCCGGGAGATCGGAGCCTGTGCCGATCGCGGGTGAATATTGACGGCATCTTGTACAGCCTGGTTTACGGCAACCCGTGTGCCGTGCATGTGGACCCGGTGGAAAAAAAGCCGCTGTATCATTTCTTGCCGGCCACGGCGGCCTTTTCCATCGCCACGACCGGATGCAATTTGCGGTGCCTCAATTGCCAGAACTGGGAGATTTCCCAGGCCAAACCGCACGAAGTCCAACACACCGAACTCTTCCCCAACGATGTGGTGGCGGCCGCCCGAAAAGCAGGCGCGACATCTATCGCCTATACCTACTCCGAACCGGTCACTTATTACGAATACACCCTGGATACCGCCGAGGCGGCACGGTCGGCCGGAATCCGGAATATTTTGGTTTCGGCCGGCTACATCCGCACAAAGCCCCTCGCCCGGCTCTGTCGCGTCCTTGACGGGGCCAACATCAATCTCAAATCCTTCGACGACGCCGTCTACCGGAAACTCAACGGGGGAAGACTGCAGCCGGTATTGGACACTTTCGAAAGCCTCCACCAGGCGGGCATCCATTTTGAAATGACCAACCTGGTGGTCCCGGGGTATGCGGACGATCCGGACATGGTGCGTGAAATGTGCCGATGGATCGTGGCTCACCTGGGACCCGACCACCCCCTCCATTTCACACGGTTTTACCCCAGATACCGACTCGACCGGCTGCCGGCCACCCCCGTGGAAACACTGGCATCCTTTCGAGATATCGCGATGGCAGAAGGCATCCACTATGTTTATGTGGGTAACGTCCCCGGCCATCCAGGCAATCACACCTATTGCCACCGCTGCGGGCGCCGTATCATTCATCGAAACGGTTACCGCATCAGCGGCATCCAACTCAACGACGGCCGCTGCGCCTATTGCCGCACCCCCATCCCCGGCGTGTGGGCTTAAATGCGGGTTTATCAGTCGTGGCCGAAGGGCGCGCGTCCGTTTGTGGTCGAGAGTCAACAATGTCCCCTAATAGGGCTTTTCAATGTTGTGACCCTGTGCTAAAGCGGCGAGGGCCGTCGGTTTATCTATCCTGGATGGCGGTACTCACAGAGGAGAAGGGTGGTGCCATGAACGCCGAGATTTTGGCCACGGGTGATGAAATCAGGACCGGGGCGTTGATCGACACCAATACGGCTCATATCGCGGAGCTGCTGGAAGCGGGCGATGTCACCGTGGTGCGCCATCACTGCGTGGGAGACGATCTCGACATGTTGACCGCCACCCTGAGAGAGATCGCCGGGCGCAGCGACCTGGCCGTGGTGACCGGGGGACTCGGCCCCACAACGGATGATCTCAGCGCAGCGGCGGCGGCCTTGGCGGCCGGGGTTGCCCTCAACACCCACGACGCGGCGCTTCGCTCCATGGAAGCGTTTTTCGCTTCCCGCGGGCGCGAGATAGGGCCCAGCAATCGCAAGCAGGCGGACTTGCCGGTCGGCGCAGAATGCCTGCCCAATCCGATGGGCACCGCCCCCGGCTTCACCATGGTGATCGCCGGGTGCCGGTTTTATTTCCTCCCAGGGGTGCCAGAGGAAATGCGACGGATGATGGCCGCCGAGGTGATGCCGCGAATCCCTGCCGCCACGGGCGGCGAAGTATCGCTGAACCGCATGCGAACGGTGGGCGTGTTCGGGTTGACGGAGGCATCTGTCAATCGACGGCTTCAGGACTTCTCGAAACGCTTTGCCGATATTAAACTGGGCTTCAGGGCACGGTTTCCAGTCATCGAGGTCAAACTTTATGGCCATGGCAGCAGTGAAACGGCGCTGAGCGTCCGACTCCAGGAAGCGGTGGAATGGGTCGGCCGGCAGTTGGGGGATACCGTTTACACGCAAACCCGTCTTTCCATGGCCGCCGTGGTGGGCGATTTGCTCGTTACGAAAAAGGCCTCCCTGGCGGTCGCCGAGAGCTGCACCGGCGGCCTGGTGTCCAACTGGCTCACCGACGTACCGGGCAGCTCCCGCTATTTCGCTGGTGGAGCCGTCACCTATGCCAATGCGGCCAAGACTAAACTGCTCGGGGTGCCGGCAAAGATCATCGATGCCCATGGGGCTGTGTCCGAGGAAACGGTTCGGGCCATGGCCGGGGGCGTCTTGCAAGCGGTAAATGCCGACTACGCGGTGGCCACCAGCGGTATTGCGGGTCCCGACGGCGGCTCGCCGGACAAACCCGTGGGATTGGTCTGGATCGCTGTGGCGGCCCCGGGGGGCATCACCAGTTTCCAGCGCCGTTTCCCGGTCCCGGATCGAGAAAAAAACAAGGCTTTGTTTGCCATGACAGCCCTCGACGCCCTGCGGCGGGAGCTGCAGGGGCTGCCGCCATGATTAAACAGCGTCTGCCCATTTACTTAAGCGCATTCTCATATTACCGGGTCTATGGAGGTGACAGTGAATTTTGACGTTTCAGCTATTACTGCCGCCGTCATCGAGGCAGGCAGGGTGTGCCGCCGCATTCAGACGGAGATGGTGGGGGCCGACACCCTCGAAAAAAAAGACCGGAGCCCGGTGACCGTGGCCGATTTTGCCGCACAAGCGCTCATCTGCCGGACCTTGACGCAGCACTGCCCATTCATTCCCATCGTGGCGGAGGAAAATACGGCGGATCTTCGGCAGCCCGCCCAGGCGGAGATGCGCCGCCGGTTGGGGCAATTTCTACCGGACTGGCCGGAAGACGAGATTTTATACGCCATCGAGCGGGGAAACCAGGAGCCGGGGGAACGCTTCTTCACCCTGGATCCCATCGACGGCACAAAAGGATTCCTCCGGGGCGGACAATACGCGCAAGCCCTGGCCCTCATTGATCGGGGCCAAGTGATCTTGGGCTGGCTGGGCTGCCCCAATCTCGAGGGGGGCGCACAGGGCGGTCTCGGTGTAGTACTCACCGCCGAGCGCGGCGGCAAAGGCGTCGCCACCGGTTTCGATGGCAGCGATGCGGGCCCCCTTCACATGGCGGATGTGGGAGAGGGCGCGCCGGTGCGGTTTCTCGAGAGTGTGGAGTCCGGACATTCCAACCATGAACTGCAGGCACGCGTGGTGGGGCTTTTCGGCGACCACGCAGAAATCGTCCGGGTGGACAGCCAGGTGAAATACGCCATGCTGGCCCTGGGGCGCGCTGAAATCTACCTGCGGCTGCCGGCGCCTACGAGTCCGGACTACCGGGAAAAAATCTGGGATCATGCCGCCGGCGCCCTCATGGTGGAAACCGCCGGCGGTGTGGTGGCCGATGCAAAGGGAAAACCGCTGGATTTCGCCTGCGGGAAAAAACTCTCCAACAACCGTGGTATCGTCGCGGCCACTGCCGCCCTTCATCCTAAGGTAATGTTGGAACTGGCCGGCGCGTTCGACCGATGATGCGACGCGTCGCTCGCTCCTGAACTGATCTGAGACGACCCATATCCATTTGATGCTCGCCATTTTGTCTGTCATATTGGGCCTTGGTTGCGGCTACCTCGTCCTCTGCCTAGCCATGCTGCTGGTGGTGCAGGAGGTGCCCCGCCGACCGGTGACGGATCCGCCGGACTGGGGCCGTGTGGAGAACACCGAAGTTCCCACCGTGGGGGGGAAACGGCTGGAAGTCTGGCGCATTTTCCCGGACGGCCCCAGTCGCGGCGTCGTGGTCTTCATGCACGGGTGGGGGCGCAATCGGGATCGAATGGTCAGCCGGGCACGGCGCTTCGGCGGCTGGGGGTTCACCACGGTGCTGCTCAGTGCCCGTGACCATGGCGGATCGGATCGCAAATGGTTCATGAACGCCCTGCGGTTCGCCGAAGATATCCAAGCGGTGCTCCATTGGCTGGGTGAACCGGTCATCCTTTACGGCCATTCCGCCGGTGCCGGCGGGGCCATCATTGCCGCCGGCCGACATCCGGACCTTGTCCGTTTGCTTATATTGGAAGGCGTTTACGCAAACACCCGTGAAGCACTCCTCAGTCTGTACACCTGGATCCATCCTGCCTTCGGCCGGTTGTTCGGGTCGACCATTCTATGGCTCTTGAACGCCATTTACCGCGGTGCCATGGATACCTACAGCCCGGCAAGACTGGCGCCGTTGGTGAAGATGCCCGTCATGGTGATCCACGGGGAATTGGATCGTCGATTCCCTGCGGTCTTCGCCCGTCAACTGGTGGCGGCCTTTCCTACCGATCAGATATCATTCTATCTGGCACCGACTGCGGGGCACAGCGACGCGAGCAAAACCCCTGGATACGGCCCGGCGGTGAAGCGCTTTTTGGATGAGCGGCTTGGCGATGCGTAGTTGATATGACCAGCGACCCAAAACCGTCGGACACGCAAATCCGGGTGCTGGATGCCGGGTGCGCCTCGGGGGGGTAGGCTCGGGGCGGCCGGCAGGGGGTGGCACGCGCCCGGCAGGTACGGCCGGTTCATCGGAGGATCCCCTGAGGCCGGCATTCTGCCAAGCAGTTTAAATCGCGTGAAGGTGTTGATTGTCGATGGTAAGCTGGTTCACGGCGTTTTCGAAGAGGGGCACTGACTTTATTCGCATTTTCTGCAAAGCCCGACAGCCTGTCAGTTTTCGGAACGCCGCCCCTTCGGCAGGCGTCGCAGCCCTTCCTTGAGCCTGCTGATGAATGGCATGATGATGTTGGCGCCTTTTTCATCAGCGATGCGGTAGATTTCATCCAGAGATATATGAGGGTCCCGCACCGGGTTTCTCAAATATAGATGAATGGCGGTGAGCCGTTTCTGGATTTCCTTTTCCGCGATGACTTTTAGGCGGTTTTTCCTTTCGAGAATGGTGTCTTTGATCTTGGCGTCCGCCAGTTTTCCGCGGTACTTGCCGATTTTGTATTCCAGGCGCATGCGGATCAGATCCTGCAGATCGGCGTCGGCGCCGGGCCCAAGCCAGAATACTTCAGCCACCAAATCCCCAAAATGGGTTACCCCGAGGATGTCTTTGTCCTGCCCCCAATAGCTCACCAAGAACTCCAGTTCCAGGTCTTTGTAATTTTGCAAGGGCATGTACATGCGGCGCAGGTGCATCAGGACTTTCTCGGTTTTTTTCTTGTGTCCTCCGATGATCACCGAACCGCCGACTTCGCCGCTTTTGACCCCTTTGGTCCATGGGGCGCCGGTAATTCCAAAGTCGTTGTAGACCGGCAGGTGCAGCATGGCCGACAACGTGTTGATGGCCAGGGCATACCCGGCGGAAGGGCCGCCCACATTATAGGAGGCGGTGAGCAACTGGTGGTGAACGGTGTATTGGCTGAGAAACTCTCCCAGGAGTTTGGGAATGCTGACTTTCGGGTAGAGATCCTGGAGATAATTCTTCACCATGGTGAAGGCTTCCTGTGCCGACTGCTGGGTCATCTTGACGGCCATTTCCAGTTCGGCGGCCGCCGGCGCAGAGGAACTCACCGCACCGGTCACCAGCACTTTTTCTGCGCTGAGGCTGTAGGTGAGACTGGTGGCGATGGGAAGCAATACGCCCGACACGTCATTGGCCCCGACACCGATGATGAATCCGACCTGAGGCTCCTGGCTGAGTTCCGCCTCCAGGAACTTGTCCAATTGAACCTTGCCTTTTTTGACTGGACTGCCGGAAATTTCCTGGGTGGCGGATTCCAAATGGGACATGCGCAGCGGATAGTCTTTCAGCCGGGTGATGGGGGACAACAGGGCCAAAACTTCCTCCCGGCGTGACAGCAGGCTCAAGGGAGCTGACTTGACGTCAGCCCGCAGGGACTGGGGAGCGTCCAATGCGTCCAAAATTCCCATCAGGGTTTTGAAGTTGAACTTGATGAACTTTTCCTGGATGTTTTGAGTGGCTTCGGAGAGGGTGCGAAACCGCGTCAGGACCTCGAACTCCGTACTCCTGAGACCCCGCGCTTTTTCGATGAACGCCGTGTAGTCGGCCGGCGTATTGCACATGTTTTTGGCCGATTCAACGATGGCGGCCTCATTCAAATCTTTGGCCAGAGGGACGTTATCGAGGGCGTTCTTGACAATGGTGATGATGTCGTCACGCCCCATGTGACCTGAGATTTCCATGACTTTCAAACGCTTGGATCGGATCAAGGCAGGGTCGAGGATATCGAGACGGTTGGTGGTCAATACGGTGAAGACGCGGTTCAGAGGGATTTCTCCGTCGATGATGTTAAGAAACTTGTTGGTGAGTTTGTCGGACGGGCTGCCGCCGCTTTGGCTCCGTCGGGGTGCCAGACTGTCGCCCTCGTCGAAAAACACCACCGTGGGGGCGATCATTTTGGCGATATCATACACCTTTTCGAGGTTCTCCACGGCCCCTTCGATGGGGTTTACCGGGTCCTGCAGGGCACTGGGGCTGGTGGAGATATCGTGGATATCACCGTTTTCGCTCAACCAGGATCTCGCCAGAAACGTCTTTCCGCCGCCGGGCGGTCCGTTGAGCACCACGCCTTTTTCCTCACTGACACCGTAGTACAGACAGTTGTTGGCCATTTCCGAGAACATGTCTTTGACCTGGCCCACATACGCTTCCCATTTAACCTGCCGGTCCATTCGGTTGACCACCTTGTTGAACAGGTCGCCGTATGAATTCTTGGCTACCAGTTCAAAGGCGTTTCTCACCAGAAGTGCGTCGTCCAGGTATTCGATTTTATAGTCTCCCTGGATCTGGATAATGGAGTGAATGAGTTTTCGGACATAGGAGGGGATCAGCTTCAGGGTGCGCTCATCGAAAATGGAAAAGAGTTTCTGGACCGAGTCGTCGATGGCGCTGTCGTCGATGCATCGGACGACGTCATGGCAGACCGCCGACGCTTCAGAAACCATGCGGATATCGCTGCGCATCAGTTCCAGGCGCACCACTTCCCGCAGATTGTCCGGATTGCGCCAGTACTCGCTGATGTCGATGATCTTGCCCTTTTCAACGAACCGGCGGTAGATGGTGGCGTCGAAGCGTTCGGGTTGATCGGTGGTGGCGATGAGCAGGCAGTCTCTGCGCCCGCTGGTGATCTCGTCTATGATAATGTTGGATGTGTCGATGAGTGTGCGCTGCTGGCGCTCCACACCCGACTGACTGCCGGTCGCTTTGCCGAAGGCGCTGTGGGCCTCTTCGATATGTCGGATACTGGTTTTTCGCGGATCCCCCAAGGCTTTTTTGAAATAGTTGCCCGGTTCGCCGGCGAGCGCCGTCTGGTAGTCATTGGGGGTGACCATGGCATAGTCCACGGAGAGCCCCTGCTCTTCCAGGAAGGAGAGATTGCGTCCGATGACTTTTTTGAAGAAGGTCTTGACGATGGGGATGCGTGAAAGGCGTTTAAAAAAGCGCAATTTCTTCCGGCGTTCGATTTCCAGGGCGAGCGCCGGGTCCACCTCTTCCAGGGTTTTCCAAAAAGGCTCCCGGGCCATCAGGGCCTCTTTTTTTTGGACGAGATCGATTTCCGGCAGCACGTCGTTGTCGAAAATCACCTTTTCGATGGCCTCGGTGGTGGTGGCCGTCTTGCCGCTGCCGCTGGGGCCGATGACCAGCAGAAGCGGTGCTTTGGGGATCTCGGAATCGCTGATGTATTCCTTGCGGATATGGGCGCGGTAGATTTTGTCGAACAGACGATGGACTTCCACCGGAATATGAATGTCCGAGAGTTGTTTGTTCAGCAGTGACAGAAGGTAGGTGTAGTCCTTGCCGGAAACTTCCTTTTCGAGGATTTTGTTCCAGGCATCCTGGGGGTTGGTTTGGCCGGATACTTCAAAGCGTCGCTGCCAGTCGGTGAGGATGTCGGGGTCCTTCAGGATGTCAAAGTGCTTTTCCGGAGACGCCATAAACAAAGAGAGGACGGTCTCCAGCACCATGTTGATCTTGTCCGACTTGGGCCGGTATTGATTGAGCCGGGCCCGCATGAACGACTTGGTCTCGTAGGGCCAGGAGGAAACAAGATCTTCAATCTCCCGAATCCGGTTTTCCGGTAGCCGGACGTACTGGATTTCCCGGGTGGTCCGTCCTGGCATCAGTCGCCTCCCGGGGCGCCCGCACCCTCGCCACCGGCGGGGGCTGGCAGGGTGAGGGCCGGCAGGCCCGAACTGCCCTGGATGATCACCGTGTTCTGGCCGGATTGGTTCTTTTCGTAGGCGGACGCCCACTTTTGTTGAGTCAGGAATTCGAGCAGCGCCGTGTCGGTACTGCCGTCAGGGCGGCCAATCCGTTGTTGCAGGGTTTGGATGCCCTCCACATAGGCGGCATAGAGTTTTCGAATGCGGCTGGCTTCCTGGTCCGCGGCATAGTTTTCCGCCTCGGCAATGAGTTCCCGACGCTTTTTTTCTTCAGTGGCCTCGACGAGTTTGTCGCCGAACCGCGTCTCTTTTAAGACAAAACTCACCACTTCAATCCCGTATTTCTGCTCGAGGGTGGGCCCTCCCTCATTGATGGGACGCGCTTTGAGAGCACTAAATATGTCCTCTTTGATGAGTTCCCGGTCGCTGATGAGTTCATTGACCAGCTGGGCCTGGAGGATGTCCTTGACGATGCCGTCAAAATCCCCTTGGAGCAAATCCATGGGATCCTTGTTTTCGATGGCCCACACATCCAGATCCGAAATGCGGTAAGTCATGGCCCCAGAAGTCCACAGGGCTACGTTTTCTCTTGAGATAACCCGCATGGGCTCCTGCTGCCCCCCCAACAGCATCCGCTGATTCATGAGGGTGACCTCCTGCTCGATCTTGGTGAAATAGGGCAGGCGGACGTGCCAGCCCACGCGGGTGACGGCCTCACGGATGCCGCCGAATTTTTCAAGTACGACGGCGTAGTTCTTTTTAACCTTAAAGATGGTTTTCGTTGCGTACACGCCGGCAATGAGCCCGTAAACCAGACCAATGAGGGTGGCGAAAGCGAATATCCGCCGCAATACCGTTTTCACAAAAGCTCTGCGAAGCACTGGTGCGGTCGGTTTGTCAGCCATGGTGTCTCCTTTTTTGGGGTAGCGGTCGCGGCGCTGAAGCGGGGTTGGCAATTTCGGATATTCCGGATGTCGTCAGAAACCGGGATCACGCAATTAGGCGGGCCGTCTGGATAAGTCGAATCGCCCCATACCTATTTTCGACTTCAAATATAACCGGATTATTTGGATTTGCAAATGAATACGTGTTGTTAACCCAAATGTCTCTACGGTTTTGCTCCCGTATTTTCACGCCATCGCAGGGGTCGGTGACAAGAACCGAGTAAACCAGTGAACGGCTTCAGAAAGAAATTGCGGATGATGCCGTGGGTGTGACATCCGGTGTCCGGCATCCGGGAATACGATCAGGCGGCGCGGTGTGTCAACCAGGGAATAAATGGCACGGGCGTGGGCGACGGGCACCACGGCATCGCCGTCGCCGTGGCAAATTAAGACGCGACCGACGGCGCCCAGATGACTGGAGACATCGAAGGGGCGGGCGTTCAGCGATGAAAGCCGCCCTGCCTCCTGACGGCTTACCGTGACACCACCGCTGGAAACCGGTGCGGCCCAGGTGACAACGGCTCCGGGATTGGCGGCGGGGGCGGCCGCCAGGCAGGCGGCACCACCCAGACTGCTGCCAAAGAGCCCGAAACGGTTTCCTAAATCCTGTCGAGCGGTGACCCAGGAAACGGCCGCCAGGAGATCCGCGACGCGCTGGTGGAACAGGTCGCCGTGGGCGTTTGCCGGGTCACTGTCGCCGCAGCCCCGATGATCGAATCTTAGAAATGCCATCCCGGCGTCAGTGCAGGCCTCGGCCAGCGCGATCTGCTTGGCGGACTCCCGTGTTCCCGACAATCCGTGGGCGCCGATGACAACGGGTGGCCGCCCGCCGGCCGGCCGGTGAAGGGTCCCCACCAGTTTGCAGCCCTCAACGGTAAAGTGGCATGGGTGGTTCATGTCGTCCTTGAAGCATGGGGCGTGTGCAAGTATAAGAGACGCTCGGCATCTTTGTGAATAGAGAACGGATTCGATGCCGATGCGGGGCAGCGATTGACGTCCCCCCCGGGGACCCTCTGCAGGGGATGCGATTCAGGTACCGTCAAATCTTAGCGCAAGACGCTGCCCAGGGTCCACTTGCTTTTTTAATGAAAGGTTAATTCACGGCGCGCGGATGCCCATAAAAAAAGGACAGGAAATCGATCTGGAGATCACCGACGTTGCCTACGGCGGTCGAGGCGTCGCCAAGGTGGACGGCATGGCCGTGTTCGTGGATCAGGCAGTGACCGGGGACCGGGTGCGGGCGCGGGTGTTTCGGCGAAAGAAGACCTACGCCGAAGCACGCACCCTGGAGGTACTGTCTCCGTCACCCTGCCGCATCACCCCGCCCTGTCCTTACAGCAGGTACTGCGGGGGTTGCAAGTGGCAGTTTGTCGACTACCGGCATCAATTGACATTCAAAAAACGCCATGTCGTCGATGCGCTGGAGCGCATCGGCGGGATCCGGGATGTCCTCGTTTTCGACACCATCGCATCGGAAAATGTCTTTGGCTACCGGAATAAAATGGAGTTCTCCTGTGCCCGGCAGCGGTGGCTGCTGCCCCATGAACTCGGCCAAGAGGACATCCCCAGAGGATTTGGCCTTGGGCTACATGTCCCCGGCACCTTTGATAAAGTAATCGACATCGATGCCTGTTTGCTGCAGCCGGCAACCGGCAACCGGATTCTTTCCCTGATTCGAGAAGAGATGCGCGTATCGGGAAAGGACGCCTACCATCAGCGTCACCATACGGGTTTCTGGCGGTTTGCCATGCTGCGTCATTCCGTTGCCCATGACACCTGGCTGGTCAATCTCATCAGCGCCGAGGCCGCCCCCGCCATTATGAAACCGATCGCGGAGAAGCTCATGGACCGCTTCTCGGGGCGCATTGCCGGCGTTGTCAACAACGTCACTGCACGAAAATCCGCCGTGGCGGTGGGGGACGTTGAAATCCCCCTGGTCGGCGCTCCTTTCCTGAGTGAGCGCATCGAACCCTATACATACCGCGTATCGGCTAACAGTTTTTTTCAAACCAATACCCGCGGTGCGGGCAACCTCTATGACACGGTTCAGCGGTTCGCCGGGCTTGCCGGCACCGAACGTGTCCTCGACCTCTACTGCGGCACTGGCACCATCGCCATCGCCCTCTCTGCGAAGGCCGACCGGGTCACCGGCATCGATATTGTCCCTTCTGCCGTGGAGGATGCCCGACAGAACTGCCGGTTGAACGCCATCGACAACGTGACCTTCATCGAAGGTGACATCCGGCAGGTGTTGCCCGGGCTGGGGGAGACACCCCAGGTGGTGGTCATCGATCCGCCGCGCGTGGGCATGCACAAGGACGTGGTGGCCGCCATTCTCGAATTGGCGGCGCCGCGCATGGTCTATGTCTCCTGCAATCCATCCACACTGGCGCGAGACGTGGCGCTCCTATCGGTCGATTACCGCATCGACCATGTCCAACCGGTGGATCTTTTTCCCCACACCTTTCACATCGAATCCGTGGTCCAACTGACCCGGAAGGGCGCGTAATTCGTGGCCACCGGTGCCTGCGGCAATCACTGCGACGTGTGAATTCCCCGCCGCCCTTTCCGTGCTCTTCGATGAGGGCATTGCGGCGCATTTAAGCGCCGACGCCATTTGGGGACTGGCGACACTGGTTTCCGATGCGCTGTTCAATGCCCCATGAATTCACTCGGGGTACCGTCTTTCAGGTGCTGCCATGATGGTGGCCGGTGCCGTCTCGATCATGGTGTTGGGGCGGTAAATCGCGTGTCGGGCCGATGGTATTGGGGGGCGCTCAACAGGGAAAAAATCGGGCCGCTGCTCACGGCCCGGCCCAGGCGAGGCGAAAAGGGCATGGCCGCCACCACCATGCCGATGACTTCGATCCGACCGTCGACACGGGTGGCCAGGACCGGAGCGCCGCTGTCGCCGTCACCCATGGGGATGTCGAGGTGGAAGGCGTCCGGGAACGGTTCGCCCCGGCGGTGGTCCCAGGCGATGGCGCGAGAGATGACGCCCTCTCGGTACTGTCGGCCGGCGCTGCCCGGTGATCCGAGGACACCGACCCCTCGACCCATGGCGATCATCGGCTGATCAGCCAGCCGTTTCAGGGGGAGCGCCACCGTTTCCAGTGGCGGCGCGGTCTCGGGGACGCGGATCGTCGCCACATCGTGACGCGGCAGGGTGTCGATGGACCAGTCGGTAATCTCCGCGCCATCGTGAAAGAGGCCTCTCTGCGGCGCGAAGAGGTTCTCATAAAAAGCCCGGCTGACCTGTCCAACCGGCCCGCCCCGGGCTGCCAGATCATCGTGAATGGTTTTGATGCGCGAGAAGACCTCCGCCTCGGCCGGAAAGAAAAACCGCCGGGTATCGGCTTTCTCCAAGGAAAGCGATACGCCCAGCAGACTTAGCGGGCGTTCGTTTTCGGGCTGCACCACATGCTGCGCGGTGACCAGGGTTTTCCCACGGCCGGTGTCGATACACAGGCATGTTCCCGAAGCAACCAGGACCGTGCCGGTGGCCGGGTTCATGGGGTGAGCATAGAAGGTGACTGCCAGCAGGCTTCCGGTAGCAGAGGAGACTTCCGTGAGATCGGTGGCAAATGACCGCCCTTTGGTGAGCAGCAGGGGTGAAGGCGCACCGCAGGCAGTAAGCAGCACCGCTGCTGCCAGAAGATGGCACGCGGCAAATGGCAACCGCATGAACACCGTGGTCATATACTTCATTGTCCGATACTCACCAAAAAGAAAACCCGGCGGTGGACGCCGGGTGCTGGAATCCTGTCGTTGCCGGGGAATGCCTTCAGTCGTCGTCGCGGGTGAGGCCGATGACCGTGAAGATGATAATGACGACGGCGAAAACGAAGAAAACCGTCGAATACTCCGAAGTCGAATCCTCCCCGAACAGCATGTCGAAATTAAGGAAGAACCCCCAGTAGAGCGTAAAAAAAAGATTGACGAGCATGGCCACTTTGGTTTTGCCAAAAAAACTGGCCGTCGCGTTGAGCAGCAGTAACAGGCCGACTTCAAAAACGGTGATGTTGTTTTCGGTATTGAACAGAAATTCCATGCAGGCCTCCTTCTCAGCGTGGGCATCAAGGCGATTAACGCGGCGCGATGCGTGGTCGGCCGAATCAATCGGCTGCCTGGGCGTTACGCGGCATCATTTCAAAATTTGCCGATAAGTCAATACCCATCATCGGCCAAACTTGGTTCACGAAAGCGATTGCAGCCGCTGTAGAAGTGCTTCAGTGATACCAGAAAACCGAACCCGGATACCCTTGGGGTCCCTGTTGGCCACGGTGGCTTCGACAATGATGGTGCTGTGGTCCTTGTCGCTGAAGGTCAGCGTAATAGATTCCCCGACGGAATATGGATCTGTGGTGGGGATAAAGCCGCCTTCCCGGTTAAGGTCGTAGAGCGTTCCACTTTGCGACATCTCCTCCGAATCGACGTCAACGGAAATGCCTCCTCCGCTGCGGCGCGTGTCGTCAATGGCGTCGGCCGCTGGGTCCCCAGTGCCGGTTGCGGGCGCGCCCATGCGATTGGGGTGCTTTTCGAGATGAAGCACGATGACCGTAATGTTGTCGTCGCCGCCGCGCTTGTTGGCCAGCGCGACCAGCGCCTGGCAGGCCTTGGCCACACCGTATTTCTTCACGACGGCAAGAATTTCATTCGGAGAGAGTTTGTCGCTCAGGCCGTCGGAACAAATAATGATGATATCGCCCTGGAGGCCCTGGATGTCGCAGTGGGATGGAACGACTTCCGCCTTCACGCCCATGGCGCGGGTAATCATATGTCGGTACTTTTCGCTCAAGGGTTTGGCATCGGGGGGTGCCAAGGCCGCGTGTTCGGCCATATACGTGTGGAGCACCGACAGCATTTCGATGCCGCTGTTCCGTATCAGATAGATTGGGCTGTCTCCCACATTGGCGGCGATGATGCGGGTGTCGGCCAGCATCACGGCGGACACGGTGCACCCCATTCCTTTGAAGTCGTCTTTGCTGCTGCTCAAGTGGTGGACGGCTTGATTGGCCAAATGAATGGCCGCCAATAGCTGAGTGGCTTCCCCGGAGAGGGGCTCGGGCGTCTTGATGAGTTCGGCGCCTTCTATGTTATCCGTCGGTTGGCGCATGCGGTCCTGAATGGTTTCCACCACAATTCGGCTGGCCACCTCGCCGGCCTTGTGCCCGCCCATGCCATCGGCCACCACGTAAAGGAAGGCGTCGTCGCTGGAGAAGAAAGCATCTTCGTTGTGGTCGCGCTTTCGACCGACATCGGTCATGGCGCAGGATGAGACAACGATGGAGGGGGTGGTCATAGCGGGCAATGCCATTGATTGTGGGGTTCTCGTAAGAAGAATACACGGGAGGCTCAGCCAGACTCCCATAACGCTGCAACCATTAGATTTTTCAACACTTTTAATAAAACCTGAGACGCCTGTCAAGTGGAGATCCCGTCCCGCGGGGTTGCTGCGGTGGGGCTATCGTTTCCGTCTCGCCGGCAAAACGGGGTCAATCCCTACGATGATAGGCGATGGGGTTCAGCCGGTGCAGCATCGGGCGCAACGGCGAGGGTGCGATAATGTCGCGCCAGCACCGATGTTTTTGTCAAAGGATCCATGCCCACAGGGTACCGGTCAGCCGGCCTTCACCCCATCGTTGCACCAAATAAAATGGCACACAATAAGGCCGGCGGCGGCGGGCCCGGTTTTTGGGACCGCCGCCGCGGAGGTAATTTCTTGACAGGTTAGTGGCTTGCCGGTAGTTTACCCGGTTTAACACCTATTTCTGAACCCGGAGGCGACATGGATTACAAACAGACCCTGAATCTGCCGAAAACCGCTTTTCCCATGAAGGCGAGTCTGGTCAAAAAGGAGCCGGAACAGCTTACTGCATGGGAAGCCGCCGGATTATATAAAACGATTCGCAAGGCATCCGCAGGGCGGAAAAAATTCATTCTCCATGACGGGCCTCCTTACGCCAACGGCAACATTCACATCGGCACCGCCCTCAACAAGATCCTGAAAGACATCATCGTACGTTCCCGGCAGATGATGGGCTTTGACGCCGTCTACGTGCCCGGCTGGGACTGCCACGGCCTGCCCATCGAACACAACGTGGATAAGGAACTTGGAGACAAGAAACTCGGTATGAGCCAGGCGGAAGTGCGCCGTCTATGCCGTCGTTATGCGGAGAAATACATCGACATTCAGCGCGAAGAGTTCAAACGGCTGGGGGTGGCCGGGCAGTGGGACGATCCCTACATGACCATGAGCTACGCCTACGAAGCCATCATCGCCCGTGAATGCGGCAAGTTCGCGCTCAATGGTGCCTTGTTCAGGAGCAAAAAACCCATCCACTGGTGCTGTAGCTGCCGAACCGCACTGGCCGAAGCAGAAATTGAATACGGTGACGATGCCTCCCCCAGCATCTATGTGAAATTTCCATTGGAGACACCCGGGGAAGGTGCCGCCGCACTGCCGACGGAAAAGCCGGTGTCGGTGGTCATCTGGACCACCACGCCGTGGACGCTGCCGGCCAACCTGGCCATCGCCCTGCATCCGGATTTCAGGTACGTCGCCGCAGATACCGGGGAGGAGATCCTCATCCTGGCAAAAGACCTCTTAGTGAATTGCATGGCGGCGTTCGGTGTCGTCGATTACCAGGTCGTCGCTGAGTGCTCGGCCGCCGATCTCGAAGGCAAGACCTGCCGGCACCCGTTTATGGATAGATCGTCGCTGATCATCCTTGGTGATCATGTCACGCTGGAGGCGGGCACCGGCTGCGTGCACACGGCTCCCGGCCACGGCCGGGAAGACTATGAGGTGGGGCTCCGGTACGGGCTGGACGTCTATGCGCCGGTGGACGACGGCGGCGCTTTCACCGATGAGGTGGACTTCGTCAAGGGGCAGTTCGTGTTCAAGGCCAACGGCGCCATCATCGAGCGCCTCGGTGAGACCGGCGCCCTTTTGGCCTCAACATCCATCAAACACAGCTACCCGCACTGCTGGCGGTGTAAACAGCCGGTGATCTTCCGGGCCACGCCCCAGTGGTTCGTTTCCATGGAGAAAACAGGGCTTCGGCAGAAGGCGCTGGAAGAGATCGACCGCGTACAGTGGATTCCCAAATGGGGGCGCGAGCGGATTTACGGCATGATCGAGAACCGACCCGACTGGTGCGTTTCCCGGCAGCGTTCCTGGGGCGTGCCCATCGCGATCTTCCGCTGCAGCGACTGCGACCGGGTGGTCATGGACGAAAAGATTCTCGAGCATGTCTTCAGCCTGTTCAACGCCCATGGCGCCGACATCTGGTTCGAGGCCGACATGCAGACCCTGCTCCCGGAGAATACGGCGTGTCCGGGCTGCGGGAGCACTGCACTTGAAAAGGAAAACGATATCCTGGACGTCTGGTTCGATTCGGGGGTCAGCCACGCGGCGGTCCTCGAAGCACGGGCCAATCTCCACTGGCCTGCAGACCTCTATCTGGAAGGCAGTGATCAGCACCGCGGATGGTTCCACAGTTCCCTGCTCACCGCCGTCGGGTTGCGGGATGCCGCTCCGTACAAGGCGGTCCTGACCCACGGCTTTGTCGTTGATGCCGACGGCAAGAAGATGTCCAAGTCTCTGGGAAACGTCATCGCTCCCAAAAAAGTCATCGATCGATACGGCGCCGAAATCCTGAGGCTCTGGGTGTCGGCGTCGGATTACCAGGAAGACATCCGTATTTCGGACACCATTCTGAAACAGCTCAGCGACGCCTATCGCAGGATCCGAAACACCGGCCGGTTCATCCTTGGCAACCTCTCCGATTTTGCACCGGACACCATGTCCGTGCCGCCGGCGGAGATGCGGGAACTCGACCGGTTTGTTCTGCACACCCTCCAGCGGCTGATCCACCGGGCCCGGTGCGCCTACGATGCCTACGAGTTCCACACCATCTACCACGCCATCTACAACTACTGCACGGTGGATCTGTCTGCGTTTTATCTGGATATTCTGAAAGACCGGCTTTACACGTCACCCGCCGCGTCCTCCGACCGGCGGAGCGCCCAGACGGCGGCCTTCCTCATCTTGGATGCCATTACACGGCTCATCGCCCCGATCTTGCCGTTCACCGCCGAAGAGATCTGGCAGCACCTGCCCGACAGGGAGGGGAAAGCGACAAGTGTCCACATGAGCGCCCTGCCCGAGGCGGACGACGTATATCTGGACGAATCGCTTGCCGCCGGCTGGAAATCCCTGTTGGTGGTGCGGGCCGAGGTCACCAAAGCACTCGAGACGTCCCGGGCCGCCAAATCCATCGGCCACAGCCTCGACGCCCACGTGACACTGTACCTGCCTGAGCGCCTGCGCGGCGACCTCGAGGTCATCAGCGAGCCGCTGGCGTCGGTGTTCATCGTTTCCGGCGCCGCCGTCACGACCGGGGATGCCCCGGCGGATGCCTTCTTCAGCGACGTTGTCGACGGCATGGCGGTCGTCGTTACACCGGCCAAGGGAGACAAATGCCCACGGTGCTGGATCCGGAGTGCCGGCATTGGCGAAGCGGCGGATTATCAGGACGTCTGCCCCAAATGCGCGGGGCAGCTTCGGCAGATAGAAGGGTGACGACGTGCCGTTGCCGGATCTCTTCGGGCAGGACCTGAAACCCGCCATCCTTCGGTTGGCATGGTTGGCTACGGTGGTCATCGTGCTGGATCAGGTTACAAAAGCGATGGTCCTCGCGCGCATGCCGCTTTATCATTCCGTGTCGGTGATCCCGGGCCTTTTCAACCTGACCCACGTTCAGAATCCCGGGGGGGCTTTCGGATTTCTGGCCGGCCAATCGCCGACGCTGCGCACGGTCGTATTCCTCGCCGCATCGACGATGGCGGCGCTGCTGGTGTTGTATTTTTACCTGACCACGCCGCCGTCCCATCCCTATCTGGCCCTGGGGTTCGCTTTGATTTTCAGTGGTGCGGTGGGCAATCTCATCGACCGGGTGCGTTTTGGCGCCGTGGTGGATTTTCTCGATTTCTATATCGGGCGTGCCCACTGGCCGGCCTTCAACGTCGCCGACAGCGCCATCACCATCGGCATGACCATCTTTGTGATCCATCTGGTATTTCGCAAGCTCCCCGACGCCCACACCGGGGCAAAAAAGTAACGCGTGAATGACCTCTTCGGGAACGTCGTCGTTCACCCAAGAACCGTTGAGATCTGAAAATGGCCGAAGTGACCTATGAGGCGTTTGTCGCGCAAACCGATGCCATCGGTGCCGGTGCGCCGCCGGTCTATCTCGTCCATGGCGACGATTACCGCGTTGAGGAAGTCTGTGAATCCCTGGTGGCCCAGCTGGTGGGCGGCGGTCCCCGCGATCTTCTCGTCGATCGTCTGCAGGGGGGCGACGAAGCGATCCACCAAGCCATCGATCAGCTCAACACCTTCGCTCTTCTGGCGGACCGGAAAATTGTCGTCCTGCCTGATGCACGGTTTTTCTTCGGCAAACAGAACACCGCCGCCATTTTGGAAAGCGCCCGGAAAGCTTTTGACAAAGATGAGAAACGCCGTGCCGCGCTTCATGTGTTGAAATACCTGGCACTGAAAGGCCTGACCCCAGCGGATGCCGAAACCCGCCAGGTCCTTTCGGCCGACCTTTCCAAGACCGCCGAGGATGCAAAATGGGTGGACGCGCTGCTGGGCTACTGCCGGGAACACGACCTATCACCCCCCAGTGGTGACGGGTCACCTGTCGAGCGATTGGTTGGCGCACTCGAAAAGGGCTTTCCCAAGGGGCACGTTCTCATCATCACGGCGGAGACGGTGGACAAACGAAAAAGCATTTACAAAACCATTGCGGAACAGGGCACGGTGATCGACTGCCGAGTTCCCAGAGGCGACCGTGCGGCCGATCGCAAGGTTCAGGCCCAGGCCCTCGCGGACACGGCCGATCGTCTGATGTCGGCCAGCGGCAAGACACTGGCGCCTGACGCCCGGAAACTGCTCAGCGACCGGGTCGGATGCGATCTCAGGCAGTATGCCGCCGCCGTCGAAAAGCTGATCACCTATACCGGGGAACGAAACAAGATTACTGCCGGGGATGTTCGGCAGCTGGTGCCGCGAACACGGCAGGAACCCATCTACGCCCTTACTTCCGCCGTGGCGGAGGGCAACAGTGCCGAGGCGGTGCGGCTCCTGCGCCAGATGGTGGCCGACGAAATGATCCACCCCCTTCAGGCCATGGCCGCTGTGGCCAATCAGGTGCGCCGGTTGATCGTGGCCAGGCAGTTCATCGACAGCCCTGCGTCACGCGGATGGCGGCGGGATATGGCTTACCCCGGGTTCGCCCAGCAGATCCTGCCGGCGCTGGTATCCTGGCAAACCCAGCTTGACGACGGCCTGGCGGCAGTGATGGCGCAATCTTTGGTGCCCGACCGTTCCGGAGCGCCGCTGGCGCAGACCCGGAAAGGTTTCCCCGCCGAATTAAAGCCGGCCAAAAACCCCAAAAGCCCTTTTCCGGCCTACCAGTTGCTCAAAAATGCCGGGGCGTTCTCCATGGACGCACTGATGGACGCCATGGACGAATTGGCGGCGGCCGACGTCGTGTCCAAGAGCCAAGGCGGCATGGATACCGCGCCGCTGGAAAAGGTGATCTTTGCCATGGCGTCACCGGAAGGCCGTCCAAAACCGTGATCACCCGGAAAGGAATCGTTTTGTATGGGCTTCATTAGAAACCAACAGATTCAATTGGCCATGCGCCTTCTAAGTTGGAAATACCAGCGTGACGGATACCCCGTTCCGGCGTCGGATCAGTTGCGGGTTCAGGCCGGCATGGTGGTCGATGAGGCCGTGCGCATCGCCACGCATCGTGGACAGAACATCGCTGCAATCTTGAAGGATGTCATCGGAGATCTTCCGCGCCGCTGAACACCGCAATCTGCCGTCAAGGGCACCGGGCTCGGAAAGTGCTCGACGACCTGCAATGAAACGTGTTTAGGACACCCTGGTGCCGGGCCTGTCATTGATTGTCAACCCCTACCGACTGTGCTATGAGACCGGGCTTAACTGCTGGCGCGCATGCGCGCTCGATCAACCGCTTCTACGGAGGCACATTCAAAGGAGGTTGGAATGCGAAAGGGAACAGTGTTCATAGTCTCGATCCTTGTTATCGGGCTGGCGGTAGCGCCTACTGCTTACGGCTTCAAATGGCCCTGGCAGAAAGAATCGTCCATCAAAGTCGGAATCAACGCCCCTATCACCGGTGACATCCCCAAGGTCGGTGAAGGGTCCAAGTTCGCAGCCCAGATGTGGCTGGAAGACATCAATGCCGCCGGTGGGCTGGATGTGGGCGGCAAGAAGTACAAGGTGGAGATTGTCGTCGAAGACAACGAATCCAAGGCGGAGTCCGCCGTCAAAGCCATGACCAAGCTCATTACCGAAGACGAAGTCATTGCCGTCGTCGGTCCCCAGTCCTCCAAACAGGCCGTGCCGGCGGGTGAAGTGGCCAACAACTACAAGACGCCCATGATCAGCCCCTGGTCCACCAATCCCAACACCACCAAGGACCGGCCCTTTGTCTTCCGCGGCTGCTTCCTCGATCCCTTTCAGGGTCCGGTGCTGGCAAACTTCATCAAAGAAGAATTCGGTTTCACCAAGGCCGCGGTGCTCTACGACGTGGCCAGCGACTACCCCAAGGGGCTGGCGGAGTTCTTCAAGATGGCCTGGGAGAAGAACAATGGCCCCGGTTCCGTGGTGGCATATGAAAGCTTCACCACCAAGGACACGGACTTCAGCAGCCAGCTGACCCAAATCATCCGAAGCGGCGCCGAAGTGCTGTTCACCCCGCAGTACTACAACGAAGTGGCGCTGATCGTTCAGCAGGCCAAGGAACTCGGATGGAATGGCCCCATCGTGGGCAGCGACAGCTGGGGGTCGGCCGAGACGGTCACGCTCTGCGGCGAGGCATGCTACGGGCTGTTCTTCAGCACACACTATGCCGCAGCCGGCGCCACCGGTGCCACCAAAGCATTTATCGACCGCTACAACGGCAAGCACGGCTACATTCCCGACGATGTCGGCGCCCTGACTTGGGACTCCCTGCGGCTCGTCCAGCAGTCCATACAAAATTGCGGCACCATCACCGGTGATATTGCCAAAGATCGTCAGTGCGTCCGCGACGCCCTGGCCAAGATCAAAGAGTTTGACGGCATCACCGGACAGATGACCTTCACCGAAGAAGGCGACCCCCTCAAGGCGGCCGTCATCGTTCGCATCAGCGACAAGGGTGAGTATGAATTCTACAAATCGGTAGCCCCGTAAACCATCACCGGCGGTGGGGTTCGGTCATACCACCGCACCGTTGAACACGTCCCATACCGGACGCATCACCGATGACCGGAAGCGGGCCAGGGGGGCAACCCCCTGAGCCCGCTTCTTTAAGCAAGCGAGGAGTACATCCCGATGGCCTATTTCCTCCAGAACCTGGTGAACGCACTACAGTGGGGGAGTTTTTACGCTCTGATCGCTCTGGGCTACTCCATGGTTTACGGTATCCTCATGCTGTTCAATTTTGCCCACGGCGATATTTTCATGGTTGGCGCCTACATCGGTTTCGGCGTCGCGATGGGCATCACAGCGCTTTCCGCCGCCGGTGCCATCGCGCTGCCGGGCTGGCTCATCCTCACGCTTACCATCATTATCGCCATGTTTCTGACCTCATTTGTCGGGATGCTGGTGGAGCGTATCGGGTATCGACCGCTTCGAAACGCCCCCCGGGCTTCCGCAGCCATTACGGGCCTGATGATCGGGATTATCCTCGAAACCGGGAACCTGGCAATTCTGGGTGCCAAACGCATCAGCTTCCCGTCGTTGATCCAGACGGAAACCTACAACCTCGGCGGCGTTTTTGTCACCAACAAGAAAATCATGATTGTGGCGGTCTCCATCACACTGATGATCGCCCTGCACCAGTTCATCAAACGCACCAAGTGGGGAATGGCCATGCGGGCCATGGCCTTTGATTTCGCCGTCATCCCGCTGATGGGTGTGCCGCTGAACACCATTGCCAGCCTGACCTTCGCCATCGGTTCAGCATTGGCGGCTGCCGCTGGAATTCTTTTCGGGGTGGCCTATCCCGTGCTGGACCCTTACATGGGCATCGTGTTTGGCTGGAAGGCATTCGTCGCAGCAATCCTGGGCGGGCGAGGCTCGGTGCTGGGGGCCACCCTTGCCGGATTCATGCTGGGGTTCATCGAAATTTTCGTGGCCATGGTGTTCCCCTCCACGTTGCGGGATCTCATCGCATATTCCATCATTTTACTCATTCTGGCGTTTCGTCCACACGGATTTTTTGGAGAAGTCTACAGCGCGCGGTTACGGCTGTAATCCGTCGCAAGCGCGGGCATATCGAAGACAACGAACACTTTTGTGCTATTCAAGATCATGAGGTTACCGCATGGTAGATAACAACGGGACGCCGTCAGGGAAGCTACGCGCCTTTCGGGAACGGCTTCGGCGCAACTTCCAGCATGTGCCGCTCCTGGGATGGCTCCTGGGCGCCATCGCCGCCGCCGTCCTCGAGCAGGCCATCGGCACGCCGTTGGCGCAATTGGTCGGTCTGCCAAAGATTCCGGTGCTATTCGGCTGCGTCATCATGCTCAAACAGCCGTTTCTGATTCCCAGTGCATTGATTTATATTTTTTTGATTTACGTCCTTCCCATTTCGGCGGTTGCCAAGTTGGTCGGCAAGATGGCCAATCGGGTGTCGACCCAACTTCTGGATACCGGCATTGCCGTTTCGGTGATCTGCCATCTGGTGCTCTTTTACGCCAGTTTGCACATCTGGGCGGATCTCAGCGCCTATCGGGTCCTGACGCTCAAACTCACCATGGTGGCGGTGATGCTGACGCTGAGTTTGAACCTCATCAACGGCTACATGGGGGAGTTTTCCTGCTCGCACCCCGGATTCATGGCACTGGGCGCCTATGCCACCTCGGCCGTGACCCTGATTTTTTTCGCCAACGACCGGTTGTACGGTGATGCGCTGCTGCCTGTGGCCATGGGGCCGTTTTTCTTCCCCATCGCCCTGGTCGTGGGCGGCGCCGTCGCCGCCATCGGCGCGCTGGTCGTGGCCATCCCGTCGTTCAAGACCCGCGGGGATTACCTGGCCATCATCAGCCTGGCCTTTTTGTTCATCGTCAAAAGCGTCATCGAGAATCTCGAATGGGTGGGCGGGCCCCGCGGCATGAGTTCTCAGCCCGACTATGCCAATCTGCCGGTGGTCTTTGCCTGGATGGTGGCATGCATTTGGATCATCAACAACTTCGTGCGCTCCACCCTGGGAAAAGCCCTCAATGCCGTTCGTGACGATGAGACAGCGGCCGAGGCCATGACGGTCGACACGCGACGCACCAAGATGGTGGCGTTTCTTTTTGCCGCATTCTGGGCTGGCGTCGCCGGAGGGCTTTTTGCCCATATTTTGCGCTACGTGAATCCAGGGACCTTCGGGCTGCAGAAGCTGGCGGAAGTATTGGCCATGGTTTACTTCGGCGGCCTCAACTCCGTCTACGGCAGCATTGTCGGCGCGGTGAGTATCAGCCTGCTGAGCGAGGCGCTTCGCCCCCTGGAACTTTTCAAGTGGATCATCATTCCCCTGATGCTGATTCTCGTCATGATCTTTCGCCCCACCGGGCTCATCGCTTTCAGGGAATTCGATGTGCGTAAACTGGTGATGCCGAAACCCCAATCGGAAAAAGAGGTTTAGCATGGCTTTGCTGCAGGTCGATCACATGACTCATTATTTCGGCGGGTTGCGGGCCGTTCACAATTTTTCACTGCGCATCGAACCGGGCCAGATTAAGGCGCTCATCGGACCCAACGGTGCCGGCAAAACCACCATATTCAACCTGATTACCGGGATCTACACGCCCACGGAAGGTGATATCCGCCTGGAGGACAGCTCTCTCATCGGGCTCAAGCCAAACGAGGTGGCATCTCGGGGGTTGGGCCGAACCTTCCAGAATCTTTGCCTGTGGCGGCATATGACGGTACTGGAACATGTCATGATGGCCAGGTACTCGAGACTCACCTACGGATTGGTCGGGGCGTTTTTCGGAACGGCCAAACGGAACCGGGAAGAGTCGGAGAGCCGCGAGCGCGCCATGGGGCTGCTGAAGCTTCTCAGCATCGACCACCTTTGGGACCAGGTGGTACTGAACCTGCCTTACGGCGCCCAGCGGCGTGTCGAGATGGCCAGGGCACTGGCCACGGAACCCAAGATTCTTTTCCTGGACGAGCCGACTGTCGGCATGACGCCGGAAGAGCTTACGCAGATGATGGGCATCATCCGGCAAATCCATGATGACCTGGGGATCGCCATCTATCTGATCGAACACCGGCTCAAGATGGTCATGGAGCTTTGCGAGAGCATTCAGACGCTGGTATTTGGCGAAATCATTGCCGAAGGCACCCCCGAAGAGATTCAAAACAATCCCAAAGTCATCGAAGCCTACCTGGGAAAGGAGCAAGTGCATTAATGCTGAAAGTAGAAAACCTACACGTTTCCTACGGCAATATTCGGGCCCTGCACGGCATCGATTTCTCCATAGACGATGGCGAGATTGTTTGTATCATCGGAGCCAACGGCGCCGGCAAGAGTACGACGCTCAGGGCCCTTTCTCGGATCGTCGACCCGGCGCCCGGGTGCCGCATGACCTATAACGGCGAAGACTTGCTTCAATACACGGCCGATCGGGTCGTGAGCCAGCTCGGCATCACTCATGTGCCTGAGGGGCGCCGATTGTTCGGCAACCTGACGGTGATGGAAAACCTTCGGCTGGCGTGCTTTGCGCGCAAAGACAACAACCGGATCGCCGCCGATCTCGATAAAGTGTTTGCCATTTTCCCGAGACTCAAAGAGCGGGAGCGTCAAAAGGCCGGCACCCTGAGCGGCGGCGAGCAGCAGATGCTCGCCATCGGCAGAGCCTTCATGAGTGGGCGAAAAGTGATGCTGCTGGACGAGCCTTCTATGGGCTTGGCGCCGCTGTTGATGATGAGCGTCTTTGACGCCCTCAAGGAGATCAACCGGGAAGAGGGGACGGCGGTACTGCTGGTCGAGCAGAACGCCCGGTTGGCGCTGCAATTCTCCCAGCGGGGATATGTCCTGGAAAACGGCAATCTTGTCACACAGGGCCATTCGGCCGATTTACTCAAGGATCCGGAGGTTCAAAAAGCCTATTTGGGTGGGTAGGTAAAAGGTTTAAGGTAGCAGTCTGAATCCTAAAAAGTCCTCAAATGTCATCCCGAGCGCAGCGAGGGATCTCTGCGCATAGGAGTCACCATGACCCGAGTGGGTATCATCGGCGCCACCGGCTATGCCGGGGCGGAACTGGTTCGACTGATCGCCGGGCACCCGTCGGTGACGCTGGCCGTCATCACCTCGCGTCAATTCGCCGGAGCGCGTTTTTCCGATGCCTATCCGGCCATGAAAGGCGTGGTCGACGACCTCTGCGAGACCTACGACCCCGATCGTGTGGCCGACACCGCCGAACTGGTGTTTTTGGCCCTCCCCCATGAAGTGCCCATGGCCATTGTACCGGATTTGATGGAGCGGGGCGTCCGCGTCGTTGATTTAAGCGCCGACTTCCGTTTTGACGACCCGGCGCGCTACGCATCGGTCTACAAGGACCACCGTGCACCTGAATTGCTGGCGAAAACGGTGTATGGCTTAAGCGAAATTTACCCGGAACAGATTCGCTGCAGCGCGCTTGTCGGCAATCCGGGGTGCTATCCCACCAGTGTGCTGCTGCCGCTGATCCCCTTGATTCGGGATGGCCTGCTAGACACCGCCGGACTGGTCGCGGACAGCAAGTCCGGCGTGAGCGGGGCGGGACGCTCACCGGCCGTCACATCCCTTTATTGCGAAGTGGCGGAGTCTTTCAAGCCATACAAAGTGGCCGAGCATCGGCACGCTCCCGAGATGGACATGATCCTCTCACGAGAGGCGCGAGCGCCGGTTCACATCACTTTCGTGCCGCACCTGGTGCCCATGTCGCGGGGCATGCAGACAACCCTCTACGCCGGACTTTCCGGGGACGCCACCCCCGCCTCGGTTGACGCCTGCCTGGAAACATTTTATGCCGACAAACCCTTCGTGCGTATCTGCCCGCCGTCGCATCCGCCCAATTCGCTGCACGTTCGGGGAAGTAATTTCTGCGATATCGGCGTAGGTTACGATGCCGCCGGGGGGCGACTGATCCTCATGTCGGCCATCGACAACCTGGTCAAAGGTGCCGCGGGTCAGGCGGTGCAAAATATGAATCTCATGCTGGGCCTGGACGAGACCGCCGGTCTGGATGCGATGCCCCACCCGTTTTGACCCGGCGTGTTTCAGCTTGGATCATTCACCTCCCGCGGCTAGGTCATCACTGCGGATCGTTAACCGGCGGGGGGCCAGCCGGAACACTTCGGAGGGATCATGAAAATTCCACAACTGTCCGTCTTCATTGAAAACAAGGTGGGGCGCCTGGCGGAGATCGCCAACACCCTGGGAGAAATCGGCGCCAACATTCGGGCCATGTCATTGGCCGATACCTCCGAATTCGGCATTCTGAGGCTCGTGGTCGACAAACCGGACGAGACACGGCAGGTGCTTAAGGACTATGGATATGCGGTGCGTCAGGCGGAGGTCCTGGCAGTCGCCATTCCCGATCGGCCGGGGGAGCTGGGCCGGCTGCTGGACGCTCTTCAGCAGCAGAGCCTCAACATCGAATACATGTATGCCTTCGTGCAGAAGCATTCGGATTCCGCCGTCATGATTTTGCGCCTTGATAACCTCGGCGCGGCCATCGATACCTTGACGGCATCCGGTTACGCACTCCTCAGCGCTGAACAGATCTACGCCATATGATCCCCATCGTTGCAAAAGCCGGAGGGTAAACAAGATGGCATCTAAATTCCGTGTCCTTTGAATTCAACGGCGGCTATGTCTGGAAACGCAGGGTCTTTCTTGTGATTTCTGTAGAATATCAGAGCGTTGGAAATTTTATGCCATTTTGTTGGGGAGTTATGGCATGAGGCCGGGCAAAAACAAGGCGATCTGCGGGAAGGGGATGAGTATCAGGGTGCCCACGATCATGGCGATGAGCATGGGGATCACCCCTTTGAAGATGACGTGGAGCGGAACGTCCTTTGCCACGCCGCTCACGACATAGACATTGACGCCCACGGGCGGCGTAATAACCCCGATTTGGGTGACCAGCACGATAATGACGCCGAACCACATGGGGTCGTACCCCAGAGCGGTGACCACGGGGTAAAAAATCGGTACGGTCAGCATGATGAGCGCCAGGGCGTCAATGAAACATCCCCCGATGAGATACACCAGGATGATGAGGCCCATGATCGCATAGCCCGGCAGATCGAAGCCCGCCACCCAACCGGCGATGTCATAGGGGATCCGCGTCACCGCCAGAAAATGCCCGAACACGGTGGCGCCGGCAACGATCATCAAAATCATGCAGGAAATACGCGTGGTCTCCACCAGCGACTGAATCAACCCTTTCACTGAAATGTTTTTTCGGACGGCGGCGATGATGAGGGTGCCGAAAGCGCCTACCGCGCCGGCTTCGGTGGGCGTGAAAATACCAAAAAAAAGGCCGCCCATGACCAGGACGAATAGCAGCAGCGTCTCGATCAGCCCCGACAGGGCAGCCAATTTCAGGGCCAGCGGCGTCCGGGGACCTCGTGGCGCAATCTCCGGGCGCAGGGTCGCCCACAAGAGAATCACGAACACAAACAGTCCCGTGAGCATCAGACCGGGCAATATGCCCGCCATAAAGAGCTTGCCGATGGACTGCTCTGTCATGATGCCATAGATAATGAAAATCACACTCGGCGGAACGAGAATGCCCAGACTCCCCCCGGCGGCAACGACGCCGGTGGCGAGATGATCCTTGTAATGGTAACGGCGCATTTCCGGCAGCGTGACGGCAGCCATGGTTGCCGCCGTGGCATTGGTCGAACCGCAGATGGCGGAGAATCCCGCGCAGGCCCCCACGGCGGCCACCGCAAGGCCACCGGGCCAGTGCCCGATAAACTTGTAGGCCACATCGAAGAGACGACTGCTGATGCCGGCGTGAAAAGCGATCTGACCCATGAGGATGAACAAGGGGATGACGGTGAGGTTGTAGGCGCCGAATACGTCAAAGAAATCCCGGGCCACCATGTTGAGGGCTGCATCGAAGGAGATGACGCTGCCAAACCCCACGACCCCGATCACGGTCATGACGAAACCGACGGGCATGCGCGAAAAAATGAGCAGCAGCAATGCCAGCAGGCCGATTATGCCGATAGCGGTCACAGAGGGCATGGCGTCACTTCCCGGGTCATGGTGTTACCGCCGATTTCAGCGCCTGCACGCACTGCAATGCCAGTACCAGCCCCAATAGCGCGCACCCTGTGGATATGCCGTACACGATGGGATACAGCGGCACCTGGAGGGTCATGGATACTTCCCCCGCCTCGCGCAAACCGGCGGCATAGCCGGCGGCCTCATGACAGATGAGCAGGAAAAGGCACGCACACACTGCCGCGTTGACGGCTTCCACCGTCTGCTGCACCCGTGGGGAAAGTTTGCGCAAAAGAAAGTCCACGGCGATGTGGCCACGGTCGAGGGCGGTCTGCGCCAACGACAAGCTGACAAACACCGCACCGAGAAATCCCACCAACTCATAGGTGCCGGGGATGGGACGCCTGAATAACCGCAGCACCACATCGGCACACGTCAGCATCATCATGAGCATCACGGCCGCCGCCGCCACGGCGTTCATCATGCCGGAAGTCCGGCGAATCAGTGCTTCGATGTGCGTCACCGCCGTCTCCTATGGCTCAAGTTCAATGAAACGTTGCCTTTCAACAACGGCCGCCTGAACAACCGGCGGCCGTGTGGGGGACAGATCCCGTAAAGCGCTGTCGTCTACCTCATTTACTCCCGCGAATCAACTCTTTGAGGGTATCGACATAGGCATCGCCGGCAAGCCCTTTCGCCTTGGCGGCGGATACATAGTCTTCGATGATGGGTTTCACAGCGGTCGCCCAACGCGCGCCTTCGGCGGCGTCAAGCGGAAGAATGCCGTTACCGCGACTGAGCGTATATGCCCTGCCTTCGGCGTCACCGTCATCCCAGACCTTGCCGTGCACATCGATGTAAGCGGCGCTGACCGCTTCGAAGATCTGCTGGATATTGGCGGGCAGGGCGTCCCATTTTTTCTTGTTCATCACGACGAACATGGCGGTAGTATAGCCCACGGAATAGCATTCGGTCGTATCGGAGATCACTTCCGCCTGACGCCACCCCTTCAATACTTCGATGGGGCCGAAAGTTCCTTCGACCACACCTTTTTGGAGGGCCTCATAGGTCCCCCCCTGGGGCATGGCCACCGGCACGGCACCCAGCGCCTTGACGACTTTTGCGCTCAGACCGGTGGATCTGATTTTCATGTCTTTGAGGTCTGCCAGGCTTTTGACCGGTTTCTTGGTGTGAAGCAGGCCGGGGCCATGCGCGTGGAGGTACAGCACTTTCACATCTGCCAACTCTTTGGGCGCGAATTTTTTGAAGTATGCATTGGCGCTGCGGGTGGCGACCATGCCGCTGGGGTAACCCAAGGGCAGGTCGACGGCTTCCATCACAGGGAATCGGCCTCGGTTGTAAGCAAAGACCGACATGCCGATGTCGGAAATACCATTGACGACGCCCTCGTAGCATTGATTGGCCTTGGTCAGGGTACCGCCGGGGAACACCGTGATGCGGACTTTGCCGCCAGTGCGCTGCTCGATCTCTTTTGCCCACGCCATGCCGGCTTTGGCTTGACCGTGCGCCGCTGGGAAGAAGATGCTGTAATTGAATTGGATCGTGTTCGCGTGGACCGCCGGCGTGCCGATGATCGATATCACGAAAAACAGGGACCACGCGAGAGAGAACAGGGCGATTCGATTTTTCATGGAGCCTCCTTTGACCGTCATCATGCGTTGGGGGTGGCACCGCCGACCGTACCCGGCGGCGTCATTGGCAATGTCATCGTGGGAAACTTCCGGAGTGCGCTTGCCTGCCTGTCACCATGGACAGACCGCAAGCCGTCGATAGAGGTAGATGAAGCGGTATCCGTATGCTCTGATGGGGGGCGTCATCGTGTCCGCCGGGTTGAGTGAGAATGCCGCGCCACCATATATTGGTTGAGATAGCCGTGTCAAGGGATCGCGCGAACCATTACCACGCCCGGTCACGGGCCTCGGTGGAACAGCGGTACGAAACCGTCAATCTTGACATGGGGACGTTATTGAACTAAACAGACGTCACTCCGCCTATAGCGGGGGGGACCCCCACCGACTTGCAAGATTCCATATCCAAAACAATCAGAAAGGAGAGAGGCCATGACCGCCAAGCTTATTAAGGGGACCGAGATCAGGGAAGAAATTCTCGAGGAGATCACCGCAGAGGTGGCTGATATCAAGGAAAAGCACGGTGTCGTGCCGGGCCTGGTCACCATCCTGGTCGGAGAGAATCCGGCCTCCATGTCCTATGTGACGCTGAAGATCAAAACCGCGCATCGCGTAGGTTTCAAGGAAGTCCAGGACAGCCAGCCGGTGGACATTTCTGAAGCCGATCTCCTGGCCCTCATCGACAAGTACAATAATGACGACAGCATCAACGGCATCCTCGTTCAACTGCCGCTGCCCAAGCACATCGACGAGAAAAAAGTGCTCAACGCCATCAATCCGGACAAGGACGTGGACGGTTTTCATCCGGTGAATGTGGGGCGGCTGATGATTGGCGGAAATGAAGTCAAATTCCCGCCCTGTACGCCTTTTGGCATTCAGGAGATGATTGTCCGCGCGGGTGTTGAAACCAGTGGTGCGGAAGTGGTGGTGGTGGGCCGCTCCAACATCGTCGGCAAACCCATCGCCAACATGATGCTCCAAAAAGGCCCGGGCGCCAACGCCACGGTGACCATCGTCCACACCCGGACCAAGGACCTTGCCGCTCACTGCCAGCGCGCCGATATCCTCATCGTCGCCGCGGGTGTGCCGGATTTGGTAAAACCCGAGTGGATCAAGCCGGGCGCCTGCGTCATCGATGTGGGAGTGAACCGCGTCGGCGAGAAGATCAGCGAAAAAACAGGCAAAAAAATCGCCATTCTCAAGGGCGACGTGGACTTTGAAGCGGCAAAGGAAATCGCCGGCTTCATTACACCGGTGCCCGGCGGCGTAGGGCCCATGACCATCACCATGCTCATGCTGAACACGCTCAAGTCCCTGAAGTTCAAACTCGGCTTCATGTAAGCATTCACGAAATCGGTGGTGGCGGTGAACCCGTTCCATGCCACCGCCGATTGCATGTTTGTCGGTGAAATCGCTCGAGATTATTGACAGGCCGGCGTCGTTTGTGATAGCGTCTGGAAAATCTTGGTCCGGCCTTTAACCCGAACTCCATTGGCAATGAAGAAAACCGTTACCCTTTTCGTGATGAGCGCCTCCGGAACACCGGTCCGGCAGGTGACGATATCCAAGGCGTTGCTGCGCTTTTTGGCGCTGCTCATCGTCGGCGTCACCGTGTATGCCGGTTTTTCCGTGTATGATTACCAGCGACTGAAACAGCGCGCCGGTGATATGAACCTGTTGCGGGACGAACTGACCGGTCGGTTTGAAGAAATCGCTTCCCAGCGTAAACAGATCCAACAGTTCGCCTCGGAAATCAACCAGCTCAAAGCCGAGCTGGTGGCGCTCAACGAATTTGAAAACAAAATCCGCGTTATCGCCAACCTCGAGAAGACCGATGACCCCGTGGGGCTTTTCGGAATGGGCGGTTCCGTCCCGGAAGACCTCGATGCCCAGATCCCCCTTTCCGATCGGCACAACAGCCTGGTTCGGGAGATGCATTTTCGAACCAATGAACTCGATGCCGCCACCGTCAGGCAATCCGAGAGTTTTCAATCCCTGCTCGGACACCTGAAGGATCAGGTCAATCTTCTCGCCGCCACACCCGCCATCCGCCCCACTACCGGGTGGAAAACATCGGCGTTCGGCTACCGCACTTCTCCCTTTACCGGACTCAGAGAGTTTCACAAGGGGATAGACATTGCCACGCGCAAGGGCACCCCGATTGTGGCATCCGCCGACGGGGTGGTGACCTTTTCCGGGCGAAAAGGCCTGCTTGGAAAAGTCATCGTCATCGACCATGGCTACGGCATGGTAACCCGTTACGGGCACTGCGATGAAGTGATCAAAAAGCCTAACGACACGGTGAAGCGCGGCGACACCATCGCTACGGTGGGCAGCTCGGGAAGAAGTACCGGGCCGCATGTTCACTATGAAGTTCTCCTCAACGGTGTACCCACAAATCCCGAAATATACATCCTCAACTAGCAATGACCCTCTTCACGCTGCTGGCACGGCAGGTGACCGCCGTTTCGGCGGCTAACCATGCCTGAGCAAATTGCCAATAAACCGGTTTGGTGCTACAAACGGGAAATATTTTCAGCGCCATCGGTGCTGATACACCCAACAGAATGAACGGTTCCGGCCCTGACCGCCACCCCGGATATTCCACACGAAAGATGCCATTATGATCGGGTCTCTGCTGACGAAGGTTTTTGGAAGTAAAAACGAACGGGCGCTCAAGCAAATCAAGCCGATTGTCGATATCGTTAACAGCCACGAAGACCAGATGCGAAAACTGGAAGACGCGGCATTGGCGGCCCAGACACAGCGTTTCCGTGAACGCTTCGACGCCGGAGAGCCGCTGGACGAACTGCTTCCGGAGGCCTTTGCCACAGTGCGCGAGGCGGCCAGAAGGGCCCTGCAGATGCGTCATTTCGATGTCCAAATCATCGGCGGTGTCGTGCTCCACCAGGGCAATATCGCCGAGATGAAGACGGGTGAAGGCAAGACGCTGGTGGCCACTTTGTCCGCCTACCTGAACGCCCTCTCCGGCAAGGGGGGGGTGCACATCGTCACGGTGAACGATTATCTCGCCAAACGCGATACCGAATGGATGGGGCAGATCTACCGGTTTCTGGGTCTGTCGGTGGGGTGCATCGTTCATGGCATCGACGACCGGCAGCGTCAGGAAGCCTACGGCGCCGACATCACCTACGGCACCAACAACGAATTCGGTTTTGACTACCTGCGCGACAACATGAAGTTCGACATGGCCTCACTCGCCCAAGGAGACCTACACTACGCCATTGTCGACGAAGTGGACAGTATTCTCATCGACGAGGCGCGGACCCCGCTCATCATCTCGGGCCCGGCTGAGAAGTCCACCGATCTGTACTATACGGTCAACGGCATCATCCCTCACCTGAAACCGGAGGTGGATTACGCCATCGACGAAAAGGCACGCTCGTCGGTGATGACGGAAGAGGGCATTGCACGAGCGGAAAAGCTGCTCCAGACGGAAAACCTGTACGATCCCAAAAACATCGAACTCCTGCACCATCTCAACCAGGCACTCAAAGCCCACACCCTCTTCAAAAGAGACGTGGATTACATCGTGAAAGACGGCGGGGTCATCATCGTGGATGAATTCACCGGCCGTCTCATGCCGGGCCGGCGATACAGCGAGGGGCTTCACCAGGCCCTCGAAGCTAAGGAAAACGTCAAAATCGAGAACGAAAACCAGACCTTGGCCAGCATCACGTTTCAAAATTATTTCCGCATGTACGACAAACTGGCAGGAATGACCGGCACTGCGGACACCGAAGCCGCTGAATTCAAAAAGATCTATGATCTCGATGTGATGGTCATCCCCTCCAACATGCCGCTGATTCGAAAAGACCACCCGGACGTTATTTACAAGACGAAACCGGAGAAGTACGAAGCGGTCATCGAAGAGATCATCGAACTCAACAAAGTCGGCCAGCCGGTGCTGGTGGGTACCGTGTCCATCGATGTGAGCGAGAAGTTGGCCGCGCAGTTAAAGCGTCGGGGCGTCGCCCACAATGTGCTCAACGCCAAGAACCACGAAAGAGAGGCCGAGGTCATCTCCATGGCCGGTCAGCGGGGCGCGGTGACGATTTCCACCAACATGGCCGGCCGCGGCACCGACATCAAACTCGGCGAAGGCGTGACGGAACTGGGCGGATTGCACATCCTCGGCACCGAGCGTCACGAAAGCCGCCGCATCGACAATCAGCTCCGGGGGCGTTCCGGAAGACAGGGCGACCCAGGGTCGTCGCGCTTTTACCTGGCGCTGGACGACGATCTCATGCGGATTTTCGGCGGCGAACGGATCACCGGCATCATGGAAAAACTGGGCCTCCAGGAAGGCGAATCCATCGAGCACGGGCTCATCAGCCGAGCCATCGAAAACTCCCAGACCCGGGTGGAAGGGCATAACTTCGAAATTCGTAAACAGCTGCTGGAATACGACGACGTCATGAACCAGCAGCGGGAGGTGATCTACCAACAGCGTCGACTGGCGCTGTCCGGCAAAGACCTGCGCGATGACATTCTTGAAATGATCCAGGACTGTGCTGACGATATCGCCGAGCGCTATGCCGACGAACGGGCCTACCCGGGCGAGTGGGACTGGAAAGCCCTGGGCGACGCCGTTTTCAAGCAGTTCAGCATCCACCTCCCGGCCGCGGATGAAGACACGCTGGACGGGTTGACCGCCGGCGGTTTGGGGGCTTTCATCGCCGATGCCGCCATCGGCGCCTACGAGCAGAAGGAATCCCTGCTGCCGGATGAAGAATTCCGTCAACTCGAGCGGTATGTCATGCTTCAGACCGTCGACAATTTGTGGAAAGATCACCTCCTCAGCATGGACCATCTCAAGGAAGGTATCGGGCTCAGGGGTTACGGCCAGCAAAATCCGCTCCTGGTCTATAAAAAAGAGGGGTTTGATCTCTTCAACGACATGATTGAGCGGATCAAAGAGGAGACGCTGGGCATTCTGTTTCGAATACAGATCGAGACACCGGGACAGGTGTCCGAAATTCAGACTGAAAAACGGCAGGAATTGCATTATTCCAGCGGCGGCGATCAGCCGGCCGTTAAAAAACCGGTTCGTCGCGCCAAGGAGAAGGTGGGGCGAAACGATCCCTGCCCTTGCGGCAGCGGCAAAAAATTCAAAAAATGCCATGGCCGGTAGCCGCCGGCGGCGGAGACCCGCTGGCCGGCAAGGGGCTTTAGAAACGATCGACCGCTGCAAGGCGGCGCCATGCCGCACACGCCATCCTGTCCTCCCCTTTCCGAATGATCCAGGGCCACCGACTTTACAATGCCTAATTGGGATGTATATATTTCCCCTGCCATCGGGCAGCACGCCACGGTGGAGACGTTCTGGGAAGTGCGCACGCTCGGTGCAGTGAAATTGGGAATGACAACACCGCTGACAGCGGCCCCGGTAAGTCGGCAGCCCAATAGACGGGCGCTTCCGGGCGGCTGAAGCCTGACGGAAACATCCATCGATGGCAGAGTATTTCAACGATACGGAAGCGGCGGTACTGACACGGGTAACGGTGAGGGAACCGCCCATGTACCGAGTGCTGCTTCACAACGATGACTATACCTCCATGGAGTTCGTGGTGCATGTTCTTATGCACGTCTTTCACAAACCCATGGCAGAAGCCACGAGAATCATGCTCAACGTTCATCAGAACGGCATCGGCATTTGCGGCGTTTTTGCATTCGAGGTGGCTGAAACCAAAGTGGAAACAGTGCACACCCTTGCACGGGAAAACAGCTTTCCGTTGCGATGTTCCATGGAAAGGGACGACTCATGATCAGTAAGGAACTCAGCGCGACCCTCGGATTTGCCGTTCGCGAAGCCAAGCGCCGTCGGCACGAGTATGTCAGTATTGAGCACGTGCTTTATGCCATTCTCCACGACCCAACCGGCACCAAACTGATTGAAGGATGTGGGGGTGATGTGTCTCGCCTCAAGAACGAACTCCAGACCTTTTTCGAGGCCCACATGAGTACCATTGCCGAAGGCACCGACTACGTTCTCCAGCAGACCATCGGCTTTCAGAGGGTCATCCAGCGCGCGGTCAACCATGCGCGTTCCGCCGAAAAGCAGGAAGTTGTCATCGGGGACATCCTGGCGGCGATCTTTCACGAGAAGGACTCCCACGCCGAATACTACCTCACCAAGGAGGGCATCACACGCCTCGATGTGGTCAATTTCATCACCAACGAAATGGCATCGGAGGATTATGAGTCCGCTTCCGAAGCCGAGGGCGGCGAAAAAACCGATGCGTCAGATGTCAAGCGCAAGCGAACGCCTCTCGAAGCGTTTACCACGGATCTCGTCGCCCGAGCGGCCCAGGGAAAACTCGATCCACTCATCGGCCGGCAACTGGAAATGGAACGCACCATGCAGGTGCTTTGCCGCCGACGCAAGAACAATCCCGTGTTCGTGGGAGATCCGGGCGTCGGAAAGACGGCCATGGCTGAAGGTCTCGCTCAGCTGATCCATGAAAAACTTGTCCCGGAACCCTTGGCGAATGTGAGCATCTTCGCCCTCGATATGGGTAGCCTTCTGGCGGGAACCAAATTCCGGGGAGACTTCGAAAAGCGCCTCAAGGCCATCATCAAGGATTTGGAATCCAAGCCAGATGCCATCCTCTTTATCGACGAGATCCACACCATCGTCGGTGCCGGCGCCACCAGCGGCGGCTCCATGGACGCATCCAACATCCTCAAACCGGTGTTGTCCACCGGTGAACTGCGATGTATCGGCTCCACCACCCACGAGGAATTCAAAAACCATTTCGAAAAGGACCGTGCGTTGTCGCGGCGCTTCGAAAAGATCGAGATCACCGAGCCTCCGGTCAAGGAAGCGGTCCAGATATTGAAAGGCCTCCGGGCTCGGTACGAGGCGCACCACGGCTATCAGTACTCGGACGGGGCCTTGAAATCGGCCGTGGATCTTTCCGTGAAATATCTCAAGGATCGATTCCTTCCGGACAAGGCCATCGATGTCATCGACGAGGCCGGTGCCGCCATCCGACTGTCGGGTGCGGCCAACACCAGAAAATATATTCATCGCTCGGACATCGAGAAGATCGTCGCCAAGATGGCCCGAATACCGGCTATCAGTGTCTCCACCAATGACAAAATGAAGCTCGAAGGGCTGGACGCTTCCCTCAAGGGTGTGGTGTTCGGTCAGGACACCGCCATCACCGCCCTGGTGACGGCCATCAAGCGGTCCCGGGCCGGTCTGGAAACGCCCGGTCACCCCATCGGTTCCTTCCTGTTCACCGGTCCCACCGGTGTGGGGAAAACCGAGGTGGCCAGACAGCTGGCCGCTATCCTGGGCATCGAATTCATGCGTTACGACATGAGCGAGTACATGGAAAAACACGCGGTGGCACGGCTCATCGGGGCGCCTCCGGGCTACATCGGGTTCGACCAGGGGGGGCTCCTCACCGACGGGGTCAGAAAACACCCCCACAGTGTGCTGCTGCTCGATGAGATCGAAAAGGCCCATCAGGACCTTTACAATATTCTCCTCCAGGTGATGGACCACGCCACATTGACCGACAACAACGGGCGCAAGGCCGATTTCAGAAACGTTATCGTCATCATGACCTCCAATGCCGGCTCCCGTGAGATGAGCACCCCGGCCATCGGGTTCAGTGAAGCCCGCATGGATTCCAAGGGACGCGGCAAGGAGGCCATTGAACGCTTTTTCAGCCCGGAATTCAGAAACCGGTTGGACGACATCATTTCGTTCAATTCCCTCGATCCGGAGATTATGGGATTGATCGTCGACAAGTTCATTGCCGAACTCAACGGTCAAATGGTTTCTCAGAAGATATCCATCAGTCTCACCGACGCCGCCCGAAGCTGGCTGGCCCTCAAAGGCTACGACCCGACATACGGGGCGCGGCCGTTGGCCCGCACCATTCAGCGTCACATCAAAGACAAGCTCTCTGACGAGATCTTGTTCGGCAAACTGGTGAAGGGCGGTGTCGTTCGGGTCGACATTGTCAACGATGCACCGGTTTTTGATTTCTCCTAGATTTTTGATTTCACATAGGCACCGTCCGGCGGCGTTCCACCACTGAATGCCGATAACGGTGAACCCCTCCCCGATAGGTATGCCTGTCTACCTGCTCAATGATGACCTCATCTTCCCCCTGCCGTCCCGTGCCCGGAAAGACGGGTTGCTGGCCGTGGGGGGCGATTTGTCCCTGGAGCGCCTGCTGCTGGCCTACAGCGCCGGCATCTTTCCCTGGTATACGGAACCGGATCCCATTCTCTGGTGGAGCCCGGATCCCAGACTGATCATCACCCCGGCGTCCTTTCATCTGCCCCGTCGCCTGCGTCGGGTAATCAGGCGATGCGGGTGGCGGGTCACCGTGGATCAAACCTTCGATGCCGTGATTGCAGCCTGTGCCGGCATCCGGGAAAACAACGGGGAGGGCACGTGGATCACCCAGGATATGATGACCGCCTACCGTCGCCTGCACGCTGTGGGCCATGCCCATTCCGTTGAAGTGTGGGCCGATGGATTATTGGTGGGCGGTCTTTATGGCGTGGCCATGGGTCGGGGGTTTTTCGGGGAGTCCATGTTTTCCCTGCGTCCAAATGCGTCAAAAATTGCGCTGGCGGCGCTTGTCCAGTATCTGACGCGTAACGATTTTCTTTTCATCGACTGCCAGGTCACTTCACCCCACCTCTTGCAGTTCGGGGCAAGGGCCGTGCCGAGAAAGGGTTTCCTGAAAGCGCTCGCGACGGCGACACGCGCACCGGGCCTCATTGGCCGGTGGGAATGGGCAGAAACCGCGGCCGCATTGGTGACGGGGGGTGTTTGAGGAAAAACCGCAATTCAGGTATCGGACGTTTACCGAAGTCGTCAGCCTTGATTGATGCACGACGCCATATACCCGGCACCAAAACCGTTGTCGATGTTGACCACCGCCACGTTGGAACTGCAGCTGTTGAGCATACCGAAGAGGGCCGTCAAACCGCCGAGACTGACCCCGTAGCCCACGCTCGTTGGGACGGCAATGACGGGTTTGGCCACCAGCCCGGCCACCACGCTGGGCAGGGCCCCTTCCATGCCGGCTACCACGATGAGCACTGAAGCGCCCTGAATGCGTTCCATGTGATTGAACAGGCGGTGAATGCCGGCCACCCCGATGTCAAAAACGGCATCCACGGCGTTTCCCATGGCATCGGCCGTGAGCATGGCTTCCTTGGCGACGGGAATGTCGGACGTGCCGGCGGAGACGATGAGAATGGTGCCGCGCCCCTGTTTGGGAAGCGGCGCCTGTTTCCACACCACCATTCGGGCATCCGCGTGGTAGATTGCTGCCGGAAACCGTTCACAAACGGCGTCGCCTTTCTTTCGGTCTACTCGGGTCGCGAGGATGACGCGCTCTTGCGTGACCATGCGCTCCATGATGCCGATGATCTGCTCGGCGGTCTTGCCCTCGCCGAAAACCACTTCGGGAAAGCCCTTGCGCAGGCTTCGATGATGATCTATATGGGCGAAGTCGATGTCCTCGGAGTGAAATCTGCTGAGTTCTTCAGCAGCGTGCGCTGCCGATACACGGCCGTGGGAGACGGCTTCAAGGACGGCCAGCAGCTTCTCTTTATCCATTAAATGCCTCGCGTGTCATGTCGATGGTGGGTAGGGGAATAAACCATTCCCACGGGGTGCACAATCTTAAAGAACGCATCGCCGACATTACGAAAACGCAGCCAACGACCCACATTCGCGTCGACCACAGTCAGGGTTTAGCCATGCGTATCGTTGCCATCATCCCTTCTCGTTACGGTTCTTCGCGTTTTGACGGCAAACCCCTGGCCCTCATTGCCGGCACGCCGATGATCCAGCGCGTCGTGCAAAGCGCATCCCGAGCGGAAACTGTGGACTCAGTGGTGGTGGCCACCGATGACCGGCGCATTGCCGACGCCGTCACCGGTTTCGGCGGGCAGGCGGTGATGACATCTGCGGAAAACCGCTCCGGCACCGACCGTGTAGGGGAGGCGGCAAAGATGCTGGGCCTTGACGACACCGATGTGGTCATCAACATTCAGGGCGACCAGCCGCTCATCGATCCACGATGCCTTGATGCGCTCATCGCGCCGTTGATCCGTGAGGCCGGGCAGGTGCACATGGCCACGCTTGCCTATCGCATTGTCCGGGATTGCGAAATCACCGACCCCAAGGACGTCAAAGTGGTGTTTGACAACGCGTTCAACGCGCTCTATTTCTCGCGGGCGCCCATCCCGTGGGCCAGAGACGGCGGTAGCGACCATGACACCTATAAGCACCTGGGCGTTTATGCCTACACGGTGGCCTTTTTGCAGGAATTCCGGGGCATGCCCTCGGGGTGCATGGAAGCCGTCGAAAAACTCGAACAGCTTCGGGTTTTGGAATATGGCCGCGATATCCGTGTCGTGGTCACCCCCTACGACTCGCCTGAAGTGGATCTGCCCGAAGACATCCAGCGCATGGAGCGGCTGTTATTTCAGGTAACGTGATAGCGGATCATCGGGATCGGTGGGATCCACAAACTCGACACCCACCTGCTGGTTGCTTTTTTTGCGGATCACGGAATCTTTGGCAACATACGTCTCCTGGCTATCATCCAGGCTGAACCTGAGCGTCAGGATATCCCCCTCAAAAATGTCCCGGGGGGTGTGGAGTTCGATGCCGGCGCCCGATCTGGAGAGGTTTTTGATCGTGATGCCGCCCCGCAACTGCTGCCGTTTGTGGACATAGCCGCCGTTGAGTGTTGTCGGTTTGCGACGGTGGCGCCGCCGTTCGATGGTAATTTGAAACGCCGCCCCGCACGGGCATCGACTATTGAGTTTGGCCCCCCGGTCGATTCCCTCCCGCTCACCGAGGTTGATTCGATACATTTTCTTGCATGATGGGCATTTGAAAGTCGCCATTTTGTTGGCATCGACAATGGCTGTCGTCAGCATGATTTGGGCCTCCACGGGGTGAACCGATACGTCGTCAATACCCCTGCTGGGGGAATTTGCAATATGGCGGGCGCCCGGTTTTCTTGATTCACTGGCCACCGGGCCCGCTGCCGCCGAAAATCTCCCGACGCGTTAATCCAACGGCTGCTCAATGATTTGACCGGGTTCCGGTGCGGGTTCGGCCGCTGCGTCGATCGAGGCCGGCGTTTCCGGCCGATTTTGGACTGCCGGAAAAATGACCGCCGCCGGCGAAGCGGCGGCACCATCGCCTACCGCCCCTATTTTCGATGAAAGCGAATCCAGCTGACGCTGAAGATCTTCCACGGCGAGCTGCAGCAGTTTCAGATCTTTTCCGCGCGTCTGAGCGATCCGCTCTTCCATGAGCCTCAATTCATTGTCGACGAACTCACGATCAACGGTGCCGCCGGTCATGGTGACCAGCTGGGCATCTTGCTCGATGAGTCGATTGTCGACGCGGTTCAGCCGGTCCACGATGGTCGTCAACTGCTTGTTCACGGCCGTGTCCAACGACTCCAAATTGGCGTCCATGGTTTTCAGGTCTGCTTGGATGTCCCCCACGGCGGTGGTTAACGCCGCATCGAGTTTATTGACCGCCGTTTCTGTGGATTTGTCGCCCCTCAATCGTTTAATATTCATTTCCGTCCGCTGGATGTCGGAAGAAAGCGCCTTGACTGTTTTGCTCATCGATTCCAGCCGCTTTTTCAATTCCGCTTCCAGACTCGCGTATTTGACCGACAGGGCTGAAAACCGGGACTCGGCCTCCGCGGAAAGTTGCTGGTAGCCGGTGCTGCCGGTGACCTCAACGGTGGAGACCTTTCGCTTGATGTCCAGGTAGGAGACCACCAGCACCACGATGATGAGAATCGGCACAAGGATGGAGATCAAGGTGACCCGGTTGTTAAGCCGCTCCAGCTGGAGATCGTTCATCTCTTCCCGATAGAGATTGTCGGGTGTCGGGTTCTCTTTGTTGATCTGAAATGGGGTGTCGTCCTTTTGCGTCATGGCTTTTTGTTCTTTACCTGTATCTTATCTGGTGTGGCGGTCATCACATCGTTTTTAACATCACCCCAACGACAGGAATATGGCTACTCCCATTCAATGGTGCTGGGCGGTTTGGAGCTGATATCGTAGACGACGCGGTTCACCCCCCGCACTTCATTGATGATTCTGTTGGATATGGTGCCCAAGAGCTTGTGGGGCAGTTTGGCCCAATCGGCGGTCATGGCGTCCTTGCTGGTGACAGCACGGATGGCCACGATGTCTTCGTAGGTTCGATGGTCTCCCATGATTCCCACGCTTTTCAGTGGCAGCAGCACGGCGAACGACTGCCACAGCCTCCGGTAGTAACCGGCGGCACGAATTTCATCCAGGAGCAAAGCATCCACTTCCCTGAGAACCTTGAGCCGTTTTCGATTCACTTCTCCGATGATGCGAATGGCCAAGCCGGGTCCGGGAAAGGGCTGCCGCCAGACCATGTCGGCGGGCAGACCAAGGGTTTTTCCCAACTGCCGGACCTCATCCTTGAAAAGGTATCGCAGCGGCTCCACCAGTTTCAGTTTCATACGCTTGGGCAAGCCGCCCACATTGTGGTGGGACTTGATGACGGAAGTCGGCCCCCCAAAAGCACTCTCCGATTCGATGACGTCCGGGTAAAGCGTGCCCTGGGCCAGAAACTCGGCGCCTTTGATTTTTTTGGCCTCCGCTTCGAAGACATCCATGAAGATCTTGCCGATGATTTTGCGCTTTTTCTCGGGGTCGGTGACACCGCTGAGGGCGCTGAGAAATGCTTTTTGAGCACGGATAAATCGGGTGTTGATGTGCAGGTGCTGTTTGAAGGTGGCCTTGAGCTTGAGGGCCTCGTCTTTTCTGAGCAGACCGTTGTCGACAAAGATGCAGGTGAGATTGTTGCCGATGGCCTGATGGATCAACACCGCTGCCACCGATGAGTCCACACCGCCGCTGAGGCCTAAAATGACGCGTCTGTCGCCGACCTGTTCGGCGATGGCGGCGGTGGCTTCCGTTGAAAAGGACTTCATGGTCCAATTTCTGGAACATGCACAAATGTCGAAAAGAAAATGCTTTAAGATGGCCGTGCCACGGGTCGTGTGCGCCACCTCGGGGTGGAACTGAAGGCCGTATAGACGCTGGGAATCGTTGGCCGCAGCGGCGATCCGTGTATTGGCGGTGGAGCCAAGAATCTTGAACCCCTTCGGCAGGCCGGTCACCGAGTCGCCGTGGCTCATCCACACCTGGGTGGGCGACTTCACCGAAGCCAAGAGACGCCCGGGCGTTTTGATTTGCAGTTTGGCAAATCCGTACTCACGCTTTTGTGCCTGCTGCACCTTGCCGCCCAGGGCATTGACCATGAATTGCATGCCGTAGCAGATACCCAACACCGGGATGCCCAAGCCAAAGATGCCCTCGTCTGCGGTGGGACTGGAGACCTCATAGATGCTGGCCGGACCACCAGAGAGGATGATGCCCTGAGGAGCCAAGGCTCGAATCTCGGAGAGCGTAATGCTGGGTGGGGCAATTTGGCAGTACACCCGGTTTTCACGCACGCGGCGGGCGATGAGCTGGTTGAACTGGGAGCCAAAATCGATGATCAGAATCATACAATAATCACCCTAGGTGAATAAAATTTCTAATAATGTTAGTCGGTTTGCCAAAGCACACCGAATATGGTAGAGAGCGCCCCAAAAGTCAACGCAAAAGTCTTTGATGATCGCTTCGGCGCAGATCTACAAGCACCCCCTTCCGGGCCGGAAATCGTGAACCATCCAATGATCGTTCAGGTCTATGAAATTCAGGAGCCCCATGAAGCCGCGCGCGTCGTCGAGGTGGGTGTCGACCACGTGGGCAGCGTCGTTGCTGCTCCCTCGGCATGGCAGCAACCCATTCTTCGATCGACCGTTCGGGAGGTGCAGGGCGCCGGCGCCAAAAGCTCGCTGATTCCCTTGTTCCGGGAGCCGGATGCCGTCTATCGAACCCTTGATTATTACCGCCCCGACATCGTCCACTTTTGCGACCTGTTGGAAGACACGGTGATCGGCGAGCTGCTGAGGCTCCAGGATGGGGTTCGCCGGCGGTTTCCAGAAATTGGCATCATGCGCTCAATCCCCATCATCCAAAGAGGTCGCCCCAGGGGTGAGCGTGGTCTTCATTTTGCCGGCGCTCTGGCCCCCATAAGTGACTGGTTTCTCACGGATACGCTCTTGGTGGATGCATCGGCGGATGTGGCGGATCAGCCCGAAGACGGGTTTGTGGGCATTACCGGCAAAACCTGCGACTGGGCAATCGCCCGGCAATTGGTGGACGCATTCGATGTGCCGGTGATACTGGCCGGCGGGCTGGGGCCGGAGAACGTCGGGGACGGCATTCGCGCAGTGCGACCCGCCGGCGTGGACAGTTGCACGCTGACCAATGCCGTGGGAGACGACGGCCGCCCCATCCGCTTCAAGAAAAACCTCGAGGCAGTGTCTCGCTTTGTCACAGAAAGCCGGCGGACCGCTTCCGAAATCAACCTGATAACCCGAGGAGAACACCCATGTACGAATCCAGCGACCTGAGAAGGGGGCTTAAAATATCCATCGACGGCGACCCTTACGTGGTCGTACAATTTGATTTCGTCAAGCCGGGAAAAGGCCAGGCGCTCTATAAATGCCGACTCAAAAACATGATCACCGGCACCCAGTTCGATAAAACCTACCGATCCGGCGAGAAATTCGAACCCGCCAACCTCGAAGAAATCAAGATGGAATATCTCTATGCCGACGGAGAGACGTACTGCTTCATGAACTCAGAAAACTACGAGCAGGAGTTTCTCAGCGCCGACCAGGTGGGGGATGCCGTCAACCTGCTCAAAGAAAACACCGTCTGCGACGTACTGCTCTACGATAGACGCCCCATCGGCGTTACGCTACCGATCTTCATGGAACTTAAAATCGTCAAGGCCGACCCCTGGGTCAAAGGAGACACCGCCTCCGGTGATACCAAGCCTGCCACGGTGGAGACGGGATACGAGCTACAGGTGCCCCCCTTTATCGAAGAGGGCGAGTTGATCCGTATCGACACGCGGACCGGCGCCTATGTAGAGCGTGTGAAATAGACCCCACTCATTCAGCCAGGAATGAGATGTCTCCGTACCAGGCGGTGGCCGTTTCTCCAGTGTTGTCCGAATCGGTCATGACCGCCACCCCGCCGACGCGCGGGGGATCCTCACCGAAAGCGGCCCGATAGTCTTCCCGAAGGTTTCGCGTCTCGGTGTGCCATCGGCCGGCTTCCACAGCGCCGGAACGCACCACGATCATTTTGACCCTGTCTGTATACGGATTGGAAAACACGCCCCCAACCGGCGCCTTGCTGGCCCAGATGTAGGAGATGGCGCCCATGGGCGGGTACTCCCCATAGGCCAACCTTGCCGCCTCAAAAGTGGCGCGCTCAATGAATCCGGCACGATCGGGGTCGTAGAGGAACGTGATGTAGAGACGGGCAGGGTAATCGTCCCCCGTTTTCCGCGTCACATCCCCTTTTCGGTAGACAGTGTCCACCTTCCAGCGCCACCGCACCACCGGGTATCGATGTGGATCGAACCGAATTTTTCGCGTCAGACCGGACGCCGCGCCCTCGCTCACGGCCCGGACAACCACCGTCCCTGCGTCTTCGACAAGATCATAACGCGTGTGCCGGGCAATGTTATCAAAGGTCAGGGGCCGCCATCCCTCCGGGAACTCGCCACCGGCATGGGCCGAGGAAAAGGCTGCGATGACCAGGGTTTCCACGGTGGCGGTTTCCGCCGAATCGGTGCGGCCGGCGGTGGGCAGGCAAAAAAGGAGCGGCAAACAGCAAAGAACAAGACGTCGAAGATGCCGACCGGCGATCATGATGTTTTCTTGACGATGTACTTCACGATGCGGTTGCCGTCCTTTTCTTCAACCGTGATATCGAATTCGCCGATTCTGATATTTTCTTTTTCTTTGGGGATGCGCCCGATATTGTGCAGAACGTATCCGGAAAACGTGTCATATTCTTTGGTGTCGGGGATGTCGATCTGGAGGATGTCATTGACCTCATCGATTTCCGCCTTGCCCAGGATCATCCATTCGCCGGGGGCGACCTCTTCGATGAGGATCTCTTCTTCACGATCTGTCTCGTCCCGAATCTCACCCACCAGTTCTTCCAAGGCGTCTTCCATGGTGATGAGGCCCGAGACACCGCCATGTTCATCGATGATGATCGCCATGTGGTGTTTCCGGCTCTTGAATTGTTGAAGCAGACTGTCCAGCTTCTTGTTTTCAGGAACGAAATAGGGGGCGTGCATGATCTTGCGCAAGGGGATGTCCGGCCCTGAGGCAACGTAGCGAAGAAAAAGATCCTTGAGGTGTACGATGCCCACCACGTTGTCGATGTCGCCTTCAATGACGGGAATCCTTGAGTAGCCGGTATCAAGGATGGTCTGGAAATCGATAGGCCCGTCGGCGTCGATGACGAACATGTCGCCCCGGGGCGTCATAATCTCCGAGGCGGCCGTGTCGTCAAACTCGAAGATATTGTGAATCAATTTTTTTTCGGCCTCTTTGATCTCGCCTTCCTCTTCCACCACCTCAACGAAGGTCATCAACTCTTCCTCGGTGATGGCCGGCGTTGTTTTCATCTTCCCTGTCAGTCTCGGAATGAAATTGAGAAACAAGATGACGGGGTAGAGCGCGATGGAAATCCAGTAGACCGGGCCGATTACGAGCCTGGCGATGAATAGGTTGTTTCGGGTGGCCATTGATTTGGGGATGACTTCGCCAAATACGAGAATGAGAAAGGTCATCACGCCGGTGGCCACCCCCACAGCATAATTGGGTAACAGGGTCATGGTCACGGAAGTGGCCAGGGAGGCCGCCGCCACATTGACGATGTTGTTGCCGATCAGGATGGTGGACAGCAGCCGGTGAGGATCGTCCTTCATGCGCTGGATCAGCCGGCTGGTACGATCCCGCTGTTTGGCAAGATGTCTGGCCTTGGTGCGGCTGATGGAAAACAGCGCCGTTTCGGCGGATGAGAAAAAGCCGGAGAGAAACAGCAGGATGATCAGAATGATGGCTTGGATGATCATTTGGCGCAAAACCCGATGTCATTGTTTGGGGTCGTCATCACCGTAGGCCCGGGGCGTGGTGCGACAGTTTGTAGACAGCCATTCGGGCATCGCGCGTGGATCCGCCACGGCCGATGGCCCAGGTTCCGAATGGGCTGGAAAGTTGAACTACCAAAAAGGGGTGTTGCCCGAGTGGTAACGGTATGCGAAAAGATCGGTATCAAAATGGATGGTCGGATGGGGTGATTGTCCGGCAGCGCGCAGGCGCCGCAATGCTTCCTGTCCCGAGGTTGCTGGTAAATGCTACAGCGTGCGCCTACTATACGCAAGAACATAATAATTTCAAGTAAATTGAACCGATGGGGAAAAACGCCACAGGCATGCGCCCGATGCTGTCAATCGATGCTTTTATCCACGCACTGCGAACGTCTCGGGATCTTGGCGGTCTGGTGGCGCATCACCAGACGCTGCCCCCCCGACCGGCGATCACCTTGCCGCTGTCCGAGGGGCTGCCCGAACCGCTTCGGCGGCTGCTGACGGGAAACGGTATACCCAGCCTCTATGTCCACCAGGATGAGGCGCTGGGGCACATCGCCGCGGGGCGGGCCGTCATCATGGCGACCCCGACGGCCAGCGGTAAAAGCCTGCCGTATTTGCTGCCCATTCTTGAGGCTGCCCTGAGCCGCTGCGACAGGCGAGCCATTTACGTCTCGCCCCTGAAAGCGCTGGCCCAGGATCAACTCCGGCAGTTCGCCAAATTGGCCGATGGACTCGTCGACGACCGACCCTCGGCCGCCATCTATGACGGCGATACGCCCCAGGGGGTGCGGCGAAAGATACGGGATCGACCGCCGGATTTGCTGCTGACCAACCCGGAAATGCTCCATTTGGGGTTTTTGCCCTACCACGACGCCTGGGCGGACTGGTTCGGTGGGGTCGGTTTGATGATCATTGACGAGGTGCATGCCTACCGGGGGGTTTCCGGCTCGCATATGGCCATGGTGTTCCGTCGGTTCTTGCGCATTTGTCGCCACTATGGGGCCGATCCTGCCTTGGTGTTGTGTTCGGCGACCGTGGCCAACCCCGAAGAACTGGCCGCCCGGCTCACCGGGGTGGATTCTGTGGCGGTGGTTAAAAAAACCGGTGCGCCCCGCGGCCGGCGGCATGTTCTCATGGTGGAGCCGTTGGATGGGCTGCCGCAATTCACCCTGCGCCTGATTCGTCTGGCGCTGGCCCATGAGTTGCGCACCATCGTTTACACCCAGTCGCGAAAAATGGCCGAATTGCTGACCCTGTGGGTGGGGCAACGAGACGATGCCGACGCCCGACGCGTGAGCGTTTATCGCGCAGGATTGTTGCCGGAAGAGCGGCGAGATATCGAGCGCCGGTTGACCTGTGGGGATCTGTTGGCGGTGATTTCAACCAGTGCCCTTGAGTTGGGCATCGATATCGGCGACTTGGACCTGTGCATCCTGGTGGGGTATCCCGGGTCCATGGTGGCCACCTGGCAGCGGGGCGGCCGCGTGGGACGAAGCGGTCAACCGTCCGCTCTGGTGATGGTTGCCGGAGAGGACGCCCTGGATCGCTATTATCTTCGGCATCCTGAGGTCTTCATGAGAAAGGCGCCGGAGGCGGCTGTCCTCAACCCGGACAATCCCCGCGTACTGTCGAGGCACCTGGAATGCGCCGCCGCCGAACTGCCCCTCGCCGCGGATGAACCCATGGCTGCACATCCGGCCGCCCAGAAGGCCATCCGGGCCCTCGAGGCCGATTCAGTGCTCTTGAAAAGCGCCGACGGCCGACGGTGGCTCGCACGGCGAAAACGTCCCCAGCGGGCGGTGGACCTGCGCGGCGGCGGTGAGCGGTTCAACATCGTCAACACGGCCGACGGGATACTTATCGGTGAAATCGACGGCCACCGGGTCTACCGGGAAGCGCACCCCGGGGCCGTGTATCTTCACAGATCCCGAACCTTTCTCATCGATTCCGTCGATGCTGCAACGCGGCGGGTGTCGGCGCGTCCCGAACGGGTGAATTTTTCAACCCGACCGCGGGGGCGTAAAACTACGGAGATTGTCGAGGAACTCGACCACCGGCACCTGTTCGGTGCCCGCTGGCACTATGGGCGGCTTAACGTCACCGAGCAAGTTACCGGCTATGAACGACGGGACAGCAGAAACCGTCAGCGCGCCACGGTGATACCCCTGGATTTGCCACCGCAGGTATGGGAGACCGACGGCGTCTGGCTCGAGATACCGTCGGAAATCGAGGCCGCGGCGGTGGGCCGGGGGCTGCATTTCATGGGCGGTATTCACGCCCTGGAGCACGCCGCCATCGGCATGCTGCCCCTCATCGTCCTGGCTGATCGAAATGATGTGGGCGGCATCGCCGTGCCGTTTCAGCCGGAACTGGGCGCGGCGGCCGTCTTCATCTACGAAGGGGGCCATGGCGGGGCCGGTCTCTGCGAGGCGGCGTATCATCGGGGAGAGATGCTGTTGAAGCACACCCTGAACGTCATTTCAACCTGCGAATGCGAAAGCGGCTGCCCGGCCTGCATTCAATCCCCCAAATGCGGCTCGGGAAATCGCCCGCTCGACAAGGCGGCGGCAAAGTTCCTGTTGGCGCAGATGATGTCCGCGAAGTCGCCACCCTCAAAACGCCGAAAGCGGGTGCCCACACAGCCGCCGCCCGCCACGCTGGGGACGGTTGATCGCCGGCTGGATGATTACAGACCCGCCACCCGCCGCGTGGTCCGGCTCGGCAGGGTCCGCCGCCGACGGCAGCGGCGGGTGGCACCCGTGGCAGGAACCGGCCTGTCGTCCTCATCCCGCCCTTACAGTGTGCTGGACATCGAAACGCAGCGATCGGCCCAGGAGGTGGGCGGCTGGCATCGGGCGGATTTAATGGGT
>CAYUOU010000019.1:0-57015 GCA_964446485.1 uncultured Desulfobacterales bacterium | reverse complement strand
ACGCTGCGCTGAGATTTTTGGAAGAAAAGAAGGGAGATTAAGGAGAGTATCTACAGCAAGGCGTTCAACGACCCGTTCGGCAATATTGATTGGAAGGACGGCGACAAGATCCGCCAGGTCATCGCCGAAGACCTCACCTACACGAATTGCTCCAGACGTAAGCGGCAAATTGCGAGCATCTGCTTGGCCCTGCCTGCATCGTTCTCATTGATATGATCGAGTTCGGGTAAAGTGACGGTCTCCAGCGACGAAGCAAAGCGTGCCAGCAGCGTGTCGACGGCGTCTTGCGCATCGGCAGCGCTGATGCCGCCAGTGGCGGCAAGCTTAAGGAAATCGGCACGCTTGAGCCTGTCGTCCTTGCCGTTGAGTTTGAGAGCCATAGGGTCATCCTCAAGGCGCGGAAAGACCCGCGTTGTCACAGCGTCATAGAGCGGTGCGAGCCTGACCGCCTGAAAACCCTTGTCACCGGGTTCCGCGGTCTTGATAAGTGCAAGGTTCTTGAGATGCATATCCCCATCGGCAACGAGCCAAGCAAAGCGCGCGCGCTGCAAGATGAGGCGCAAATCCTCTTCGGGGGCGGTCGATAGCGGCCTTACGGCGCGCATAATGCGCTCCATCGTGCCGCTGTATTTGGCATCGGGGGGCAGATCGAGGACCGAGCATAAATCTTCGAGAGCCATCAATTGATTCGGCCTGATAGTGGGCGCGGGTCTTGTCGATATTTTCGCCAACCAGATAAAGCATATTTCTAACCTTCCCGTATTTCACATGCGTGAAAGTATAAGGGGCGCCCCTAATATACTAATTTGGCGGGTGCGGACACCGATGATGGTTCTTTACCATACTGCGGTCACGGTAAGGTGCTGGGCCATCATGAACGCCGCTGGCAGGACGCCGGGGAAGTGCTGCATCGCCGATGCGTTCGCCCTTCAGGCCCGCAGCCTCGATGAGGGCGCCGGCGTAGTTGCCGGCCAAAGGCTGAAATGGGGTGGACTTGTATCAACCTATACGATTAATGCGGTATAACTAGATACAACTTGGTATAAGTGAGGAAGCATGGACCCGGTAAAAAACCCCTTTTCACCCGGAGCGGGAACTCCACCGCCTGAGTTGGCCGGTCGCGACGGCATCCTGGAGCAGGCAAGGGTGCTGCTGGGACGAATCAAGGCCGGGCGACCGGAAAAAAGCATGTTTTTGACCGGCTTGCGTGGGGTTGGGAAGACCGTTCTGCTCAACGAATTGGAACGCATGGCCCAGGACGACGGATACCGTACCATCTTGGTGGAAGCCCATGAAGGGAAGCCTCTGGCGGTTTTGCTGGCGCCCCATCTGCGCCGCCTGTTGTTCGACCTGGACCGGATCGCCCTTGCCGGGGACCAGGTGCGACGTGGCCTATCCGTGCTGAGAAGTTTCGTCGGCGCCATCAAGATAACCATCGGTGAAATCGATATTGGTTTGGATATTGAGCCGGAGCATGGCACGGCTGACAGCGGTGACCTTGAAGTCGATCTTCCCGAGGTGTTTATGGCTCTGGGTGCGGCTGCTCGGGAACGTAGGGTGGCCATAGCGCTGATGATTGACGAAATCCAGTATTTCAGTTCCAAGGAACTGAGCGCCCTTATTATGGCCATGCACAAGATTCAGCAACGTCAGTTGCCTTTGGTGCTGATCGGCGCCGGTTTGCCGATTTTGCCCGGCCTGGCCGGGGAGTCCAAATCCTATGCAGAGCGTCTCTTCAATTTTCCAGAGGTTGGCCCCTTGCCGGAACCCGATGCCACAAAGGCCCTGCAGGAACCGGCTAAGGCGGCCGGGGTTTCATTTGAACCCGCCGCGCTCCGGAAAATCTTCCGAATGACCAGGGGCTACCCCTATTTTCTTCAGGAATGGGGCTATCAGGCCTGGAATCAAGCGGCTGCCTCACCGATTACCCTTGAGGTGGCTCAGAAGGCCAACGAACTGGTTGCCAGACGGTTGGATGCGAATTTTTTTAGGGTTCGTTTTGACCGGCTGACACCAGCGGAAAAATTGTTTTTACGGGCAATGAGCGAACTGGGTAGCGGCCCTTACCGGACAGGGGATGTGGCGGAAAAACTGGGTGTGCAGACCGGAAAACCGGGCCGCCTACGAAATGCTGGCCAATGGCCCCCGTTTCGCCCGGGAGGGCAAAACCCTGGTGGAGGCCGGGCTCAAGCGGATGATGACTGCTTTTCCGGAAGATCCCTATCCCTGCCTTGAGTTGGCCACCTTGCACCATCAGAAAGCGGCCTACCGAAAAGCGGAGCAGATCCTTTTGGAAGCCAAACGCCGGGCGCCCCATGACGACCGGGTCGTCGACCGCCATGTTCTGGCCCTGCTGATTTCTTCGGAAAAGCGTTTGAAAAAAGGGAAGATGCAGCTGGCGGCCCAAGATCCGGAAGGGGCCCAGGAGCGATGCCCCGTTTGCAAAGCCGGCATCAAAAAAGCCGACACCTGCCGTCGCTGCGGTGCTGATTTTTCATCGATCCGGCGGGTCGATGCCGAGGCCCGGTTCCTTTACCGGGAGGCTGTCGAGGCGTTGGCCGCGGGTGAACCGGAAAAGATGTACGACCACGCCCGGCTGGCCGTTTCCAAGCGAAATATTCCCCAAACCCGCCGGCTGCGCGCAGTGGCCGCACTGCTCTGCGGTGACTACCTTGGTGCGCTACAGCACTGGCGCGGGATTTGATCCCAGGTTCTACATCGCTGTGGGGCGGGTGGGGAGTGGGGATATGAATATCCTAATTTGACGGTGCCTGGCGTGGATGCGCGTGATTGCCTTACGAAACCAGGACTGGCAGCTGACGGAACGTTCATTGCCGCATATACAGACCCCGACGCTGATTACCTGGGGAAAATACGACAAGTATCTGGAGTCTTCGCTGGCGTACCGGTTCGGTCGGGCAATGCCGAATGCAGAAGCGGTCATATTGGATAGATGCGGGCATTTCTCCAATGAAGAGAAGCCGGACAAAGTCAATGAATTGATGCTTGAATTCCTATAGCGCCGAGACTTTCTGCGGATTTTTCCACGCTAAATAAAATAAGCCCTGCTATTTTTCATGGGATGTTTCTAACGAGTCGTTTGGCCAAGTAAAGAATATGCTGATTGTTGGTTCCGCAGCATCCCCCCAGTAGCTTCATTCCCATCTCTTCGTGCAGGTCGCCGACGGTCGTGCCGAAAGATTCGGGCGCTTCCGAAACCAGTTGATCGCTGTTGTCCAGTTCTTCGGGGCTGAGTGCGGCCGTGTTGGCCAGGAGGCCGCAGATGCGCGCCCTGACATGGGCGGATGAATTTGTTTCGTGCATCATCGCAGATCGGAAGATAGCGGCATGGGTGCAGTTGATCAGAAAGGCCAGCGGTTTCGGGTCGACTTCGGCATCGATGGTTTCGATGGCCACATGAAACGGCGTTCCATCGAGCAAGGTGCCCTCGGGCCGGGCAACAAAACTGATCATATACGGCAACCCCGTGGCGGCCTGCGCCTCAGCCAATCCGATGGCTTCGCTGAGTTTCGGCAAGGTGGCGGCCATTAGAAAATCAACGCCAGCGGCTGCCAGTTGGTTCGCCTGCCACGTGTGAAACGATTTGGCTTCCTGGGCGGACAAGGCCTGGGATGGGTCGTAGGCATCGCCGCGGCAGCTCATCAATCCGCAGATGGCGACTTTTTCCGCGAAAGCGCCGTAATCTCTTCTCAGGTCATCGAGAAACAGAAAATTATCCCGATTGACATCCCGATCAGCATACCCGGCCAGCGCAATCCGCTCCCGGCTGGCACGCCACGTCGTCGTGGAAAGCATAATCGGCAGATCAAATTGGCAACCGATGTCCAAATACTGACGATAGATGGATGCCAACGCTTCGCGCTGCGGCGCCTGGTAAATGAATGCTGAATTGACGATGTGCTCATCGAGTTCGAAGTCGGTTTCCCGGCGAAGGCGTTCGATCACGGCGCCTTCCCCGAGAATTCGAGGCGCATTTTCGAAAAATGGAAGAAAAGCAGTCCGGCGCATTGGCAATCCTTTTTTGTGCAGAGGTGCAGCGTCACCACGCCGACCGTTCTGACGGATCCAGCCGATTCATCAGTAGACCCAGCGCAGCATGGCAGTCAGCACCACCAGGTAGATGATGGTGAGGGGGGCGCCCGCCTTGAGATAATCCTTGCTCCGGTATTTGCCGGGGCCCATATACAGTGCGTTGACTTGGTGCGTGGGCAGTATGAAGGAGTTGGATGCGGCCAGGCCAACGACCATCGCCGCCACTCGCGGGTCGGCGCCGACTTTGGTGGCGAGGCTGATCACCAGCGGCACCAGGAGGACCGTGGCTCCCACGTTGGAAACCACCAGGGTGAACACCGTGGTGATGGCCCCCACGACGAAAAGAAAAACAGTGGTGGACGGAGTGCCAATGAGCGATACGATTTCCAGGGCCATCCACTTTGCCGCGCCTGTCTTCTCCATGGCCATTCCGAGTGGGATCAGTCCTGCCAGGAGAAATACCGTTCGCCAGTCGATGCTTTGATAGGCATCATCAATGGTGATGACCTTCAGCAGGACCATGGCCACGGCTCCGGCCATGAGGCACACCGCGAGCTTGAGAGAAGAAAACAGCACCAGCGCCGACGCCAGCCCGAAGCAGGCTGCGGCAGCCCACGCCTTGTGGGGCTCCAGGATCTCATGATCCAGAGAGTGGCTGAAAATCAAATCGCGGCGATCTCTGAACTGCCTGAACTGCTCCCATTTGCCGTGCATGAGGATGGCGTCGCCGGGGTACAGGGTTTCTTCTGCGAGACTGGTATAGATGACATGGTTGTCCCGGAACATGGCCAGCGGCGCCAGCAGATAGTTGTGCCTGAAATGAATGTCGTCGAGGGTCTTGCCGGCAAATTTGGAGTGCGGTGCCACAACCGCCTCGATCACGACCCGAAAATCGCTGGACAGCGCTGAGGCAAAAACATCCAGTTCAGGAAGCGCCCTGAAACCGAATTTCTGGGCGACTCTTTCGGCGTTTTCTGCAGTGGCGTAGACGGCGATGCGGGAGCCAGGTTTTATGGCGGCGTTTCGCGGTGGCGGAATGAGTGGCAGCCGGCCGGAAGGGTCCTGAAGGGCCACGGTGTGGACATTAAACTTGTCGCACAGTTGACAGACCGTCGGCGCCTCAGCGGCGCCTATCGGGAAGATCAACTCAATGAGTTCTCGGACCTGTTCGTAGTAGCTGATCAGGGGCAGCGCCTCCCGGGCCTCGGCGTCCTCCTTGGATTCTTTGGGCAGCACATGGCTGCCGAATAGGACAAAGTAGACGATGCCGGTGACGACCAGTGCGACCCCGGCGGGCATCACGCTGTAGAGATTCAGGGGTTCGAGGCCGAAAGGCGCCATCAAGTCGTTGAGCATGATCAGCGGGCTGGACCCCACCAGCGTGATGGTGCCCCCTAAAATGGCGGCAAATCCCACGGGCATCAACAGCCGCGACAAGGCAATGTTACTGCGGCGGCTGATGCGTCGAATGGCGGGCAGAAAGAGTGCGGCGGCCCCGACATTCTGCATGACGCTGGAAATGAAAGCCACGGTGATGGACAGCAGCGGAACGATGCGCGCCGGCTTGTCACCGCTGAATTTTACCAAGGGTTTCACGACGCGGTTGATGACGCCGGTATGGTCCAGGCCCCGGCCGATAATCATGACGGCGATGATGGACACCACGGCATTTCCGGAAAGGCCGCTAAAAGCCTCCGGCGCCGTCACCAGCCCCAGGACTGGCAGCAGGACCATGACCATGAGGGCCGCCACGTCGACACGGACCCATTCCAGCAGAAACAATGCGATGACGCCGGCGGTGACGGCGAAGACCATCAGCATGTCAGTGGTGATTCCGGCCGAATCCATCAGCGTCCAATCCGTAGCGGTGCGGGTATCGACAGTGCGTCTGTTCAGATGGTGAGGAGACAATAGTATGATATCCGCTGACGGGTCAAGCGGGGCTTCGTGGCGCCCTTCACGCAGAAAAGCACCCGTTCGATGCCGACACGGGTGTTCGGCGGGGCACAGGCAAGAGGTAACGAAAGATGGCATCCACCGTATTGATCACCGGGCGATAGCGGCGGCCCAGCAGGCTGCCGCCAAGTACTCTACCATCGTTTCATATACAAAATGGCATCTTGCATTCATCACCGGGGAGAAGTAAAACGGTTCAGTCCAGGGCGGCGGCTCTGGCGGTGCGCATCTTGAACGCATGAAGCACACCAAGGACGGCGAAGCAGCAACCCAAAGAGGGCGACCATGGCAATGAGTGGGTTCCCAATTTTGCACGGGTTTTCCTTCCCGAAGTTTTACCAAATTCATCGACGGTTTCCCGATGACCACATCGACGACATCCCTGCTGCGGTGGACGCCGCCGTAAGCGAAGTGCTGCCGGGAAGTGGCATCAAGGCCGGCCATCGGGTGGCCGTGGCCGTGGGCAGCCGTGGCATCGCCGGCATCGCCCAAATCGTTGCCCGCCTGTGCCACCGAATTTCCAACGCCGGGGCCAAGCCCGTGATCATTCCCGCCATGGGAAGTCACGGCGGCGCGACAGCCGAAGGCCAGGCCCGCGTGCTCGAAGCCATCGGCATCTCCGAGTCTGCCGTTGGCGCACCGGTGATCGCCGCCATGGACACCGAGGTGGTGGCTATGGTGTTTGACGGGGTGCCGGTGCATGTGGCCGCCGAGGCCCTGCGCTGCCAGCATACGGTGGTGGTAAATCGCATCAAACCCCACACCAAATTCAAGGGACCCCTGGAAAGCGGTCTTTACAAGATGCTGGTCGTGGGCCTGGGAAAGCATGACGGCGCCCTGACCTGGCACCGCTGGGCCATTCAGTACGGCTTCCACCCGCTGCTGGCGGCCATGGGCGACGCCGTGCTGGCCGGCGCCAACGTGCGTTTCGGGATGGCCATCGTGGAAAACGCCCATCACCGGCCACTGGTGATCGAAGCGGTGCCTGCCGCACGGATGAAGTCACGGGAAGCGATACTCCTCGAGACGGCCAAGGCCCACCTGCCGCGGCTGCCGTTTCGTTTTCTAGACGCCCTCGTGGTGGGACGGGTCGGCAAGGACATCAGCGGGGCCGGAATGGACCCCAACGTGACGGGCAGGGCTTACGATCTGAAAGAAGTGGGCTTCGACGGCATTCTTTCGGCTACGCGTCTGGCCGTACTGGATCTCAGCGAAAAGACCGCCGGCAACGCCATCGGCATCGGCTATGCCGATTTCATCACCCGCCGCGTGGTCGAGAAGATGGACGCCGACGTGACCCGAATCAATGCGCTGACCAGTCTGTCCATCCGAAAGGGGGCGATCCCCATTCACCTGGACACCGATGCGGCCGCTGTGCAGGCATGCTTGACGACCCTCGGGCCGGTGTCGCCAGAATCCGCCCGGGTGGCCGTGATCCGGGACACCCGGGATGTGGCCACGTTTTGGGTCAGCACCGGTCTCGAACCCGACCTATCGCGGATCACCGATGCCGTTGTGACCGGCCCGAAACCCTTGGTATTCGATGCCGACGGTGTGCTGCGGTGGCCGCCGTGCCGTGGTCCAGGGGATTGACACCGCGCCGGCATTTCTTTATAACCTATCGAAGTTATTTCAATTTTTATGCCCGTATGCGCAACGCGCCACGCGGCTTTTTTCGGAATTCATGCCCCTTCGCATCTCATGCCGGGCGCGACACCGCCCCGCTGCGCCAGCGGACAGCCGGGATGCGATGGGACCGTAAAGGACAGCTCCTGTGGCCAATTCCATGATCGATGCAACCTTTGAGCAGTTTCGCTCGGAGGCAGTGACCTGGCTAAAAGACCTTCAGACGCTGATTCGGGCAATCCAGAATCAGCGTTTGGAAGAAATTGTCAGTGACATGCGCACCCACGCCGGTGAACCTTTTCTCTTCGTGGTGGTGGGTGAAATTAAAGCCGGCAAAAGCAGTTTTATCAACGCCCTCCTGGGAGAACCCATCTGTGCTGTGGATCCGGCGCCCTGCACCGACGTGGTTCAGGAAATCGTTTATGCTTCGGAGAAGACCGACACGCGGATCGGCCCTTACCTGCGCCGCATCGGTCTGCCCGTCGACATCCTCCAACAGGTGGCCATCGTAGACACACCGGGCACCAATACCATCATCCGCCACCACCACGAAATCACCGAGCGGTTCATTCCCAACAGCGGCCTGGTGCTTTTCGTCTTTCCGGCGAAAAACCCTCATACCCTGTCAGCCTGGGAACTGCTCGACATGGTCAAGGACGAATGGAAAAAGCGTGTCGTCTTCATCCTCCAGCAGGCCGATCTTGCCACAGCGGACGAACTGCGGGTCAATCGCCAGAAGGTGGCCGAGTATGCCAATGCACGCGGAATCGATGCGCCGGTGATTTTCGCCACCAGCGCCCGGCGGGAAATGGCCGGCGAGGCCGACAGCGGTTTCGAGGACATTCGCCGGTTCATTCGGGAGACCGTCACGGGGGGGCGGCATTTCAGCCTCAAACTCATGGCACTGCTGGATAGCGGCGAGCAGATTCTAAAGCAGGTATACGACGCCCTGCAGACACTTGGCCGGCAATTGGATAGCGACCGTCTGCTGGTCGACCGTATCCAAAAGCTTCTGGATCAGGTGGCGGCAGACATTCAGCAGGACATCCGTTTTCTCCTCGATCGTCTACTGGACCAATATGACCGGATCGGCATCCAAATCAAAGGCGAATTTGAAGCCGGGTTGTCGGTGGGGGCCCTGTACAAGCGGGCGTTCAGCGGCACCTTCAGTCGCCGGCAGTCGGTCCAGGGCTGGTTAGAGGGACTGCAGCAGAAGTTTCAGGATCGGTTGGGGGTGGCGCTGGAAGACGTGATCCTTGAAGGCGCCCGACATTTTACCGAGAAGTTGCAGCAGTTGACCAACGACCTCAACGACATCCTGAAGACGGCGGAGAAATCGTCGGCCTCCGCCATCGTGCCCGCCATCGGCGCGGACCGCGACGAACTGGTCAAGGAGATCCGGGAGAAAGTGCGGGAACTCACCGGCACCGAGTTTGCCGATCTCGTACTCCAGTCCAACCCGGAGAACATGCCCTCGAGGCTCATCAGCGGCAGCGCCCTGACCGTGGTGGGCGCCATCCTGCTCACCACCACCCACGTGGCGTTTCTGGACATTACCGGCGGCATTCTCACGGGGCTGGGCGTCTTCCTGGCGGGCGGCGTCATCATGGCCAAGAAGGGAAAGATCATCCGGGAATTCAACCGTACGCTGCTGGAAGGCCGGGACCGGTTTGAAGAACAGCTGATGGAGCGGCTCAAGACCCGGTTCGGTCTGCTCCACGAAGGGGTTCGGCGCCGGGTGTCGCCGTTTTTCGACAGCATCGAGCAGCGGGAATCCCAGTTGGCGCCGCTCATGGCCGACGGCGCCTCCCTCCAGGAGCGCCTGGAAGACCTGCGCGAACGGATGGGTCCGTATCAGGATCAGGCGGAAGGCTGAAGTCTGAAGGTAGAAGTTTCATGAAACGGTAAAAAGTAGCGAAAAGGACGATTTCGTAAAATGTTCGAGATCAAGGCTTGCGAATCCTGAGGAATGAGGCGTACTCACAGTACGCCGCAATGACGAAGGATGACGCGTAACGCAGATATCGGACTTTTTACGGAACCGTCAAGTTTGAAGGTGGAAGTTCGAAAAGCCTCTAAAAACCCCTCAGATGTCATCCCGAGCGTAGCGAGGGATCTGTGTGTGAATCAGAAAACCTATAGATTACAAAATATTGAGATTCCTCGTCTCAAGCTCCTCGGAATGACAGTTTGGAGAATTTAGGCTTTTTACGGGACTGTCAAAAAACAGCAATTCAATGCCGGTGGAAGCTTCACTTACGTCTTTCACCCTATCTCCATCCCCCTGAGGCTTATGCGCTTTAGACCCTGCATCGATCTTCACGACGGCGTGGTGAAACAAATCGTCGGCGGCACGCTCGCTGACAATGTTGCCCCCACCACCAACTTCCAGGCCGACCACCCGCCTGAGTGGTTCGCCCGTCGCTACCGCGAGGACGGTCTCACCGGCGGACACGTCATCCAACTGGGACCGGGAAACACTGACGCCGCCCGTGCGGCTCTTGCCGCATGGCCCGGCGGCCTGCAGCTCGGCGGCGGGGTCACCGCGGAGAACGCCGCCGAATGGCTGGACGCCGGCGCCAGCCACGTCATCGTCACTTCATACGTGTTTCATGGCGGCATGGTGGACAGGGATCGCTTGGATCGTCTGGTGTCGGCGGTAGGAAGAGCCCGTCTGGTCCTGGATCTCAGCTGTCGGCGCACCCCGGCAGGCTATATCGTCGCCACCGATCGCTGGCAGCGACTGACCAGCGCGCGTGTGGATGCCGCATTGATGGACGCACTCGCCAAATACTGCGATGAATTTCTCATCCATGCCGTCGACGTGGAAGGCCAGTGCCGGGGCATCGAAAGGGATCTCGTCGTGCAACTGGGAAGATGGGACGGCATTCCGGTGACTTACGCGGGGGGCATCCGCTCTGTGGCGGACATCGCCGCCATCGACGCGCTGGGCCGCGGCCGTATCGATTTCACCGTGGGCAGCGCGTTGGATATCTTTGGCGGCAACCAACTCACGTATGAGGAACTGGCAGGGCAGTTCGGGGGCGGTGATGACCGCACCCGCTGACCGGATCATTGAGGGCGGCGCCCCCGGCCCCTGTATTCTGCTGCGCAGGGACATGGACACCGTCGGGGTGGCCGAGAACGCCACGACCCCTCATGCGTTGGCCGCACTGCCCGATCAAAGGGCGGGCCGGGACGCATTCTGCCGGGTGAGCATTGTCCATGCCTGGCTCAACAGCGATACCGACGCATCCCGTGGCAAAGGAAAGATATCATGACCCGACGAACCCGCTTTCTTCTCCTGCCGGCGATAGTGGTGGTTTTGGCCCTCTCCGGATGTGCGTCCATGAACCAATACCAGTCCACCGGCAGTTTGACTCTGGCTGCGCTGACCCGCCCTGTGACGGTGAAGCGGGACGAAAAGGGGATGGCTTTTGTCACCGCGGCCGATCGCCGGGACGCACTGGTGGGGTTCGGTTTTGTCACGGCACAAGACCGGCTCTTCCAGATGGAACTGCTGCGGCGGGTTGCCGCGGGGCGCCTCAGCGAAATGGCCGGCGAGAAGGCACTCCCCCTGGACCGCCGCATGCGCACCATCGGGTTTCACCGACAGGCCCAACGGCACGCGGCACTGCTGGACGCGGACACCCGGCAGCACTTCGAACACTATCTCGTGGGCGTCAATGCGTTCATCGAAACACGGGAAAAGGACTGGCCGCTGGAGTTCAAGCTGGCCGGCATCCGACCGACCCCGTGGACCCCGGCCGATTCGCTGTCCGTTTACTACTACATGAGCTGGAATTCTTCGGCCAATCTGAAGACCGAAATCATCATGCAGATGCTGGTGGAAAATCTGGGCCCCGAGCGCGCAATGGCCCTGGCCCCCATTACCATCAATCCGGACGATCCTCGAACGGCCGTCACGGATGCGTTTGTCGACCCGACGGCGCCGGCAGAGACAGGCGGCGTGTCGATGGCGGCCCTCGCCGGGTATCTCGAGGACGGCCCGCTGCAACTGGGCAGCAACAACTGGGTGGTGGGCCCGGCCATGACCGCCGCCGGTGCACCGATTCTGGCCAACGATCCCCACCTTGACATCCGCATGCTCCCCGGGCCCTGGTACGCGGCCGGGCTGGTGCTTCCCAATGCCAGAATGGTCGGCGCCGGCGTCCCCGGTCTGCCCGCCCTGCTGGTTTTCAGAAACCACCGGCTCGCCCTCGGCGGTGCCACAAACGCCTATGCGGACACCCAGGACCTCTACGTGGAGACCGTCGACCCGCTCCGGCCCGACCACTACCGTGAAGGCGACCGGGCCATCCCCTTCGAGATCGTAACCGAAGACATCCGCGTCAAGGACAAAAAAGCGCCCGGCGGGTTTCGCACCGAAACCCTCGCCGTTCGGCACACCCGGCGGGGCCCGGTGGTGAGCGACGTGCTGCCCGGTCTCGACACCGCCCACGTCGTCTCCCTGCGGTGGGCGCCATTCGAGAGCATGGGACCCCGCATCGGTCTTGAAAAAGCAATGTTCGCCGAAAGCATCGATCAGTTGCGCCACATTTTGAGTGATGTCGACACGGTTTCCCTCAACATGGTGTTTGCCGACGCAGCGGGCACGATCGGCTGGGTATCCACGGGCCGGGTTCCCATCCGGGCCGCCGGCACCGGCACCGTTCCCACGCTAGTCACCGGATCCGAGGACCCCTGGACCGGCTGGATCCCCTTCGTAGACATGCCCCAGGCCGTGAACCCGGCCAAAGGATGGGTGGGCACCTGCAACCACCGAACCGTGGGTGCAAACTACCCCTATTACTTCAGCTCCCACCAGTCGCCGACGTACCGGTACCGTCGACTGAAAGAAATCATGGCAACGGCCTCAGAGACCACCGCCATGGACCACTGGCGCTACCAGCAGGACATCCTCAATCCAATGGCGCGGATCATGGCGCCCATCTTCGTTCGCATCCTCAAGGTGGCGCCCGCCACCCGGGACCTGGCCAAGATCCTCGACGCCTGGGATTACCGGGACGACCCGGACCTGGCGGCGCCGGCCGTTTTTCACGCTGTCTACAGGGAACTGGCCCGCGCCACTTTCAAGGACGAACTGGGGCCGGAACTCACCGACACCATGCTCAAGAATTGGTATTTCTGGCAGGAACGGTTTCAGCGGATGGTGGTTGCGGAATCCGGGCCTTGGTTCGACGATGTGTCCACGCCCGATGTTAGAGAAGACTTTACCGACCGGGTGTTCACCGCCGGAGATGCCGCCCGGCACTGGTTGGCGGAAAAAATGGGAGATAACCCGTATCGCTGGAAGTGGGGCACGGTGCACCACCTCACGTTCAACAGCCCGGTGCGGCGCAGCGGGATCGGCACCGAGATGATGGGCGGCGGCACCCATGCCTATCCGGGGTCGGGGGAGACGCTGAACCGCGGCAGGTACGATTTTACAGACCCCTTTGCCGTGACGGTCGCGGCGTCGATGCGGATGGTGGTGGATTTTTCGGACCCGGATCGGATCATGGCCTCGCTGCCCAGCGGGGTGACTGGCCGTGCCTTTCATTCACACCAGACGGATCAGACCAAAGATTTTATCGACGGGGCGCCGGCCTATTGGTGGTTCAGCGATGCGGCCATCACGGCGCACACCACGGAAACCCTGGTGCTCAACCCGGAATAGATCGTCGGTTGGGTCCCGTCGGTCAGCCGTTCAGCGGTTCTCCAGGACCTCTCTCACCAATCGGGCGAAACTTTTCATGACCAGCGGTTTCATGGCAAAGCCACGAATGCCCATGGCCGCCGCCTTTTCCTCACTCATGCGTTCGCTGTAACCGGTGCAGATGATGATGGGAATGTCCGGCCGGACGGCGATGAGTTTCGTGGCCAGTACGTCTCCGGTCATTCCGGGCATGGTCATGTCTGAAATAACCAGGTCCACTGCTTCCGGGTTGTGTCGAAATACGGTGAGCGCCTCCCGGGGGTCGGTGCGTGCGGTGACCCGGTAGCCCAGCCGACTGAGCAACTGGGTGCCGATGTCGACCTGAAAGGGTTCATCGTCCACGAAGAGAATCGTTTCCGTTCCGCCGGGCAGCGGCGTCTGCGACACCAGGGCCTCAGGCGCATCACTGTCGATGATGGGCAGCAGGATATCGAATCGGGTGCCCGCCCCCGGCTGACTGTGCACGGTGATGCTCCCCCGGTGGCTTTTGACGATGCCGTGAACCACCGAAAGCCCCATGCCCGTGCCCTCCCCCTTTTTCTTGGTGGTGAAAAAGGGGTCGAAAATGCGATCAACGGCCTCGGGGGGGATTCCATGCCCAGTGTCAGACACGCTCATGCACAGATGGCGCCCCGGCTTCAGGTCCGAAAGGTGCTCGGTGTCGTCGAGGCCGATCTGGCGCTCTGAAAGGGCGACGCCCAGCACGCCCCCGGTCTCGGCCATGGCGTGGGCGGCATTGGTGCACAGGTTCATCAAGACCTGATGGATGTGGGTGGGGTCGGCCATGACCGTGGCATCCGTGGTGGCGTCCTGCTGGATGTCGATGGTGGCCGGCAGGGTGGAGCGCAACAGGGCGAACACTTCCTTGATGATGAGGCGCACCTTCACCGGGCGGGGCTCGATATCGCTTTGGCGGCTAAAGGCAAGGATCTGCTTGACGAGGTCCGACGCCCGTCGGCTGGCCTGGAGCACTTTTGCCAGGTTGCTTCGGACTGGCGCGTCTTCCGGGGTGTCGGCCAGGGCGATTTCCGTATAGCCCATGATCGCCGCGAGGATGTTGTTGAAGTCGTGGGCGATGCCGCCGGCAAGAGAGCCCAGCGCCTCCATTTTCTGGACCAATTGCATGCGCGTCTGGAAATGCTGGTGTTCCAATTCAGCCTGCTTTCGATCCGAAATATTCCGGGCGATGCCGAGGATGGTCTTCTCACCGTGGATGTCCAACGGCAGCGAAATGATCTCGGCGTGGATTCGGGTGCCGTCTTTCCGAATAAGGCTGATTTCTTCAGGCCCTGCCGGCCGGCCGCTGATATTTTCTTTCAGAAGGGCTGCGGCCGTGAGAAACGCTTCCTGGGGGAGTATAGACAATTCGAGAAAATTCTTACCGATGAGTTCTTCCCTCTGATAACCGATCATTTCTTCCACGGCCTTGTTGCCGTCGATGAATCGGCCCTCGATATCATTCAGGTAAAAGGCGTCCGGGGCGAATTCGAAGAGCGCTCTGAATCGGGCCTCACTTTCCCTCAATGCGGCTTCGGTCTGCTTTCTGCGGGTGATGTCCCTGAACATGACGGCCAGGGAGTTGTCGCCGGTCTTAAAGGCATAGACGACAAACGCCCCTCGGATCTGGTGGTCGGTATAATCGATTTGCTCGGTGTGGTAGGTCGTTCCCCGGCGGATAACCTCCCGGTAGCGGCCGGGGATTTCCGTGTCCGCCAAATTCGGAAACGCCGCCTCGATGGTTTTGCCGATAAATTTGGCGTGTTCAACGGCGAGGATCCGCCCCGCAGCAGTGTTGGCGCCGGTGAAGACGAGTCGGTCATCGGGCTCCAAGCGATAGGTATGGATTCCCATGGGGGAGTTGTCGAAGATGCGCTGAAACCGCTCCTCCGATTGTCGAAAGGCCTTTTCTGCGTGTTCTAAGCCGGAAATGTCGCGGGCCATGCCAATGGCCCCGGTGACCCCGCCGGCAGGGTCGGTGGTGGGGGCGTAGCGGCAATCCCAAGTGCGGTCGCCCTGCTCAACCGTTGAGGAGAACGGCTCACCGGCAAGGGCCCGGCGGGCGTCGGCAACGACTTTCGGGTGTGCGCGGTATAAATCGAAGATGCTGCGGCCGACCACTTCACCGGCGTCCGACCCCAGCGGCGCCAGACCGCCTCCCTCGCTCAACGTGAACACGCCGTCCGTGTCGATGGCCCACAGCACAACGGGCACACCGCGAAGCATTTGAAAAACGATATCGTTCTCCGCCGTCTTTGCCGGATCCGGCATGTTGCCTCCATAAAGCCTGAAAAGAAGCGTTCAGGGAATGCCGTTTATCATCTTACACCAATCCCCGGCAGAGGCAAATGCACTTCCGGGCCGCTGATGCCGCTTAAGTCCCGAGGGCACTTGACACATCGCGGCAACCTGGTATCGCTATTACCGGCAAACCGGTGACACAAACCCTGATGAGAGGAGACGACCATGGAAGACAAGGTAAGAGCAATGGTGCTGGCCGCGTTCGCCGCGGACGCACTGGCATTGGGCCCCCACTGGATTTACGACACGGCCGTCATCGACGCCGAGTTCGAACGCGTGGAAGATCTCCGGGACCCTTTGCCGACGAGCTTTCATAAAGGCAAGCACCGCGGGCAGTTCACCCATTACGGCGATCAGACCCTCACCCTTTTTGAAACGGTGGCGGCGGAGAAATCGTTCAGTCCAGCGGCTTTCGCCGAGCGTTGGCACCGTATGTTCGATGATTATTCCGGCTACCGGGATCATGCGACCAAGACCACGCTGGAGAACCTGGCCTCGGGGACGTCCTGGGAGAAGGCCGGGTCCGGCTCCGCCGATCTGGGCGGTGCTTCCCGAATCGCTCCGTTAGGCGCAGTCTATGCCCACGATCCCGATCGGTTCGCCGCCGCCGCACGCCAGCAGACCGCGTTCACCCACAACCACCACGATGTGGTGGACGCCGCCGAGTTTTTCGCGCGCGTGTCAGCGGCGGTGGTCGACGGCAGCACGCCCGTGGAAGCGGTGACGGCCGTTGGGGATCGATTCAAAGACGCGCCCCTTGGCGGTTGGGTGAAGAAAGGCATGGACAGCGCCGGGCAGGCGACTCGGTCCGTTATTTTGGATTTCGGGCAGCAGTGCAGTATCGGGGCAGCCTTCCCCGCGGTGATTCATCTTTTGACCCGCTACCCGGAAGACCTCAAAATGGCGCTGGTGGAGAACGTGATGGCCGGCGGCGACTCGGCGGCTCGAGGAATGATCGTCGGCATGGTGATGGGGGCTCACCTGGGTATCGCGGCCATCCCCGAGCACTGGCTCACCGGCATGTCTGCCTACACCCGCATTGCGGCCCTATTGCATTCATGATTACATAGGGTTTCGGCAAAAGCCTGCGCATGAATGCGGAGGCGCTGGGCGAGGCGGCGCGTCAAGTGATGGGGGGATAGCGAAAAGAGAGGGCGACATGATCCGTATCGACATACCGGATTTCGGCGTGCTGCGCCTTGCACATATCATGCTGGACTTCAACGGCACCCTCGCCGTGGACGGCAATCCCGTCGACGGAGTGAAAGAGAAGTTGGGGCGGCTTTCCAGCGCCCTGGCGGTTCATATACTGACGGCCGACACCTTCGGCAAGGTGCGGGCTGAAATGGCCGATGTGCCTTGCACCATTACCGTTCTTGGACCGGATGACCAGGCCCGTGCCAAAGAAAGCTGTGTTCAACAGCTGGGGGCCGATGCCGTCGTTGCGGTTGGAAACGGGCGAAACGACCGGCTGATGTTGCAGACTGCCGCCTTGGGGATCGCCGTCTTGCTTGAGGAGGGCGCATCAGCCTTGACCCTCCAGGCCGCTGACGTGGTTTGCAAAGACATCCTTTCGGCCCTGGATCTTCTTTCTAACCCAAAACGCCTCATCGCGACGCTGCGCAGTTGATATCCACATGCTGAATACGTTCAAGGAAAATCGTTTTCTCACCGGATACGCAGCGGCCCATCCAGTGACGAACTTTCCATCAGCAAGGTGGTGACCTATATTCAAAACCGTCGCTGACGGGTCGCGCCGGAGGTCGCCCGGCGGGCATTGCGGCCGCGTTTGGATCTGGACGCGGGTGACCAGGAGAGCCCCAGAGAGGGTTTCCGGGCAGAGCGGGACACAGTGGCAGCCTCTGGCGGCGTTTGGGTTGAGGCGCTGGTGATTTTTTTTGCGGCTCGCCGCCGTGAAGGCGTGCGCGGCGAGCGGGTAAACTCGGTGTTTCGCCGAGGTGCCGGCACCTTGTAGTCGAAATCGTCCAGGGTGCGGCGTTCGATGGGGCTTCCCAGCACGCGCTCGATGGCATGCACCATGGGGGTGTCCTCGTCGGTGACGAGCGTGAACGCATCACCTGTGCGGGCTGCCCGTCCGGTTCGGCCGATACGGTGTGTGTAGGCATCCGGGGTGTCTGGCATGTCGTAGTTGATGACATGAGAGATCCGGCTCACATCGATGCCCCGGGCGGCGATGTCGGTTGCCACCAGCACTTGGTAGCGGCCGGCGCGAAAGCCCTCAATGGCCTCTTTCCGTCGGTTCTGGGAGAGATTCCCCTGGAGCGACGTGGTCCTGAATCCCGCCTTTTCAACCTTTTCACCGATGCGCTTGGCGCGATGTTTGGTGCGGGTAAAGACCAACACCGAACCGGTCCCGTTGCGCTTGAGCAAGGCCAGCAGCATGCCGGTTTTGAGGTGCTGTTTCACCGGGTAGAGGGTGTGGCTCACGGTTTCCGCCGGGGCAAGGGCATCCACCTGGATTCGAACGGGGGCGTTGAGCGCATCGCCGGCCAGGCGGCCGATTTCTACGGGCATGGTGGCGGAAAACATAAGGGTCTGCCGGTGCTTGGGAAGATGGCCAATGATCCGTCGGATATCCGGCAGGAATCCCATGTCGAACATGTGGTCGGCTTCGTCGATGACCAGCACATCGAGTTCCGGAAAGGTGACGTTCCCTCGCCCGATGTGATCCAGCAGGCGACCGGGGCAGGCCACGATGAGGTCGGCGCCTTTGCGGAGCGCCTTGGTCTGGGGGGTGATGTTGACCCCTCCGTAAATCGCCACGCTGCGTAGGCTGATTTCTTTTCCCAGCGTTTTGAATGAGTCGTGAATCTGATCGGCCAGTTCCCGTGTGGGGGCGACAATCAGTGCCTTTACCGGCCCCCTGCGGCCTTTGGCCAACCGCTGGAGAATGGGCAGGGCAAAGGCCGCGGTCTTTCCGGTACCGGTTTGGGCCAAGCCAATGATATCGCGACCACTCAATACATGAGGAATGGCCTTTTCCTGGATCGGCGTGGGCGTCGTGTAGCCGGCGGCGGCGATGCCGTGGGCCACGATGGGGTTAAACTTGAAATCGTCGAAACTCATATGGTGCCAATTCCTTCTGAAAGTGCGTTCCTCAAAGCATGTGCCTTTTCGAAATGGGAGATTTTAGTTCAGAGCGAGGTTGCCGTGTTCTCGAAACCGGAGGAATAGTGGTGCTATTTCGGGGATTTCGAAAAGTGCGATAACGCCGCGATGGGCAAAAAATGCCGTTTTTCTGACAGGCACAAAAAAAGCCCCGGATGAATTCCGGGGCCCACGGTGATGTCGGTTTCTCCTGGAACAGTAATTAGTTGTGTGCGCTTTTAGTGCACAAGCGGGTTGGTGTCAACGATAAAGAATTCTTTTCTCATTCGATCACTTCCCAGTGACCACCTTTGGCAGGACCGATGCGTCGAAGTCGGCCCTGGCCCTGCAGTTTACGGATATTTCTTTCGATGGAACGTTCGGTCACGCCAATTAAACGCGCCAGCTCCGGTATGGTTAAGTGTTCCTCTGGCCGGGACTGACAATCTCGATGCGGTTATCGAAAATAAACAGGCGAACCGATGCACTCACCAGATAGTCACGGTGCACCAAGGCGTTCACCAAAAGTTCCTCAAAAACGCTTTCCGGGATTTCGGGCAATCCTTGATGGACCGGTGTTCATTGCTTCTGCCAACATTTATTTGTTCACCGACGCCGGCGTGGTTACTCACCGCGGGGGCGGTGATGGAACCGCGCGTTCTTCAGAAAAAACGCCACCTGCTGCATCACATCTTCTTCTTGCATGATGAAGGTGTGGGTGTGGGGGAGCACGAGAAAGTCGGCCATGCCGTCCACCTTGGCCCGCGCCACCGATACCTTGCCATCGTTTTCGCCGGTGAACACGGCGCTGAGCCAGAAATCGAAGATGCTGCTTTCGTTGCCGGTGATGATCCCCAGGGGAAAGTCCACCGGCCCGGGGGAACGCGGCAGGCTGTCTTCTCCGATGCCCAACTGCTGTCCGGCCGGGCCGTTGAGCCACCGGTAAAACGGGAAATCCCGCAAGGCTTGCGCCGCTTCGCTTCCCTGGTTGGGCGGGCTGAGCATCACCACGCGGCCCAGTTCGGTGACCTTGTGCCGTGATAAATAGTAGCGCACCAGAATGCCACCCAGAGAGTGGGTGACAACGTGGATGGGCACCCCCGGCGCATCACGACGGCATGTCGAAATGCCCCGGGAAACGGCACTCTCGGCCAGGGTTTCAATGGGCTGCGCGGTGGAGGGGTAGTCAATGTTGGCCGCCCGGTACCCGGCGGATTCAAGAAAACTTGCCATGGGCGCCAAGGATCGAAGTGTTCTTCCCATTCCGTGAAGGAGCACGACACAGCCTTTCGGCGGCGTCGCTGTGGTGACTTCATCGGCCCACACGGTCTGAACCAATTCACAAGACCCGAAAATGAGCACGCTCAGCACGAGAAAGGCACAGCAGTAGCCCGTTTTTTGTGGTCGGCGTCGATCGATGCGTTTCCAATGCAAAGGGATTTGTCCCATATCAGTCGTTCGGTCATTCTGTTTCTTTCCTTCTCAACAGCAACCGACCGGCGGTTATCCTCCGATGGATGACATTTGCCCGGAGGGGCCGATGCACTGGTTGGGTCCGATGCCGTGATCGGCCCCTTTGAGGCGGACCGCGGAAATAAAGGCATCTCGGATGGTCTGATCCATGGCGCCGGACCGCAGCAATCCCCTCAGGTCCACTTCCTTATCGGCCAGCAGGCATGGGCGAAGGCTGCCGCGGGCGGTGAGCCGCAGCCGGTTGCAGGTAGCGCAAAAGTGTTGACTGATGGAAGAAATGAATCCGATCTCACCGGGCGCCCCAGGAAACCGGAACCGTTGTGCAGGGCCGTCGTGGCGACCCGGCGGAATCGGCTCGAGGGGCGCCACGGTCTCAACAATGGACCGGATGTCGGGTATGAGTAGCTGGGAAGTGCTGGACAGGGCTGCGCCGCCAATAGGCATGTGCTCGATGAAGCGCACGTGAAAGGGATATCCGATGGACAGGCGGGCCAGGCCCTCCAACTCGTCGTCGTTGATGCCCCGCATCGCCACCACGTTGATCTTAATGGGGGAAAACCCCATTTCCAAAGCATCCATCAGGGTTTGCCACACGATGGAAAACGCGTCGACGCCGGTGATGGCCTGGTAGCGCCCGGGACTCAGGGTGTCCAGGCTGATGTTGATCCGCCGGATCCCCGCGTGTTTGAGTTCCGAAAGATGGGGCCCCAGAAGGACGCCGTTGGTGGTCAGGGAAATATCTTCCAGCGTAGGGATGGCGCAGACATTCCTGATGAATCCCACGGCACCTTTTCTCACCAGGGGTTCCCCGCCGGTGATGCGGACCTTGGTGATGCCCATGGCCACGCCGATGTCGAGCACCCGCAGTATCTCTTCGTAGGTGAGGATGTCTTCGTGGTTCAGCTTGAGAATCCGTTCCCCGGGCATGCAGTACGTGCAGTGGAGGTTGCACCGGTCGGTGATGGAAATGCGAAGATAATTCAAACGCCTGGAACATTTGTCCACGAGCCATGTTTTGGAAGGCGCATCGGCGGCGGGCGGGGTCTGGTGGGGGTCGGATGTTTTCAAAGGGGCTCAAGGAACATGTTTTACGGTATTTTGGAATGTCGATGATCGGCGACCGCTTGGAAAGTTAAATGCAATGCATCGGCGCTAGTGACCCCGCCGACGCGCTCGATTCGGATCATTTCACGGAATCGCGCGCTTTTCAACACCCTGCTGAATCGGCAGGGAGCCGTTAAAGTTACCAAGGGATCGGGCGATATCGATCTTGTAACCCGTCACACCATTCACCGGGAAAGGAGATGTTGGGATGATCAGAGCACAACGGACACGGTGGTCGCTGGGCGTGAAGCTTGTGGCAGGGGGCATCCTGCTGGTGGTGCTGCCCCTGGCCTGTGTGGGATTCTATGCCGTCACCAAGGCCTCCAACGGCGTGCGTACCGTAGCGGAGCAGCAGGCGATGACCCTCGCCAAAGACATGACCAACATGGTCGGCATGGTGCTCGGGGAAGAAAAAAAACTGGCCGGTCTTTTCGCCGCCCGGCCTGATTTCCAGGAAACGGTTGTCGCGGTGTCCCAGTTCGGCGCGGAAAATGCCGAGTTGGAAGTGATGAAACTCAACAATCAGTTTTCGGCTTTCATGAAGGTCTCCGGCGCCGACTACGAAACCATCCTCGCCACCGACGGGGCCGGCCAGGTCTTTGCCGACGGGCATGGCGGAAAATATGTCGGTATGTCCGTTGCTGATCGTCCTTATTTCCAGCACGCTGCTGAAGGGAACCCCGTTGTGGGAAACGTCACGGCTTCAAGGCTTTCCGGCGACCCGGTGATCCCTGTGTGCGCGCCGGTGGTGGATTTCATGGGCCAGATGACAGGGACGTTGGTTTTGCTGTTGAAGGCCGATTTTTTGTCCGCAAAGGTCACCGCCGTTACCGTCGGTGAGACCGGATATGCGTTTATCGTGGACCCGTCCGGAACCGTCATCGCCCACCCAAACAAGGATTTCATCCTCAAGCTGAACATCACGAAACTGGCGGGTATGGAAGACATCGCCCGGCGCATGACGGCCCGGGAAACGGGGATCGCAGGGTACGAGTTCAAGAACACCCCCAAAATCGCCGGCTTTGCGGCAATACCGGAGGTGGATTGGAGCGTTGCGGTGACTCAGGACCGCGGCGAACTCCTGGCCACGGCCAACGCCATCCAAAAGGCCATTCTCATCCTGGGCGGCGGATTCACACTGCTGTCAGTTATCTGCGTGCTGCTGTTTGCCCGATCCATCACCCGGCCGCTGAAGCGCATTATTTCGAACATCAATGAAGGCGCTGACCAGGTGTCGTCCGCCGCAGATCAGGTATCGGTATCGAGCCAGTCTCTGGCCCATGGTGCTTCGGAGCAGGCGGCTGCCATCGAGGAAACCTCGGCTTCGCTCGAGGAGATGTCGGCGATGACCCAACAAAACGCCGATTATGCCAACCAGGCCGATCAACTCATGAAAGAAACGAACTCCGTTGCCGATCGTGCCAATGCGTCCATGACTCGGGTCACCGGTTCGATGCAAGCCATCTCAACGGCCAGTGAAGAGACACAAAAAATTATAAAGACCATCGATGATATTGCCTTCCAGACCAATCTTCTGGCGTTGAATGCAGCCGTTGAGGCCGCCCGTGCCGGCGCAGCGGGCGCCGGATTTGCTGTTGTAGCCGACGAGGTGCGCAGTTTGGCGTTGCGGTCGGCGACGGCCGCCAAAGACACCGCCGCGCTCATCGATGCCACGGTGCGGCGTGTGACCGATGGCGGTGAACTGGTGGCGACCACCGCCGAAGCCTTCGAACAAGTGGCTGGAAACGCAAGGAAGGTTGGCGACCTCATCGGAGAGATTGCGGCGGCCTCCCGGGATCAGGCCAAGGGGATTGTGCAGGTCAACGGGGCCGTGACCGAGATGGACAAGATCACCCAGCAGAACGCCGCCGGCGCAGAAGAGTCTGCCTCCGCCGCCGAGGAACTCAACGCTCAGAGCGAGCAGATGAAAGCCATGGTGCTGGAGCTGGTCGAACTCATGGGGCTCGATCACCATGAGGATGCTTCTCCCGCCGCGAAGGCGAATACCGACACGGCATCCGCAACCCAGGGGCATCCGGGTGCGGTGATGAATCAAGCGGTCTCCGCCGGCAGGCGCCCGCGGCTCCCGCGGGAGGTGATCCCCCTTGATGATGACGATGCGTAGCGTTCACCACCCTTGCGTGAATGCGCCCTTCGGCGCGGCAGCGACGCTAGGGTCCCTCATGCCTGACGCGATCAGGCATCCAAAAGATTTTTGCATCACTGGGTTCCGGGGTTCGCTTCGCTCGCCCGGGATGACGGGTGTGGGGGGGGGTGATTGGTCTATTATTGCCAATTGCGGGAGGGGATAAAACCCCTCCCCTACAACACAGCCAGGACGCCAGCTGGAGAATCATGCAGAACAGAATGTTTTTTGGGTCTGATCGATGGGTTCCGCTGCGCTTCACCCATCCTACCTGCTCCCCTACAACACAGCCAGGACGCCAGCTGGAGAATCATGCAGAACAGAATGTTTTTTGGGTCTGATCGATGGGTTCCGCTGCGCTTCACCCATCCTACTTGGTTTCTGGTTTTTCTGTCTTCTGTCCTCGTTATCGCTGTTCCTGGTAATACTTCAAAATGGCATCGCAAAGCCCGGGGATGGTGTAGTCCTCGGCCGTGAGCGTCACCGTGAAACCCAATGAATTGGCGGTTTCGGTGGTGATGGGGCCGATGCTTGCCACCGAGACCGGTTCCATCAGTTCGGCCATCTTGTCCTCCGGGAGCAGGGCCTTGAAATTAACGGCGGTGGAGGAGCTGGTGAAGGTGACCATGTCGATCTCCCTGTTCTCCAGCGCCGCACGGAGGATGTCGGCGCTCTCCGGTGCCAGGCGGGTCCGGTAGGTGCAGACGTCGTCCACCCGGGCGCCCATCCTGGTCAATTCCTCCGGGAGTACCGAGCGTGCTTCCAGCGCTCTTGGCAGAAGCACCCGGCAGCCGGCCATGACTTCGTTGTGAAAGGCTGTCACCACGGATTCCGCCCGGTAACTGTCGGGTAGGATGTCCGCTCGAATACCGTATTCGAGCAATTGGTCCCGTGTGGCGGGGCCGATGACGGCGATCCGGGCGTTGCGCAGACGCCGGACATCGCCGCCCATCTCGAAAAGGCGTCGGAAGAAGTACCTCACACCGTTGACACTGGTAAACACCACCCACTGGAATGCTTCCAATTCGGAGACGGCGGTGTCCAGCGGGCCCCAGTCATCCGGTGGCACGATCTGAATGGTGGGTATTTCCAGGCATTCGGCCCCCAGTGCCTCCAGACGATCCACCAGGGCGCTGGCCTGTTCCCGGGCGCGGGTCACCACGATGCGTTTGCCGAACAGCGGTCGCTGGTCGAACCACTGCATGGTGTCGCGAAGCGACACCACCTCCCCCACGACAATAATCGCCGGGGCCTTGAGACCGGCGGCTCTCACCTGCTCAACGATGGTGGCCAGGGTTCCGGATACCGTTCGCTGGCGAGACGTGGTGCCCCAGCGCACCAGTGCCACCGGCGTGTCGGCGGCCCGGCCGTGGCGGATCAACTGCTCCACGATGAGGGGCAGGTTCTTGACGCCCATGAAAAAGACCAGGGTGCCTGCCGCGCGGGTCAACGCTTCCCAGTCGATGCTGGATGTGTCTTTGGTGGGATCTTCATGGCCGGTGACGAATGCCAGTGTCGCCGTGAATTTGCGGTGGGTCAAGGGGATGCCCGCATAGGCCGGTGCGGCGATGGCCGATGTCACCCCCGGCACGATTTCGAAAGGGATGCCGTTGGCCACCAGCATTTCCGCCTCTTCTCCGCCGCGCCCGAATATGAAGGGGTCGCCGCCTTTGAGCCGGGCAACACTATTACCCTCAGCGGCCTTTTCCACCAACAGCGCGTTGATGCCGTCCTGGGGCAGGGTGTGGTCGCCGCCTTTTTTGCCCACGTAAATCAATTCGGCGCCCTCGCGGGCATGCTTTAGCAATTGCGGAGACGCCAGGTAGTCGTAAACAATGACATCCGCCGTCTGGATGCATTGGCGCCCACGAACCGTAATCAGACCGGGGTCACCCGGTCCGGCGCCGATCAGGTAAACCGTTCCCTTCATGTCAGTGTCCTGGTGCGGGTGTCAGTCGATTGAGAATGTCTTCAGCGCCTTCCTGGAGGAGCGCTTCGGCTAGTTTGATGCCGATCTCCCGGCACCGATGCGCCGGTCCCGTTCGGGTCATCCGAATGATCCGGCTGCCATCGAGTTCGGCCACCAGGCCGTCCATGGCGATGGTGTCGCGTGAAACCGTGGCGTGCCCGGCCACGGGGACTTGGCAACTGCCCCCCAGCCGATGGAGAAAGGCTCTTTCACCGGTCACGGCCTGGGTGCTGTCCGGATGACCCAAAAACGCCAGGGCCGCGGCCGTTTCCGGATCGTCCTGCCGGATTTCAATACACAGGGCGCCCTGTGCGACAGCCGGCAGCATGATATCCGGCGTCAGCGTTTCGGTGATGCGCTCCCAAAGGCCCAGCCGTTTGACGCCGGCCGCGGCCAGCACGATGGCATCCGCCGCGCCGGCGTCGAGTTTGCGCAGGCGGGTGTCGAGGTTTCCTCTCAGAGACTGGATATTAAGGTCCGGCCGCGCATGTTTCAGTTGGGCGCCTCGCCGCAGGCTGCTCGTGCCCACCGTGGCCCCTTCGGGGAGATCCTTGAGGGCAGCGCCTTCGGCGGCGATCAGGACGTCGTAAGGGTTTTCCCGAAGCGGGATCGGTCCGATGGCCAAGCCGTCCGGGACGGCGGCCGGCATATCCTTCATGCTGTGAACCGCCAGGTCTACGCGGCCTTCGAGCAGGGCTTCTTCGATCTCTTTGACAAACAGCCCCTTGCCGCCCACCTGGGCCAGCGGCACATCCAGTATTTTATCTCCCTTGGTCTTGATGACCGTGAGGGTGATGTCGGCGCCGGGATGGGCTCGAGCCAACTGGCTTTTAACCCAATTGGCCTGCCACAGCGCGAGCTTACTGCCGCGGGTGCCGATGCGAAGCGTCTTAGCCATCAGTGGCCGCAGCTTCCGCAATTGGTTGAAGCGCAGCCGGTGCATGCCGACGCGCCGGCGCTTTTCGATACCGTCTGACCGCCGCTGTCCTTGCTGAGAAAACCGCAGGCGCTCATGAGCCGGCGGGTATTTTTCCCCTGGCACCTGGGACAATTGGATGTGTCGTCGCTGCGCATCATGAGGCATTCGAAGTCTTTACCGCATTGGTCACAATGAAACTCGTAAATGGGCATGGGTCCGGTCCTGATGATGGGTTTTCGTGAACCGGCACTATAACCCTTTTAACCGGAAAATCAAATCCGTCCGTTTCGGGACCAGGGCGCCGGCAAAGATGCGAAATTCCAGAAGAGAAGCGGCCTCGGTGGCGGGGCCAAACCGGGGGTGCATATGGATAATGCGGTGCCCATGGCCTCATCGGTTTTTCTGTCGTCTTTTATGAAACGCCATGTTTTCTTGGCCCGATTGACGGGTTTCGCTCCGCTTCACCCATCCTACCAAGGAAAACCAATCTGGCTCGATTGATGGGTTTCGCTCCGCTCCACCCATCCTACCAAGGAAAACCAATCCGGGCAGATTCTTCCTTGATCCAACAGGCCTGAGGGCCGGCGGCGGCGCTGTCGTCCGGCATTTGTCGTCTGGCAGCGCGGAGCCTTATGGGAGCGTTATTTCTACTCTTTTCAAGTGGCCAGGGCTTCGATCACCCCTGCGGCGATCAGGGGCAGCATGATCTCATGGTGACCGGTAAGGCTGTAGCCTCGGCCGCCGCTCAGCGTCGGGCGGTGCACCACATTGGTGGCCGGCCGGTAATGCTGGATGAAATCGAGGTTCACCGTCGTGAAGTGCGCCACTGTATGCCCCAGGTTGCGCACCAGGGTCAGCGCCTTGAGAAAGACTTCCGGCATGATCACTGCGGAGCCCACATTGAGATAGACCCCACCCTCCAAAGAGGCGAGGGCGCCGGCGAAGATGCGGAAATCGAGATGAGAAGCGGCGCCGGCGGCGGCCGGGTCGAAACGGGGGTGCATGTGGATGATGTCGGTGCCCATGGCCACGTGGACGGTGACGGGGATGTCCAGCCGCGCCCCGGTGGCCAGCAGCGACTCTCCGGCAAAGGGCAGCGCCTGCGCGTTGATGGCCATGCCCACCGCCCTGCCCAGCCCGATCTGCTCCTGCCGCGCCTGACGAATGGCGTCGGACAGGAACTCTCCGGTTTCCCGGGCCATGCCGAATGCGCCGTCGCCCAGGGCCACGGCAACATCCTCCGATGTGCGGCCGGTCATCGCGAGTTCGAGGTCGTGGATGATGCCCGCGCCGTTCATGGCAAGGCACGACACCACGCCGCGCTGTATGAGATCGATGAGAATTGGGTTGAGCCCCACTTTGATGACATGGGCGCCCATGCCTACCATGACAGGATGCGCGTTCCTGGCAGCGGCAACCACAGCATCGACGACGGCCCGCAGGTGACTGCCGGCGAGAATGTCGGGAAGGGTCTCCATGAAGTCGCACAAGCGCCCACCCGCCGTCCACGGCCTTGCAAAATCGTCCCGGTTCACTTTGCTCTTCCGATCGGCAAGGGCATAAGTGGCGATACCTTCGAGATCCACGGGGTGAACGGGCCGCTTCATGAAATCTCCTCCGCGAACGCGTTGGGAAACAGGATACGGTCTACCAGGTCGCAGATGATGTGGGCGGCCAGGATATGGCATTCCTGGATGCGTGCCGTGGTGATCGACGGCACCTTCAGGCAGATGTCGGAGACTTCCGGCAGGCGCCCGCCCGGGCCAGACCAGCCGATGGTGACGACACCCAGGTCGGCGGCGGCGGTCATGGCGGCGATGACATTGGGTGAATTGCCGCTGGTGCTGATGCCCACGGCTACGTCGTCTTTTTGTGCCAGCGCCTGGATCTGCTTTGAGAACACTTCTTCGTAGCTGTAGTCATTGCCGACGCTGGTGAGAATGGATGTGTCGGTGGTCAGCGCGATGGCCGCGAGGGGCGGTCGTTCAACGACAAACCGGTTGACGAATTCGGCGGCGATGTGCTGGGCGTCGGCGGCGGAGCCCCCGTTGCCGAATAGCAGCACCTTGTGCCCGCTGGCCATGGCATCTGCCACCCGCTGGGCGATGTCGGCGATGGTATCCGTGTTTTGTTCAATGAATCGCCGCTTGACGGCGATGCTGTCTTCCAGTGTGGCGTTGATGATAGCATTCATAAATGGGTGCCTGTGGTTGTTGGACGGTGGGTAACGCGTTCTGGGTAACGGTGTCGAATAATGTTCCAAAAAAAATTGATGGTGCGAAGTAGGCGTCGTTCACTGCTGAAGCCGCGATTGCTGTGGTCTCTTCCCAGCAAGGCCGGGTCAGTTCGGCCTGTCCGTTTTTGATTGATCCATTCGATCGCGGACTTCCGTCACAAGATCGGTGGTGTCCGTGCCGCAGCGGTCTGCCGCTTTGAAGGCTTCCAGGGCTTCGGCGAGCAGGCCCTGCTTTAGATAGAGCTGGCCCAGGCGCCGCCGGTAAAGTCCGTTATCCGGCGCCAGATCCACACTTTGCTGGCAGAAGATAATCGTTATTTCGGGGTTTTCCCCCTGCTTGTCGAAGAGGCACCCCAGCGCCGAAAGGGTCTCCGGATCGTTGGGATTCTGGGTGACGGCTTTTTTGTAGGCGGCAATGGCGGGTTCCAGGTGGTCGAGGGCCTCGTGGCACTGGCCCAACAGCTTCTGTGTGGTGCCGCTGCTGGGGCGAAGCTGCGCGGCACGTTCCAGGTATTCCAGGGCCTCTGCAGGCTTTCCGTCTTCCTGAAGCAGCCGACCGAGTTGGAGGGCGGGTTCAAAAACTTCTGGTGCCATGACGGCGGCACGGGCAAATTGGTCGAGGGCGCTGTTGCGATCCGCCATGAGCAGTCGCGTCAGGCCGATGTTGTAAACGGCCATGTATTCCTCGGCGTCTGCGGCCACGGCCGCCTCCAGGTACTGAAGCGCCTTTTCATACGCCCCCACGTGGCCATAGCAGGCCCCCAAACTGTTCAAGACGTTGACATTGGTGTCGTCCAGCGTCAGGGCCTGGTGATACTCCAACATGGCCTCGGCCACGTTGTCGGCTTCGAAGGCTCGGTCTCCACTGATGTTCAGCGTCACCGCATCCAGGGCGACGACGGCGCCGTTATCGAAGAAGGCGGCGTGATCGATGGCTTTATTGGCATTGGCGGCAAGGTCATCCGGTGCGTAGCTCAGGAGGGGGTGCCCGGCGATGCCGCAGATCAAGACTGTGGATGGCGTCTGCTCCTGAACATCGCCTGCCAAGGTTTCCATCAGGCGCGCCGCCGCTGACGGTTCGATCCCGGGAAGGCAGCAGCCCAGTGTGCCTGTGTCCCAAACGCCCCACCGGCCATCGTAATTTTGACAAAGCGCATCGATTCTGCCGGCCACGATCACCGCCGGCAGCGTGGATTCGGGGTCGACGCCATCTCGGCTGGGGATTACGCGTACGGCGGCTGCGCTGCAGGTACCCGCCGCCGCCATATCCGCCATGGCCGCGGTGAGGTCATGACCCCTCAATAAATGTGGAAACCGCTCGCCCAGGGCATCCGTGTCGATGGCGACGGCAGGAGCGTCGGTGGCGGCGAGGCCTGGGACGTTGTGATGGTGCAGAAAGACACCGGCCGTAGATTCGTCACTTCGCTTCATATTCGGCGCACCCTTTGGCTCAGTCGTTCATGATGGCGGAAAAGGCCCCGCAGATGATGTCCAGATCGGCCTCCTGAACGGTTCTCAGGTCCATGAGGAATCGGTCGTTTTCCACCCTTCCGACAATCGGCGGCCGATGGCGGCGCATTGCCCGCTCGACACTGCCTGCCGAGCGTCCCGTAACGGAGACGGCCAGACAGGTTGTCGGGAGTTCCAGCGATGGCAGGGCGCCGCCCCCGGGGCGGGAACTCGCTGGGACCAATTCCAACCGCAGCCCGCTGAGGCCCAACGCATCAAGCCGGTTCTTGAGAAATTCAGCCTGTTGCCGGACGATCGCGCCGTTCAGGGTGATCATTCGAAGCGTGGGAATCACATTCACGGCGGTGGCTTCATCACGATAGAGCCGAAGCGTGCTCTCCAGCGCCGCCAGCGTGAGTTTGTCGATACGCAGCGCCCGTGTGAGTGGGTTTTTCCGGATGCGTTCGATCCAGGCGGTCTTTCCTACGATGAGCCCTGTTTGCGGTCCGCCCAAGAGCTTGTCGCCGCTGAACGTGATAAGATCGGCGGCAGCGGCGACCGAATCCTGAACCGTGGGCTCCCGCTTCAAGCCATAGGTCGACAAATCCAAGAGGGTGCCGCTGCCGAGGTCCTCCATCACCGGAACATCGTGACGCCGGCCAATACCCACCAGTTCCTTCAGCGGTACTTCCCGGGTAAACCCCTCAATGCTGAAATTGCTGGTGTGCACTTTCAGCAGCAGCCCCGTTCTTTCGTTGATGGCCGATTCGTAATCGTGGGGATGGGTCCGATTGGTGGTGCCGACCTCTTTGAGCGTACAGCCGCTTTTTTCCATGACGTCGGGCACCCTGAAAGACCCGCCGATTTCTATCAGTTCCCCTCTGGAAATAACAACCTCTTTGCCGTGGGCCACGGTGTCCAGACAGAGCAGCACGGCCGCGGCGTTGTTATTCACCACCATGGACGCTTCGGCTCCGGTCAACTCACAGATCAGGCCGTCCACCGCGGTGTAGCGCGATCCTCGGCGCCCTGCAGTGAGATCGTACTCGAGATTCGAGTAGCGCTTCGCGATTTCTTCCAAGTGGTCCAGTGCCGGCGGAGCCAACAGGGATCGGCCCAGATTGGTGTGCACCACCACCCCAGTGGCGTTGACCACCGGCTCGAGATTCAGCGCCATGGCACGGGCGACTTTCCCTGTGAGCTGGTGATGGAGCGCCTCGGGGGTCAACGGGGGGGCTGCCGCAGCGGCGTCGGCCGCCAGGATGACCGCCCGGGTATCTTGGATGACTTGGCGGATGCAGCGCACCAGCACCGTTCGGGGGGCCTTGGATAGAACCGGATCAAGGGCGGCGGTGCTGAGCATCTGGTCCACGCCGGGGAGCTGTCTGAGCTGCTTCTGTCGGTTGTTTTCCATAGCCTTTGGATGGTTGATGAGCGATGTCGTGGGCGTCACGGTGGTTTTTCCGCCGGCCTTAATCCAAATCGGATTTAGACTGAACGGTCAGAGCGCCTTCCGGAATGATTTCTACAATTTCCTGCAAACGCATTGGTGAAAACCCGATGGCCTGGAGCCGTTCGGTGAACGTGTCGGTGTCCATGCGCTCCAGCTCCAGGCCGGTGTTGAATCGTGACATGAGCAGGTCGGCCAGATAAACAATGTGCACCAACTCGATGTCGCTGCCCGCTGCCTCCGGACGGTGGTGATAGCGGATCGCCGTCAAGAGATTGCCGGGGAATCCCCACATCTCTCCAAGCGTGCACCCGATGTCTGTGTGATCCACCCCGAGTTGCTGTCGCTCGAAATCGATAAACGCCCCGCTGCCGCTGTGGACATCGCGGTAAAACAGGGGGTATGCCGAGCCCACGTACTGATCCAGAACGACTTTCCCGATATCATGCAGCAAACCGGCCGTGTAGGCGATGGCCGGGGCGACGAGGCCGGTGACGCCGGCCAGTTTTTCAGCAATCATGGCCGTCCCCACGGCATGGTGATAGAGCCCGCCCTTGCTTAACGAATAGCCCGAACCGGTGTGCTCGAAAAGGCCGCTGATGGCCGCGGAAATCACCATCCGCATGAAAATGTCCTTGCCCAGGTAGACCAGGGCATGATCGAGACTGTCGATGGGTTTTCGCCGGGCATACAGGGCCGAATTGCACAGCTTCAGCGTCATGGCGCTGATGACTTGATCCTGGCGCACCTCGTCGGCGATATCGACCACGTCAAAATCGTTATTCTCCACGAGCCTCAGTATTTTCAGCGCCACCTGGGGAATGGGCTGCAGATGACTGATCGCGGCCTGGATGTCTTTCTCCTGGGGATGGGAAATGGTATCGTCTTTTGCGGCCTTGTCGGCGCCAACGGGCTCCACAAGGCATTCCCACGTTTGCATGTTCAGGCTCATGCAGCATGAAAACACCCCGCCTGTCTCGGCGAACGCGATTCGTATGCCTTCTTTGTCCAGCAGTTGGCGGGCGATTTCGGCGGTGCGTCCGCCGATGTCGAGTGCCAGATCCCGCTGGCTCACCGGTCCAACCAGGGCACCGCCGCCGATCCATGCCACGAGGTCTTTCTTTTTAGCCCCTGCGGCGTAAAGGGCTTCGATAAAGAGCGGCAACCCCACGGAAGCGTATTTTTCTCGCTGGAAGGTACTTTCCAGTGAAACCGGCTCCGGCAGAAGCAGGTGGCATAGGCCTCCAACGCCGGCGTTTTGGTCGAAAACGGCGACTCCCACGCAAGTGCCCAGAAAGGCCTGAAGGAGGATGGGGCGATGCGGTCCCACGAAATAGCTTCCAGAAGGGACATGGTGTCGTTGAAGCATGCGCATGGTGATGGTGTCTTTCTTTCAGGGGGTTACCGTGAACGGATCAGCGGTACCCCCCATATCACTGATAAGTCAGGCAATTCAATGCTCAATGTTAACGGCAGACGGTCACACGCCCGCCGATCGGACGCATTATCCGCCGCCCCGGGCATTTCCGGCACCGGTGGATGTATGCTCAGGCGGGATATCCCGTGATGTCTCTGATGCGTTTGTACAGTGGCTCCAGGCGCGTGTATAGGCGCCGATAGACATCCTGATACAGGGCGTCGTAGAGCCTGACGTTCTCAGCGACGGGTTCGACGGTTTCCCCGGTCCGGGTCATGGCTCCAACGGCGGTAGTGAAATCCGGATGAAATTTGAGTCCCACGGCCAGATCGATGGCTGCGCCGAGGCCGGAGGTTTCATATAGGTGGGGCCGAGAGGTGGGCAGGCCGAACACGTCGGCGGTGACCTGCATGGCGTGGCGGCTCTGGCTGCCCCCGCCGGACACCACCAGGCGCTGGATGGGGACGCGGGTTTTCTTCTCTATGCGCTCCTTGCCTTCCCGGAGCGCATAGGCCACCCCCTCGAGGATGGCACGATAAAAATGAGCGCGGCTGTGAACGTCTCCAAAACCGATGACGGCCCCTTTGGCCTCGGGCCCCGGGCGGCGCAGGCCCGGCGACCAGTAAGGCTGGAGCATCAGCCCCAGGGAACCGGGGGGGATGTTTTCGATGAGGTCATCGAACAAGGCTTCGGCCTCGACGCCCTCTATCATGGCTTTTTCGATTTCCGGGTGGCCGAACTCCTCCTTGAACCAGTTCACCATCCAGTAACCCCGGTAAATCTGAACCTCGAGGGTATGGTGCCCCGGCACCGCGGAGGGGTAGGGCGGCAGCAGGGGGATGGCTTCCACGTATTTGCGGCTCGTGACGTTGACGGTGGCGGTGGTCCCGTAGCTGAGGCAACCCACCTCAGGGGTGAGGCTCCCCGAGCCGATCGCCTCGCAGGCCTTGTCGGCGGCGGCGGCGATGAGCGGCAGACCAGCCGGGATGCCCGTGGCAGATGACGCTTCCTGGGTAATCTCCCCCAGCAGTGCGCCGGGCGGCACCAGCGCCGGCAGGATATTCGGGTCCATGGGCAGCACCCGCCATTTCCAGTCCCAGGACGCGGCCCAGCGCATCCGCCGATAATTGAAGGGCAGATACCCCACACAGCAGCCGACGGCGTCGCGGTAATGGCCCGTGAGCCGGTAGGTGTGCCACCCCGAGAGCAGCAGCAGTTTGTGCGTGGCTTTCCATATGTCAGGCTGACAGGTCCGGATCCAGTTGACCTCGGCTTCGGCCTGGAAATAGGCGATGGTGTCCGCAAGGCCGGCCAGTCTGAAAAGAAGGCCCCAAAGTCCGCCGAGAAAGGGCAGCCCCCTGGCCTTGCGCTGATCCAGCCACAAAATGGCGGGTCGCAGAGGGCGTCCGTCGCGATCCACATTGATGAGGGTGCTGCGCTGGGTGGTGAGCGCGACACCGGCGATGCGGGCGGCATCGACCCCTTGGCGTCGCCACAGCCCCTGACAGCCGTCGCACAGGGCGTCCCAGAACACTTCGGGGTCCTGCTCCGCCCACCCGGGGCGGGGTGACACGTAGGGCGTAAACGTGATTTTTTCACCGGCCACCAGGTGTCCCTGGGGATCGAACACCAGTGCCTTGAGACTCTGAGTTCCGTTGTCGATGGCCAACAGCAGATCTTGGGTCGTGCTCATGGGACGTCTCTGCGCTTTAGTGGGATTATTGCCGGGAAGGCGCGCGCCTTTGCCGAGGATGTCCATAGCCTGTCGAACCACCCCCGCAGATGGTCACCGCAGGTACCCTTCGGCGGCACAACGCCGTCCCCGGTTGAGATATTCTACCACGAAGGCTGTGATGATCGCGACCCTTTATCGCCTCGTTGCGCCGGTTGTGCGGCCGGCGCCGTGGCGGGGGAATCCAGATTCCCCTTCCATCGACGCTGCGGATCGGTTATTCAGGTCTCCAGCGGTCGTTTGTCGATACCACGCAACGGAGGAAGGCATGAAATCCATTCTGGTGACTGGGGGCAGTGGTTTCATCGGAGCCAATTTCATCCGGTTCATCTTTGAGGAAACCGATTACGACGGCATCGTTGTCAACGTGGACGCCCTGACCTACGCGGGAAACCCAGAGAACCTCACTGATATTGCCGCGGCATTCCCGGATCGGTATCGGTTCGAGAAGGCGGACATCTGCGATCGAGCGGCCATGGAAAAGGTATTCGACACCCATGCCGTGGACACGGTCTGCCATTTCGCCGCGGAGTCCCATGTGGACCGCTCCATCGCCGGGCCCGATGCCTTTATTCACACCAATATCACGGGAACCTTCACCTTGCTGGATGTGGCCCGGGCACGCGCGGACCGCATCCAGCGATTCCACCATGTCAGCACCGATGAAGTATACGGCAGCCTGGGACCCACCGGGTGTTTCACGGAAGAAACCCCCTATCAGCCCCGGAGCCCTTATTCGGCCTCCAAGGCGGCATCGGATCATCTGGTTCAGGCCTACCACCACACGTATGGACTGCCGGTGACGCTTTCCAACTGTTCAAACAACTACGGCCCTTACCAATTCCCGGAAAAATTGATTCCCCTCATGGTGCTCAACGCCCTTGCCGGGAAACCGCTGCCCGTCTACGGGGACGGCCGCAATGTCAGGGACTGGCTCTATGTGACGGATCACTGCCGCGCCGTCTGGGTTATCCTCCTGGAGGGCCGCAACGGGGCCACCTACAACGTGGGGGGCGGATGTGAGAAGGAGAACATAACCGTGGTGAAAACGGTTTGCGACATCATGGACGCCGTCACGCCGGATGCCGAAGGGGGCTCACGGCGTCGACTCATCTCCTTTGTAACGGACCGACCGGGGCACGATCGCCGCTATGCCATCGATTATTCGAAGATTAACAGGGAACTCGGATGGTCGCCCGCCGAATCCTTTGACACCGGGCTGGAGAAAACCATTCGCTGGTACCTGGAGCACCAGGAGTGGGTGTCTCGGATTCAGACCGGCGCCTACCGTGATTGGATTCGGCGGCAGTACGGCGATAATGATAACCAGCGTTTGCTATACCGAACGTAGGCCATTTGGGGTTGGCTGGGAGAATGAACGTCGAACATCCAACGTCAAATGATGAATGAGACGATGAAAACGGCTGCTGACTATATCGCGTTCCCCCTGGACGTGGCCACCGCGGACGCGGCGCGACAGTTGACAGCTGATTTGGCCGGCGTCGTGGGCATGTTCAAGGTGGGCCTGGAACTCTTCGTTCGGTCGGGACCGGCCGTTGTGGAACAGGTGCGGTCCGCCGGGGCGCGGCGAGTTTTCTTGGACCTCAAGCTCCACGATATCCCAAAGACCGTGGAACGGGCGGCATCGGCCGCCGCCGCCCTTGGGGTGGATTACCTCACCGTTCACTGCGGCGAAGATATCCGTATGCTCGAGGCGGCGGTTGCCGGCGCCGGCGGCCGGCTCGGCGTGCTGGGCGTTACGGTGCTCACCAGCACACGTGTCGAGGATTTGAAGGCGTCGGGCTACGCGCCGCCGTTCGACAGCGATGTTTTTGCCCTGGTGCTGCGACGTGCGGCAATGGCCAAAAAAGCCGGGTGCGCCGGAATCGTGTGCTCAGGCCGCGAGGTCCAACGGATCAAGGCGGACCTGGGAAGCGGGTTTGAGGCGGTCACGCCGGGCATCCGGCCGGCGTGGGAGGGCGTTGGGCACGACGACCAGCGACGGGTGGTGACACCGGCCGAGGCGGTAAGCCGCGGCGCCGATTACCTGGTTATCGGCCGTCCCATTAGAAATGCGCCCGATCCTGTGGCGGCTGCCCGGCGGGTGGCCCGGGAGATTGAAGCGGCGCTGAGTGCGGGGTAACCCCGACGTTTAAGAGGTTTGGCCGTTGGGTTGATCCAGGTCGAAGGCCTTGTGCAGCACCCGCACGGCAAGCTCGGCGTATTTCTCGTCAATCACACAGGAGATTCGAATCTCAGATGTGCTGATGAGGCGGATGTTGATGTTTTCGGCGGCGAGGGTGGAAAACATCTTGGCCGCCACCCCGGAGTGGTTTTTCATCCCCACGCCGATCACCGACACCTTGGCGATGTCTTCCTTGCCTTTAACCCCTTCGGCATAGAGGTCACCGGCGACACCTTCGCACAGGGCCATGGCGCGCTTGAAGTCATCCCGCGGCACGGTGAAGGTGATGTCGTTGCTGCCCCCGCTGGGGGAGGTCTGGATGATCATGTCCACAATGATGCCCGCTTCGGCCAACGGTGAGAAGATCTTCGCCGCCACGCCGGGTTGATCCGGCACTTTCGACATAGTGATCCGGGCCTCTTTTTTATCGCAGGTGACGGCGGACACCACCAGCCGTTCCATGTCGGCGTCTTCGCTCATTACCATGGTCCCCTCCTCGTCGTTGAACGATGATCTCACGTGCACCTTCACGTTGTACTTCTTGGCGAATTCCACGGACCGGATTTGAAGTACTTTGGCGCCAAGGCTCGCCATTTCCAGGGTTTCCTCATAGGAGATCTTCTTGATCTTCCGCGCCCGGCGGCAGATGTTGGGGTCGGTGGTATAGATGCCGTCTACGTCGGTGAAGATCTCGCAGACATCGGCATCGAGGGCGGCGGCGATGGCCACCGCCGAGGTGTCCGACCCGCCGCGGCCCAGTGTGGTGATATCCCCCCGGGGGTCGCAGCCCTGAAAGCCGGCCACCACCACGACGTTGCCGGCGGTGATGTGGTGTTGAATCCGGTCGGTGCCAATGCCCACGATGCGGGCGTTTCCATACGCGCAGTCCGTGCGCACTTCGGCTTGAAACCCCAGTAGCGACACCGCCCCATATCCCATGGCCTTTAGCATCATCGCCAGCAGTGCCGAGGTGGTCTGTTCTCCGGTTGCCAGCAGGGCGTCCAACTCGCGCTTGTCCGGTGTATCGGAGATTTTACGGGCCATCTCGATGAGGCGATCGGTGACCCCGGCCATGGCAGACAGCACCACCACCAGATCGTGACCCTCCTTGCGGTATCGGATGACCCGATCGGCGACACCTTGAATACGATCCAAGTCGGCAACGGACGTGCCGCCGAATTTTTGAACAATGAGCCCCATGTTTGCGCCCCCTATGTGTCGATTTCGGAGATCGCTTCTAACAAATTGCCCGGTTCAAGTCCATAGGCAGTCAGCGTGATGACGCGTTCGCCGCTGTGCTGGACGTGGATGTCGATCCGGAGCGTGTCGGATAGCGTCTCAGAGGGCATGCGTTCGGGCCATTCCACGGCAAGCACTCGTTTGGGAGAAATGAGGTCTTCCAGTCCGATGTCCTCGATGGACGTGCCATCGCTGAGCCGATAGAGGTCGGCATGGGCCAGTTCGATGCGGCCGGGGTATTCGTTTATCAGGGTGTATGACGGACTGGTGATCCGGTATCCGGCCGGCACCTCGAGGCCGGCGGCCAGGCCTTGCACGAGGGTGGTTTTGCCGCACCCGAGTTCGCCGCTTAAGGCGATGACCAGGCCGCGGCGGCAGGCGGCACCCAGTAACGCTCCCAACCGGAAGGTGTCTGCGGCCTCTGGGCATGCGATGGCCCGCGTCACGGCCGATGATTCCCGCTGTGAGCGGCCATTGCGGACACCTGCCCTGCAATGGTTTTCAACATATCCGTTGCCAAATACCCCACCGAACCCACTGTGGTGGAAAGATAATCGGCGGCGGCGCCATGGAGATAGACGGCGGTGATGGCCGCCGTAACGGGGGGCAGCCCCTGGACGATGAGCCCGGCGATCATTCCTGTCAGAATATCGCCCATACCGCCGGTGGCCATGCCCGGGTTCCCCGAGGGGTTTACGGTGACGCTGCCGTCCGGCGCCGCGATGAGGGTCCGGGCGCCTTTGAGGACCACGCAGGCGTTGTTGTCAACGGCAAAGCGGCGGGCGATCGCCATTCGGTTCGCTTGAACCGTCGCTGATGTCAGGCCGCAAAGGCGCGCCATTTCTCCGGGATGCGGCGTCAACACCACCGGAGCCTGACGCCGGGAGAAAAGATCCGCCCCGTCGGTGAAAACACTGAGACCGTCGGCATCCACCACAACGGGGACAGCGCTCTGCGTGACGATATGGCGCACCATGGCCTGTGGCCCTTTGCTTGTACCGAGGCCCGGTCCCACGGCAATGGCCTGCTTGCCCGCCATCAGACGGTCAATGGCTGTCGTCTCTCGGCCATCCACCAGGCCGTCCTCGGTCTGCGGCAGTGGGGCGGTCATGGCTTCCACAGAGAGGGTTTCCATGGTGGCGAGGATCCCTGCCGGGACCCCGGCGGTGACCAGGCCGGCGCCGCTTCTCAGAGCCGCATTGACGCACATGGCGGCCGCGCCGGTTTTGCCGGGTCCGCCGGCAATGACTAGAAGGTGTCCGGTGGTGCCCTTGTGTGCCTCGGGCGCGCGTGGTGGCAGGGCATTGGCCACCATTGCCGGCGTGGTTTGGCACTGGCGGGGGGCGACGGCCGCGGCGATGTGCGGGGGGATGCCGATATCGATGATTTCCAGGCGGCCGCAGTGAGCGGCGCCCGGGTATTGGCAATGACCGATTTTGGCGAAGGCGAAGGTGGCGGTGGCCACGGCGGAAACGGCGATCCCGCAGACTTGTCCCGTGTCGGCGTTGATTCCGGAAGGGATGTCGACGGCAAACACCGGCCGGCCGCTGTCGTTAATCAGTGCGATCATGCCGCGGTATCGCCCGCGGACCTCTGCGTTGAGTCCCGTGCCGAAGAGGGCGTCCACCCAGAGGTCGTGGCGCTGCATGTCCTTTCGGTACGCATCCAGACCGGCTTCATCGGACAGTGAAATGAGCGAAACGCCCAGCGGAGCCAGCAAGGCGAGATTGGCTGCGGCATCTCCAGAAACCGCTGCGGGGTCGGCCATGAGATAGACCGTGACCCGCACGCCCTGCTGGGCCAGACACCGGGCAATGACGAATCCATCGCCCCCGTTGTTCCCTCGGCCGGCAGCAACGGCGACATCCCTTTTGGCGACATCGCTGAAAACGCTTGCCAATGTGCGCGCGGCCCCCCGGCCGGCGTTTTCCATCAACACCCGTCCGGGAATGCCGAAGTCACGGATGGTGTCGTGATCCATCCGCTGCATTTCTTCAGCAGTAACCAGGTACATGACGCCTCCTATGTCGGTTGGCCGGTGTATCGCGATTCATTTCGGGGAAAATGTCTGCGCAGCCCCTTGCTCCAGAAAATGCTGCGTCTGCAGCACTTTCAGAATCTTGTCCGCCGTTTTCTCCATTTGCTCCGCGTCGGTGTCGCTGGCTTCGTGATCGAACCCCACCAGATGCAAAATGCCGTGAATCAGCAGCTCAATGAAGCGCACCCGCGCGGGCTTGCCGGCATCCGCCGCCTCCTGGGCCATCGTGTCCATGGAGATAACCACGTCGCCGAGCAGCTCAGGGGTCAGGTTCCCGAATTCACCGTCGCGCATGGCAAAGGCCAGCACGTTGGTGGGGCGGTCCTTGCCCCGGTACTGGCGGTTCAGCGCATGAATGTCCGGATCTGACACCAGGACGACGGACAACTCCGCATCAGGAAATGCCAAGGCGTCTAAGATGGCCTGAGCTGTCTTCTCCACGATTGTCGCGTCGATCAGGTGGCGCTGCTGGCGGTTGTCGATCAGAATTGCCATTGGGGTGTTTTCCGTTCTTTTGGTGCGATTTTTCCGGATATTCGATGCGGTGATGGTGGATGCCGGTGAGTATTTTGATAAAGCTTTTTGCGATGTTGTGGAGATCTTTCAGGGTCAACTCGCATTCGTCCAATTCCCCATCGGAGAAGATCTTGTTGATGAGCTTCTGCACCAGCCCCTGAATGCGCGCCGTTGTGGGATTTTCCAGCGTGCGGGAGGCGGCCTCCACCACATCGGCGAGCATGACAAGGCCGGCTTCACGGGTTTGGGGCTTGGGTCCCGGGTACCGGTAGTCGGCCATGTTGACGGCTTCCTCGCCTTGAAGGGCCAGGGCCCTGTTGTAAAAATAGTAAATCAGGCTGGTGCCGTGGGACTGCTGGATCACGTCCGTGATGAGTTGGCCGAGCTTGTGCTCCCGGGCGAAGGTAACGCCGTCTTTGACATGGGCGATGAGGATTCGCTTGCTCATGGACGGCGCCAATTTGTCGTGTTTGTTTTTTCCGTCGGATTGATTCTCAATAAAATACAGCGGCTTGTTGATTTTCCCGATGTCATGGTAGTAGCCGCAAACCTTGGCCAGCAGGGGATTGGCGCCGATCTCCGACGCGGCGGCTTCCACCAGGGAGCCAACGACCATGGAGTGGTGGTAGGTTCCCGGGGCCTCGATCATCAACCGTTTGAGGATGGGCCGGTCCAGGTTGGCCAGTTCCATCAGTTTGATGTCGGAAGTGAAATCGAAGGCGATTTCGATGACGGGAGCCAGGCCGGCCGTGATGATCCCTGCAAAGATTCCCCCCAGGAAGGCGAAACTCCAGTCCCAAAAAAGCTGCAAGTCGCCCATCTGCGCCGTGTAAGCGCCCACGGCGGTGACCAGGACCAGGTTGAGCGCCGCTAGCTTGAGTCCTGCTTTGATGAAGACTTTTCGCTCACGGCAATATTGGAGCCAATACGCCGCCATGATGTTGCTCACCAGGAAGTAGAGCAAAATGCCGAAATTGTTTTGATAGATGGCGGCCGTACACACGGCCAGGACGACGGAAAAGGGGATGGCGATTTCCAGGCCCAAAAAGAGGCAGACGATCATGGACGCGCTGCCCAGGGGGATCCCCCAGTACAGCGAGGTCACCGTCACCGGGTATTGTGGGTTGGTGGCAAGCGTTCCGGTAAACAGCGCCACCAGCCGGGCCACCAGGAGAAAGACGACCAGCAGGGTCCCCAAAAACAACAGGTTCCGATTCATCCGGTGCCGCAGCCGGCTGCGCGGCCGGCTGTTGGGAATGACCATGCCAAGCAGCAGAAACGTCGTGATGGCCGCCGTCCCCAGCCCCCTGGCCGGCAGATTGTGGGTTTCTGCAGAGGCCCGTGCCATCTTGAGTTTGGCTAGGTCTGTTTTGGTGACCCGCTCGCCTTCCCGCAAGAGCATTTCACCTGCCTTGATCTGGTACAGGATGGGTTTGATGGCAGCTGCCGCCGCCACGCGGCGTTCCTTGGTTTTGCTCTGGTTGACGGTGATGTTGGGTTGGATGAGCCGCTGGGAAATGTCTACGATGAGGTTGCGAAGGGCGTAGTTCTGGTCTTTGAGCAAGGGCTGGCCGATGATGCGGACCATGGTCTTGGCCTGGTCGAGCCCGTAGAAGCGCCTGAGGCTGTACTCAGTGGTCTCCTGCCGGCTCGCGATGTTTCTGAGGGTGATGCCTTTCTCGGATTCCTGGAGCAGTAATTCCTTGTTGGCAACGACACCGTTTTCCAGAATCTCGGTGAGGATGCGGCTGATAAAAGCTTCGGTTTCCGGGGAAAAGGACTCCTTCTCCAAGGTGCGCCAGGCGCCCGGGCTGATCTCAATACCCAGTATTTCCCCGAAGGCCTCCCGTTTCTGCCGGATCAGCAGCTCCGGCGGCGGCGGCGGGTTTTCCGCCGGTGCGGCGGCGCCAGCGGCCGTTTCGGTGGGAGCCTCGGGCGTTTCCATGGGTGGAATCGCCGCGTCGTAAACGGCGCGGACGAGTTGAAAGGCCTTCTGGAGTTTGCCGATGGCGCGGGTGGTCAGGGCGTCGTCATGGTCATATACCGTTCGGACCGCTTGCGCGGCCGCCAGGCGGCGGGCCTCCGTTTCGCCGTCGTCTTCGATCAAAAAGTCCTTCTGAGCCTTGACGTCCCGCTGAACCACGTCGCCGGGCTGGTAGACGTGGGGCGAGAGGACCAGGTTCGGATATAGGATCAGGGTAATGGCCGCCACGACGGCGAGCAGCACGATGTAGGGCACGGCTTCTTGTGTCTGCGCGAACAGCGGGTTGCCTGATTTGTTGCGACGCAAAGTCATAATGGGATGTTCTGTTTGGTGTCTGTGCCGTTGCCGTCGGATTTCCTGGCGGCGTCGTGGGCGTCGTATGCCTGAATGATGTCCTGAACGAGGCGGTGCCTCACAACGTCGATTTTCGAGAAGAAGATAAATTGGATGCCCTGGATCCCGTTAAGGATCCTCATGGCCTCAATGAGACCGGATACTTTGCTGCTGGGCAGATCGGTCTGGGTGATATCGCCGGTGATGACTGCTTTGGAGTTGAAGCCGATGCGCGTCAGGAACATTTTCATCTGTTCGCTGGTGGTGTTCTGGGCTTCGTCGAGAATGATGAAGGCATCGTTGAGGGTACGGCCCCGCATGAATGCCAGGGGGGCCACTTCGATGACACCCTGACTCATCATACCGGAGGCCTTTTCAAAGGGCATCATGTCGTGCAGCGCATCGTAGAGCGGTCTTAGATAAGGATTCACTTTTTCGGCGATATCCCCAGGGAGAAAGCCGAGGACTTCACCGGCCTCCACAGCCGGTCGGGCCAGTATGATTCGGCTGACCTTGCCCCGCGCCAGCGCGGAGACGGCCATGGCCATTGCCAGGTAGGTTTTGCCTGTCCCGGCCGGCCCGATGCCGAACACCATGTCGCTGCGGCGGATGGCATCGATATAGTCCTTCTGGTTGATGCTTTTGGGGGTGATGGTGCGCTTCTTGGACGTGATGTAGACCGTGTCCAGAAAGATGTCCTTGATCTGTGCCCGGTGGTCGGCGCTGAGGACTTGAATGGCGTGGTCCACGTCTTTGGGATAGACCGGGTATCGTTCTTTGAGGAGCCCGTAAAGCTGCTGGAGGAGATTGCCCGCCAAGGCTGAGTTGATGTCGTCGTCGCCGTTGATGGTGACCGTATTGCCCCGCGCATGAATGCGGATTTCGAGGGCATCGGCAATGCGCTGCAGATTGGAATTGCGTTCTCCGAAAAGTTGACGTGCCAACTCAAGGTCGGAAAACGTCAACCGATTCGTATGATCGGCCTGCTCAGTGTCCATGGTGGCGATGTCATCACATGCTCGTATGCTGCTGGCGCGCGCTGCAGCAGTGGCCGTTGGGAACTGTGGGCGTGCACCGCGCGGTCCGTTGGCCCGGTCTCCCCATCTTTGAACCCATCCTCTCTATCACAATCGGGAAAATGAATGCAAACGGGCGCGCCCGGCGGCAGCGGGGAAAAACTCCTTGACTCCACAAGGCGCCTCTGTTAGTCACCGAACGCCGTGGGAACAAGCCGCATCTATTCTGAATAACTTAAAAATCTCATTTTACTCAGGCCTCTTGGAGCGCCATGAACACGCTGGATGTCGTCTTTGCCGTCATTTTGGGGTTCAGCCTCATTCGCGGTATTTTTCGGGGGCTGATCAAAGAGGTGGCATCCATTATCGGGGTCTTTTCGGGCTACTATGCCGCCTACACCTATTACCCCCTGGTGGCACGCTTCCTGTCGAGGTGGATATCCGACGCGGCGTATCTGAACGTATTGAGCTTTCTCATCCTTTTCTGCCTCATTTTTCTCTGCATCAGCATTATCGGCGTGGTCCTCAAATACCTCCTGAGTATCGCATACATGGGCTGGGCCGATCGTATTACTGGCGGCCTTTTCGGCTTCACCAAAGCCGTCCTTGTGGCATCGGTGATCCTCGTGGCGCTGACCACGTTTCTGCCGAAGAATGCGTCCCTGGTTCGGGAGTCGCTGCTGGCGCCCTATGTGACCTTGATTTCTGAGAACATCGTCAAAATTGTGAGCCCTGAAATGAAACGCACCTTTTCCGACAAACTCGATGCCTTGAAAACCTCATGGGCCGGTAGTCGACATGACCGATAGCCGCTCCGTCAGCACCGTGTTCAGCCTCATCGACACCCTCAGGGGAGAGAACGGATGCCCCTGGGACCGGAAACAGACGGCGCGGTCCATGGCCGTGTATCTCGCCGAAGAGGTTTTTGAACTGGCCGAGGCAATCACCGCCGGGGATGCCGCCGCCGTTCGTGAAGAGTTCGGTGACGTCCTTTTTCTGCTGCTGTTTATTTGCCGCTGTTATGAAACCGAAGGGGAATTCACTTTTGGCGAGGCCGTGGCGCTCTCTGTGGAAAAGATGACCCGCCGTCACCCCCATGTGTTCAGTGATCGCACGGTGGACACACCCGATGCGGTTCGTCGGCAGTGGAACGAGATTAAAAGGGACGAAAAACGCAACACTGAAAAAGCGTCTATTCTGGATGCAGTCCCCTCCGGCTTGCCGGCGCTTCTCAGGGCCTATCGCATATCCAGGCGGGCCGGTGAGGCCGGCTTCGATTGGGATGATCTGGACGGGGTAATGGCCAAGGTGGACGAGGAGTGGAGGGAATTCAAGGAAGAGGCGGCCCGTTTGTCTGAGGTCAGCGATCGTTCCGGTCACCTGGCCATGGAGTTCGGCGACGTCTTGTTCACCCTTGTGAATGTGGCCCGCTTCGCCGGTTTTCACCCCGAGTCCGCCGTGGCGGCGGCGACCGCTAAATTCGAAAAGCGCTTTCGCTTCATGGAGCGTCGCCTCAGAAAGAGCGATGAATCCCTGGACGCCGTTGCCCGTGAACGCTTGGAAACCCTTTGGAACGAAGCCAAACGGTTCGCATCGAAGGAGGCGCCGGAGACCTCGCCTCCCCGGGAGCGTGAATGAGGGGGGCGGTGCGTGCCCGAATACGCACCGGAAAAGGACCGGGAAAAAGGGCGGCGGTCGATTTTGCCCTTTATACGGTTTCTGAATGAACGAGCGGCAGTTGGAGTATCAGTTCCCCATTTTTCCCATACTGCTCAATGACCAGCCTGTTGTGGTCGATATTGTATCGGGTTTTGGATTGGTCGTCTCCCTTGCCGCCGCTGGCATCCGCGCCGCCAGATGCTTCCTTGACGGGTCGCTGGGCGACATCCTGCTCAGTCTCGCCCGTCACAACATGCCGTTGATTATCGGTCTGGCTGTGTTCTACTCGCGCTGTTTGCTGGACAGCCGATTCGCCGATGGCATCGATCATGGTATATCCCCCCTTTCATTGGAATCTCCGTGATCAGGGAGCGGTTCGCCCCTGTCCGGGTGCGGCCGTGTCATGGTGCGATCAACCGTCTCTTTTGCCACGTGTTCAAGGCGTTGGATCAAACTGGTCGAATCTTTGGCCCTGAGCGTGTTGGTTTGTTTGGCACGGGTGCCGTCGACGACATTGAAGACGAATTCTGAGGCGTTGTCGCCCCCGGGTTCGCCGTCCCGTTGTATTTCACCCAGCAATTGATCCACGATCTGGTGGTCCACCTCTTCCTGAGGACCATAGCGTGTGATGCGGTCGACGATGGCGGCGGCGACGCGCTCAATCACTGCATCGCGTTTGCCCTCCACCGAAAGGCTGATCTTGTCCCGCGGTGCGCGCGGGTCCTGAGCCTTTTCCGACTGCGGCTGGCGGCTGCGCCCAATCCGTTTGCTGTAATCAGCGATGACGTTTTGGATCTGATAACTTGTGATCATCATAATCGCTTCTCCCCTGACCCCATTATCGGACAAGGGCACAATGACTTTAGAAAAAAAATGAAAAAAAAGCCGGCGCGGGACCGCGGTGATGGCGGGATGAGATTATAAAACATATAAAATCAATAAGTTGGAAGGATATCTCCTCGGTAGTGTGCTCCGATAAAATGGGCATGGCTGGAAAATGCGATGGGGGGTAGCCGGTCTTGGGAAAACCATGCCACCACTTCGGCGTCATCGCCGGCGCGCAGGGTGCCCTCGAACCGGCGCACCCGGTAGGCGACCATCAATACGGTGTTGTACTGTTTATTGGGGGTGGCCATGACCCCCATGAGGCGCTCGATACGGCCGGAAAGCCCGGTTTCCTCTTTCAACTCTCGCAAAGCGGCGCCCTCGGGCGTCTCATGAAGTTCCATGAATCCCCCCGGCAGGCACCACCATCCGATTTTTGGTGCCACGTTGCGCTTGACCAGCAGCACCCGGTCCTGCTCATCCACCACTACCAGACAGGAAGCCGGCACCGGGTTTTCATACAGCGGCGCATTGCAGGCGGTACAAAACAGGCGCTCTCGCCCTTCGAAGAATCGCTCCTGCAGCGGCCCTGCGCAGAAGGGGCAAAACCGTTTGCCGCGCTGCAGGGTCAATCTTCAAAATCCCCCGCCGGCCCTTTGTCGCTGTCGATGGCGGCGGCCTTCTCCGAAATGGCCTCCGGGGTCCAGGCCGCCGGGTCTTCTATCCGTTCAGCCTTGGGTCCCGGATCAAACCCCCCGGCGGCCAAAATGGCATCGATGGCCAGCGGTGCCGTGTCCCGGGCGTTGAACACATTGACCAGCATATTGTAAACAAAATCCTCAACGCCCCGTGCCATTCTGGCGCGGACATCTGCAGGCTGCCCTGACAGCTTGTTTTCAAATGGTAGATTGAGTTTCTTATAATTGCCGCCGGACAGGCCTTTCTCTTGGGCATAGGCGGTCATCTCGGCCCACATGCCTTCGGTCATCCCCTCTCCCGCGACCTTTATAAACTGGCCGGCCGTGTCCAGCTGGGCATTGCCGTAGTCGTTGACCTCGAGGCCCCAGGAAATCATTTGGAGCGCTGTGGCCACATTGGCTTTGGTGGTCCGGGTCTGCTGGGCGATCTCACGCAGTCGATCCGCACTGTTGCCCGAGGTCCCATGCTGGGCCCCGGACACGTTGTAGGGGGCAATGGTCTTGTGGATCTGACGGGTCAGATCCACCTGAATGCCCTGGCCGCTTTCTTCGATGCCGTGGGTGGTGCCGTTGTTCAGGGCGATCCAGTTGGGGAAAATGCCATGGGCATTGAGCCCCTGGATGAGAAAACGCGCTTCCTCCACGGTGCTGAGACCCATTTTCCCTTTTATTTCACCGACTTCGGTTTCAAGGCCGGCCCACTCCGGAACGACCTCGTTCAACCGGATGCTGGCCAGCAGGTTTTGTTCGTCGGGCATATGGCTGGCATCGATGGCAATGGAGGTAATGCCGGCATCGAACATGGACGGAATTTCCACCAGGGCCGGGGCCACGTCTTCGGGTTTCTTGATGCCGTAATGGTCCGCATGGATGGCCACCGGGATGGTGATGCCCATTTCATTGCACAGTGCGTCCACGATCCGGGCGATGTTCCAATAGTTCACGGCGCAGTAGGCACCGGCGCCCCCTTCGGAGCGTGCAATTTCAATGATGAGACACGCATTGGCCCGCTGGGCCGCGGCCAATGCACCGCGGATCACGAAGGTACTGCGGCCGTTGGCGGCCATGGCGATGGCCTTCTGCTTGGTCAACATCGCCAGGTCAATATACTTCCCACTAACGATGAGGGCCTGCGAGTTGGGGAAACAGTGCGCAATGTTGGGCGGTCTGCCGACAGAAAGCGCTCTTTTGAAATCATCGGTACCTGTGGCCATGGTATCCTCCTGGGTTCGGGTGTCTTCGATGGTTACACGGGGTCTCAGGCCTCCACTGACGATCGGATGTCGGCCAGCGCCTGCAGTACTTCCGGGCCTGAAATGTTGGACTGTGGTTTGAAGTGGTCCGTACGGGCGGGCCCATTGTAATCAATAATCGGTCGATTGTAAACCAATTGACAAACCCCGGCACTGGTGTAGAGTAGGCCTGCTCAAGGGGGTGCGGCGGGGCGTAACCCCCTGCATTCCGGAGCTTTCCGAATAATCGTATCGTCTAATTTGATGAAATACACCGCATTCATAATCCTGGCAGCCGCTGCATTGCTCTCGGCCTGCACCCAAAAAGCGGTCGTTGCGCCGGCGCCGCCGGTGACCCAAGCCCCGGCCCCGCCGTCGGCCCAGGATCTTTTTACTGCAGCCGAACAGCGTTTCGGAAAGCATGAATTTGCCGGTGCCATTGCGGCTTATGAAGACTTCATGCGCGCCTATCCCGACAGCGAAATGGTGCCCGCTGCTTTGATGAAAACGGGTGCCGCCTACCGTGACTTAGGCGATTTTGCCAGGGCCCGAAGTGCCTACGAGACTGTGATTGTCAATTACCCGGGGCATTATCATGTGCAGGAAGCATGGGTCGAAGTGCTGGCCGCCTACTATTACGAGGGGCGGTTCGATGTGGTCATCTCAAAACTGGCCACGGTCAGTGCCGCGGTGACGGATGACAACCTGCGGCTGCGCATCGATCTGCTGGCGGGTAATGCGTACATGGCGCTCGACCTCCCGTCGGAGGCCGTTTTGGCATATGCTCGGGCCTTCCAGCGGGGGGAGGATCGCGTTCGAGACGAGTTGCGCCAGCGCCTATCTTCGGCCTTGCGGCTGCTGGACCGGGATACCCTCGACCGCATGCTTCCCGAGATTGCCGATCCCGACCTGCGTCACATGGTCTCTCAACTCGGCCGCTCTCTGATTTACCGCCGTACGACCATCGGCTGCCTGCTGCCGCTGAGCGGAGCGTACCAGGTATTTGGACAGCGGGCCCTCAACGGCATCGAACTGGCAATGGCAGAGGCTTCGGCAAAGAACGGCTCTGTGGAAATCATTGTTCGGGATACCGGCGGTGAAGACAGACAGGCCGCTGCGGCCGCCGGTGAGTTGATCGAGGCGGGTGTGGCCGCCATTGTCGGCCCGCTGGTGACGGCGGACACGGTTGCCGAAGCCGCCCAGGCCGCCGGCATCCCCATCGTTACACTGACCCAGCGGGAGGGCGTAACCATCCGTGGCGATTATGTATTCCGAAATTTCATAACGCCCCGCATGCAGACCGAGGCGGTGGTGACCCACGCGGTTCAGCGCCTGGGGGCCAGACGCTTTGCGATACTGTATCCCCTGGACACCTATGGAAAAACATTCATGAACCTATTTTGGGACGAAATCATCTCCCAGGGGGCGACGGTGGCCGCGGTAGCGGCCTATGACGGCGAGCAGACCGATTTCGCCCATTCCATAAAACTGCTGGTGGGCTTGGAGCCCGGGATCGATGAGGAATTGGCGCGTGAACTGCGCCCCACGCTTCCCACCGGTCTGGATCGTCTGCCGTTTTCCGATTTCGCCGGTGATCTCATGGGTCTGTATTCCGTGCTTCCCGAGGCGTTTTATCCTCCGGCACCCGACCCCGCCGGGGCCTTGGCCCCGTCGTTGCTGTGGGAAACCGCCGCGCCATCGGAAGAAACCGAGCCCGTTTCCATCGTCGACTTTGACGCGGTCTTCATCCCGGACGCGCCTCGGACTGCAGGCTTGATCATCCCCCAGTTGGCTTATTTCGACGCAACCGAACCGGTGCTTCTGGGCACCAATCTGTGGCATTCGGAAGCGCTCATTGAAATGAGCAGGAGATATGTCCAGGGCGCCATCTTCCCGGACGGTTTTTTCCCCAGCAGCCAGCGGCCCTCGGTGCGACGATTTGTGGCTGTCTACCAGAGCATTTACGATGAAACGCCCGGATTTATCGAAGCCGTCAGCTATGATGCTTCCCGCCTCTTGCTGGAGATTGTGGCCCGTCCCTCGGTGCGAAGCCGGGACAGCATTCGCGACGCCCTCCTGAGAACGGCGGATTTTCCGGGAGCGACCGGTGTGACGGCCTTCGATTATGGCGGGGAGGCCCGAAAGACCCCCTTTCTTCTGACGATACGGGGTAGCCGCCTGGTAGAAATTGTCCCCCCTCCGGCGGACAGTGACGAAGCGGCCGAAGAAAACATGCCCGATCCCGCCACTGCGGAAGCGCCGCTCTAGTGAGTCTCGCCTATCGGGCATATCAGCATGCAACGGCAGGGGTTTTTTTCGCAGGATTCCCCCTGTTCTGGGGGTATACCCGGGTGGCGGGACGCCACCGTCGACACCTTTCACAGCGACTGGGACATTACCCGCACATTCGGCCGCCGGTGCCCGGCGCGCCCCGCGTGTGGCTCCACGCCGCTTCGGTGGGGGAAGTCACGGTGGCGGGCGCTATCCTGGATGCCCTCAGCACCATGCGACCGGACGCCGATCTGGTGGTCTCCACCACCACGGCCCAGGGGCAGGCGGTGGCGCGTGAACGCTTTGAGCACCGGGTAGCCTGTGTACTGGCCCCCCTTGACACCGGTGCCGTGGTCAAGCGCGGACTGCGGTGGATCCGGCCCCACGCATTGGTTTGTGTGGAAACCGAGCTGTGGCCCTGTTGGCTGGTGTCGGCCCGGCAGGCAGGGGTTCGTACCGCACTGGTCAACGGGCGCATCAGCGAGGGGTCCTTTCGCGGCTACCGCCGGGCCCGCACGCTCATGACAACCGTGCTGGATCATGTGGAGGCCTTCAGCATGATCACAGATACCGATGCCCGACGGATACGCGCCATGGGCGCCGACAGCAACCGCATCCGGGTCTCCGGCAACGCCAAGTTCGACGTCGGCGATGCCCGCGGTAGTGCCGCCGGTGACCCCGACGCATTCCGGCACTTATTCACCGTGCGCGACGACACTAGTGTTTGGGTGGCGGGCAGCACACGCACCGGAGAAGACGGCATCGTGCTGGACGCCTTTCAGGCCGCCCGGCGGCGCCATCCCGAATTGATCCTCATTCTGGCGCCCCGCCACGTTCACCGGGCGGCAGACATTGCCAGTATGGCCAGGCAGCGGCAGATCCCCTGTCAGCTGCGATCCGACCTTCAGCCGAACATCGAGCGGGAGGCCCCGCTTATCATTCTGGATTCCATGGGGGAACTCAGGGCCGTGTATCACCTGGCCACGGTGGTCTTCTGTGGCGGAAGTCTTGTCCCCAAAGGTGGGCAGAACGCACTGGAAGCGGCGGCGGCCGGCAAGCCCGTTCTATTCGGCCCGTTCATGGATGATTTCCTGGCCGAATCCGCCGCGCTGCTTCAGGGAGGGGGCGGAAGACGCGTGGCGAACGGCCGTGAGCTCGGCCAGACGGTGGCGGACCTCTTGGCTGCACCGGGGGCCGCGCGCCGCATGGGGGCCGCTGCCCGCTGCGTGGTTCACGCCAACAGGGGGGCCGCCGAGCGTCACGCCGCCGTCATTGCTGAGTTGCTGCCGCGCTGCCGATGCCGTTGAGGAGGGGCCCTTGACCGGTGGATTCCAGAACGGTTTTCCACAGTTTGCCCGAGGGCTCCACCTTTTTGCGATGGCCCTTGGACAGACTCATGGGGATATGGACGAAGTGGTTGTTCCAGTGACTCAGCAGCATCTTCGTTTTTCCCGCAAGCCCGGCATGCACGGCATCACGGCCCAGAAAGCCGCAGAACACGCTGTCGTTGGCATTGGCGGGGAGGCTGCGAATGAGATAGCTGGGATCGATATACTTCAATGAGATCTCCATCCCCTTACCGCTGAAATAGCTGGCGATCTCACTTTTCAAAAAAAGGCCGATGTCTTTGAGGCGGATGTTGCCGGAGGCGTCGGTTTCCGTTTTGTCCGATCTAAAAAACTTCTGCCCCGCGCCTTCGGCAACGACGATCACGGCATGCTTGCGCAGTGCCAAGCGTTCCTCCATTTTTGTAAACAGACCGTTGGGGCCGGTGAGATCAAAATCGATTTCCGGAATCAATACAAAGTTGACGTCCTGCTGGGCCAAGGTCGCGGTGGCGGCGATGAATCCCGAGTGCCTGCCCATGAGTTTGATGAGCCCGATGCCGTTGGGGTACCCCTGGGCCTCGTTGTGGGCGCCGCGGATGGTTTCGGTGGCGACATCGACGGCGGTGTCGAACCCAAACGAGCGGGACACCATGTAAATGTCGTTGTCGATGGTTTTAGGGATGCCGACGACGCTGATTTTCAGGCCGCGCTCGGTGACGGCATCGGCGATTCTCGCCGCCGCCATGAGGGTGCCGTCGCCGCCGATCATGAACAGCACCCCGATGCTCATGCGCTCGAGACTGTCCACAATGGCGTCGATGTCCTGGGGGCCGCGGGAGGAACCCAGGATGGTGCCGCCCATGTTGAGAATGTTGGATACGGTGCCGGGTTCCAGGTCGAGGATGTCGTGGCCGTATTCCGGAATAAAACCCTGCAGGCCATAACGGATGCCGTAAATGTTGCGGACGCCGTAACGGTAATACAGGGTCAGTACGATGGCGCGGATAATGTCGTTGAGGCCGGGGCACAAGCCGCCGCAGGTCACCAGAGCGCATCTGAGTTTGCTGGGGTCGAAGTAGATGTGCTCCCGGGGGCCGGCCAGTTCGAAGGAGGGCAGGGAGTCGCCGTCTTGCACCCGCTTGAGAACGCGCTCGGGGTTCAGGTCCACGAGGACCTCGTCTGCGTCGGTCACAAAATACGGCGCACCGTCAACGCCCGCTTCCTTTTTGATGGGGGACAATATCTTCGGCGCGCCCAGCGACTCAATGGCGGTGCTGCCGCTGCCGATGTGGTCAAAATCCATGGTGGGGCCTCCTGGCGCACGCCGGCTGTCCGCCGCGGCGCATTAGTGGTCTTTTCCGTTGAAACTGAACTCGCCTTTTCCCAGAATGTCGTGCAAATGCAGCACGCCCACGACATTGCCGTCTTCGTCTGTCACCGGGAGCACTGTGATTTGATGCTGCTCCATGAGGTTCAGGGCGTCATAAGCCGGCGCGCCGGGCGAAATGGTCCGGGGCGCTCGGGTCATAACGGAATCGATCGTCGCCTTGAAGTGTCTGTCACCCCGTGCGACCAGGCGGCGGATGTCACCGTCGGTGAGGATGCCCATCAGGTGGCCGTCGGTATCCACCACCAGAACCACGCCGATTTCAAGGCGGTCGATTTCCTTGATGGCTGCGATAATGCTGGTGCCGGAAAGCACCTTGGGCATGACGGCCTCGGTGAACATCAGCTGCGCGACGCTGGCGCTCAGCCGCTGACCCAGTGCGCCGCCGGGGTGGTACCGCTTGAAATCGCTCGTCTTGAAGTGTTTACGGTTGATGAGCACCACGGCCAGCGCGTCCCCCATGGCCAACTGGGCGGTGGTGCTGGCCGTTGGGGCGAGGCCCAGTGGGCAGGCCTCTTTTTTGACACCCGTGTCGATGCGGATATCGCTGTGACGGGCAAGCGTGGACTGGGGGTTTCCTGTGAAGGCGATCACACGGCAGCCGATGCTGGTGATGCTTGACACCAGGAGGTTGAGCTCATCGGTTTCTCCGCTGTTGGATATGGCCAAAAACACGTCGTCGGCGCTGACCATTCCCAAATCACCGTGCATGGCTTCCACGGGGTGCAGAAAAATGGCTCTGGTGCCGGTGCTGTTGAGGGTGGCGACGATTTTTCTCGCGACGATGCCCGATTTGCCGATGCCGCTGATAATCAGTCGGCCTTTGGACTGGCAAATCAATTCGATCATGTCGTCAAACCGGTGATCAATACGGGGAATGAGGCCCAGGATTCCGGCGGCTTCGATTTCCAGGACCTCAATGGCTTCGGCGATGCTCATAGACTGTCTTCTCTGGTTGGTATTCCCAATTGAATGCGCGCCCGGTATTTGACTCCGCCGGCAACGCCATGGCACGCTTTCCGGGCCGATGCGGGTGATGGACCCAAATTCATGCTTAATTTGTCAATTAGGCTGTCAAAAATCAAGCATCGTTTTGGTGCCGGGCAGGTGGCCCCTGCGGATAAAAAAAGTGTTGACAGAATGGCCGATGGCGATTAATAGACGCCGCGATCAGAAAGCCTGTCGGAAAGGGGCCGGGGGTGACTCCTCGCCCCTTTTATATATCGCCGGGCAATGACGTTATTCAACCCCGCACGGCATTGGGGTAGAGACAAAGACCTTCGTTGCGGAGGCAACGTCCTAAACTGCGGCCCAAGGCCGCCATGCAAGCCACCGGTGTCGTCGGTGGATGTTTACTGGAGGGTATTCCAATGATTTGCACAACGATTCGTCCAGGCAAGGACTGCGGTTTCATGAAATCTTCCGGCTGTTCTTACAACGGCGGCCTTTGCTACGAGGTAATTGAAAATTGCAACGGGTGCGGCCGTACCGAAGAGTATGCCTCTAAATGGTATTGCACCGCATGTCCTGAGCCGTCGACCCGCTGGAAACACGGCGTTTGCAACCTGGCCACGCACATAAAAGCCGAAGCCGCGGCCAATGCCCAGAAGGTCAACCCGCTCAAAGCCAGCAAGCGCGCCCACAAGAAAAAATAACCCGTATCCGGTGCCCTTTGTAACCCCGCCGGCGCCTGGCCGGCGGGGTTTTTTGTTTCCGGCGGTGAGCGCTTCGCCCGTGGTCCCCGTCGTCTGAGGGATGCCGGACGGTGCCCGGCGCTGCTTGCTATCCGTCGTTTTTCTTGACAATTTTCGCCGCTCACCGCTAAGAAGCACCGTTCGTCAATGGTTACGGCCCTGTCGGGGAGTTGCCGCGCGCTTTGGCCTGTCCCGGCCGGCCATTCTGTAACGCTCTTACCGGAGGAAGGTGGATGAACCCCATCGCAGCAGAACTCAATGCCGTTATCGACGCGGGGAACCCGGAGCTGATGAACCTATTGTCGGCGATGGGCAGGGAGTTGTTCTTTCCAAAAGGGATTCTCAGCCAGAGTGCCGAGGCCAAAGTGCACGCCCACAAGATCAACGCCACCATCGGCATCGCCAAGGAGGACGGGCACACGATGCGCTTTGACAGCGTTGCCCGACATATCAGCGGCATTGCGCCTTCCGAATCCCTGACCTATGCGCCTTCCTTCGGCATTCCGGCACTGCGTCAGGTCTGGAAAGACGCACTCTACAAGAAAAACCCTTCCCTGGCGGGAAAGCAGATCAGTTTGCCGGTGGTCACCAACGGGATCACCCACGGCATCGCCACTGTCAGTGATGTCTGGCTCGATCCCGGAGACGTGGTCATCTTGCCGGAGATGATGTGGGGCAATTACAACCTCATCATGAACGTGCGCCGGGGGTGCCGTATCCGGCACTACGATCTGTTCGCGGCTGACGGCGGATTCAATATCGAAGGGTTTGCCCATGCCGTCAGGGAGGAAGCGGCCGTCTGCGGTAAAATTGCGGTGGTCCTCAACTTTCCGCAAAACCCCTCCGGCTACACCGCCACCGAGGCCGAGGGCCAGCGTATCGTCGACATCCTCACCGATGCGGCCCGTCAGGGTGCCCATGTTCTGGCGGTGTTCGACGATGCCTATTTCGGCTTGTTCTATGACCCGGCGACCTTACAGGAATCCTTGTTCGCTCGTTTGTGCGACGCCCACCCCCGGCTGCTCACCATCAAGCTGGACGGGGCGACCAAGGAAAATTACGTCTGGGGCCTCAGGGTCGGATTCATCACCTACGGGTGCCCCGTGTCCGGGGACGCGGCGGCGGTCCATGACGCGCTGGAGCGCAAAACCGCCGGCTGCATCCGCGGCACCATTTCCAATGCCTCCCATTTGGGTCAGTCCATTGTTCTCAAATCCATGCAGTCTTCCGAGCATCCAGCGGAGCGGGTGGCCAAATACCGACTGCTCAAGGCCCGGGCGGATCGCGTCAAGGAAGTCCTCTCCGACCCGGTCTACGACAACGCGTGGGAGGTCTATCCGTTTAATTCCGGCTATTTCATGTGCCTGCGGCTCAAGACCGTGGCGGCGGAAACCCTTCGCCGCCACTTGCTGGATCGATACGGCGTGGGATTGATCGCATTGGGCGAGCACAACCTGCGGATCGCGTTCTCCTGTATCGAAGCGGCGGAAGTGGCCGAGCTGTTCGACATCATTTACCAAGGGATTCAGGACCTCACAGGGTAGGCCGCCTGGGAGCGAGGGCCAAAAAACGTGTCGACAATATGGCGGTGACAGAGCAGAAGCCATCTCGATTTCAGTTGTTGAAGGGCTCGAAAATGCCCGCCAACATCACCCACGCGGGCAAATGGGCGGTGTATTTTGTCCTCATCGGCCTCATCGCCGGTCTGGGCTCCATCGTGTTTCACTACCTGTGCCTGGTCGGCAGTCATTTTTTCCTGGATATGCTCGCCGGCTATCGCCCGCCGGCGCCTGCCGGGGAGCACCATATTTTTCCCCCCTCGAACGTTACTTTCAGTCGCTGGATACTGCTGATTCTTCCGGCAGCCGGTGGTATTGTCAGCGGTTGGCTGGTGTACACCTTCGCCCCGGAAGCCGAGGGGCACGGCACGGACGCGGCCATCGACGCCTTCCACA
>CAYUOU010000018.1:0-57107 GCA_964446485.1 uncultured Desulfobacterales bacterium | reverse complement strand
CATGACGAAGGATGACGCGTAACGCAGATATCGGACTTTTTACGGAACCGTCAAAGTTGGTAGATGTGGGTTCCCGGAAAGCCTTCCGCACGGGAAACCCCAACGTTGAAAAAGTCGGAGGGTAAACAACTTCGCAGCAAAATCCATAATTTTTTGAATTCACAGGCGGTTATGCCTGGAAACATACGGTCTCCCCTATGATTTCAGTATGTCGGAAATTGTATACCATTTCGTTTATGCAACGATGGGGCTTGAGACGAACCCGCCACTTGGAGGCGCCATGGAAAAAGCATGCTACCGAAAACTGAAACGGTGGAAATATCAGCTGGTAGCACCCTACGCCCTCGCCATCGGTATCACCGGGTACGACGCCGACACCGGATACCTGAAACTGACCGCCGACGGGGAATTGACCATCAAAAAGTCCTATGCGTGGGACGGCCCCAGCGGTCCCACCATCGATACGCCGGACTTCATGCGCGGAGCACTGGTTCATGACGCCCTTTATCAGTTGATTCGCATGGAAGCACTGCCCCCAAGGTACCGGAATTACGCCGACCTCCTCTTGAAGAAGATTTGCCTCGAAGACGGCATGCACCCATTCAGAGCCGGCTATGTCCATCTCGCAGTCAGGATCTTCGGCGCTGCCGCCGCCAAGCCGGGCACTGAGGCGCCGCCGAAAACCATTTGCGTTCCGTTCTTTCTATGATGGCGCCCATCCGCCGGGTGTCAACACCAATTGGCGGTAGGCTGCGGCGCCCACGGCGGCCGGCTGTCAAAAAACCGTGCCACGGTATCTTCGTAGACACCCAGGTGCCGGCATTTTCGCACCTTTTTGAGCAGGTCCGCCCCTTGTGAAAATCCTGCCGACAAATACAACCAGAGCCCCTTCATGCGGTCGAGGACGTGGCCGGGACCGCTGAGCCGGTCGCTGTAGGCATCCAGCAGGGTATGGTGAAAGTTGCGCAACGCCCCGGCCGGATCCTCAGGGTAAGGCCGCCCCTTGACGGCCGACGCCAGAAACGGGTCGCCGAGGGCGCCCCGGCCGATCATCCAGCCGAAGACCCGCGGAAACCTTGCCGACAGCTTTCGAAAGTCGTCAACGGAATTGATGTCGCCGCTGTAGATCACCGGGTGCCGGGTCGTCTCAAGGCACCGGCCGAAGGTCTCCAGGTCCGGATGTCCGGCATACATCTGAACGCCCAGGCGGGGGTGGATGGTGAGCGCCGACAGGTCGAACCGGTCCAGCACCGGCATGAGGGCGAGGATTTCGGAAGGCTGGCTGCGCCCCAGGCGCAGCTTGATGCTCATGCGCCCGCGCATCCGGGGCACCGCCTCGTCCAGAAACCGTGCCACGACCGCCGGGTCGGACAGCATGCCCGAGCCACGCCCCTTGTTGGCCACCTGGGGAAACGGGCAGCCCAGGTTGAGGTTGACCGTGTCATAGCCCATGTCAAAAAGATGTTCGGCCATCCGCAGGAAATCGGCACCGGATTTTCCCAGCAGCTGGGGTTCCACCGGCAACGCACGGTTCTTTTCGGGTTTCAGGTCCTCCAGGGCGGCCTTGGGGATTTTCGCCGCGGCCACCGTGGAAACAAACGGCGCCATGGCATGGTCAAAGCCGCCGAACTGCGCCGCGGCGAGGTTGCGATAGATGCTGTCGGTGATCCCCCGAATGGGGGCGAGGATAAGATACGAAGAGGATGCGGGAAGACTCATTGCTGTAGTGCCCTTTGGCCCTTCGCCCAAGCCTCTCAGCCCTTCAGCTGATATCCTTGGACCCCGGGCGCCCTGACCCCGTTGAACCCCGTTGCTTAACGCTCCCAATGCCGCAGCCCCCAGGCCAACGCGGCCATGGCCATCAGGGTGGCGACCAGCGACAGCAGGGCGGTGAACCGCAGCCCGCCGTAGGTCCACGCCACGCCGCCCGCCAGCGCCCCAAAGAACCGACCGACACCGGCCATGGCCAGAAAGCCCGCCATCATGGTGGCCCGCGATCCGGGCATCAGCTCGGTGCCCAGGGTCAGCGAAGAAACAAAGGTGAACTCGAAGGCGATGAACAAAATGAACAGCGCGCACAGGGCCAGCGGCAGCGACGCCCCGGCAAAGGGCAGCACCGCGAAGCCGGCCGCCGTCGCTCCGGTCCCCAGCAGAATCGCGCGCTTGAGCCCCAGCCGGTCGGACATGGTGGCGGTGAGCACTTCGCCGCAAAGTTCCGCTGCGCCGATGACCATGGTGCTCATGCCCAAGGCCGCCACGCCCAGGTTGAAAGAGGACTCCAGCCATGCGCCGTAAACCACAAAAATATTGTCGTTGGCCGCACTGATGAAAAACGCGAACCCCATGGCTCCCAGTGCGGTCCGGTGGCGGAACAGGCCCAGCACCGCGGTGAGGGTTGACCCCTTGACCGCCGCCGGCGAGCCCGGCGCACGGTCGGGCGCGATCCACCGGTAGGTGGCGGCGAGGCCCGCCACGCCGGCCAGGGCCAGGACGAAAAACGGGGAGCGCCAGCCAAAAACGACGATGGCCCACCCCAGCACCGGCACACCGACAAAGGTGCTCGCCGCCCAGCTCAGCTCGATGAGACCGATGGCGGCGCCCCGCCGCTGAAAAGGCACCCGTTCCCCCACATAAGCCTGAACGGCGGCGTCGTAGACGTTTTTAGCCATCCCGGCCAGAAACAGGGCACACAGCACCGCCAGATACACCGGTGCCAGCCCGCCAACCGCCATGCCGATGATGAGCAGGGCCAGCGCGGTCAGCATCATCCGCCGATAGCCAAGGCGGTCCGACAGCGGGCCCACAAAAACGGCCAGCACCCCGGTGGCCTGGTTCACGGCGATCAGGGCCGTCATGGCCGACAGCGGCACCCCCAACCCGCGGCTCAAGACCGGTGCGAAGGGATAGGCGAAGCGCCTGGCCGTGTTGAGTACCAGCCGGCTGAACAGCACCGCCGCCAGGGGCTTGAGCAACCCATTAACCCCGTTACGACGGGTATCTTTGATATCAGTCATCGAATGCAACCATTATCAAATGCGAAAATCCGGGAGACTGCGTATGGCGTGACCCAGGAACAAATTCCGCGGGTGGATCGTGGTGCGCGCACCCGCTCTCGAGCGGCGTTTTCATACCACGGTTGACGCTGCCGGGCCATGCTTTGTTCCCGACATCCCAGTATCTGCCCGGAACATGTAATAAGGGCTTTCTCCGTTGATGTCATTTTCGATGGGTGTTCCGGTGAGGGGGGCCTGCGTCGCGGTTTCATCGCCGGTGGTCATAAAGCGGACCGCTGACGGCGTTGATGGGAAGATTCTGCAAACGCCGCCACGGAAGAGACACCGTAGGATGGGTGGCGCGCAGCGGAACCCATCACCTCAATGGATTTCGAGATCCCTGGCGGGATGGGATACATTTATGTTATCCTTGCGATCGTTGCCCTTTGACTTCGCTCCGGGCCTTGAGCCGGTCGAGCGGGGACTTTGCATAAAATTCCAAGATATTACTAATCCAGCCGGGTTGATTCTGGGAACCCGTAGCGGTGATTTTGATTGAGGCGCTGGCGGAGTGCATGAGAGACCGGCGGCGGCAACATTTCTCGATCTTCACGAATTGGGCTATCACATGGAACAGGAATTCCAACAGGCAAAGGCGATCTATCAAATGATCACCGAGTTCTTCGTCAATTACAGTTTCCAGATCCTGGGCGCGCTGATCATCCTGGCGCTGGGAACCCTGGTAGCCCGGAAAATCAGCAATGTCGTCCTGAAGATTTGCGAACGCAAGAACCTGGACATCACGCTGAGCCGGTTTTTTGCCAACACCACCAAGATCGCCGTCATCGTCGCCGTGGCCATCGTGGCGCTGGGAAAACTGGGCATCAGCATCACCCCGTTTATCGCCGCCATCGGCGCCGTTTCCCTGGGCGCCGGCCTTGCTGTGCAGGGGCTGCTTTCCAACTACGGCGCCGGCCTCAACATCATCCTCACGCGCCCGTTCGTGGTGGGCGACACCATCCATGTGAAGGGCGTCACCGGCCAGGTGGCGGAAGTCCACCTGGCGATGACCATTCTCACCGACGAAGACGATGTGCGTATCACCATTCCCAACCGTCACATCGTCGGTGAAATCATCCACAATTCCTTCACGGACACCCTGGCCGAAGAAACCGTCGGCATCGCCTACGACAGCGACCCCGAGAGAGCCATCGCCGCCATCCGGCAGGCACTCGAAAAAACGGACAACGTCAGCCAGACCCGGTCACCCATGATCGGCATCGAGGACTTCGCCGAGAGCAGCATCAATATCGGCATTCGCTTCTGGGCGCCGACCCGTCATTATTATGAGACCCGCTACCGGGCCAACGCCGCGATTTTCAGGGCGTTGACGGCGGCGGGCATCACCATCCCCTTCCCACAGCGGGAGATCCGGGTTCTGGGTGAGGGGCAAGGCCCCGACCGCCGGCCCGGCGGCGATTGAGCCAGCCATGACCTACAACTTTGATCCCGAGCGCTGGTACGACACCGAAAGCCGCCATCTCGATCAGCAGCTGTCGAACGGTGCACTCACGGAAAGCGCCTACGCGTCAGCCCTCGCCGATCTGAGTGCAAAATACGAAGACATGCTTGACAGGCTCACCAACATGATGGACTACACCGCTTCCGGCACACCGTCCGGGCCAACCCCGGAGAAGTAAAACGCATCAGATGGCCTCACCGAACTTCGAGTATATCGATCACCAACAGGCGCGGCAACGCATCATCGCAGCCATCTGTTCGCTTCTGGTGGGTACCGCCCTGCTGGCCCTCAAATTCGGCGCATGGCGGATGACCCTGAGCGCTGCGGTCCTCTCCGATGCCCTGGAATCCATCGTCAACGTGGTGGCCGCCGGATTCGCCCTGGTCAGCGTCATCCTGGCGGCCAAGCCCCCGGATCCGGGCCACCCCTACGGCCACGGCAAAATCGAATACTTTTCCGCCGGGTTCGAAGGGGCGCTCATCGTCATCGCGGCCATCGGCATCTTTCGCGTGGGTGTGCTTCAGATCACCGCCCCGCAACCGCTGCCGTCCCTCGGCGCCGGCATGCTCATCCTGCTGGCGGCGGCCGGCGTCAACCTGCTGCTGGGCATCGCCCTGATTCGTGTGGGCAAACGCACGGGCTCCCTGGCGCTGTTGGCTGATGGCAAGCATGTGCTCACTGATGTGGCCACATCGGGCGGCGTGCTGCTCGGACTAGTGCTGGTAAAATTCACCGGTTGGCTATGGATGGACGGTGCAGTGGCTTGCCTCATGGGCTTAAACATTCTGTTCACCGGATTGCTGCTGATGCGTCAGTCATTCTCCGGCCTCATGGATGCCGCCGACCCGGACGTCCTGGACCGAGTAGCCGATACCCTTTCCCGGCATCGACGACCCTTGTGGATCGACATCCACCAGCTCAGGGCCGCCAAGTCGGGACGCTATGTACTGTTCGACCTTCACCTCTCCCTTCCCCGCGAACTGTCTCTCCACGAGGCGCATGAAGAGGCGAAAGCGCTTGAAACGGTTGTCATCGAGGCCTTCGACGGCAATGCATCGGTGGTGGTGCACATGGACCCCTGCGAGGATGACGACTGCTGGGTATGTTCACGGGAGCCGTGCGATATCCGCGGCGACGCCCGCTGCCAGGACCGGCCGTGGACCGTGGAAACGCTGACGCGGCTGCAGCATGCGTACGAGGGGGAGGGCGAACACAAATAGCCTCCCCCTGGCGGGAGGGGATAGGGGCGGCGAAGGGACGGCAGGAGAGGGCGCAGGAGGCTTCCCATGGATGGGCACTGATCTTACCCCCCGCACCGCCGCTTCAACCCCCGCGACAGCGTCACCACGAAATCCTGAACGTTGGTGAGAATGGATTTTGCCGTCAGCGAACCGCGGTCTGAGAGCTTGTTGACGGCAAACTCACTCATATCCACGGAATAAAAATAGACCGGCCGAGGATTGCCGGAATCGTCGACCATGTAGGAGGGGGTCATGTTGCCGGTGGCAATGGTGTGAAGTTGTGTGGCCAGGGCAATGACCGTCGTAGCCTTCCGGGAAAGCGAGCGCATCCGGTCCTGGGCGTCGTATACATTGGCCACCACCTCAGGCAGGGGACCATCGTCCCGAATGGATCCCGCCAGCACGTATGGAACATCGAAAGCCAGAACGGAGCGCATAATCCCGCTGGTGATCAGGCCGTTGTCGATAGCGGCATCCATGGAGCCCACCGCGCGGATTTGATTCAAGGCGTCGAGGTGCTTGTAGTGCCCCTGGGTGGCGGCACGTTTGTTATAAAGTTCCTGCCCCAATGCGGTACCGAAGATGGCCCCCTCGATGTCGTGGGTGGCCAGCGCGTTTCCGGCCATGAGGCCGCTGACGAAACCATCGCTGATGAGGCCGGAGAAAGCCTCCCGCGCGTCATGATCGAACACCACCGCCGGCCCCATGACCCAGAGGATGAAGCCGTTTTCCCGTTCGTGACAGAGCAGATCGTACAGTTCGTCATAGTCGATGCTGAATGAGGTCTCCCGGGTGCGATTGGAGCGGAAGGCGAACTTCTCGGCCTCGTTTTCCGAAAACCGGAAGGCACCGGTGTGCACAAAGATGCCTTCTTCGGCGTTTTCCTTGCGGCCCACCGCCACACGATCGCCCGTTTTCAGCCGCCGAAACTCTTTGACTTCCAGTTTGTCCTGCCCGTCCAAAACGACGACGCAGTCCATCCTGGATTCGGTCAGCAAGCGCCAGACACCTTTGGTGATCTGTAGGTATTCGGGAAAAACCGAGGTGCCGTGATAGCCTTCAGGGGCAACGCCGTCTTTCTCCACGATCTCGAATCGGGCCAGGGGGGCATCGGTAAAGGGCGCGGCCGAAAAATCCGGGGTGCGGTATTCGGGCAGTTGAAATGCCATGGCGTGCTCCTTGGGTAAAATGGTCGTGCCGTTAACCGGTAGGTCTCGAATATCAGGCGGCCTTACCCGGGTCAACGGAAATGCTTGAGGCGGGCGCCGGCATGTGTCATGAATGCGTAGCGCGTTACCTCCCGTCAGTGTTCGCAAAACCCCAAACAAGGCCATCCACCAATGAACCCCACCATCAAACCCACTGTCTCCCTCATCGGCTTTCCCATGGACCTGGGTGCTGACCGCCGCGGCGTAGACATGGGGCCCAGCGCCCTTCGCATCGCCGGCATCCGTCAGCGCCTGGAGGCCCTGGGCTACGACACGGAGGATCTCGGCGACATCCCCATCCTGATCAAGGAACGCCAGGTCGTCGGAAACCCCCGGCTCAAATACCTGACCGAAATCGTCAAGACCAGCCGGAAACTGGCGGAGATGGTGCTCTTGACGCTGAAGGCCGGCCGGTTCCCCCTGTGCATCGGGGGCGATCACTCCATGGCGCTGGGCACCATCGCCGGTTTGGCCGCTTTCTGCCGGGAGCGGAAACGGACTCCCGGGGTGATCTGGATCGACGCCCATGCCGACATGAACACCCACGACACCACCCCTTCGGGCAACATCCACGGCATGCCGCTGGCAGCCAGCATCGGCCGGGGACACCGGGAGCTGACCCACCTGATGGGGTTCGGTCCAAAGCTGGCGGCAGAGAACTGCGCCCTCATCGCGGCCCGCCGCCTCGACGCCGGGGAAAAAGCCATCGTCCAGGAAGAGGGGCTGCCGGTCTACACCATGGCCGACATCGACCGCCGCGGCATCGCCGCCGTCATGGACGAAGTCCTGAAGCGGCTGACCCCCAGGGTCTCCCACCTGCACGTGAGCTTCGACATGGACAGCGTGGATCCGGCCGTGGCCTTTGGCGTAGGCACCCCGGTCCCCGGCGGACTGAGTTACCGGGAGACCCACTTCATCATGGAGGCCATCGCCGAGTGCGGCTGCATGGGGTCTCTCGAGGTGGCCGAGGTCAATCCCATCCTCGACCACCGGAACCGCAGCGCGGAGTTCGCCGCAGAACTGGTGGCCTCCAGCATGGGCCTTCGGATTCTGTAGCGTCACGCAGGTATCGGGTTTTACCGAACCGTCATGATGATTCAGGTCCACTGCCATGCCGGCTACCGAGGCGAAGAATATCCCCGACGCATCATCATGGGCAGCAACACCATTGATGTGGCGCAGATCGAGGACCGGTGGATGGGACCCGATCACCGATACTTCAAAGTGGTGGGAGAAGACGGCGCCCGCTACATCATCAGAAACGACATGGAAACCCAAGCCTGGGAACTCATCTACTTCAAACATCCGGATACCCCTGAAGACGGACTGCTCGGATAGCAGTACCCCTCAGCCCATCCCCCCGCCGGCCGCTCAGTAAGCCTCTTCTGGTCCTCACGCCGCTCCGCCGATTTTGCCCCGCCCCACTGGAAAAACCCCGATCAACGGGTTTCTCGGCGGATACGGCAGCCGCGAACAGGTCAGCGCCCTCCAGGAAACCCTGTCACTGTCCCCGGGCACCGTCCACCGCCTGATGGACAGCGCCGGCTCCGCCAATCGTTAGCGCCCTTCGGTACACTGTGAACGTGAATGGTGACCCCACACGCGCCGGGACCGTTTTCCCACGCAGGCTCAGGCCGCCGTCTCCAGCACCCGGGGCGCCAGCGGCACGGCCCGGCTGGCGGTGAGGGTCACCGCGCCGAAATCCGATACCACCCGGCCGGTCAGCACGTAGGGGTGGTTTCGCGACATGAGGGCGCAGTAGCGCCGATAGGCCTCCGGGAAAAACACCGCCTCCACCAGCCCGGTCTCGTCCTCGAAGGTGAGAAACTGCATGGGGTCGCCTTTTTTCGTGTAGACCGACTTTCCGGTAATCAGCATCCCGGCCACCCGCACCTCCCGGCCCACCAGTGACGGCAGCGTCGCAGCGGTCACCACTGTCTGCCGCTGGCCTCGCAGCGCCTCCCGAAACAGCACCATGGGATGGCGGTCGCACAAAAACCCCAGCACCCGGAACTCCCAGCGCAGCCGGGCCAGCTCCGGTTCCGGCGGCAGTGCCGGCCGTGGCACCGCAGCGGGGTCGCCGAACAGCGCGCCGGCAGCGGCGCGGCGGCGCCCGCGCACCCAGGCGGCCAGTTCCCACAGCAGCTGGGCCCGGCTCACCCCGGAGTGCAGGCCGTCAAACGCCCCGGCGTGGATGAGGCTTCGGGCCTCGGGTTCCTCGGGCGCCACCCGGCGCAGAAAATCCCCGAGACCGCTGAAGGGCCGCATCCGCCGGATCCGGTCCCGGACGGCTTCTCCCAAAAACTTCAGCGACACCCATCCCACCCGCATGGCGTGGCCCCGGCCCTGCCACCGGGTTCGGCTCTCGTTGACATCCGGCGGCAGCACGGTAATGCCCATCCGGCGCGCTTCGGACACATAGGCGAACGTGCTGTAAAACCCGCCCTGGTTGCTGATCACCGCCGCCATGAACGCCGCCGGGAAATGCGTCTTGAGGTAGGCTGCCTGAAAGGAAACCCTGGCATAACTCGCGCTGTGGGGTTTGCAGAAACTGTAGCCGCTGAAGCTCATCATCATGGACCAGATCCGGTCGATTTCCTCCGCCGAAAGCCCTTTTTCCGAGGCGCCGGCATAAAACCGCTGCCGGTAATCCGCCAGGCGCCGCCCCTTGTCCTTTTTGGCCATCACTTTGCGCAGCCCGTCGGCCGCGGCCGCGGAAAACCCCGCCACCGCCACCGCCGACCGCGAGACATCCTCCTGGTAGACCATGATGCCGTAGGTCTCGTGGAGCACGTCGTCCAGCAGGGGGTGGATGGGCTGCCAGGCCCCGCCGTGGAGGCGGCGGACATATTCCCGGATAAATTCGTTGGCCGCCGGCCGGATGATGGAACTGTGGATCACCAGGTGCTTGAAATCCCCCACCCGTGCCTTCTGCTGCAAAAGCCGCGTGGCCGGGCTTTCGATGTAAAAGCACCCCATGGTGCGACCGGCGGCCACCGAGGCCCGGGTGGCTGTATCGTCCTCGGGCTCCCAGCGTGCCTCGTCGACATCCGCCCCACCGGCCCGGATGTCGGCCAGGGCGTCGCGGATCACGGCGAGGCTGCGGTTTCCCAGAAGATCGATCTTCACCAGGCCCCCGGCCTCGGCCCCGTCCTTTTCCCACTGGATGATGGGGATCCCCTTGGGGGCCTTCTCCACCGGGACGTAGCCGTCCAGCGGCCGGGGGGTGATCACCACCCCGCCGGAGTGCACCGACAGGTGGCGGGGGGTGCCCACGATCCGCTGGGCCATGGTCATGATTTCCGGCCACGGCGGCGGGAATTCCATCCCGCGCATCACCGGCAGCTGGCGAACGGCCGCCAAAAGGTCCTCCGTTTCCGCGTCCGAACGCCAGAACCAGGGCAGGCGTTTGGACACCCTGCCGATCTCGGCATCCGTTAGACCATAGACCTTTGCCACCTCGCGAACGGCCATCCGCGGCTTAAACCCAACATGATTGCAGACCATGGCGGCATGGCCGGGGTACTGGGCCAACACCGACGCCAGGATGTCGTCGCGTTCGTCCCAGGCGAAGTCCACGTCGATGTCCGGCGGGTCGGTGCGCCCAGGGTTGAGGAACCGCTCGAAGTAGAGGTTGTACGTCACCGGGCAGACGTTGGTAATCTCCAGGCAGTACGCCACCAGCGACGCCGCACCGCTGCCACGGCCGCAGATCCGGGGTGAGCGGGCCACGATGTCGCGCACCACGAGAAAATAGGATGAAAACCCCATCTGGGCAATGACGGCCAGCTCGTGCTCCAGGCGGTCCACTACAGTTTCGGCCAGGTCCCGCCCGTAGCGCCGCCGGGCACCGGCATAGGCGGCCCGGCGCAGGGCCTGGTCGGCCGAATCGCCGCTTTTGCCGCGCCACGGGGGCAGAATCAACGCCGAGGAAGGACCGTCAAAGGCCAGCCGTTCGGCCACTGCGGCGGTTTCACCGACGGCCTCGGGCCAAGCGGCGAACCGCTCGGCATAGACCTCCGGCGGTGCCAGCCAGGCATCGGCCGGTGCCACATCACTGGGGGCCAGACGGGACAGCGCGGTGTTTAGGTCGATGGCCCGCAGCATCCGGTGAACGGGCAAGTCTTCCGTTTTTAGAAAAAAACTCCCCGGCACCGCCACAAACGGCACCCCCCGCGCTCGGGCCAGGCGCTTCAGGGCCAGTGCCGAGCCGGTGGGCTTTCGGGGAGCCACCGCCGCCACGAAAACACCGGCGTCTTGCCAGGCGCAAAGGGCGGCCGCCGAACGGGTGAGCACGGTCAGCCCCCCGGCCAGCGCCGGCAGGTCCGCAACCAGGCGGAATCGGTCCGCGCAGTGGCGCCGGGTGATGAGCCGGCACAGGTTGCGGTAGCCCTCGGCGGTTTCCACCAGGCACACGGCCCGCTCACCGGTGGCCGGGTCGCTCACCTCGGCCCCCACCATGGGCCGGATCCCGTTTCGTCGGCAGGCGGAAAGAAACGGCCACAGCCCGTAAAGGTTGTCGGTGTCGGTGAGGGCCAACCGGGTATAGCCGTGGGCCCGGGCCGCCCTGCACAGGGCCTCCGGCGAGGCCGTGCCCCACATGAGCGAAAAATGGGATCGGACAACGAGGGGGATCATTTCAATGTTCCGAAGGGCTCTTTACTGTCATGTGTGACAACCGCGAGAAGCACATCGTTTCAATAAAAAACTGTGCTCCCAAATCCGGCGGATCAGATCCGAAGTCACGCCCGTGTAGATCGTTCCATTGCGTTTGCTGGCAATGATGTAGACATAATATGGTTTCGTCAGCATACCATCGCGCTTTCTTCTGCCGGATCCGTTTTCGGCGCAATCGCGTCGTCAGAAAGACAGACCCCGACAAACGACTCCCGACCTATCTGCGCACTCATCCCCGCGAAGGCGGGGATCCAGAATCGGCAGGGAATAAAACGTCATGCTGACCGGTGGCAACGCGGCGTTTTCGCCATGAATACCGACGTGCCAGCGCATTGACTGACTCACATCGCCGCCGCCCTTGTCCGTTGCCCGCCGCCGCCCGTTTTGGGCCCCGCCCAAATGGCCTCTTTTCCGAACCGCGCCCGCACGGCGTCCAGGGCCTCGACGAGGCGCTGGTCGCGTTGGTCCCGGGCGCGGTCTTCATCGAAGAGGGCCTGCTGGGCCGGCGGTAATGTCAGGCCCCCGCAGGTGAGCGCCAGATGGCGGACCCGGGTTCGCCGGAACCATGCCCGGTGAAGGGCCTCGCTGGCGGCGGCGTAAATGCGGAGGTCCAGGGCACTGGCCGGCCGCAGCCGCGCCACGGCCTCCCGGATGCCGCCGTCGCTGTATTGAAGCGACACCCGGAGGCGGCCCGCAGCCCGGCGGCGGCGGCGCAGGTCGGCCCCAGCCGCTTCGGCCAGCCGGAAGACAGCGGCCGCCACCACGGCCACATCGTTGGTGTCGGTGCCGAAATCGTGTTCCCTGAACACTTCGGGCGGCGCCTCACCCATGGACCGTACCGGCGAGGCATCGATGCCGCGCACCGCCGCGTGCAGGTCCCGGCCGCGGCGGCCGAACATCACCTCCAGTTGGTCGGGCAACAGCGTCGCCACCTCGCCGGCCAGCCGGAGGTGAAAAGCCCGCAGGCGCCGCACGTCATCGGCCGCCACGCCGGGTACTAGAAACACCGGCAGCGGCGAGAGCAGCGACGCCTCGTCACCGGCCCGCACGACATACTCCCCCAGGGGCTTTACGATCCGGGTGGCCACCTTGGCCACCAGCTTGTTGGGTGCCACCGACCAGATGGGGTCCAGTCCCATGTCGCGCTTTACCGCCTTTCGGATCCGCAGCCCCACGTCCTGGGGCGGCCCGAACAGCCGGCCGGTGCCGGTGACGTCCAGAAAAAGGTGCCCCTGATGGTCGCACATCTCGATCCGTGGCGAAAACGGCGCGGCGTGCCCCAGCAGCCGCGCCATGGCCCGGGCGTAACGGTGGGGGTGGGGGGTGATCACGGCGGCGTCCGGACAGCGGCCCAGCGCCCGGCGCAGCAGCATGCCCTTTCTCACCCCGTTGCGGTAGGCTTCCTCGCTCATGTCGTAGACCACAACACGGGCCGCGGCGCCCGGGGCCACCACCACCGGCCGGTCCCGAAGCCGGGCGTCCACGGCCCGCTCTACGGCAACGGCAAAATCCGCCACGTTGATATGAATGATGAATCGCTGGTCCATGCTCACCCGAGGGTGTCTTCTCGCCGGGAAATAGCGATCACTGCAAAATCGCAACACCAAAAACCGTTCTCGCGCTCCAGAGACGCCGGGACGCGGAGAACGACATGGACAAAAAAATACAAGAATAGCCGTCCGGAGGAATTCTTCTCACGCGGCGTTCCGCGTTGCCAGGAACTCACCCTCCGCCCGGCTCTCTACCGGAGTGAACGGGAGAACGGCCGAACCGTCCGCCATCGCCCATGCCCTTCCCCACAAAAAAACGCCCCGGAACCGGGGCGATGGACGTCATCGTATCCAATCCCCTTGCTATGAATCGTAAGCCGTACCCAAACGGCGTGTCCGGCACTGAAGATCGCGCATCAGTGAATCTGCTCCGGCCCCCGGATCACCCCCACCACCTGCCCCTGGACCAGCACTTCGTTGAATCCGTAGCGCGTGGGGGTGTAGGCTGTATTTTCAGGACACAGCTCGATGTGGTCCCGACGGCGGAAAAATCGCTTCACCGTGGCCTCCTCCTGATCCACCAGCGCCACCACGATATCGCCGTTCTCGGCGTACTGGCTGGGCTCGCAGATCACCAGATCGCCGTCCAGAATGGCCGCGTCCACCATGGAGTCGCCCTGCACCCGCAGGGCGAACAGATTGTTGCCCGTGTAAACCGATCCGTCGATGACGATGCTCCCATCCCACTCCTGCTGGGCATAAAGGGGCAGCCCTGCCGCAATGCGCCCGATCACCGGCACCTCCACCCAGCGCGTGACGCCGGCGGCCTGTCCCGCACGGTTGAGCAGGTGGATGGTACGGCTGTAGCGACCTTCCCGCCGCAGCGCCCCCTTTTGCTCCAGCATCCGGATCATCTGGGACACGGCCCCATGGCTGACCCCCATGTCCGCAGCGGCCTGGCGAAGGCTGGGCGCCTGGCCGTTTCGGGCCACAAAACGCTCGAGATATTCCAGAAACCGCCGTTGTTTTGCCGTGAGATCATGCTGCATGGCGTTCACCTCCTCTCGGGTTCGCGAAAACTGTAGTCCTCAATAATGTATATGTCAATGTAAAACTATAGGTTGTTATTGTATAGGTTTTTAGATGTGCCGGCCGCTCCTTTGGATTGCCTTTTCTCCAAAGACGCTGGATGATTTCACTGCCGCCGTGCGGATTTTCAATTTGACATCCGCACGGCATCTTCGGATGATAGACGTTAGTATAAAACCCTTTCACCTGACGCCCCGGGCACCGATCACGGCGGTAGCCCCTCGGGGCCATCACTGACCTCGGCCGCAACGCTCCGGCAGTTGACCAGTGTGGCTATGGTTGTTTTTTGATACGCGGATCTTCCACAAGGAGGGAAAGATGGCACAGCACACCAAGGCAGCTCCAAACTCCGAACTCAAGAAAGGCGTCGCCCCGCCGAAGAAATCCGCCGCTGCGGCCAAGAACGAAGGCAAAAAGAATGAAAAAGAAAAAAAGGCGCACAAACTGAAGATCAAACTCTCCGAGCACACCGCCTTTAAAAACAAGGACAAGAAAAAAGCCGCCGACCGGGCGGCCGTGTGGGTCAAACAATCCACCATCGCCTACGAAAAAGAACTCAAAGAACTTCAGATCGAGCTGCTGAAGTGGCAAAAACACGTCATCGCCAATGAAAAGCGCGTCCTGATGCTGTTCGAGGGACGCGATGCGGCCGGCAAGGGGGGAACCATCAAACGGATCGTGGAGCATCTCAACCCGCGCGGCGCCCGCGTCGTGGCGCTGCTCAAGCCCAGCGACCGTGAGCGCACCCAGTGGTATTTTCAGCGCTACATCCAGCACCTGCCGTCCGGTGGTGAAATCGTGCTCTTCGATCGCAGCTGGTACAACCGGGCCATGGTGGAGGCGGTCATGGGGTTTTGCACCGATGAGGAAAACAAGCGCTTCTTAAAGGATGTCCCCATGCTCGAAGCGATGCTGGTAAAGACCGGGATCAACCTTTTCAAGTTTTTTTTCTCGGTGTCGAAAGAGGAGCAGCAGCGGCGGTTCACCTCACGCATCACCGACCCGCTGAAGCAGTACAAAATCTCCCCGGTGGATAAAGAGGCCCAGGATCGATGGGACGATTACACCATCAGAAAATTCCAGATGCTCAACGAGACCAACCGGACCATCTCCCCCTGGACCATCATCCGCTCAGACAACAAGAAGAAGGCTCGGCTCAACTGCATCAAGTACATTTTATCGCAGGTAGAATACGAAAAAAAGATTGCTTCAGACAGGCTTCAGCTGGACCCTGAAATCGTGGTGTCCGGCATCGAAGAAATCCGATTTCTCGAAGACCACCTGCTGACAGGGATGGAACTTCCCGGGTAGCCCGTGACGGGCCGTCTGGAAGGCGGGTCAGCAATGCGGCGATAACACCCCTGCCGGGCCGGCGCACACCGCCGAAGTTGCCGCTGTAGATGAGGCCGATTCCGCATAACCGGATTAAAAAAAACGCCGGGCTATTTGTTGACATTTTCCGCTGCTATCCAGTCGGACCACATGATGTGCCCGTAAAGCGGCCCCCAACTGCCATCACTTTTCCGATCGCTGGCCAGATGCACACGATTCAAATACACCCTCCCATCGCCGCCCTTGGAAGCAACTTGCGTCGTCATCGATTTTGTGACCCGGTAACGCGATGCCGTTTTCGTGGTGTCAGTCCATTCCCACCCCTGTTTCTCTTTCCAGTCCTCTGCCGGTAGAGTTACGCGAAGGATGCCGGCTGATTTTTCTTTGACGATGTCGTTGGACTTTTGCCGAAGCGCTTCGGCATCGCTCCCCGAATACCGGTCTGGCGCCATGAAGGTTCGTTTTGCCCGGACGGCCCGGTTTTCCCCGTCGGTTTTTTCAATGAGGGCCATCTTTTCCGAGAGGGAAGCCAGCTTGGGATCGTCGACGGCAACGGTGCCAGCATAGCGCTCCAATGCCTTGTGCAGGGGGTCCATATCCCGTTTCATGACGAGATTCGGCGTTTTTGAAGCATCCTTGCTTGAGTTTTGCCGTAGGGAAACGCCGTCGCCTTGTACTCTGCCATCAAGGCATTTGCCCTCGAATACGCCTGCCGGCATTTTTCCTGCTCCGCTTTGGAGGCGCTATTGAATTGGGCGCCCATGAGGAGAAATGAATCGCTTTTGGGGTCAACAAATGGCGCAAACCTATCAATCCATTCTTGTGATTGTGCCTCTTTTTGTTTCTTTTTCGCCGCTTCGGCGTCGGCCATTTCAGCAGCAGATGCTGCCACCTGGTTCACTTTCGCTGCTACCGACACCAGCCGATCCCACCCCGTCTTCATATCCAAATTGTCATCCGAAATTTTATCACCGTAGCGATTTTGAATTTCATCCATCTTTTTCTGAGCGGTTTTCAGTTTATTTACGGCTGTTTGCATTTGCCCTTTCGGTAAGGCGGCTTCGACAGCATCCAAATCCGCATTTATTTTCCGTAATGCCGATGTGACCGAGCTTGGCAATCCAGATGCTGCTGTAGTTGCGACGGCTGTTTGAGTGGACTTCTGTTTCTGAGCGGCGGTATCCCTTTTCTCCTCTGGCGCGCTGGCGCCAATAGGCCTGCCCAAACGCTTCTCGAGCTTTTGGCCAAGTTGCTCGATATTCTTCTGAAAAGACGGGATTTTCGCATTCCTAGGGTCCGAATTTTCAAGTTCCTTGAGCATCTCCCGCGCTTCAAGAAATCCCTTCTCCGCCCGACTTGGAGATGTAACAATATCGCGTTTCACTTTGGAAAGTATCCGCTCGATCTGCTTGGCCGGATCATCGGCCGCCTCCGCATTTATGGCGACCGCGAACCAACACATGACCGTGATCAGATATAATGCCATCCTCAACGCAAATCCAAAGGTGCTCATTCTTGAACGCATTGCATGACTCCTTCCTGCAAAAATGGAGAACTAATGGGTAACGACCCGACGCATTGGGGCTATCGAACAAAGCAGAACGAAGCGGGTTGAGATGGATGTACCTTGCCGACTCCGGGCGGTGGTTTTCTGCCTGATACAGAAACGATTTTTGCCTGTTTTGAAACAGATGACGCCATCAGAAGGTGCCTTCGATAAACACTGACGACCGGTACCGACCGTTGGGGTTAAGGCATCGCATCCTCTACTTCGGGTGCTGAGCGAGGATCAATGATCATGACTACCGGGGAAGTGCGCATCATGGGCACAAAATCGGCCTGCTCGGCCACGGGCACGATTTCGATCATTTCCTGCCGCCGCAAATAATAAACCATGGCGCAATAAAGCAAGGCAACGACCGCGGTGAATACGAAAAGCCCGTAAGGGGTGTTAAGCGCCTTCATCACCACGGCGCACGCCAAAGGCCCGATACTGGCGCCAACCCCGAAGCTCAGCAGCAGACCGGTGCTGACGTTCACCACCTCGCTGGGATCGAAGAGATCGTGGCTGCGGGCCACGGCCACCGGATACACGCTGAACAACGCCCCGCCGAAACAAACCATCATGACCATCAATGCAACGTAGGGCATCCCGGCGGTAAGGAGAATCCCGACACTGATCATGCCCACACCGCCGGAAAGCACCGGCAGAACCTTTGTCCGGTCGACCCGATCCGAAACTATGCCCACGGGCCATTGGAACAGGAGGCCGCCGATCACGGTGGCGCTCATAAGCATGGAAAGCTGAGACACGCTCAGACCGGTGTTATGGCCGAATACCGGCCCCATGGCGTAAAAGGCGCTGTTGCTCAAACCTGCTGTAAAACATCCCACCATTCCCAGGGGGGCTTTTTTCAGGAGATTAAAGAGGCTGAAGTGCGAAGGCGCCGGCATGGCGGGTGAAATGGCGGTGGTCAATGAGACCGGCACCAGACAAAGAGCCATCAGGGCACCGATGATGAAAAAATGAACGTTCAGCGCTGGATCAGCCAGGTTCAGCAGCATCTGGCCGATGGCCAACCCCAGATAGGTCAGAACCATGTAAATGGAAAAAACCCGCCCCCGGGACCGGGGTTCGGTGCATTCATTGAGCCAGCTCTCTATGACCATGTAAAGCCCCACCACGGAAATGCCTGTGACCAGTCGCAGCAGGCCCCATGACCACGGTGAGAAGAAAACCCCGTGGAGCATCACGCCCACTGTGGCGATGGCCGCCAAGGCGGCAAAGGTGCGAATGTGACCGACCCGCGCCACAGACCTCCGGCAGAAGAAGGAACCCAGCACGAGCCCCAGGTAATAGGCTGCCTGGATCAACCCGATGACATCCGTGGAAAATCCGACCATGGTCATGCGCAGGCTGAGAAAGGTGCTCAGCAACCCAACGCCCATGAGCAAAATCAAAACGGATGAATATAGGGATAGAAATGGTGAGATGGTGGCAATCATATGCCCCGAGCCCCTCGATGATGAATAACCCAAGTCGCCTGCCGCGCCAGTATGACATTCATTGGCGTGAATCAATTAAAAAGACAACCACTTTTGCCCCAGGTTGGTTTTGACATCACGGGCACGGTGGGATAAGTTCGGGATCGGTCTTCGATGCGCATGCATCCAGACGCCCGATTGTGCATCCCCGGTTTTTCTTGTGACGCCATCCTTCTATTGGCCTCCCTGTTGACTCCGCAGAATGCTGACAACCGTTCGGGCGTTTTTTCACTGTCATGTTGATTGCGCCGCCGCCTGCAGACACACCTGCCGGCGGCGATGTGTCATGGCACCGACAACCAACGCAAACGATTCGATCCTGCCTCGAATGTAGGATCTTTAGCGGCAACTCACAGAAAGGAGCACCCATCATGGCTGAGGGCATGGTGAAATGGTACAACGATAAAAAGGGGTACGGATTTATCAATACCGTCGACGGTGAAGAACTGTTTTTTCATAAAACGAAAATCACCGACCATGGGTATTTCGGTCTCCAGAAAGACGACAAGGTGAGCTACGAGGTCAAGGAGACCGGCCAGGGGCTCCAGGCTGTAAACGTCAAAGTCCTGTAGCATCCGCCAGGACCCGCGCCACCACGGACAGAAACACATATTATGCATCGTAAATGGATCACGAGCATCGCTTTGGTGATCATGGCCATTGTGTGGATCTTAGCCCCACTTGAACTATTGGCTGCGGAACCGGACGACACCGTGGCAATGGTAAATGGTCAGGCCATTTCCCGGTTGGTCTATGATCGGGAGATCAACGGCTTTCTCAGGCGCATGGCCCAATCCGGCCGGCAGCCGTCATCCATCAACATGGAGTCGGCGCGCCAGCAGGTAGTGGATAACCTTGTGGCCGGCGAGCTGCTCTACCAGGAATCCCAGCGTCTTAACATAGCGGCGACGCCATCGGAAGTGGACGCTCAGGTCGCCAGTTTTCGCAGCAGATTCGACGACATGGCCAAGCTGAACGAAGCGCTGACAAAAGCCGACCTCACCGACGCTGGCCTGCGCGATATCATTATGCGTCAGACGTCCATCCGCAAACTCATCAACCAGGAAATCGCCGGGAAAATCCAGATCAACGACAAAACCGCGAAAACCTATTACACCGAGCACCAGGATTTGTTCCACCGGCCGCACCGGGTCAAGGCGAGCCATATTCTCATTAAGGTGGAAGCCGACGACACCCCCGAAATGCGGCAAACAGCCCAGCGCCGCGCCGAAGATGTCCGGAAAAAAGCGCTGGCAGGTGAGGATTTTGCAAAATTGGCACGGCAGTATTCGGAAGGACCCAGCAAATCCAACGGCGGCGATTTGGGATTATTTACCCGAGATCAGATGGTGCCGCCATTCGCCGATGCGGCGTTTGCGCTAAAACCCGGCGAAACCAGCAGCGTGGTGGAAACTCCCTTTGGCTACCATGTGATCCGTGTCACCGAGAACCAGCCCGAAGGGGTCGCACCCTTCGAAGCGGTTTCCGCGAACATCACCGCCCGATTACGCCAGGAAGAAATGAATCGGCTCGTCGAGGCCTACATCAACGATTTGCGGGATAAAGCCGACATTTCCCTCAACGTGCCTGACGCCTAAACGTTGGGTATACTCACCGAAATCTAATCCAATGCTACTTGAAAAGTAGGATTGGGAACCCTATTCTAAGAATTAAACTCAGGCTGGCGTCTGCTGCTGACGGCCAGTCTACAGACGAATCAAGGAAAATGAATATGGAAATCACATTTTTGTGCCAAAACAAGCGCTGTAACGGCGAGGACGGGAAACCCTTCACAAAAGCGTTCTCTTCGGAATCCTACATGGACGACAAAAACATCGCCACCGTTTACTGTCCCCGCTGCCAGCAGCGTATGGTTAAATCCGAAAACACGCCCCGCATATAAATCCGCCTTCAGATGTGCCGACCGCGCCACTATCGGTCGGCATGTTTGCGTTTCACCCCCCTAAACTGGTCATACGTGAGCCCTAGCAGCGCCGCCGCCTTTTTTTGATGATACTGGGTTTTTTTGAGGGCGGCGGCGAGCATACCCGCTTCCAAACGTGCCACCGCATCCCGTAGCGACACGGTACCGAGGGGCATCGCATCGGGCGGCACCGTCGTAGATAGAGACGGCTCCGCAGCCGGTTCAAATGCTGGCGCCGGTGCTGCGCCGTCTTCAAGTGGTGAATAAGGCGATCTCAGGGGCTCAAAATCCACATGATCGACCCGCCCGTCTCTGGCGCGGTAAACGGCGCGTTCCACGACATTTTTCAATTCACGGATATTGCCGGGCCAGGGATGGCGCTCCAGAAGGGCCATGACGGTGTTGCTGATGCGGGGCGGCGCCTCATGGCCCAGTTCGCGCGCCATTCGCCGCGCAAAGTATTCTGCCAACAGGGGAACGTCACCGTCGCGAATCCTCAGCGGCGGTAGAAACAGGACCTCGAAGGAGAGGCGGTCAAGAAGATCCCTTTTAAATTGGCCGGCATGGACCCGTTTTCTCAAATCGGCGTTGGTGGCCCCAATGATGCGCGCATCGACCGAGATGGCACGACTGCTGCCCACCCGTTCGAATACGCCGTATTCTACGACCCTCAGGATTTTTTCTTGCACCACCAACGGTATCAATAGCCGAGGTGATCAATTTGGGTCGGCCGGAAACGCTGGAGGCGTCGTTTGACAATCTCCTGGCCGAAGACGATATTGAAATGGAACTGGCAGCCCTTAAATCCGCCCGCAGCCAAACGAGCCTCGGCGACAGCACACCGTCGTCCTAGCCGCGAACAATCGGTGCCGGGTGTTTGCCCCGGCAGCCACGGAGCTGGAATCACATGACGGCCGTGTTCATCGTAGGTATCGTATTTGCCGGCCTCGTCCTTAGCCTGGCGGTCATTGGAGGGACGATTCTCATGGGCATCAAGTTGAAAACCGGCGGCATTTCCAAGACCGATCGGCATGAACGGGCCGAAGAAGCACGCATGATCCAGGAAATTTACAAGGGGCTATCGCAAATGGACGCGCGTATCGATTGGCCGGTGGTGATTCTCTACGTGATTGCCGCCATGGTGATGAAACCGGGGCCGATACGCCCCTTGGAAACCGATGACGAACGATATTTCTACGACGATTACGTGCACTCCCGACACAATGCCGCGCGGCGGATCAAACGCCGCTACGACCAATTGGATCGCCGTTTGAGACGCATGGAAGACCGGGTGACGGCCAAGGAGTTTGACTGGGACCGACGCATGGGCGCACAGTGATCCATCTCGCCGCACCGGTGCATTCGTCGCAGCTGCGCTACTATCGGTTCACTGCCCACCGTTTTTGTACCGCCTCCAATTCCGTCTCAATCCGCTCATCGTTCCACCCCAGTTCCGGTGCGGCCAGGCGAGCGACCGCTTCGAGCAATGCCGTGTCCATGCGTGAAAGAACGACCAGCGGAATACGCCGCCGGATGATGTCTTCCAGATGAACAACCATTTCTGTACGGGCAACGTGGACCACCTCGGCCCGGGAAAAGGGGAGATCCGGGCTCAGCCGTTGGGACAGCGACCGCTTGCCTGACATGAGCGCCCGTAGGGACGATACTTCCGTACCGAAGCGAAAAATGCTCCAGGCCGCCATTTCGTTATCCATCCCGGCCGCCAGATTGTCTGCAACCGCCTGCTTGCGCCACAAACCGAAATCACCATCCGGCGTGCCGGGAAGTCGGTGATTCACCGTCGGCGCATCGTCTTGCCATGGTATGATAAGACGGTGCATGACCCGATCCACCAGTTTGCCGGCATCGGCCCTGGCCGACGTGTACTTGCCGCCAATGGAAGTGATCAGCCCAGGGCGCGGTTCGGTGAACAGCCATTCACGACTCACCTGGGACGGCGGTTTTCCGGGTTCGTTTTTCAGCGTCCGCAGGCCGGCAAATCCCCCCAAAACGGTATCTGCATCCCAGTTCATATCTGGTAAATACGGCCGCATTTCATCGAGCAGATAGTCGGTTTCCGACCGTGTCACCCGAAGGCGACCGGGGTCGCCGTTGTAATCGGCGTCGGTGGTGCCCACCAGGGTGCGCCCATACCAGGGAACGAGAAAAAAAATCCGGTTGTCAGTATGCGTCATGAGTAAAAACGCCTCTTTGCACGGCAACCCGGGCAACACCAAATGCACGCCCTTGCTGAAGCGGACAAAATCATTTTTGCGGCGGCTGCCTTCCACATTGGCCACCCAGGGTCCGGCGGTGTTCACCACCATCTTGCTGCGAATGGTGAACCGCTCACCAGTGAGGCCATCGGTGACGGCGGCCCCCACAATGTCGCCGACATCGGAAATGAGCTTCATCGCCTTCACGTAATTGGCCGTGACGGCACCGGCCCTGTCTGCCGCGCGAATAATGGCAAGCACCAGCCGGACGTCATCGGTCTGGCAGTCCCCATAAACGAATCCGCCCCGAAGATGGCGGGGGGTTAAAAACGGGAAGCGATCCACCATCTGCTGGCGATTCAATCGACTGTGAGGCGGCACCGGCTGCCCCGAACCCGCCAGCAAATCGTAGAGAAAAAGACCGGTTTTGAGCTTCAGGGGGCCCACCCGGTTTTCACGATAGTCGGGCATGACAAATGACAGCGGGGTCACCATGTGGGGCGCCAGTTCGGTCAGCCGCTTGCGCTCTTCCAGCGAGGTGTGCACCAGGTCCAGCCGCAGCTGCTCCAGGTAGCGAAGCCCGCCGTGGATCAGTTTGGTGGAGGCGGACGAGGTGGCCGAAGCCCAGTCGTTCATGTCGATCAGGACCACCGAGAGCCCCCGCAGCGCGGCATCAAGGGCGGTCCAGGCCCCGTAGATGCCGCCGCCCACCACCAAAACGTCAAAGGTGCGCTCTTTTAACGATGCAACGTCGCGATTCCACATGATCATCTCCCCCCTGCCGCCAGCATCTGTGCCAGCCAGTCGGGCTTGTCCGTCATTATCCCGTCCACCCCGGCAGCCAGCGCCCGGCGCAGCTGTTTCGGCGTGTTGCAGGTATATGTGAATAAGTGTTTACCACACGCCCTGACGGTTGCGGCCAACTCCGGCGACAGCATCTTCACCGCCAGGTTTACCGCCGCCAGGGCGGGATCGATCTCCATCTTCAATCGATCTGGCGTAGCCGCCGTCAGGGGAAACCCTCGGGGCGGTTCGATGTTGCGCATGCATGCCGCCGCCGGCATCAGCTCGTGGGCCAGGACAAGCGCCCGCGCATCAAAGGAGAGCAGGTGAAAGCGCCGTGGGCTCAGGCGCCGCAAGTGCCGCTTCACGCAGGCCAGCGTTTCCCGGGTCAGCGCCGTAACGCGTGCGGCCGTGCGGTCTCTGGGGCTTGATTTGATTTCAAGATAAAGATCGGTCACGCCGGCATATCTCTGCAGCATCTCCTCCAGCGTGAGGATAGGCTCCCCGGCAAAGCGGGGATCAAACCACCCCCCGAGGTCCAGGGCGCTAAGCTCCCGGAAGGTGCAGCTCGCCAGCCGCCGCCGGCTGCCCGTCATACGGCGCAGGGTGTCGTCATGGAACACCACCGGCACGCCGTCGGCGCTGATCTGAACATCGAATTCAATGCCGTCGATGGGGTGCTTCAGCGCGGCATCAAAGGCCGCGGCGGTGTTCTCCGGCGCTTCGGCGCGGGCGCCGCGGTGGGCAATGATCATTGGGCGGTGGACGGATGCCGATATCATGGGCTGTCGCAACCTTTCCCAATCATGAGACAGGTGGCCGATGAGGTGGTTAACCCCAACGTTGCAAAAGCCGAAGGCCCATAGCGGGGGTCATGCCCGAGAGGCGGAAAACGCCCCAGTCTGGCCGGCTATGGGTGCCGATCGCCCAGAAGGTATTTCTTGAGGGCGGCGGTTATCCATTGGGCCGGCTTGGCCGTAGCGGCCCAGCCGATGGCCAGCACCATAACATAGAGCATGATCCGACCGGGGGTGCCGATATCAACGGGAGCGATTTTCGGTACCAAAAGCAAGGCGGCGACAAACCCCGCCAGTAGCCGCCAGGTATCCGGTGAAAAGAGCAGGTAAAAAACAAAATACGTCGGCGTTTTGGGGCGTTCCGGCATCGGTTACTCGTTTTCGATGGGATGAATTCGACGGAGGGCAATGTAGAAGGTTCTTGCCGAGTTTTCAAGGGAAGGCCGCATTGAAAAAACACCTTACGGCATATTGTTCACCCCGGACCTGAAAGGGCTGACGCCCGGCATCCACGGATTTCACCTTCACGAAAACCCCAGCTGCGAACCCGGGGAAAAAGACGGCAAAATTATACCAGGGCTGGCCGCCGGTGGGCATTATGATCCGGGTAAGACCGGCAAACACCTTGGCCCTTACGGCGACGGCCATTTAGGGGATCTGCCGGCCGTCTACCTTTCATAGCAGGCCATGATCTCCCCAAAATAAAGGATATGGTAGTCCTTCTCAGGATACAGCGGTTCGAGGTCGCCGGCTATGAGCAGCGGGTCCATGGCCGTCTTTACAATGATCCGGCACTCCAGATGCGCCCCGGGGATGTCGAGAACCGGAGAGACAACTTTTCTGGCGCTGACGGCAGTTAGGCCGAGCGCGGCGAATTTGTCCACGTCACGGCCGCTTTTGGTGCCGCAGAACATGATCTCGTCCTTCATGTGCGTGGCCGGTACCGACACGGTGAAGTCAGCCGCCTTTTCCATCAAGGTGAAGGTGTACCGGGAATCCCTGACGGCCACCATGAATACCGGCTTGCGCCAGCAGTAGCCGATGGTGGCCCAGCCGATGGTCATGGTATTGACTTTCCCGTCGGCAGCAACCGTTAAAAAGGCACCCTTCTGAATCTGTGCCATGGCTTTCTCGGCAATGGCCATGGGACTCGCTATCGTCATATCGCCCTCTCTTTCATGTAACGGGTTGTTGGTGACCTGGCGCCCCGCAGTCTTGCGACATGCACGCTCCGGCACGCAAGGAGAACATGGTGCTGTTTCTAACCTTACCGGCCCCCTCTGACAATCGACCGCACCGTATTTTCCACGCCGGTCGTGATGCGGGCGCCAACCGTCATTATCGGCATGAACCCGAAAGAAAACATTGCATTGCGCGCTGGCATTTGCTGAGATGTCCGGGCTGATGCCGGCGGGCCGCTCGCTGAGCGCAACCGGCCTCATGGAAAAGGAGACAGCATGCGATACGGCGCCATGAATTTTCCCATTCTGCCGGTAATTGAAGAAATCGACACCTTCGCAAAATTGGGATTCGATTATGTGGAACTGGCCATGGATCCACCCATGGCGCATTTCAGCCAATTGCGTAAGGCCCGCCGTCGCATCCGCGCCGCACTCTCCGATGCAGGATTGGGTCTCGTCTGCCATCTGCCCACCTTCGTTCACACCGCCGACCTTACAGATCGCATTCGCCAGGCCTCTGTGGCCGAAATGCTTGACGCGCTGGAGACCGCCGGTGAACTGGGCGCGGAAAAGGTGGTGTTTCACCCGGGCCTCATTCGGGGCATGGGCAGCCATGTGCTGCCCGCGGCAAAAGCACTGGCCATGGAAAGCATCGCCGCCATTGCGGCGGCCGGAGACCAGAGCGGCATGACCCTGTGCATTGAAAACATGTTCCCTGCCTATGGCGCGTTTTTCGAAGTCGACGAGTATCAGCCCATTTTCGAACGGTTTCCGCAACTGCGGCTGACCCTAGATACCGGCCATGCCAATATCCGTTCACCCCGGAGTCGACGGATGCTGGCTTTTATCGACCGGTTTTCCGATCGCCTCGCCCACATCCACCTCAGTGACAACGCCGGCAAAAACGACGATCATCTCCCCCTAGGAGACGGGTCCGTGGATTTTGCGGCCCTTGCCCGCCGAATGAACGCGCTGGATTACGATGGCACCGTCACCTTTGAGGTGTTTGATCCGGATCGCCGCCGTGTGATCGATAGCCGGCGATCGTTCGAAGAATTGCTCAGCCGTCGCTGACGACTATCCCGGGGCCGTCACCAAAACGTGCCGTGAGAAACCGGGCCACCGTATCCGCACCATTTTCAACGGGCGCCGTGCGGGCCGGCATCGCGACAAGGTCGGCCAAGAACCCTCCCCAGTCGCCGCATTCAAACACCGACGACGGCACGCGACATCCGCCCATTTCTTCTTTAATGAACGCCTCCATCACCGGCGCTTCGCGAAAATCCGGGCGTGAGACAAAACCGAAGGGTGTCCCATAACGATAAATCTCGGCCATGGTGCTGTAGCCGGCCTTGCCGACGACAGCGTCGGCGGCGCGGATGAGATCCGGATGGTAATACGGCGAGTGGGTCGGAAGCCGCACCACCCGGTGCACGTTTGCTAGGCATTCAGGCCCCCCGGGCGCCACGATGCGAAACCCCTCGGGCACCCGAAGCGCTGACAGCGCACCCTGAGACACCGGCGTTCCCCCGAGGCTCAGGAGCACCATATATTTCCCGTCGGGAATCCCCAGGCTGGCCCTGATCGCCGACACCGGGGCGCGGGCCTCGCGGCTGATGGGTGCAGCGGTAAGATGGCAGGCTACCGGCCGACACACCGGCACTGTCTGGATGCGCACGCCAACGCCGTCAAACAGTTTCCCCAAATACGCGATATGGTGTTCAAACCCCGGCCAGCGGCCGACATAGGGCGCGTAAATCCAATCCCAGGTGAAGTTTTCGATCAACACCGAAGGAATGCCGGCCATGGTGGCGACAGCAATGCCCAGCGGAGCGATGTCCGCCACCACAAGGCTGACTTCCTTTTGAGCCAGCTCATCGGCCAGACCGCGGATGGCGCTGTCAGACAAAGGGAAAAATGCGTTGAGGCGCCGGAGGGTCTCTCCCGGGTTCTCGGCCAGCGGTGTGTCCTGCACGACGCCCACATCCGTCTCCACGCGCCTTAGGACGACAGGCGCAATCGCCGGATCCTCAAAAAACCAGGCGGGCACCGAGGTGTAGACGTGAAAACGGACACCTGGATGAAAATGTCGCAAGGCCGCCATGACGGCACCTGCCCTGGCGGCATGACCAAAACCGTGGGCTGAAATGAACCAGGCAATATGCATGGCGCTCATGGGGGGGCTGCTCATCGTGAAAGAACTGCAGACTGAGTGGGCTTCGCCGCTGGACCCAATGGCTTACAAAGAGCAATGATCGACCAGAGGCCATCTGTGGACCGTCGCCACTCAGCATTGCGGTGATATTCAAGAAATGCGGTATTCGTGCTTGACACCTGCCGCCCCTGCGTTAACCTAACATCAGGTAACGCCCGTTACCTAATTAGTACCAATACCTACTGTTTCATCTCTAACCTCCGGGTGGCTCACCCCCCTATGAGCCACCCACCCCTTTTTTAGCACCGCTATTGGCCCCAACGTTGCGAAAGCCGGCGGCAAAGAAAATGGCAGTTAAATCCCTAATCCCATCAATTCACAGGCGGTTACGCCTGGAAACATACGGCCTTTCTTATGATTTTAGTATGTTGGAAATTGGTTGCCATTTTGCTTATGCAACGATGGGGTTAACGGTTCCCCGGCGTTTGGTCATATTCAGATCAGCGGACGTGGTAATCGTGTCCGCCCTTGCCGCTCATTATGGGGGTGCCACCCGATAGGCATGCCGCAAAAAAACGAAGCCCCCGGCCGTAAGGGACGCGGGGGCTCCGAAAATTGCGCTTGTGGTGATTCGGTCGAAGTCGAGACCGGCGAAAACAGGCCAGACGCAGAAAGAAGAGGAGCAGTCACAAGACGCAGTGCGCATATGCCACCATATATGGTGGGATGTCAATGAATTTTTTCGACATATTGTAGATCAAATGGGTGCGTATGGATCCGGCGTAAAGGCGCCTGCCGGATGCACCAGCGGTTCAAGAATATCCAGCAGCCGGCTGTACAGGTAAATGTTGCCCTGAATCAGCGCCCGCGCTCGTGAGATGGCCTCCGTTGCCTTCGAGTTCCTGATGAATGCGTCGTAGAGGCCAATAAATTCAATGGCATCCTCCATACGGGCACGCGCCCTGTCCAGTCCCCGTGATCGCAGGGTCAAGTAATCCGTGCGTCGGTCATCACTGACATAATGGATCACCGACAGCATCTGATATTGGGATTCGGCCACCATCAATGCGGTGTTCACATGGAGGTAAACCTTTTGAATATAGTCCAATTGACGATCCGGCCGCTCTCCGCTGAGTGCGTCACGCGCCGCAATGTGGAGATCATCGTAGACCACCCGCAGTTCACGGAAATTCACGGCGAGTTTCTCCACCACCGGGCGGATCAGGCCGTTTTCATCTGCGATGGTTGCGGCACTGTGCGTAAGCGCCGGCCGTCCGTTGGTCGTGCCACAACCGGCCGCGATGACCACAACCGCGAGCACTACTATCACTAACCGGATCAAAGTAGATATTGAGAGCATCATCAGCCTTTTGTAAACGGACGATAGAATAGTGTCGCCGTCTGGGACCTGTCAACTGGGGGGGCGCTTACCCTGGCGGGTCAGACAAATGTTCTGCCGTTCCAGGCAAATAGCGAACGGTCAAGGTCTTGGAAATCGATGAAAACGCGATCCGGGGGGATATCCAATTCGGCCTCAAGCAGTTGGCTGAGTGCCGCAGCCAATTCGGGGCACTGCAAAGCATCCATCCCGATGCTTTTCAAACGAACAAACGCCGCGGGATCGCTGTCACCGCCAAAGGTCATGGCCTGCCCGGACTTGATGGACACCATGATGTAGGCCCGCGACTTCCCGAGGAGGGACTCAACGCGCTCGGTGGCCTGCGCCAGAAACGCGCGCTCCTCGCTGGGGGTTAGCAATCTGCTGGTCTCAATACTGAGATATGGCATGGGTAACATCTCCGGCTGCGTCACCGCGATCCGCGATGGGCCTCGGGTAAACGGTGCAAGACTGAGCCCCCTACTCTCTACCCGGAACGATAATGCGGGAAGCTTCCTCCTGCTTCATTCGCTTGGCCTCCTGCACCATTTCTCTCACGGCATTTTTCATGGAATCCGCAAAAACGTCCACGGCCTCTTTCAAATTATTGGCCATCAGCGGCGCCTGAATGGGTAACGGGCCCTCTGGCGTGAGCACCTGGGTGGTCCCGACGAAAATCGGGGTTCGGCTGGGATCCGGTGTACCATCGACGTTTACCGGCGCCAAACGACGGATGGAGGCGACCTTGAGATCGGTATATCCCTCTTCCACGTACAGATTGTTGGGATCCACATTGAAATTGAGTTTTTCGATGTCATCATCAAACATGAAGGCTCCTTCCGGGAAGGCGTTTAACACGGGTAGTTGCTGCAATCAGGGTTTTTTGGCCGCCCAAGAAATAGACCACATGACGCCCTGAGTCAAACCCATGATGTTCGCCGTCTCGATGGGCGCACCGATAACGACGCGGACCCGGTGTGTTTTGATCACCAGCCAGCTCCATAACCGGCCGAAAAAGTAGGACGCAACGCCGTCGCGGGAGACAAGGGTCGCCGCGAGGATGGGAAGAAATGCCAGAAGTGTGTATAATGCCGTGGCACAATGCGTAGAATGTAAAATTAATGTCACCGACAACCTGTAGACCCACACCGCCCGGTGAACCCCTATTTTTATTATTTTCTTGAAGGCAGCACATAAGACTTTGTAATGTTTTTCACCGGCATCAGTCCAGTAAACAGCCACCGGCATTGCCGGTTGCCTGCATTGCGGCCGCCGTCCGCAATGTAACGTCGTTTCGCCAGCAGCAACGCTTTTCGCCCGGGACCCAACACGACGCCCAGGGTTTGAAAGGCAATCAATCATCCCACCACTTGGGGCACACGACATGGCCGCTTTTGAAAAAAGCATGGCGTTTATTCGCAGGAACCTGAAACGGATTCTCATCATCGCTCCCTGCCTGATTTTCCTCTATACCATCGCTGGCTTTTTCGCCGTGCCTGCAATCATCAAAGCGGTGGTGCCTGAAAAAGTGTCCGCGGCGATTCAAAGGCCCTTCGGACTGGGCGATGTGGCGTTCAACCCGTTTACCCTTCGCCTTCAGTTAAACAATGCGTCGGTGGGGGAGCCGGACGGCGGCGAATTTGTCTCCGTGGGTTCCATCACCGCCAATGCCGAGATTGTTTCGGCCCTCACCTTCACGCCTACGCTTAAGTCATTGGTAATCGATGCGCCGGCCATAAAGGTGATTCGAAACGCCGACGGCAGCTTCAACTTTTCCGATCTGCTGGCCCTCGGGTCGAGTCAGCAGCCACCGTCGGGAAGCGCCGAAACCCCAGCATCGACACCGACAGCCAAACCCGTCCTGCCGGCAGCCCTGCTAAAGCATCTTCGTATCAGCAACGCCCGTTTACAGTGGCAGGACAACGCCGTATCACCTGGATTTGCCACGGCTGTCACCGCCTTCGACCTGGTAGCCGACAGCATGGGCACCCGGGCCAAGGAGCCCGGAACATTTCGCATTTCCTTGGAGACCGACCTTGGTGTGCAGGTAAAAGCGGATGGTGAAATTCATCTGGCAGCCCTCTCAACCAATGGGAATGTCCAGATTTCTGGAGTTCAGCTGTCACCGCTTTCTCCTTACGTCGCCCCCTATTTCAAAGGACGCATCGAGAGCGGTGCGGTGGGCCTCGCCTTCAATTACCAGTACCCCGCTGGTGAGGGGGGTATGGGGTTGCCGGCAGTGCGCCAGGCCAGATTCAATCTTGACGATCTCCGGGTGGCATCACCCAAAGGCGATCCGCCATTGGTTTCACTGAGAAAACTGGCCGTCTTGGACGTCAATCTGGAACCCACCGAATCCCAAGTGGCCATCGACAGCATTGTCATCGCCGGCGCACGGGCAGAGGTTTCGAGAACGAAAGGCGGCACCATCGATCTCCTCGATCTGGTGAGCCCGCCCGAGGCAGCGACGGCGCCCAATGGTCCAACCCCTGCTCCGCCTGTTGAAACCAGCGGCGACACCACACCCTGGCGGATAGGGCTTACCAGCCTCAGCGTGTCAGATGTCTCCGCGTCGATTACCGACAATGCCGTGGAGGAACCTGCAACGCTATCGGTGGGGGGGATCGACATGGGGCTGTCCGGTCTCATGCTGGCCGTGGGCAGCGGCATGCCCTCGCTTGAAACGGCGCAAATCGCCGTCTCTGATATCCGCCTTCGGGCAGTGGCCGATGGATCCGAAATGGTAGAGATCCCCCAGTTCAGTGTGACGGGAGTGCAAATGATTCCCGAGCAGAATACGATTCAGGTGGCGGCCATCGCATCCAGCGGCGGCGGCATACAAGCGATCCGCAATGCTGCCGGAAAGATCAATCTGTTAAATGCCCTGCTGCCGAAAACGTCATCCGAACCGCCAGCGCAGGGTCAGACACCACCGGCAAAACATGGTTCCAACAAGGACCCTTTCGATGCACTGCCCTTTTCTGTGCTGGTGGAGACGACCGCCGTTTCCGACATTCGCGTCCAGTTCACGGATAAAAGCCTCCGGGAAGATGCCAAGATCCAAATCAAGGACATCGATCTGACGCTCAAATCGCTCTCCACCCAAAAGGACAATAAAAGCCGGCTCAATGTCGCCATGGTGGGCGCCCGGGACGGCACCTTCAAAATCAAGGGAGACATCGCCGTCCATCCCCCCTCGGCAACATTGCATATTCAAAGCGAAGGGCTCAGCATCATTCCGGTTCAGCCCTATTTTTCGGAGAAAGTGAGCGCCCTCATTACCAAGGGCAAATTTGACGCAGAGGGAACGCTCACCGCCGACGTCAAGAAAGATCTGAACCTGCGGTTTACCGGCAAGGCGGCTGCCAACAATTTCGGTTCCGTTGACAAAAAGACCGTGAAGGATCTCTTGACCTGGGAGTCGCTTTACCTGTCTGGCATCGACATCAGCCTCATGCCGCTCAAGGTGCGCCTGGAAGAGGTGGCGTTGACGGATTACTATGCCCGGGTGGCGGTCAACCCGGATGGGTCTGTCAACCTGAAGGATGTACTGTTGAACTCGCCCACCCAGGAAACACCTTCAGAGAAAGCGCCTGTCGACAACAAGCCGAAAGAACCTGTGGAGACCGCAACCGGTAAGGGGTCGATGCCCGATATAAAAATCGCCAAAATCACCTTGCAGGGTGGGAAGGTTGATTTTTCCGACAATTCCGTTCAGCCGCCGTTCGATACCGAAATGCTCGATTTGGGGGGAACGATTTCAGGGCTTTCCTCGGATGAGTTGGCCCGGGCCAATGTATTTCTCGCAGGACGGCTTGAAAACCAGTCCCCCCTGAAGATCACCGGGGAGATCAACCCCCTCATCGAAGACCAGTACACCGACATTCAGATCGAGTTCGGCGACATCGACCTGAGCCCGTTCAGCCCTTATACGGGAAAGTATCTGGGTCGCCAGCTGGATAAGGGCAAGCTCACCCTCGTTTTGGGATACAAAATATCAGACAAAAAGTTGGCCGGAGACCACAAGGTCTTCCTGGATCAGTTCACCCTGGGCGACTCCGTCGACAGCCCCGATGCCATCAGTCTGCCGGTGGACCTGGCCGTCGCCCTGCTCAAAGATTCCAGCGGCCGCATTCAGCTGGATCTCCCGGTGAGGGGCAGCCTGGATGATCCCCAATTCAGTATCGCCGGCGTCATCTTCCAAGTGCTGCTGGGCACCATCACGAAAATCATCACAGCGCCCTTTGCCGCCTTGGGCAGTGCGCTGAGCGGCGGGCCTGAGTTGAGTTATGTCGATTTCGAGTCCGGCAGCCCCGACCTCACCCCGGAAGCCACGAGCACCCTCGAGCAGCTCGTGGCCGCCATGGTGGAACGCCCGGGCGTCGCCATCGAGGTTCAGGGACAGGTCAATCCCGAGCCCGACGCCCTCAGCCTGCGAGACCGACGACTGAAGGATCAGGTGAAATCGGAAAAATTGCGGGACCTGTTAAAAAAGGACCCGTCAACCCCACCGGAGGCTGCTGAATCGCTCTCCGCAGAAGAGTTCGCGGCATACATCAAACGGATTTACGATCGGGCGGATTTTCCCAAACCCCGCAACCCGGATGGCTCTGAGAAGGTCCTGCCGCCGGAAGAAATGGAAAAACTGATCTACACCAGTATCCAAATCACAGATGCCGATTTGCGGCGCCTGGCGATGAATCGTGCGGAGGCGGCGACGGAATTCATTTTGGCCGATGAGCGTATCGACAGCGGTCGGGTCTTTTTGAGGGAACCGGACATGACGCCGGAGAGAGACGCGGACGGCACCCCGGAAGCGCTGTTCAGCCGGGTCAATTTCGCCATTCGACAGTAGCCGGAGTCGTCACCACGGCAGACGCGCAGATCCGGTTCTCGCCGATGGGTATCAACGACCGCCGTGTAGGCCAAAGCCTATGAAAAAATGGAATTGAGGAGATTGCCGATGGGGTTGTTGCCCATCGAATCACAGTTGTAAGTCGGCCGTGCCGTCCATGACTTCAGCGGCATGTCTCGCGGGTTTATCCGCCGTCAGTCTGGGGAAAGGCGGTATTGGCGTAAAGGTACTCCATTTTTTCCTTGTGCTTCAATTCCTCGTTGGCCATCTTCATCAGCATCTTGTTGAGTTCAGGATCTTCGTGAAGCGCAGCAAGTTCCGTGTAGAATCGATGGGACCGGCTTTCTCTGTGGGCCGCCACCAGGAAAACTTCCTGGCTGGACATGACCTCAGTCACCGACGGCTCCTCAAGGTATTCGGCGATTTTATAGTGGATGGCCTGACGCATCTGCAAGGCGCCAGAGCCCAATTTACCGTCCTTGTATTTAACGAGGAACGCTTCGTGCTTGAGTTCTTCGGTGGCAATAAAATCGAGGGTTTGCTGGGTGCTGTCGTCCTGGACGCGCCCCTTTAAATCGGTGTAAAAGCCATGGGCCTCCCGTTCGCGCTGGATGGCGGTGTCAAGCACCTCAGTCAAAGTAGTTTCGTTCATGACAATGTCCTCATATGGGGTGGATGGTCAGCGAGAGCCCGTGGCCGATGCGCCTCAACACGGTAATGGCATGGTCCACAAGCCGGCGGCGGCTTCGACAGTAGACACATTCTAATTCACGAGAGGAGAATCTTCAAGGTGAACGGGAGCCGGCAATCGCCACCGGCGGGCTACGCCGATATCGAGCGCCTTTACCTGGAGGGCAGAGACTATCACGTCGTTTGGCGGCAGGGCGCCTCAGGCGTGCTGATCATGGCCCCCCATGGGGGCGGCATTGAGCCGGGCACTCACTGCATCGCCCGAGCCGTTGCCGGAACGGATCATGGCTACTATGCCTTTATCGGCACACTAACCGTTGGCAACCGCGCCATCCACCTGCCAAGCACCCGATTCGATGAACCCCGGGCAATGACCCTTGCCACCGGCGCCTCCGTCCTGGTGGTGATCCACGGGTGTCGGGAACCGCAGCGCATCGTCTTTATCGGCGGCAGAGATGCCAGCCTGCGCCGGAGCATGGCCGAACAACTTTTTGAAGCCGGCATCCGCGCTGCCGAGTCGGAGAAATACCCCGGACGCCACCCCCGCAATCTCTGCAACCGGTTCCCCTCGGTTCGGGGTGTTCAGCTGGAATTGTCCACCTCCCTGCGAGATTCCTTCACCGCAGAAAAGATCGGCGGATCTTTTGCACTGGCCGCATTTTCACTGGCCGTTCGTAAGGCCATCCATGAAGTACTTCATCCCAGCGACTTGTAACCAAAATCGACAACGAAGATCTAAAAGTGTTAGTATAAATATGTCCCAAGGAGGGGGCTCCCCGGTGAACGTACAAAGGGAGATTCAGCGACACCTGCGTATGCTTGCCGCCAAATGACGGTGATCTGCAACCTCCGAGCGGGAAAAGCGCAATCGATGAAGTGATTCAAAACTATTCGAATCAAAGGAGAATATCATGTCAATTGATCGCATCGTCATGGGTGTGGCCGGCTGTTTCGTTCTGTTCAGCGTCCTGTTATCGGCCATTCACTCGCCGCATTGGCTCTGGTTTACGGCCTTCGTGGGCGCCAATCTGCTCCAGGCGGCTTTCACGGGATTTTGCCCCATGGCCAAAATTCTCAAACTCGTGGGTGTAAAACCGGGGGTGGCGTTCAAGTAGCGTCGCGCGGTCAGGTGCTTGGCCTGATGGCGGCGGCGTCAGGGGCAGGGCTGTTCTTTTTCAGCAGTGGGCCCACCTGTGAGAGAAGCATGCCGGTTAGCATGAGGGCACAGCCAATCAACCCCCGCAGGGACAACAATTCTCCCAGTAGCATCCACCCGCCAAGGGCGGCAAACACAGCTTCCAGGCTCAAGATGATCGCTGCATGCGCCGGGTGCGCTTCTTTCTGTGCGACGACCTGGAGGGTGTAGGCGATTCCCACCGACATGAGCCCCCCATACAGAATGGGCATCAGCGCCGATTCGATACCCCCCCAGGTCATCTCTTCAAGCCACACGGCCGCTGCGAGGCTGAGCAGCGCACAGGTGACAAACTGGACAAAAGCGATGCGCAACGGTTGAATGCGCCGAGACAGCCAAGCAATGATGTGGACATGACCGGCCCAGAAAAAAGCACCGATGAGTTCCAACACATCCCCGTAGGAAATGGTAAATGCTGCAGTGACGCTGAGAAAATAAAGACCCACCGCAGCCAGTATGGCGCCGACCCAGGTACCCGCGCCCGGGCGCTGGCCCCAGACAAGACCCATCAGGGGTACAATAACCACGTATAATCCGGTGATGAATCCGGCGTTTCCGGCGGTGGTGTACACCAATCCGACCTGCTGGAATGAAGCCCCCAAAAACAGTGCCGAACCCGCTAGCACGCCGCCGAAAATGGTTTTCCAGGTTGTTGGCACGGCCGAACTGCCGGCGGCCCCAGAGGCGCCGTTGGCCGTCATGACCAGCAATGGCACGAGCGAGAGGCTTCCCAGGGCAAAGCGCACACCGTTGAAGGTATACGGGCCTACGAAATCCATGCCCACCCGCTGCGCAACGAAGGCGAATCCCCAGATGGCCGCGGTGATCAGCAGCAGCGCGTTGGATTTCATGGTCCCCGTCGTCATGGATCTCCTGCATCGAATACTTTGATAGCGTCGTATCAAACAGGGGCCGAAGATAGCGGGATGAAAGAAGAGAGTCAAGACGACCACAATTGACAGCCGTTATGAGGTTTCTTATAATCCCGGCACATCAAGGGTTTCATGTCACGACCATTCCCTCCCGACGGTTGCTGTTGCATGATGATCTCCCCACGTCGGCGACGCAATGTTATCTTTTCCCGCAGCTTCGGGTAGGAGCTACCGGCCGCTACCCGGTCGGCGACAGGCGCTGTCAGCCTGAGAACGCCACCGGCGTCGCCACCGGTCGATGACGCAACCCCCTTCACGAAGGGCGCTTTGGCGCCGACACCGCAGGATCAACCGAATCTCAATGGAGTGACGAACATGACAACACAGTGGGTGTATCGATTTGATGAGGTGGCGGCGGCCGAACGCTATGTGGGCGGCGACTGGGAAAAATTGCGGGGTCTTTTTGGCGGCAAAGGCGCCAATCTGGCCGACATGCATCGCATCGGCCTGCCGGTGCCCCCAGGGTTTACAGTAACCACAGAAGCCTGCAACGCCTACCTGAAAGCGGGAGGCGTTTTTCCCGACAGCATGTGGGAGCAGCTGACGGCGGCCATGAAGGAGGTTGAGTCCGAGACCGGAAAGTCTTTTGGAGATCCGGCGAATCCTCTGCTGGTGTCCTGCCGTTCCGGCGCCAAATTCTCCATGCCCGGCATGATGGACACGGTTCTCAATATCGGTCTCAACGATCACACCGTGCAGGGGATGATCTCTCTCACCAACGACCCCCGCTTCGTCTACGATTCCTACCGTCGCCTGATTCAAATGTTTGGCAGTGTGGTCATGGACATTCCGGACGAGCCTTTCGAGGAGGTCATTTCAGAGACCCGGCTGAAGGCCGGCGTCGAGGCCGATGCCGAGTTATCCGCAGAGCATTGGATGCATGTGATCCGGATGTTTAAAACGATTTTTCGTCAGCATTCCCACCATGACTTCCCCGAGGCCCCTTACGAACAGCTGAAAATGGCCACTGAAGCCGTTTTCAGGTCATGGAACGGCAAGCGGGCCGTGGACTATCGAAATGCCGCCGACATCCCTCACGATCTGGGTACCGCCGTAAACATCGTCGCCATGGTCTTCGGCAACATGGGTGATGATTGCGCCACCGGCGTGGCCATGACCCGAAACGGCTCCACCGGGGCGCCCGTCATCGAAGGAGACTACCTCACCAATGCCCAGGGCGAAGATGTGGTGGCCGGGATCCGGATGACCAAAGACATCCAGGAGATGGCACTGGAAATGCCGTCCGCATTGGCCGAACTGACCGACATCGCCGCCAAGCTTGAGCAGCACTACCGCGAGATGCAAGACATCGAGTTCACCATCGAAAAGGGCAAGCTATGGATGCTCCAGACGCGTGACGGCAAACGAACAGCGCAAGCCGCCGTGCGCATCGCGGTGGAAATGGCGGAGGAAGGGCTCATCGATAAAGAGACCGCCGTCTCCAGGGTATCACCGGGTCAAGTTGACTTCTTTTTGCACCCCCAATTCGACAATGACGCCATCAAAGCGGCGCACCAGGGCGGAAAGCTTCTGGCCAGGGGTCTGAACGTCTCTCCCGGTGCAGCGTTCGGAGTCGTGGCTTTCGATGCCGACCTGGCCGAAGCCTGGGGTAAAGAAGCGGGCAAAGAGGTCATCATGGTGCGTCCCGAAACCAAGCCTGACGATGTGCACGGCATGCTGGCCGCCAAGGGCATCCTCACCAGTCGCGGCGGCCGCACCAGCCATGCGGCCCTGGTGGCCCGGCAGTTCGGCAAGCCGGCGGTGGTAGGGGTCAGCGCCCTGAAAATTGACATGATCAAACGCCGAATGAGTGTCAAGGATACCGAAGTCAACGAAGGGGACTGGGTGTCCATCGACGGCAACACCGGTGAAGTGTTTCTTGGCAAGCTTGAAACCCGGATTCCCGACATCAAGGATGCCTGGCTCATCAAGCTTCTGTCTTGGGCCGACGAGATCCGCACATTGGGGGTGTGGGCCAACGCCGATTACCCGGAAGACGCCAAACGCGCCAGGGATTACGGTGCCATGGGCATCGGGTTGTGCCGCAGCGAGCATATGTTTTTCGAAACAGAGCGCCTGCCGCTTTTTCAGAAAATGATCATGGCCGATCTCAATGTTGACCGGCGCGCGGCGCTCGAGGGGCTGCTGCCCTTCCAGCGCGATGATTTCGCCGGGTTGTTTCGGGTCATGGACGGGCTGCCCGTCATTATACGCCTCATCGACCCGCCGCTCCACGAATTCCTTCCCGATCTCGTGGTACTCATGGAGCAGCTTTCCGATCTCAAGCTGCGAATCAAACATGCCGCCACGCTGGCGGAAATCGACGACCTGCTTCACCAGATCCGGGAAAAGGAGAGCATCCGCAAACGGGCCGAAAGCCTGCGAGAGCAAAACCCCATGTTGGGTCTCCGGGGCGTCCGGCTCGGCATCCACATCCCGGAACTCACCATGATGCAGGTCCGAGCCATCTTCGAGGCGGCCTGTTTGGTGACTCGTGAAGGCATCACGGTGAGACCGAAGGTGATGATTCCGCTCACCGCCCATGCCAATGAGCTCAAGCGGCAGCGCGAAGTGCTCGAAGCCGAAGCCCGCAAAGTCATGGAAGAAAAGGAAACCGAGATCGATTACAAATTCGGCACCATGATCGAACTGCCGCGGGCAGCGGTGACGGCAGACCAGATTGCCGACTACGCCGAATTCTTCTCCTTTGGCACCAACGACCTGACCCAGACCACTTACGGCATTTCCCGCGACGATGCCGAGGCCGGATTTCTCATCGAGTACATCGAAAACGGAATTCTGCCGTCCAATCCATTTACCCACCTGGACCGCGACGGGGTGGGGGAATTGATGAGGATCGCCGTGAGTCGGGCCAAAGAAAAACGTCCGGATATGGAATTCGGGATTTGCGGCGAACACGGCGGCGATCCAAAATCCATCTATATCTGCCACGAGCTGGGGCTGGATTATGTCTCCTGCTCACCCTTCCGGGTCCCCGTCGCACGGTTGGCCGCCGCCCATGCGGCGCTGAAGGATAAAAAATGATCTCGAGGCGGCATCGATGGTGAACCGCGGCGATACCCTCCCGGCCAATCTGGTGCTCTTGGCCGGGGTCGCCGCCATCGTGGTGCTGCTGCCCTTGCTGGGCGCCCGCGTGGCCGGTATTCCCACCGGACGCTATCTGGAATTTCCGCCCACGACGCAGCATGTGGTCCACGCCGGGTTTTCCCTGCCGGTGTTCCTGGGGTATACGCTGTTTGGCGTGGGTGTCGTTGCCGCACTGGTGGTGATGGGCATTCGCAGCCGTAGTCGCGGCGATCCGCCGACGCCCATTGCCAAGCCGTTTCCGTGGTGGGGATGGCTGGGGGTGATCGCCGGTGCCGTGTTCTGGATGCTCTCCTGGAACCGTTTCTCGTGGTTCACCCCGTTTCAGCCTCACACATTTCTTCCACTGTGGCTCTCCTATATCACGGTGGTGAACGCCCTTGCCTATCGGCACTGCGCCCGCTGCATGATACTCCACGAGACAAGGTATTTTATCTGCCTCTTTCCCATCAGCGCCGGTTTCTGGTGGCTCTTCGAAATCCTCAACCGGTTCGTTCAAAACTGGTACTACACCGGCTCTGAATACCCGCCCCTTACCTACTTCGCTCTGGCCACGCTGAGTTTCTCCACAGTCCTGCCGGCGGTCCTGGGCACCCGGGACTGGTTGATGACCGCCCACTGGCTCAGCGGCGGTTTCACCGGACTGCCGTCATGGGCACCCCGCCGGCCGCGGACCTGGTCTGTGGTCGGTTTGATACTGGCGGGCGGCAGTCTGGCCGCCATCAGCGTTTGGCCGGACCAGCTGTTTCCCCTGCTGTGGGTTTTCCCCCTGCTGCTCATGATCTGCATCCGTCAAATATCCGGCCGCACCCATCCGCTGACCCCCATCGCGCAGGGTGAATGGCGCCCGGTGGTGGCGGCGGCGGGAGGGGCGCTGATCTGCGGATGGTTCTGGGAAATGTGGAACGTTTTCAGCCTGGCAAAATGGCATTATGCCATCCCCTACGTCCAGGCACTGCATATTTTCGAAATGCCGCTGCCCGGCTACGCCGGCTACATCCCCTTCGGCCTGGAGTGCGCTGCGGTGGGAATGCTGCTCCACCCATTAAAAACAGCGGACAAGAACACTCCTTGAATCGGCTTTCAACTGCAAGCGGAGTTTGTCATGCCTTTCATAAAGATGTCCGGTATTGCCGGAAAGGTCTTTGTTCCCGAGGGGACCCCGCTCCTGGAGAGAAAGCATCCCTGTGCCGACTGCTTCTGCTGCCAACACTGTGCAGACGACCGCTGCACCGTTTGCCGTGAGGAAACGGCCTCGAAAACAGCGCCCCCACCGGCATGTTGCGCCCACCGAAAAGACCCGCCACCGAAAGACGATTCCTAAAAAATTGAGGACCGAGGCGCAAGCGCTGATACCCGCGCCTCTCAGCCGGATGCTCCAGGAGTCTGTCGCCGCCGGCGCCAATCAGATCTTCTGGGCAGTGCTCACGGCTTCGGGATTGTGTTTCGTCTGCTGCTGCCAGCGAGACCGCATGGGAAATGATCGTCCAAAAAGCAGTGCAGCCAGAGGATGGGGTCAGGGGCCGGGGGATTCGGCGCAGTCGTTTTTGCAGCTGGTTTCTGCAGTAACGCAATCCCTTGCACAGGGGCCGACCACCTCATTTTTCACCATGAGGTAGGCGGGATCATTTTCCGCCAACTGTCTGGCTTTGAGGGTCTCTAATACTTCCGCACACTTGCGCCGGCACGCCAGCATCTGCTGAAGACATTGATAGGCGCAGCGGGCACCCTCATCGGCTTTCGCTTTCTGCGCCGCATCAGCAATGGCGGTGTCATCGACAATGGCGTTATAGAGAGCACGATCACGACTCTCTTCGCTCATGCGGTAAAGGGTCTCCTCTTCTCCAGTCTGGTAGTCGGCAGCCACGGGCTCCGATCGCCCTGCCCAGCGAAACACCACCGCCTCGCCCTCATTGGAGATTCGGATAATGGAATGAATGTCGTGCTTATCGATGGTGACGCGAACCTCGTACTTGGTGTAGTAGATAACGCCCTCACCATCGACGTAATCGTCGATCCGAACCTGGCGGCCATCCGTAAAGGTGAGTCGGTAATATGGTGCGGGAACGGTGCCCCCTGAAGGCGACGGCGCCTCGGCACCCGAACCACTCCGATGGATCTCCCGAACCCTGGCATGCGGCACCGCGTGAACCTCATCATCCTGGGAGTAATACACCTGGGTGCCTTCGACGATGGCACGGGGGGTCTCAATCCGCTGCCCGTCGTCAAGGACAATGACATCTGCGGCAGCTGTTGCGGGGATTTGTAGCGCCCACATCATTATGATTATGGCCCAGACCCTGCGGCCTCTCACTGGATGCATCGGTCTACCTCCCGTTGACGGCTGTCGATAATGCCAGCCGACGATTGAACCCCTTGTGCCGGCACGGTGTGCACCTTCGATTTATATCCCAACGCCCCCACACGCACAAGCGAAGCGGTAGTGGACGGGTCAAGGCCGGGGGTGTTTCCGGGGCGTTGGCAAAGTGGTCCCGAGGTAAATCCCCCAGACTGCCAACAGCACGCCGGCAAGATTGCGTCCGGTCATTACCCGTTGGAACAAGATGACATCCCACAGGAAGGCCAGGGTCGGCTGGAGCAGCAAAACCAGCCCGGCATAGGAGGCCTTGACGCGGGGCAGCGCAGTGGCAATGATCACCCACCCCACCACCTGACTAAACACCCCATAGGCCACAAGGGCGGCGGTGGAGGGCGCATCGGGGATGTGGAAGCCGTCGCCCCGATACCAAACATCCATAGCCAGCCACCCGGTGCTCAGCAGTGAAATCACGGCCAGATTCTCGATAGGGGGCATGCCGGCAGGCAGCGATTGAATGCGCTTGAGGGAAAGGATATATGCCGTGTAACACACTGCCGTCATCAGCCCGAACCACACGCCAAGACGATAGGCGGCCCCAAGTTGGCGCCAGTCGATGCCGACGATGAGCAATAGGCCCAAAAAAGCCACCAGGATGGATAGGGCAATCCGCCATCGAAAAGGCTCTTTGAGAACGACAATGCCGATGGCGGCCAGGATAAAGACTTGAAAATTGGCCAAGAGCGTGGCCAGTCCCGGCCCAACAAAATGGATGCTTCGGTGCCAGAAAAAGAGATCGAGGGCAAAACTACCGCTGCAGATTGCTGCCAGCGCCAGATAGCGCCACCCCAACCACCGAAATCGCCGACGGAATGGCACCATTGCAAAGAGCACCAGGGCACCGAAGAAAACCCGGTAAAATGCCGACACTGATGGGCTTACATGGGCGATTTTGACATACACCGATGAAAAGCTGATCATCACCGCGCCAATGAGGAGCATGAGTAGGGGGCGATATTCTCCGGGTGCGTCTATTTTTCCCATGGTCATTGTCAAAACCACTGTGTGCGTGAGATAGGCGCTATTGAGTATCGGCAACGGGATGTCAGGTCAAGCCCACGCCCGGCGCAGGGAGCCAACAACCACGGGCAAATCGCTGGCAAAGGATACAAATGAACGTTCTAGTGATTAATTCAGGAAGCTCTTCCATCAAATACCGGCTTTTTGACATGGTCGACGAAACTGAACTCGCCTCAGGGTTGCTGGAGCGCATCGGTGAAGAGAATAGCCGCATAGCCCACAGGGCATCGTGGCGCACGGTCGACATCACCGAGATCGTCCCCATACCCACCCACCGGGAAGGATGGGCCCGCATCGAAGCGGCCCTGAAGCAAAACAACCACCTGGAAGACATCCATGACCTATACGGCATCGGTCACCGGGTCGTTCACGGTGGCGCGATGTTCCGTAAACCGGTTGTCATCGATGCCGGCGTGAGGGACACCATCCGACGGTTATCGCCGCTGGCGCCCCTTCACAACCCTGCCAATCTAATGGGTATCGAAACGGTACTGGAAACGGCGCCGGACATCCCCCAAGTGGCGGTGTTCGACACGGCATTTCACCAGACCCTCGCCCCCGAAGCCTATGAGTACGCACTGCCCCGGTCAATCGTCGAATCCCATGGCATCCGACGATACGGATTTCACGGCACTTCCCATGCTTTCGTGGCAGGCAAGGCCGCGGCCTTTCTCAATGCGCCGCTGGATGACCTCAACCTCATCACCCTGCATTTAGGAAACGGCGCCAGTGCGGCGGCCATCCGGAAAGGACGCTGCGTGGACACCTCCATGGGCATGACGCCCCTGGAAGGGCTGATCATGGGTACCCGGGGCGGCGACCTGGATCCCGGCGCACTGCTTCATCTTGTTAGAAAAATGGGAGGTGATGTGGATGCCGTGGACGATCTGCTCAATCGTCAGAGCGGCCTCAAGGGGATCTGTGGTGAAAACGACATGCGCGAAGTCATGCGCATGGCCGAGCGGGGAGACGGCCGGGCAGGCCTGGCCGTGGAAATGGTGATCCACCGGATCAGGAAATACATTGGCGCCTATCACGCCATCATCGGCGGTGCCGACGCCGTGATTTTCACCGGCGGCATCGGCGAAAACGCCCCGAACATCCGTCAGCGCATCTGCGACGGCCTCACCCACCTAGGCATCACCATCGATCCGAAGATTAACACGATCCGCCCCTTTGATGTCCTGCCCGTGAACGCCACCGACAGCCCGGTGGGTGTTCTGGTGGTGCGCACCAACGAAGAGCTGGCCATCGCCCAACAGACCGTGGCGTGTATTCAATCAATACCCCGGTAGTGTTTGGGTGATTCGGTTTTCCCCGGCAAAAGACACTTACGATCCAGAAGACCCTCCGGCAACGGTCGGTGGGATCCCAGCAGCCTTGACGGTTCCGTAAAAAGTCCAATATCTGCGTTACGCGTCATCCTTCATCATTGCGGCGTACTGTGAGTACGCCGCATTCCTCAGGATTCGCAAGCCGTATCTCGAACATTTTACGAAATCGTCCTTTTTGCTACTTTTTACCGTTTCATCTGCCTTGAGCCTGGCGATCATGTCGTCGTAATGAGAGCCCCGCCAGTAGATGCGGCGGCAATCGGGGCAGTGGTTGAAGCTTTGGAAATACTGCTTTGTCTTGGGCAGATCACCGTCAAACCGGATCACCGGCACAGCCCCCCCCCTTCGTCTGGACGCCAGAACGGCCGCGCCTGAAGGGCCGTTAATTCAGGCGCTTGAAATGTGGCCATGTCTCCCAGCATGACTTCGTAACCCGTGTGATCGCTGCGGACCCATGGCCCGTAGTTGCCGCGCACCACCATCCGCAGTCTCAGCTCCAGGACGCTGTCCGGCCGCGCTGCGGCGGCAAGCCCTAAATTGTAACCATTGCGGTGGCGGCTCCGATAGTAGCGCTGGGCGTTGATGATGCCTTCCGACAGATCGCGCCATTGATCGACGGACACGGTGGCAATGGAAAAACATCCCGGCAAGATGGCCCACAACTCGTGAAACCCCTCCGGCGCGAATGCCGCCAGCCATTGCCAGTCGCCGGTGCGCCCGATCACCCGCACCGCGTTGGCGCGCTCAGTGGCCAGGAGTTCGGAAAAGAGATACCCACCGGTGGTCCTGTGATGCTCGTTTGCCCTTTTCTCTAAAAATCTCAAATAATTGGGAGAAACGGCATCGGCATGGATTTGAAGATGGGGGTGGAGAAGCGAGCCACCGGCAGAGGGCAGGTGGTTCTGGGTGATTGCCATGAAAACGGAAGGTGGGTCGGTCTCGGTCACCCGCTTGAGATAGCGCTGGCAATTCGCCAGGCAATCGGCATAACTCGCCGGTGATGCGGTACCGATTTCCACAAAGTGCCGGTCATCGAAAAGGCTCACGGCGGAGTGGCCGCCGTAGGGGAACAAATTAGGAAACAGCACCGAATGGCCGAAAACCAACCGCCCTTCGGGTGCAAAGGACGAGGTGAAGGTCGGCGTCAACCGGTCCCGCTGCGGGGGGCAGAACGGGCAGCGCGCGGTGTCGTTGGCATCCGGCGGCCATGGCGGCAGTGTATCGGTGCCGGGTTCTTTCTCATCTGATCTGGCAAATGTGACGCGAGCCGTCCGCCCCGTGACGGGGTCGGTGCGCACCTCCACGTCGTGAGCCACCGCCTGACCGCTTGGATTCAAGAAGCGGGCGGTGGTGGTGGTGGTCGAAAGAAAGGCGAGAAAGGGTGGCGTCATGAGCATCCTCCGCTATCCGAAGCCGACAGAAACTCGGCCATCAACCCCCGAATTCGGCGGCGGGAACGCGGCCGCGACAGATAGTGATCGTCATCGATGGAATGAAATCGGGTACCAGGGCAGATGGCACGAATCGATTCGCGAAACGCGTCTTCACAGGCAAACCCGGCAGCCTGCCGAATAATATCGTCGGTGGCATAAAGACACAATACCTGGGTGCCATCCAGGGAAAGGGCGTCCAATGGGGTAAAATTCAGGGACTCCAACAATATCCTCGCCAGCCGCGTGCGCCGCCGCGGCAGGGTACCGAATCCGTGAAACCCTTTTTCCGTGAAGGGGAACAGGGCATTGAGATAGCTGAACATGCGGCGGGGTTGCCCCCGCCGAGCGCTACGCCAAAGGCGAAAGGAAGACAGCAGTGGTTTCACCGAAACACGGGGAATCGGATTCAATAAAATCATGCGACGGATGGGGGTTTCCGTGGCGGCGGTAAATACCAGAGGAATGGCACCATAGCAGACGCCCACGCCGAATAGGGGCACCCGCCGCCGCCCGGCGGCCGCCGATGCCACCCGGGTCATTTCTCGGGCGTTTTGGAGACTGGTTGTCAAAGAAAAGGTGCCCTGGGAGCGACCATGCCCCGCGTAATCAAAGCTGAACACATCCAGGCCAAGTGCCCCCAGCCACCTGAAATGGTGCAGCATATGCCCCGCACTGCCACCGATGAGCGGCGGTGCGAATACCACGGCGCGGGTGCGCTTCGCCCGCAATCGGGTCCAGGTCAGCAGCCCGTTGCAACCGGTGGTCATGCGTCTCGAAGATGCCAAAGCCATAGCAGAACAGGTGTTCGCGGTGAGAAGATCACACTTCTTTTCATCTGGTGTGTGTTCGATTTTATAACGCATTGCCCCAATTGTGCGGTTCGTCGTGAAATCGCAGTTGCAACCGCGTTATAGCACGAAATGCCGCCGGAAAAACCGCTTCCCGTCAGCGCCGGTCCATTCAAAAACCGACGACGTCGCGCTCCCCGGGCAAGACCGCAGGTGACGCGCCGCGCAGCCGTGGCGAAATACGAAACCGCGCAGGGAATCGGGGCGACATCATAAACATGGTCTGGTGGGGTGCGGTGCCGATGGCAGGCGGTTAGAGGTCTTCGATCACCCGGTCGATATGTCCGGCAATTTCGGCGAAGATTTTCCGGTATACGTCGATGGGTTTCCCCATGGGATCGGCGACAAAACTTTTTCGGGTGGGTTTTCCGGGCCAGGCAGCCAACAACACAATCTGTTCCTTGTGCCAGGGGAAGAAGGTGTGAAGAAACTTCTGGTGCATGGGTTCCATACAAAATACCCTATCGGCGTCCTGGATTTCCTCGGAAATAATGGGCCGCGATCGATGCGCTGAAATGTCGATGCTGTTTTCGTCACACACCTGGCGCGCTTCCTTGGTGGCCGGCACGCTGTCCAGGCCATGAACGCCCATCGATGAAACGTTGACTGACGGTATGCCCACCGCCTCGAAGTGGTGTCTCAGAATCCCCTCGGCCATGGGGCTCCGGCAGATGTTTCCCGTACACACGAACACGATGTCGCTCATGATCAACTCCGGTCGTACTCTGTTTACTTTACACGGCGCAGCAGGTGCGTCCGCCTGAGTTCCTGACGAAACCTGTCCAGCACGACGACCGCCGCGTCATCTGCACCCAATGCCGGCTTCCCGGCGATCTCACGGCAGTCGGCCATGAGTGCCTGGTTGCCCCGGTCCAGGTGAAAGGCCCGCTTGAGACCATCGGTCATGCGTGAACGGTATTGGCGCCACTCATGATCACTGGTTCCGGCAATGGCCGTGCGCTCTCTCAAGGAAAAGTCGCTCACCAGACGCGCCACGGCCTCCGCCACGGTCGCCGGCAGCCCCACCTCGCCGGCCCGGCCCCAGGTGGTCGCAAAACCGCCGGGGCCTGGGGTGGCCTGCATCATGTCCAGGTAAAAGAGGCTTTCCAGCAGTCGACAGGTCGTGGCGTATAGTTCCGGCGCCTTGCTCCCCCGAGGCCCGGCGACGTTGAGCACCTCGATCCCAGCTTGCTGGACCCACGCACTGATGGCCCGGGCGCAGGCGAACTCACCGGCCGCCGTGGGGTCGACGTGGAGCCAGGGTTTTTCGTATAACTCCGCCATCTGGCGGGTGACCGCGGTGCCGCCGGTGAGCGGTTCCTGCGAAATAATCAATGTCCCGTCAGCTTCTCGGACATTGCGCTCCGTTCGCTCCCGGTAATCGGATGATGCCAGTTCCTGCACCGCGTAGTGATCCGGCAGCCGTCCGTCCTCGGTCTTACGCCCCCGCGGCACCCACCCCCCATGGGGCAGATCCAGCTTGATGGCCGTGTCCAGTGCGGCCCGGTCCACGCCGGTCTGGCCGCCCGAAATGATTTTAAGAATCAATTGATGACAACCTTTTCTACGGTGCTGGCGGACACCCTGCTCAAGGCCCAGGATGTCTATGACAATCAAGGCACCCGTGGTATTAGTCTGAATCCGGGCGCGATGCAACCCGGCGCGCTGGGACAGGCGGATCGGCAGCGAAATGTCAGTAAGGCCGGGATTAACCGTAGTCTGCGCAGAGGTTTGCCACGGCCATGCAACCGAACATGGTTGGGACGGTCCTGTTGCCGTGGCTGTCCTTCGTGGTAAAGAAGTGTATTCACTGAGCACGCACCATCGCACCCGGGAGGACGACGCCATGCAAATCACTTCCAAGCTGCCTGATGTGGGGGTCACCATTTTCTCGGTGATGACACAGCTGGCCAACGAGGTCGGGGCCATCAATCTCAGCCAGGGGTTTCCGGATTTTAACCCGTCAGCCGACATTATCGCCCGCATCAGTGCGCACATGCGCGCCGGTCACAATCAATACGCCCCCATGCCTGGCATGCCGCTATTGCGAGAAAAAATCGCCGAAACCCTTGCGGCGGCCGCGGAGCGATTATGCCGGATCTGACCGTCACCCTCGTCCAAACCGACCTTGTGTGGGAAGACAGTGCAACCAACCTGTCCCGCCTGGAAGCGCAACTCTCAGGAGTCGCCGGCGGCACCGATCTCATTATACTGCCGGAAATGTTTGCCACGGGCTTTTCCATGAACCCGGCCCCCATCGCCCAGCGCATGGACGGCCCGGCGGTCCGGTGGATGTCCGACCTGGCCAAACAGCGAAACGCCGCTGTCACCGGGAGTCTTATCATCGCCGAGGAGGGTAAGTACTTCAATCGGCTGATCTGGGCCACGCCCGATGGCGTCACCGCCGTCTACGACAAGCGCCACCGCTTCCGCATGGCCGGTGAGCATGAGGTCTATGCGGCCGGCGACACCCTGCTCACCGTGGCGTGGCGCGGATGGCGTATCCGCCCTTTCGTCTGCTATGATCTGCGCTTCCCGTTGTGGACCCGCAATCTGGGAAATGCCTATGATCTCGCCATTTTCGTGGCCAACTGGCCGGAGCGGCGATCCACCCACTGGCGGCAGCTCCTCATCGCCCGAGCCATCGAAAACCTCTCCTATGTGGTGGGGGTCAACCGGGTCGGCACCGACGGCAACGGCCACCCCTACAGCGGCGATTCGGCCGTCATTGCGCCGGACGGCGAAGTGCTCTTCGAAAAGCGCTTTGACGCCTGCGTTCACGCCACCGTCTTGTCGATGGATCGACTGAAAACCTACCGTGAAACCTTTCCCGCATGGATGGACGCCGATGAAGACATGCTTCGCCCGCCGAGATAGCCCCGGCGCACAGCGCGATGGCACGCATGGCCAGAAAGAGCAGGAGAGCCGTTGCCGCGACGCTTGATCCACGCCACCTCGCTACCCGATCAATCCCACCACGGCGCCGGTCATGCAAGTAGCCATGGTGCCCGCCACAATCGATTTAAATCCCAAGGAAACGATGTCCTCCCGCCGCTCGGGTGCCATGGTGCCCAGACCGCCGATCATGATGCCAAGGCTGCCGGGGTTGGCGAATCCGCACATGGCGTAGGTGATGATGAGCATGCTGCTGACGGCATCCTGTGAGATCACCACCCTACCGGTGGTCACTTTTTCGGTCTCGGGGACCATGATCTTGGCAATGGTCACGGCCGCCGGCACACTGATGATGGAGGCGGTCAGAATGTGACCCATGATGTTGGGGATGACACCGCTGAGAATGCTTGCGTAGAGGACCATCACCGTGCCGGCAATGGTGGCCATACCCGTGGTCATGAGGGTGAACACTCGCTTCGGGTCATTTGGGCCAGGTAGGGGCGAATGATCAATGGTGCTTCGACCATGCCCACAAAGACGTTGGCGGACACCGAGAGCCCCTCCGCACCGCCAAGCCCCAAGGTGTTTTCCAAAAACCAGGAAAACCCCCGGACCAGCAGGGGCAAAATTTTCCAATAGAAGCGCAGCGCCGACAGCGCGCTGATCACCAGCACCAGCGGCAGCGCCTGAAAGGCCAGAATGAAACTGGCGCCCGGGAATTTCTCATCGAAAGGCAGGGGGCCGCCCCCCAGATAGCCAAACACCATTCCCGTGCCGGCCTGCGTGGATTCCTCCAGGGATAACACCGCCCGATTGAGTGATCTGAAAAACGCGATGAAAATCGGCAAATTCAGCAGGAGGGCACCAAGGATGAGTTGGAGTCCAAAACCGGCAAGAACCACCCTGAGGCTGACCTTCCTCCGGTTTTCGCTCATGAGCCAGGCGGCCAGGGCGAATACGATGAGCCCGAAAGCACTCTGAAGCATGGCAGGTAGCCTCTCAATCGACCATCGATTACCGGGGTTTTTCAAAAACAAGCGCCTGCCAGGAGATATGCCCCCGTTCAAATCCGTCCACACTGCTGGCGTCTCTTACGGAAACGAGCCCGGCTGCCTTGGCCTGTCGACCCACGTCCTTGCCGGCCACGGGGCGCATCCGGCGGGCGTCCGTCGCCGGTCCGTGGCGGAGGGTGACCACCAGACGCCCCCCACGCCCCAGCAACCCGCCGAGGTACTTCATGGCCACCGGTTGTTCGGCGGCATGGAGATGCATCCAGACGCCGCCTGCCAGAATGAGCCCAAATCGTCGCCCCAGGCGGCGCACTGCAGCGCATGCCGGCAGCCGGTCATCGATCCAGTGGATGTCGGATGACGCATGATGCCCTTGGCCGAATTCGCGGAACGCGCCCACGGGTTCCATGGCCACCACACGATATCCCAGGCTGGCCAGCCAGGCCGCATCACGTCCCGTGCCGGCGCCTGCATCCAGGGCCCGACAGGCGGGCGGGAGCAAATCCTTCCAGGGGGCATGAATCACTTCCGGGTCAAGAGATTCGTAGCGCCGGGCGAACCGGGCACTGTGCTTGGTGTAAAAACCCAAGGTTTCGTCGGTGTCGTTCATGGCTTTGTCATAATCCGATAGATAACACCGGCTGAGGGCGTCGCCGGCGGGCCGCGACAGCCATGGCCAATAGAATGCGCATGGCCGCGGTGGTTCTGGGAGAAGGGTGTGGTGAAAACTTCATAACTACGGTTTCCAATTGGATATGGCGTGTCACCATAACGGCAACCAAAGACATTGTCAAAAACCAGGTCTTGCATCTGCAGGCACACCTACCATAGGATGCCGGGGATGCATCGCATCTCTCAACTGCTGCCAGAGACATCCCTGATGGCCAATGAGCGATTTGTCGACATACCGGAAGGAAGCATTCACTGCATCGCGTTCCCGGGCCTGGGACCGGAGGCGCATTTCTCCCATGCCAATGGATGCTGCGCCGGCACCTATGCACCGTTTCTGAAACATCTGGCAGGACGTCTGGACATCGTCGCCAGTGACCTGCGCGGGCATGGAGACACCTGCCTGCCGGTGCCTGAGCCGCTCAGGCACTGGGCCGTGTTCGCCGACGACATGAAAGCGTTCATTGAGACGGCCATGACCCCGCCGGTCATCGGCATGGGGCACTCCCTGGGCGCCGTCGTCACCTTCCTGGCAGCGGCACGGTACCCGCATCTCTTCTCGAAGATTGTCCTCATCGACCCGGTGATGCTGCCTCGGCAGTACCTATTGGCGATGGCCCTGTTGTGGCGGCTGGGTTGGCAGGGCCGCATGCCGCTGGCACGGCTTGCCAGAAGAAGAAAACGGGTGTTCTCAAACAAAGACGAAGCCAGGCGAAGATTTACTTCCGGGCGCGGCATGTTCAAAACCTGGCAGCCGGCGTTTATTGACGCCTACCTGGGCTGTGCATTGGCCCATGGCGATGACGGCATCGCGACCCTAAAATGCGACCCGGAACTGGAGGCGCAGATCTATGAGTCCGTCCCCAGGGACATTTGGAAAACTGCCGGCCGCGTCCGCTGCCCTATACTGGCCCTGCGCGGTGCGCAGTCGGACACCTTTCTTTCGGGAGCGGCACACCGATTGGTGCGTCTCGGCCGCGACTGCCGTATCGGCACCATCCCAGGGACCGGCCATTTTCTTCCCATGGAAGCGCCGCACATCGTTTCCCGGGCCATTGCTCAGTGGTGCGGCAAAGATCCTTACCAAAGCGCATGAACAATTGGGAGGAGATGGACTTGAAATGCCCACTAAAGCGTTTATAATTGCGGGATGCATTGACATTACCGCCCATTCAAACCCAAGGAGGAAACGATGCTTCAGAAAAAATTGGGCTTTGCACTCATGTGCATCGCCGTCATGGCATTGGCAGCCGGATGTTCCACGACGCGTCAACAGCCCGCGTTTACGCCCGTTGACCTGAACCCCCAGTTGCAAGACGGCTCGTTGACTTCCAACGTCGGTGGGTTTCTCATTGTCCTCGATGCCTCGGCATCCATGGCGCAACGCTACAAGGGCATGTCAAAAGTCCACCACGCCGTGAATTTTCTCGATCAGATGAACCGCAGCCTGCCGGCGATCGACGCTACCGCGGGGATGCGGGTATTCGGCCGCGGCGAAAGCGTTTTCGAGTCGGCTTCCAATCGCGTCTACGGCATGACGGCCTATAACCAGCAGGATCTCGGTGCCGCCATCAATGCCGTCGATACGGCGGGAGGCAGCAGCCCCATGCATGTGGCGGTGGGCGATGCCGCTGATGATCTGGCGCAGATCCCCACCGGCAGAATTGCCGCCATCCTGGTGAGCGACTGGCACGCCCTTGACCCGGGCACCGTCGAGAAAGCGCGTGCCGCCAAGGAGCGTTTTGGCGACCGGTTCTGCATCAATCCCGTAATGGTGGGAGATTCACCTCAGGGGATGGCGCTGATGGACCAGTTCACCAAGATTGGCGGCTGCGGTGTCGCCGTGTCTGCCGATGCCGTAAACTCTCCTGAGGCCATGGCGGACTATGTGAAGACCGTGTTTCTGGCCCAGAGCGACGCCCCCAGGGACGCAGATGGGGATGGTGTGGCGGATGTCGGCGATCAGTGCCCTGACACGCCGCCCGGCAGCGTCGTCAATGCGCAAGGGTGCCGCCCGGACAGCGATGGGGATGGCGTATTTGACATCTCTGACCGCTGCCCCGGGACGCTCTCCGGCTCTGAAGTGGATTATTTCGGGTGTCCACCAGACTCCGACGGCGACGGGGTGTGGGATGTATCGGACAAGTGCCCGGGCACACCGGCAGGTGCGGCTGTGGACAATGTGGGATGCCCCCAGGACAATGATAGGGATAACGTGGCCGATTACATGGATGAGTGCCCCGGAACGCCGTTGGGTGCGGACGTGGACAACCGCGGCTGCTGGGTGCTTGACGATGTCAAATTCGCTTCCGGCCGGTCGAATATCAACAGCGCCGCCGCTGCCGAACTCAACCGGGTAGCCGCAGTGCTCAAGAGCAATCCATCGGTGAACGTTGAAATCCAGGGGCACACGGACAACACCGGATCGGATGAAGCCAACCAGCGGCTTTCTGAAAAGCGCGCCAGAGCGGTGATGGGACATCTTGTCGACCAAGGCATTTCCGCCCAGCGCATCGGTGCACGCGGCCTGGGCGAGTCCCGGCCCATCGCGGTGAACGATACCCCGGAAGGCCGTGCCATCAACCGACGGGTAGAGATTACCCCCATAGATTAACCGGCAGTATGTAAAAAGCCATATTAACAGCGGCGGCCTCTAAGTGGGGCCGCCGTTTTGATCAGGCAAAAAGGACGAGATCAAGGCTTGCGAATCCTGAGGAATGCGGAGTACTTACAGTACGCCGCAATGACGAAGGATGACGCGTAACGCAGATATCGGACTTTTTACGGAACCGTCAAAAGTGATTCCCCCGAAACAGCCGTGGGCAGGCGCGGGTCACCGGTTGATCAGATTACGCTGGCGGCGGTTGCCGGTACCCCTTCTCACGGTGCACTGGTGCCGTTGCCAAGCATTTCTGAAAGTTTCAATGAAAGGGCGTTGAGGCTGAAGGGTTTTTGAATGAAGCCGTTGCACCCCTTGGCCATGATGTCCTGGGCCTGGCCACCGAGGCTGTAGCCGCTTGAGAGCAGCACCTTGACCTCTGGGTTCAGGGCTTTCAACGCATCAAATACCGCTGAGCCGGTCATCTCGGGCATGATCATGTCGAGAATAACGGCTCGGATCTCTTCCCGGCTTTCTTGGTAGACCGCCAGCGCTTTTTGACCGGTGTCGGCAGTCAGCACACGATATCCCAATGCTTCCAGCAGCGCCCCGCCCACATCCAGAATGAGTTTCTCGTCGTCCACCAAGAGGATCGTGCCCGTGCCGGTCACGAGTGCCTCTCCGTCGCGTGATGGCTCATCCAGGGCATCTCTCGCGGATGCCGAAAGGTAGATGTCAAAAACAGCCCCGGCCCCCGGCTGGCTGTCCACGGTAATCATCCCGCGGTGATTGCGGACGATGCCATAGGCCGACGACAACCCCAGGCCGGTACCCCGGCTGCGTTCTTTGGTGGTGAAGAAAGGATCGAAAATTCGGGACATGACTTCCTTGGTCATGCCCACACCCGTGTCGCCCACCCGAACCAGGACATACCGACCGGGAGGGATTCCCAGACTGGAGGAGACGTCTTCGTCCAACTCACGATTGCGCGTCATGAGTTGCAGCTCCCCGCCGTCGGGCATGGCATGCCATGCATTGACGAAAAGGTTCAAAAGCACCTGCTCCAACTGCGCCCGATCGGCCTCGATCAGCCACGTCGATGCATCCAGATCGTAGCGGATGTCGATCTCTTTGTGGGTCCTGCCAAACATGGCGGCGGTCTTTTCCACGACGGCATTGGGCGCCAGCGTCTTCACCTCGTATTTTCCGCCGCGGGCAAACCCCAGCAGTTGGCGGGTCAAGTCAGCGGCCGTTTTCACGTGATCTTCGATTCCTCGCAGATGGTCTTCATGGGGGGAGTCGGCGCCGATGTCCGACAGCAATAATGACGTGCGGCCCTGAATCCCCATGAGCAGGTTGTTAAAGTCATGGGCGATGCCCCCGGCCAGGGTGCCAATGGACTCCATCCGTTGTGAGTGCTGCACTTGGGCTTCCAGTTTTTTGGTTTCCGATATGTCTCGCAGGATGGACAGCATGCCCGCAGGCTTTCCGCTTGCATCATGGTAACGGGCACCGCTGAGGCTGACGTCCACGGTGTCCCCGCTTTTGGTGAGCCGGCGGGATTCGAAACCGCTGCAGGGGGTTCCGTGATCGATGAGGGCCTTGATGATGGCCCAGGACGATTCCTGCTCAGACTCGGGGACAAAGGGGATCCGCTGCCCTTTGAGTTCGTCCAGGGTCCACCCGAAGATGGCGGTGAAGGCCGGGTTGAAGTAGATGACGCCTCCCGCCATGTCGTAGACCACGATGGCGTCGGGTGAAGCGCTCAGCAACGACAGATAGAGTTCCTCTTCACGCTTGGATTTGTCATAGAGATCGCGAAACCGCGCCTCGCTTTCCCGAAGGGCGTGCTCGGTCTCTTCCCGCTCTCGGATTTCTTCAGTGAGCGACCGCTGATAGGTTTCCAGCCGATCCATAAAGTTGTTAAAATAGAAGGCCAGCTTCCCAATTTCATCGCCGCTTTCGTGGCGCAGGCGCACCGAAAAATCACCGTCTGCGCCTTTGGCGAATTGACGCATCAGCCGTTCCAGGGGGCGGGTAATGCTGCCGCTGATGAGCAGGGTCAGGGTTGAGGCCACCAGGAGGGCCGCCACTAGGGCCAGGATAATGATGTTTCGCAACCGATACAGCGGGCTGTATATTTCATCGGTAAAAACCGCCGATGCTACGATCCACTGGTAGCCCGGAATGTATTGAAAAAAAACAAGTCTTTCCCGCTGCCGACCGTCTGAGTTGGCGTTGGTAACCGTCAAGCGTCCCGATTTGAGCCGAATAATTTCCATGCGGGTCGACTGGGGCAGCATTTGAGATGCACCCGCGTCGTCTGCCACCCCCACCGAGGCGATAAGAGGTGCGCCGTAGCTGTTGAGAACGAATGCATACCCACTGTTTCCAAAACGAAGCGATAGGATACCCTCACGAAAATCCTCGGTGTTGAGCAGTTGGTAGAACTCTTCACGGTAGCTGGATACCGAAACAATCCAGTCCAGCGGTGCGAAATAAGTCATGTAAAGAGCTTTGGGGCGAGGGTTCGCCTCGCCGGGGTTTTTCCAGTCGTATTCGATATAGCCTTCCTTTTGCCTTATCTGCCGCTGAACGAATTCATACTGGGAAACATTGGTGCCTTCCACTTCAGGGTGGGGGTGGAGCACCACCAACCCCCTGCTGTTGATGCAGTAGACATAACCGGTTTGTCCGATCACCTGGCTCAGCAGTTGTTGGCGAATGTGCTTCAAGGCCTCAGCTTCGCTGATGTGCCCCTTGAGGAATTGATTGTAGTAAAAGGTCACTTGATCCAAATCCATCTCTGCGATGGCCCTGAGGTAGTTCTTGATGGATACGGCGGCGGCGGCTTCCACCATTTTCAGTAGCGAAGCGGTGGTATTGGACAGCTCGCTCTCGATGCTGGCTTCGATGGTCTGCTTCATCTGGAAGTAAACGAGTGTCGAGCCCAGCGCAGCGAGTGGCAGGAAAAAAACGAGAAAGCTGATAAAGAGTTTGTAGCGGATTGGAAAAGTGGCTAAGCGCGGGTTCGACATGCCTTTTTCCTTCATTCAGGAGTGACGGTTCCGTAAAAAGTCCGATATCTGCGTTACGCGTCATCCTTCGTCATTG
>CAYUOU010000017.1:0-59767 GCA_964446485.1 uncultured Desulfobacterales bacterium | reverse complement strand
CCTGATCGTCGACGGGATGATCGTCATCGGAATCCTTGGATTCGTGTCCTCGACCATCATTCGCGGCATCACCCTGCGCCTGATTCCATGGCGCAAAGCGATCACCGAATCTTTGGACGAGTCGATCACCAAGTAAAGGAGGCGCCGCCGTGGTTACAAGTGACGTGAACAACCGGAACAGGTTCTGGAAACAGGTGCGCAGGATGGGATTCAACTGGACCACGGCAAGAAGGATCATGTCGGTGGTGTTGTTTCTTCTGGCATGGACCATTTTCGTCCAGTTCACCGGGCATTTTCAGCAGATTCCCAAACCCCTGGACGTCCTGTCCGCGCTGTTTCAGCTTAAAATGGGCGTGATTTTCTCCGAGATCCTGCGGAGCTTTCTGCGTGTGATGGGCGGCTTTTTGATCGGTCTGGGCATCGGGTTCCCCCTCGGCGTGGCCATCGGGTATTCGCGCATCGCCAATTACCTGTTTTTCCCGGCGGTCGAAATCATTCGCCCCATACCGCCCATCGCGTGGATACCCCTGACCGTGCTGTTTTTCATCAACGTCGAATCCCAGATCGTCTTTCTTACCTTTTACGGCGCCTTTTTTCCCATCGTCTACAATACCATGGGGGGAATATCGGAGGTCGATATCCGGCTGCCCCGGGCGGCGATGTCTTTCGGCATCAACCGGATGGGCATGTTGTGGAAGATCATTCTTCCCGCGGCCATGCCCCAGATTTTCACCGGAATGAAAGTCGCCATCGGTATCACATGGCTGATGGTGGTGGCTGCGGAAATGATCGCCAGCAAAGGCGGACTCGGCTACTGGGTATGGTATCACCATACGGTGATGGAATACCCGATGGTCATTCTGGGAATGGGAATCATCGGCCTTTGCGGCGCACTCTGCAGTGTGGCCATCGATGCCATCGGAAACCACTTCATGAAATGGCGCAACATTTTCTAATATCATCGGCATCGGGAAAATGGGAGAGCACCGCAATGTCAACCTGTTCGGAGGAAAACAATGACAGACGCCAAACACACCGGTGAAATCGTCTTCGAGGATGTCACCAGGGCGCTCCAGACCCGAAAGACGGAAACGATCATCCTGCACCACTGCTCCTTCGTCGTGGCTCCGGGAACGCTGACCGTTCTGATCGGTCCTTCCGGTTGCGGAAAAACGACGATCATCAACCTGATCGCCGGTTATGAAACCCCGGACCGCGGCCGGGTGCTGATGGATGGCAAACCCATCACCGGGCCGGACTGGCAGCGCCTGGTGCTGTTCCAGGAAACGGCCCTGTTTCCCTGGTTGAACTGTTATGACAACGTCATGTTCGGACCGCTGGCGACCGGGGTGATGAGCCGGGAGGAGGCCCACGTCCAGGCGGTGACCCTTCTTGAAAAAGTCGGCCTCCGGGATTTCATGGACAAATACCCCATCCAGCTCAGCGGCGGGATGCAGCGCCGGGCCGAGCTGGCCCGGGCGCTGATCAACCGACCGACGGTCATGCTCATGGACGAGCCTTTCCGGGGCCTGGATGCCATGACCCGGGAGTTGATGCAGGAATACTACCTGCGCCTGGTTGAAGAATCCCACGGTACACACCTGTTCGTGACCTCCGAGGTCGAGGAGGCCATTTTTCTGGCCGACAAACTGATCATCATGACCAACAGGCCCAGCCAGGTAAAAGAGGTCCTTGATATCGATCTGCCCCGGCCCCGTTTGTCGGATGTCTTGCGCTCACAGCGATACCTCGAGTTGAAGACGGCGGCACTCGATATACTTCATGAGGAAGCGGTGAAAGCATCCCGGGACAGCGGCAAGGCCGATATCGAGATCGTCTCTTGCCGCCAAGCGTGATCCGGTCAGCGACCGGGTCGAGTCAAAATCCGATTTTGCGTACAGGAAGGGGTAGTCATGGTCACAAACGGCGCCAGACAAAACGGAGAAGGCAGGATCTCCGTCACGGATGTCGAAAAAGTATATGATCCCGAAGGCGTGAATGTCCGCGCACTCGAGAACTGCAATATGGAAATCGAACCCGGGGAATTCGTCATGATGGTCGGCCCCTCGGGCTGCGGGAAAACGACCTTGCTCAATGCCATCGCCGGGTTTTCCAACGTCACCAAGGGTGAGATCCGGCTCGACGATGCCGTCATCGCCACCCCGGGGATGACCCAGGCGCCGGGCGCCGACCGGATCGTGGTGTTCCAGGGAGGCGCCCTTTTCCCATGGAAGACGGTTCTCAAAAACCTCACCTACGGACCGATGGTTCAGGGAAAAGACAGGGACGAAGCCGTTGCCGAGGCCAGAAGCCTGATGGACAAACTGTGTCTGAGCCGCAATACCGAGGATATGTACCCGGACAACCTGTCCTCGGGTATGAAGCGGCAGGTCGAAATCATCAGGGCGTTGATCAACAACCCGAAGGTGCTGCTGCTCGACGAGCCCTTCCGCGCCCTCGACAGCCTCAGCAAAAGCCTGATGCACGAATATCTGCTCGATGTGTTTGAAATTACCAAAAAAACAATATTCTTTATCACTCATGACCTGGAAGAGGCGGTATTTCTCGCGGACCGGGTTCTGGTCATGACCACCAGGCCCGGTACCATCAAGGCGGAAATCAAGGTCGATATTCCGCGGCCCCGCAATTACAAGGTGTTGGGCACTGAGCGATTTGCCGAGCTGAAGGAACGGGCTGTCGAGGCGGTCCGCGAAGAGACGCTTAAGGCCTTTGAGGCGGGTGAACGCGAACTAGCCTAGTGCCCTTCCATAAATACCCCTCCCCTGGCGGGAGGGGATAGGGGAGGGGGACGGCCGATACAAGATTAACGTATGTTATCGGTGTGTTGTCACCCTCACCCCAGCCCTCTCCCATCAAGGGAGAGGGAGCATGAGGCTTCCCACGGACGGGCACTAGCCTAATAAAGGAGGCGAAGAAGGAGACGTCAATGATTAAAAAGATCTTGATCCCCACCGACGGTGCAAAGGGCTCTGAAAACGCCATCCGGATGGCGATTGAGATGGCCCAGAAACACGGCGCCGAGTTGAACATCATATACGTGGTCCCCAAGGACGAACTCCCGATAAAAGTCATGGAATTTTTGAAAGATGAGAAAATCAACGGTGGGCTCGGCAAACTGACCGCCAAGGCTATCGGCGAGGCCGTTCTGGAACCGGTCCTGGAAAAAGTCAAAACCCAGGGGGTCAAAACCGGGAAATGGATGGTCCTGCGCGGCGATCCGGCTGAGGAAATATTGAAATTCGCCAAAAGCCGGAAGGTGGATATCATCGTCATGGGCAAGGGCGGGCGTGGCGCCATCAAGAAGCTGCTGCTCGGCAGTGTTTCGCGGAAGGTCTGTAATCTGGCCGAATGCGCCTGTGTCACGGTCAGGTAGCACCAGGATGTTTTCCTGAATGGATAGACCCATGGCCCCGCGTCCACATCGCGTTATCGTCGCCTGCCGCATCATGCAGCCCGAGTTGGAAAAGACCCGCAGGCCGGGGGACGACGTCGAGATCCTGTACCTCGACCAGGGGCTTCACATGACGCCGCAGAAAATGGCGCCCGCCATTCAGGAACAAATCGACCGGGTGCCGGATGACTGTGCAGAAGTGGTTCTGGGCTATGGACTCTGTGCCAACGGAATCGTCGGGGTTTGCGCCCCCCGCCAGGGGCTTTATATCCCGAAAAGCCACGACTGTATCGCGCTTTTCATGGGCTCGTTCGAAACCTACCGGAGTGCGATCAAGGAGCGACCGGGAACCTTTTACCTGACTGCCGGGTGGATCGAGGACCGCAAAGATCCCCTCAGTTATATGCAGGACCGATACGTTCCCCGCCTGGGCCGTGAAACCGCCGAATGGGGCATGAACGAGGAATTGAAACATTACACCCATTTTGTCCTGATCGACACGGGAGCTGGCGACATGACGTTTTTACGGGAGCAGACCCGAAACAACGCGGCGTTTTTCGGCAAGCGGTATGAAGAGATGACCGGCACTCAGGCCATATTCGAAAAAATGGTGGCGGCTCCGTTGGGTAACGATGATTTCTTCTATATCCCCCCGGGCGAGACGATTCGCCAGGAGCCGTTTATCAAGTGCATTGGAAAGACGCCTGTTGAAGCCGCGTACCGAGGTGAACGCGAAACCGGATCGAAAGGATCTGGCCGGTGACGCAAAACCAGGAAACGAAACATTTCCGGCTGACCCTTCTCCCCATGGGCGTCATGGTGCCGGCGAAAAAAGGCCAGACGATCATGGCCGCTTTGTCCGGGGCTGACGTTGCCATGCGCTCGGACTGTGGCGGCCGTGGTAAATGCGGGAAGTGTCTGGTGTATGTCCATCCCGGGGCGCCCCTGTCACCGCCCCTTGAGGCCGAAATCCTGGTCCTAAACGATGCAAAGGCCGGCCCGGGAGCGCGACTGGCCTGCCATGCCCGGATTCTGGGGGATACCGCAGTGACTCTGCCCGCCTGGGGGCATGCCGGTGATGCGATCCAAACCAAAACCAACGCATCGGGTCGTTTTTCCATCGATCCCGCCGTGAAGCGCGTTGTCATCGACGGCACCGGTGCCCGGGATGCGGATTACTACGGGTGGGTCAGCGCCGAGATCGCTGCGGCCTTCGGCAGGCCGGTGACCATCTCGGATGCCGGGGCGCTTCGCCGACTGAGCACCCCCACCGGCGGGAACGGCAGACGCACCTTGGTGTGCCACGATCAGTTCGGTGTGACGGCCACCCTGGAGGGGGAGCGGACCGGGTCCGCCGGTCTGGCCATCGACATCGGCACCACGAGCATTGCCGCCTATCTCTGCGATTTTCACTCGGGAGAGATCCTTGCGACCGCCGGGATACTCAATCCCCAGCAGCGCTTCGGCGACGATGTCATGAGCCGCATCACCTTTGCTTGCCAGGAACCGGATGGTTTGGAACAGCTCAACTCCCTGATTGTCAGGGGAGTCAATGCGGTGGTTGGTATCTGCCTGGAAAAGGCGGGTATCGAGCGAAGCGATGTGGATGAAATGACCGTGGTCGGAAATCCGACCATGCAGCAGCTCTTCGCCGGGTTTCATCCCCATGGACTGGGAACCGCGCCCTTTACCCCCTTTCGCCGGGCATCGATCGATCTGCGGGCTGCCGATCTGGGCCTCGAACTCGGCCCGGGCACCAATGTTTACCTGTTCCCGGTGGTGTCGGGCTTCATCGGCGGAGACATCCTCGGCTGCGTGCTGTCGGACCGCACCCATGAGCGAGACGAGATCACGCTCATCATGGATATCGGCACCAACGGAGAGATTGTGCTCGGCAACCGCAGCGGCCTGTGGGCTACCAGTTGCGCTACCGGTCCGGCTTTGGAGGGCGCCCATATTTCCTGCGGCATGCGGGCCGCCGCCGGCGCCATCCACGCCGCCACCATTGATCCATCCGATTTGTGTGTTCACTGCCGGGTTTTCGGTGAAAATGAGGGAACCCTGGCCCGGGGGCTTTGCGGATCCGGCCTCATCGACATCGTTGCCGGCATGCTGCGTACCGGCATCGTCTTGCCGAGCGGAACGCTAAGATCCAATATCACCCCCGGATGCGCGAATTGTGCCGGCAAGGAGCGGCGCATGGTGATCGTACCGGCCGCCCGCTCAGCAACCGGCCAGGCGCTCGCCATCACCGGCAAGGACATCCGCCAGGTTCAACTGGCCAAGGCCGCCCTGGCCACCGGCATCGAACTGCTCAAGCGCAGGTCCGGCATCTCGCGGATCGAGCGGGTGGTGCTCACCGGGGCCTTCGGCACCACGTTCAACCCGGAAAGTGCCGCGACGTTGGGCCTGTTGCCCCCGGATATCGCCTCCGGCCATCTTGAAATCGTGCCCAATGCTGCGGGACTGGGAGCGATTCATGCCCTGCTGAATAAACACCGGCGCAGGGAGATTGAATCCGTCTATCATCAAATCACCGCGTTGGAACTTGCGGCGGACCCGGAATTCTCAACCTTGTTCGTGGAGATGATTCCGTTTTCGCCGCCTGACGACATCGCCTCGAAGGGAGAAACAGAAAATGGATCTTGAAAGCATTGTGCCGGATGAAACCTTGGATGTGCGCGGCATCAGTTGTCCGATGCCAACCTTGAAAACCGCAAAAGCCATGAAAAGCTTAACCCCGGGACAAATCCTGGAGGTCCTGGGGACCGATCCCGGCACTAAAAAAGATATGCCCAAGCTGGCCAAAAAATCGGGCCATGAGTGGCTCGGCTTTCGGGATGACGCAGAAGGCTTTTATCGCTTTTACCTCAAAAGAGGCCCCAACAAGTAGGAGGCACGATGGCACAGACCTTAGGTATTTGCGTTACCCGACGCGGCGAATTTCATCACGTCATCGGGCTGGCACAAGCGGCGACAGCGTCCGGCAGGCAGGTAGAAATTTTTTTCACCGGTGAGGGTGTTTTCAACTCACAGGAACCGAATTTCACGACGCTTCTGGACATCGGAAAGGTCACTATCTGCGAAGTCAGCTATATCGCCAACGGCTTGCGCGGCATCGCTATACCGGGCCTGGTGGACAAGGATTTCGTCACCCAGGCACGAAACGCGGAAATGGTCGAAGAATGTGACCGTTACGTGGTTTTATAGGGGGAATCGATGAGCAAAACAGTAGCGGTTTTGATCAAGGACAAGGAGCGGCACTATGAGGGACTTCGCACCAGCCTCGGGCTCCTGCTGGAATTTCACACTGTCAGCATGTTCGTTCTCGATCACGAGATCGAACTGACCGAGGAATATAAGGACAATATGGAATTCATAGATGAAATGGAGGGGTTTCGGTACAGCAACGCACCCGCCAATGTGGAAAAATATGGATTCACCGCTCAAAGCGTCGAAGAAATCGCCCGGCGGTTGAACGATTACGATCTGATCATTCCCTATTAGACGAGGAACGCCATGAAAACGCTGCATATTGTCAGGTCAGAACCGACGCAGATGACCCGGGACTTCATCCGGGCGACATCGACGCAAGGGGATGACACACCGGTTTTGTTATACCAGGACGACATTGACTATGACCGGCTGGTGGATGGTATTTTCTCCAGCGACCGGGTCATCTGCTGGTGGTAGGCCCCTTTGCGGGCGGCCCCCCGCAAAGACGATCGGGACTCGAAACAAACCGGCGCGTGATGCGCTGCCGGTAAAACACGAAGGAGAATGCCGTTGGACACCCCTTTAGACGCAGTTGCTGTCGAGAAAACAAAAATTTTTCTGCTGGCCGGTTTTCTCGGATCAGGGAAAACCACCCTGCTCAACCGAGTGCTGTCCTGGGCCGATGACCTTTCAGACACCGTCGTCGTTGTCAATGAATTCGGTAAAATCGGTGTCGACGGAGCGATCATCAAACGAAAGAGCAAGGATAACGGCCTGGACGTCGTCGAGCTGACCAGTGGTTGCATCTGCTGCACGCTGACCGATGAACTCGTCGACACCCTGATCGATATCTGGGAGCGCTACCGCCCCCGGAGGATCCTCATGGAGGCCACCGGTGTCGCTGAGCCAGAATCGATCACCGACGTGATCGCATCGGAACATCTTCGAGATCGGATGGCCATCGAAAAACGCATCACGGTCATGGGCATCAAATATTGGCTTGGACGCGAGTCTTTCGGCCCCTTTATCATGAACCAGGTCGAACAGGCGGATCTGATCCTGCTCAATAAAATCGACACCGTGGGCCGGGACCAGGTCCAGCAGGCCGTCGAGGATCTGAAGGCGCATTCACCCGGCGCGAGGGTAATCCCCACCCTGTTTGCCGAGGTGGATCCGGAGGTGTTCTGGTACCGTCCCACCGCGCAACGCCTGACCAATTTTTATACTGCCTTGCCCTCCTCGGCGCTTTCACCGGAGACGGGGAAAACCGATAAATCACCCATCGCGTACGAGACATTTGACTTTGTGTCCGAAACGCCAATGGATAAGAGCCGTTTCGAGGCTTTCCTGAAAAGCCTGCCCTGGCAGCTATTCAGGATCAAAGGACCGGTCCGTTTTGGAGATCGGACCGAATTGCTGAATTATGTCTCAGGCCAGATCGACTGGCAGGAATGGGAAAACTCGGATCACACGCGCCTGGCATTCATTGGTTTTGACATCGACAAAAACAAGATTCTCGGGGATTTGGGCACAAGCACCACCGGGTGAACATATCGGACGTGTTGAAGAAATCCGCTTTTTACGGTCTTCGGGGCTTGATTTCGGTGCGGCGCAGATAGTAACATTATAGTCGGGCGCCGGATGGCGGCGGCCTTGCGCTTCCGATCCGGTTGCAGTGGGGGGATCCACATGCAAATCAAAACCACAGCCGACCAAATCGCGGACCACATCCGCAGCGCCATCTTCGAAGGCAAGTACCTCCCGGGTGACCGGCTGAAGGAAACCGGAATCGCGGCATCGCTGTCCGTCAGCAGGACACCGATCCGGGAAGCCTTTCACAAGCTGGAAGCCGAAGGTCTCCTGGAGTTTATTCCCAACAAGGGCGTCATCATCCCGCTGATCAACGATCACGATATCGACGAGATCTTGGAGCTGCGGCTGCTGATCGAAATGCACTGCGTGCGAAAATTCATCCGGATTGGCACGAACACCCATTTCCAGGATATGGAAACCATCGTCGGAAAGATGCGAACGGCCTTGGCCAACAACGACATTCCTTATTATTTCGCCATGTCGCTGGATTTTCACGGCTACTATATACGGCATTGCCAAAACGAACGCATGTATTCCTTTTTCAAAAGTATCCGCAACACCATGCGCATGACCCAGTCGTTTCTTGGGCAGCACGCTTCCTTTTTCCAGCATTCGATGGATGAACACCTGGAAATCATGCGGCTTCTCAAAGACCGCGCTCCCGAATGCGAGGAAAAGCTGAGGCTGCACATTGTGGACGCCTGCAACCGGATGCGCAAACGTGTCCGCGCCGTTTCGTCGAATTTCCAGTCTGATCATCCATTTCCCAAAAATGCGGGAACTGTTGGCCGTTAAAAGACAGCACCGGGCAACGGCTGCCGACAACAGGCTAACCGCCAAATGGAAAGTGCTGATATGAAAACGCGCATCCTCGCAGCGATACTCTTCCTCCTGGCATCGGTGCTGTTTGGCGGCACGGCCGTTTCAGCCGACGACATCAAGCGCAGCAGACCCAATCCAGCCGCCGTCATCACCACGAATATGGGCGACATCACGGTTGAGCTGTTCGCCGACGTCTCGCCCAAGACCGTTGCCAATTTCATCGGGTTAGCCGAAGGAACCAAGCCTTTCAAAGACCCGAAGACCGGCGAAGAAGTAATGCGACCTTACTACAACGGGCTGATCTTTCACCGGGTGATCAAGAACTTCATGATTCAGGGGGGAGATATCCTGGGGACCGGCACCGGTGGGCCGGGCTACACATTCGAGGATGAAATCGACGGAGCGGGGCTGGGGCTCAACATTATCAGCGCCATGGACGCCAAAAGAGGCCAGAACCAATGGCACCCTTGGCTCATGATCAGCAACCAGCGGGATTTTCATCAGCGGGTGCTCATGCCGCTGCTGGGCAAGATGGGCATCAGCACACAGGAGCAGCTCAACGCCCGGGCCGAGGAAGTCAATCAGCGGCTACGCATCCTGACCCTCATGGAAGCCTACGAGAACATGGGCTATCGGTACACCGCCAAGGGGTCGCCCCACAAACCGGTGCGGGGTGTCCTTGCCATGGCCAACTCGGGACCCAACACCAACGGGTCCCAGTTCTTCATCAACATGGTGGACACCGACTGGCTCACCGGCAAGCACACGGTGTTCGGCAAGGTGATCGGCGGCATGGACGTGGTGGATGCCATCGGGAACGTGACCGTCGATGCCAGCGGCAAACCGGCGACGCCGGTGGTCATCAAGACCATCCGTGTCGAAAAAGAGGCTACTGCCACAAAGTAAAAAAGGCGGGCCAAAAGCCCGCCTTTCGTTCATGCCATTGGGGGGATCAGTTTTTGTTATCGCTTCGCCGACTCGGGCAGATTTCGAGACTGCTTATTGATCAATAGCGGATAGCGGTATATTCACTGGTTATCTTTGCCTTTATCCCATCGTCAATTACATTTTGTGGGGCTGAAAGAAACCGGTTATGGGTGGCTGCCGCCTGAACCTCGTTATGCGTGAGCGATGATCCTCAACAACCACCGCCGCTGGATCATTTACCTCATATCCTGCCAACTGTTTATCTTTTCTCAGTTTTACCGCTCTTCGATAGCGGTCATTTCACCCAATCTGGTTGAGGCACTCAACCTCGATACCGAAGATCTGGGCCTGATTTCCGCCGCGTTCTTTTATGCGTTTGCCGTGATGCAGATTCCGGTGGGGGTATTTTTGGACACCGTGGGGCCTCGGGTATTTATGGCGACGCTGTCGCTGGTTGCCGTCCTTGGCGCCATCGTGTTTGCTTTCGGCGAATCGGCGGCGGCGCTCATCGTCGGGCGCTCATTGCTCGGCATCGGCATGGCCTGCAATCTGATGGGGCCGTTGAAATTGATCACCACCTGGTTTTCGCCGCGCTATTTTGCGACCTTGTCCGCCATATTCGTATCCGTCGGAACGGCGGGGAATATCGCGGCGGCAACACCGCTGGTATGGCTGACCGCGTTGTTCGGATGGCGTGCGACATTTTTTCTATTCGCAGCCATTAACTTCGTGATTGCCATCCTCTTTTACGTCATCGCCAGAGACCGCCCGGACGAAGCGCCGGTGAGACAGCCCGCCACGGTGTCGCCGGCGCATCTCTCTGCGGCAGTGGGCGCCATTCTTCGGCTCTTTTCCCGCAGGGACTACTGGCTGATTTCCATGGGCACGTTTTTCCGTTACGGCATCTATGCATCGGTCCAAGCCCTGTGGGCGGGCCCATTTTTGATGATTGCCATGGATCTCTCCCAAATTGCGACCGGCAACCTCCTTTTGGTAATGAGCATCGGTCTCATCATCGGCAGCCCGGTTTGCGGATGGGTGTCCGATTCGGTGCTCTGTTCAAGAAAATCGATCATTATCGCCGGATTGGCAATGATGGCGGGCATCCTCATCACACTGGCCGTGCTGCCGGTCGATACCGGGCTGTCGATTCTCTTTGCCCTGTTCTTCGGCTTTGGATTCTCCAGCGGTACGGGACAGATCATGTACGCACACATCAAAGAACGCATGCCCCCAGAAAATGCCGGCGCGGCAATGACGGGCATCAATTTTTTCACCATGACGGGCGTCGCGTTTTTTTTGCACGGTCTGGGATGGGCGATCCAGACGTTCTATCCCGGCGGTTCGCTCGAGCCTGACGCTTTCCGGATGGCGTTCGTTTTGTTCGGTGGCCTTCTCGTTTTAACGGGAGTGCTCTATGGCTTTACCGCGGATGACAGGCAATCTTGAATTGAGGAAGCTAAATTCGCTTTTTACCCTGAGGTCTATTAGATGGTAATTCTCCAGCACCGGTGAATGGTCTTCCGCTTGTGAACGTAGTCTTCAGGGATAGTGAGATTGGTGATTTCTTCCACGGCCATATCTCGATTCTCTCTCATCGGCGGTATCCGGGTTCCGGCCCGACAACGGCGGCGCCCCCCCCCGTTAATCCGCCACGCCCCTGTCGACGCAAAACCCCCGTCGGCATCACGTGCGTTCCCGCCGAAGCGACCGGGTGAACCCGTAGACAACGAAGCACAAGGATATCAGCTGCTGCGCCGCCAGCAAGGGCTTTTGCTGAATGAACATCAAGGACCCCATGCTGCCGTTCATCAGCATGAAAAACAGCCAGCCTCTCGCATCGCCCTTGGCCAGCAGGTAGCTTCCCAGCAGAAAACCGATCATGACCCCGGTTTCGAAAAGCTGGGACAACGCGGTGAGGCCGCCGTTGTCGTAAAGGCTGTAGCCGACGCCCATGGCAATGAATCCATACGTGGCGGTGGCGGCGAGCCGGTCGAACACCCGATGGGGGGTCGGCGAGCGGGTCCAGACCGTGTAAAGCCCGAACAGCATGGACGGCACCCCACCGGCCTCGATGGCTGCGGCGATCCAGTCGTGCTTGCCCACGAGAATGATCACCCATGCCGGCACGCCGGCCAGATAGGCTGTCCAGCCGGCGATTCTCAGCCGCCGCTGCCATGTCCGGCCCCGCCCTTCCGCCAATGCCAGGAGGATCTTGTTCGCGAGGTAAAACCCGCCGCCCCAGGCCTGTAGAAGGATGTCCATTCAAAGCCTTTCTTCAGAATTGGTGACGAATCCGCTCGACGCGTTTCCGGCCGGCGCCCAGGTCGGCGTATCCGACGCGGGAAGCCGACCGGACGTGGATGACGGTCCCGCCGCCCGGCGGCGATCCGCACCCCCCCGGTTTTCGTTGCCGATTGGGTTTCGTAGGGGCGGGGTTGATCCCCGCCCGCAAAATCACGGCGCTTCGGATGCCGGCGCAACCAACGGCACGCGGGAGGGGAATAAACCCCTCCCCTACATCCCCCACGGCCGCTCGCCCCGCAATCCTGTCCTGTGCGCCCCTGTTCAAATCGCCGTTCTCCACGCTCTCCGGGGTGGGCCTGCCACCGGTGCACCGGGTGAATGCCCAGCTATGACGGGCGGACGTCGTATTGAATTGAATCAATGACCATATCGTTGAGCTGCGGGTAGTAAAGTTTCTTTCGGGCGGCCTGGTTGATGCGCGCTTCCCAGCGGCGAAACGAATCCACATGCCGCAAAGTGTGGTCGGCGGCCTTCGGGTTGCCCTTTTCCGCAATTTCGCGGATTCCTGCAAGGGCCTGTTCGTCGGCAGGAAAGTACAGCGGTATCGTGCCCTGATCCTTTGGTATGGCATCGAATATCGCCCTGGACCGTCGCTCACGATCGCAGTCTCCTAAAAATTTCTCCAGGCTGAAGAAATTGAGGCTGCCCAAAGCGCCCATGGCGTGCCTGACAATATGCACCCCGTATTTTCTCAATGTGTTGCGGCTCAACTCCGATTCGGACAGCGCCTCCGGCGTTTCATCGGTCAGGCTGGTACTGCCACCGGTCTGGGCGGAAGGGAAATGGGTAATCCAGGTGTTGACCCTTGCCAAAGCGGCATTGATAAAGGTTTGATGGGGGGAACTGTAGGAAAGATTGCCGCCGGCCGCGACAACACTCGGTATGCCGCAATGAATGCAGGATATCCCCGGATTGACGGTCTGGGCGACGACCATCATGAAAAGGACCTGGGCATGGTTCTGCGTCAGGAAGGACTCGGGGCTGCCGGCGGCCGATACCCCTGCAATACTCTGGTCGATTAGCAACAAGTTATTGCCCGAGCGGGCACTCCGTAAAAAGGGGGCCACCATGTTGTTCATCGGCGACAACGAGGTAATCAGGCTGGTGCCGTCGACCCAGTGCGCTTTGCCACTTAAAAATGTCACCTCGTCATCGCGCATCCCATTCGTGGTGATCATCTTGAGACCCGGATAATGTTTCTCCATCAAACCGGCGATCTCGAAGAGTGAAGTGCTCTTGTCGCAGGCCACCGGCAGGCTGAAGATTTCCACGACATCCTGTTGCCCGGCTACCGAAACAACAATCTCTTTATACTCCTCACGGCTGGCCGGCCGGAGGTCTCCGTCCCCCGTCCGTTTCAGAAAGGGTGATGTTGCACCGGTGCCGAAGGTATTCGGCCCCGGGTCCATCGACATCTCACGCGGCACCTGCTCGAGGCACCGATCGATGTAGTCCCGCTTCAATGGAATGAACAGGGCCGCTTCGTTGTCGAAATCCACGGCATCGGCCTCCATCAGAAGATCCATAAGATCTTTGCTCTGGCTGATGTTGATGCCGATATCGGTCAGCACCCGTTTGGCGTTTTCGTCAATGCGTTGGTAAATCGCCTTCTCTGCGATAAGGTCGTCAATGTCTTCCATCCGACGTTTCGCCTTTTTCAGGATCGATTCGTCGGTGACATGCCGAAAAATATCGGCATAAGCGGCTTTGGCCCTCTCGAACCGCGCCTCCTTTTCCAGGAGTAATCCCGCGGCCAAGGCCTCCTCCGCCGGTCTGTCCATCGCTCTCTTCACCACGCTATGCCCCATCGTTAGATAAACAAAATAACATACATTCCCAACATACTGATATTCTAACCATAAAAAAAGTCTGTATGTTTCCAGACGGTACCGCCTGTGAATTCGAAAGAAATTGGCGTCCGCCATATCGCTGCCGGTGATCGCCCGTCTTGCCGGACGAAACGGCACCTCGGACGGCGGGCCGGCTACACCGATATCCGCCAGCACCGGTGGATGGTCTTTCGTTTGTGGACGTAGTCTTCGGGGATGGTGAGGTGGGTGATCTCCTCCACGGCGGCCGCGCCGAGGAGGTCGAGCCGGGGCACGAAGCCCTGGTGGTTGGTAGAAAACAGGACCACCCCCGCCGGGCGCATCACCGCCAGGACCGCCTGCAGCAGCCGCACGTGGTCGGTTAGGACGTCGAAGGACTCGCCGCGGCTTTCGGTGGTAGAGTAGCTGGGCGGGTCCACCACGGCCAGGTCGAATCGTTTCCCCCCGCGCTTCGCCCGGTCGAGGTAGTCGAAGGTGTGGGCCTGAACCACGTTGTGCTCGGGCCCGGTGATGCCGTTGAGGTCGAAGTTCTCCCGGGCCCATGCCACGGCCGTTTCGGCGCGGTCCACCGACACCGTGGATTTGGCCCCGCCTTTGGCCGCGTAGCACGAAAACGAGCCGGTGTAGCAGTACAGGTTCAGAAAGTCCCTGCCGGCGGCCATTTCCCGGACCATTCGCCGGGTGTCCCGATGGTCGGGAAAAAGCCCGGTGTCCACGAAGTCCCAGGGGTTGACCAGAAACTGCAAGTCCCGCTCGCGCACCGGGAACTTCCGGTCGGTATGGTCGATCCGCTCGTAGCGCGGGCCCTCCGACTTGCCGGCCCGGCGCTTTTTGAGGTGGCGACGGTTTTCGGGGACGCCCAGCGCCTCGGCCGCCGCCGCCCCCATCATGGGCAGCCACTCGGGCACGGACTGCCGTCGGGTGTATTCGCCCACCACCAAGTGGCCCGCGTACCAGTCCACCACGGCGCGGATTTCCGGGATGTCCCAGTCGTAGAGGCGGAACACTTCGATGTGCCGCCGCGCAAAGCGCTTGTGCAGGTGTTTGAAGCGCTTCTTCACGCGATTGGCCAGCATCTCGGCTTGGCGCTGGACTTGTCTTGCCGTTTTGGCATCGGGCATGGGGGTTCCGCCTTGATTCGGGAGTGCGTCGGAAAGGGTATTGTATACCACGCATGGGGTAAGGAGACGACCCTCTATGGGGGGTGGGGTTGATGGTTGGGGGTTGCTCGTTTCTGGTTCGATGGGTTTCGCTACGCGCCACCCATCCTGGGCAACCCTGCCCTCTCGCCCTCCGCCGTTACGCCGCCGCAGGCGTCGAGCGCCGGGCCGCGATCCGTCGCCGGATGTCATTGTGGCGGCTTCGGGTGAGCGGGTAGGCCAATGCGATGAGAATCGCCAGGAAGCTGCAGATGCTGGGCACCAGCGCGTAGGCCACGCGCAGGGTCATCAGCACAGTCTCCGACTGGGTCGCGCCGGGCGTGTAGCCAGCCGCCCCCAGGGCCCACAGGCCGCCGCCCAGCCCCGCGGCGGCGGCGGCCTTCTTGGCCACCGACCAGATGCCGATGTAGAGGCCTTCACGTCGACGGCCCGTTTGCCATTCGTCGTAGTCGATGACGTCGGCTTGAATGGCCGACGGGAGCGCCAGGGAAGCCCCGAACCCGAGGCCCGACAGGCTCACCAGCATGCCGTACAGAATATCGTCTCCCGCCCCCAGGAGAAAAACACCGCTGAAGGCGCCGGTGTTCACCGCCATTGACACCAGCCAGACCCGCTTCCGGTCGAAACGCTTTGCTGCGGTGGTCCAGAGCGGGAGCGCCAGGATGCCGGTAACGAAATAGAGCATCAGAAAAAGATCTGCATGGGTAGATTGAAGAACGTGCTCAACGTAATAGAGAATCAGCGTCGCCGGGAGGTTACTCCCGATGGCGCTCACTGTGTAGGCGGCAAGCAGTACCATAAACGGGCGGTTGGCAAGAACCGCGCGGAAATCAAAACCCGACGACCCCTTCGAGACGACCTTGGATGGTGGCGGCTCCTTGACGATGAGGGCGCACCCCAGGCAGGTGAGAATCAGCAGGGGGGCGTAAAGCGCCGCCATGCCGGAAAACACGCTCCGCTGCCCGGTGTCCATCCCGGCCGCATCCAGCAATGACGACACGATGCGTGGTGCCGCGGCCGCTGCGATCGTCCCTGCAATGAGGAGTCCGTCTCGAATGGCAAACACCGTCGTTCGTTCCGCGTAGTCGAAAGTAATCTCAGGGCCCAGGGATTCGTAGGGGACGGTCACCAAGGTCCAGAAAAAGAACAGCAGAAACATCCAGGTGCCAAACCACAGGGTAGGGTTGATGGCGGGGTCTGCCGGCGGCATGAAGAGAAACGCGACGGCCAGGGCCACCAATGCGCCGCCGGAAGCGATGTACGGCCGGCGTCTCCCGAACGCCAACCGGGTGCGGTCAGAGATCATGCCCACAAGGGGGTCGGTCACGGCGTCAAAGAGCCGCACCGCCAGCAGCACGGCGCCGACGACGGCAACGGGGACCCCCACAACATCGGTATAGAATTTCGGTATGAATACATAGATGGGAATGCCGACCACGGCCAGTGCGAACGCCGGCGCGCCATAAGCCAGTCGAATGCGCCACGGAACGCGTAATGTGCCCAGGGCCATTGCTAAGACCTCCCCAACAGCGCAACCTTGAAATCTTCGTCGATGGGGTTGGCGCCCAGCCAAATGGCGAAGACGGCGGCGGCAAAATCAGCCCCGGGGATGCGCCCCAACGATTCTCCATTGAGCGTCAATTCGGTGCCGCGTCCCGGCGTATAGTTGAGCGCGTAACGGTCACCGGGTTGTACATCGCGGTACAAGGCGCCGAATCGCCCCAGGCGCTCGGAAAGCGCGTCAAAGGTGACCGCATCCACGTTGTCTGCCACCTTCTTGCGCGTGGCCTTGTCGAAATCCTCCGCCTTGATGGCGCGGTAGTAGCTTAATTCCAGCCGGCGCGACACATCATCGCGGCCATCCCATAAAGCCACGTCGGGCGGCAGGTAAAATGCGCCGGCGTAGGCTTTGATGAAACCGAGGTAGCGAAGCACCGCCGCCCCCTTTAGGTTCAGCTGGGTATCTAAGACGCGAACGGTTTCCGAGAACACCACGTCGCCGACGGTAACGTTGCCGGCGGCAAGGGACGGCACCGTGGCAATGGTCAATATGATTCCGAGTGCAATGGTCTGTATTTTCATTTTAAAACCCTTCGTTGTTGTTGACAGCGTTTCGCTCATGCCGCAACGTAATAGCGTTTGTGAGAAAGGAGCCGGCACCATCCATGTGGCAGACCACAGAGATCATCGACATCCATTGGCCTCAGGCGGCCGTTTTCGACTACCTGGCGCATTTCGATAACATCGGCGAATGGGACGGCACCGTCATTTCGGTGCACCCCGTGGGGACAGGCGCGCCGAGTGTTGGCAGCCGCTACCGACTGCATGTGGGGTTCGGCCCCCAGCAAGTCCCCATGACCTACGAAATCATGAAGAAGGCGCCGCCCAATGAGTTGGTGCTCAGGGGCGAAGGGGAAAGTTTCACCGCGACCGACAGGATTTCCCTGACCGCGGTGGGTGGCGTCACCCGCATCGAATATCAGGTCTCCCTGGATTTTAAGAAGCGCCCTCCCGTTTGGGCGGCGTGGCTCGTACGGCACTTGTTTTTGAAAAACGTCCGACGTGCAGCCAGCCGATTGGCCCACGTCTTCGACGGGGCCAGCCCCCTGCCGACGGTGACACCCGCCGTGCGCCTCATCGACGGCGCCGTTTTGCCGGGGATGGCCGGTTTTACCAGGCTGGGATACCGACTGGCCGCCGATCATCGGCCCTTTGCCTCGGCCCGGCTGTGGGATCGCACCGTCGTTATCACCGGCGCCACGGGGGGTATTGGCCTGGCGGCCGCCCAAGCGCTTCGCCGACTCGGGGCCCGACTCGTCATTGTTGGGCGCAACTCCAAAAAAACCGCCGCGGTATGTCGACAACTCGGGGACATCCCCGGCCGCGACGCTGTGGAGATGGCCGTCGCAGACATGAGCGTGGTGACAGACATACGACGTCTGGCCGCGGAACTCAGCGACCGGCTGCCCGAAATACACGTTCTGATCAACAATGCCGGGGCGCTTTACAACCAGCGGGAGATGACCTCTGAAGGCATCGAGAAGAGTTTCGCCGTGAACCTTCTGGGCCCCTACGCGCTGAGCCGGCTGCTGTTGCCCGCCCTGCGGCGCTGTCGCCCGGCGCGCATCATCAACGTGGCATCGGGCGGCATGTACACCCAAGCCATCGACATGGATGATCTGGAGTCCGTCAAGGCGCCCTATAACGGCCCAGGGGCATACGCACGGGCCAAGCGCGGCATGGCCATCGTCAGTCGTGAAATGGGGAAAAAGCTTCGGAGCGACGGCGTTTCCGTCCACTGCATGCACCCGGGGTGGGTGGACACGCCGGGGCTTCGACATGCGTTGCCGGGTTTTTACGACCGCATCGGCTCCTGGCTGAGAACGCCGGATGAAGGTGCGGATACCATTGTTTGGTTGAGTGGCGCTGCTGAAGGTGCGTTCACCTCTGGTCTGTTTTGGCGGGATCGTCGACCCCGCCTTGAATACGTTTTTCCCGGCACCCGAGAAGCCCCGGGCGTGCCGGCAATGTTGTTTAATGCCCTGGAACAATATCTCGAAAGCGATTAGACTGTTGAATAACGGTTGTGCTCACGGTCCTTTTGAACATTCTGCGAAGTCCCGTTGTTTCCCAAATCCCACATGCTGGCGTTGCCTTCCCGGGTCAACACCATCTGGACATTGCCCAGTACGCGTTCTCGGAAACCCGCCTCGCAACTCGCGAGATAGTAGATCCACTTTCGCTCGAAGACATTGTCGAATCCCAGCGCCGGCAATGCCGCTTTAACTTCAAGAAACCGCTTCCGCCAAGCGGCCAGCGTGAGCGCATAGTGGTTGCCGATGTTTTCCAAGTAATCGATGGTCAGGCCTGAATGGCGGGTCATGTTTGAAGAAAGAACGGTCGTTGACGGCAACAGCCCTCCCGGGAAGATGTGCTTTCGAATCCAATCGCTTTCCTTTCGATATTGATCGTAATGCCGGTCCGGTAAGGTAATGGTCTGGATCACAGCGATACCCTCCGGATTCAAAAGAGCCTCGAGGCGCTGGAAGAATTGACCGTAGTATTCGTGGCCCACGGCTTCCAGCATCTCAATGGAAACGATTTTGTCGTAGCGGCCCTCGATATGGCGATAGTCGATGCGGCGAATGTCGATGCGGTCAGACAGCCCCGCGTTGGCCACCCGCTCCCGGGCCAAGTCGTACTGGGCCTTTGAAACGGTGATGCCCGTCACCCGGCAGCCGGTCTGCCGCACTGCCTCGATGGCAAAGCCCCCCCACCCGCAACCGATTTCCAAGACGTGATCGGTTTGGCGGATGCGCGCTTTCTGAATGATACGGGAGAACTTGTTTCGCTGGGCGACCTCCAGTGAATCTTCTGGATGGGCGTAAACGGCGCTGGAGTAGGCCATGGAGGGGTCGAGAAAGAGTTTGAAAAAGTCGTTTGAAAGGTCGTAGTGGCGGCGGATGTTTCTTCTGCTGCCCAAGAGGGTGTTTCGTTGGACCCGGTGACGAATCGTTTCCAGGAGACGAATGGCAAGGGCGGTGGAGAACCGGCCGTCATCGATGCTGTGGCGATTCTTGATGAAAAACCGGATGACCCCCACCAGGTCATCGGTATCCCATTCGCCGTGCATGAACGACTCACCAAAACCGATGTCCCCGCCAAGCATTACCCGGGAGAAAAAATGATCGTCACGAATGCGTATTTCAGCCGGCGCTGTTTCGTCCGGGTCGCCGAACCGCCGTCGCGTACCGTCAGAGAACTGCACCTGGAGGGCCCCGCGGTTGGCGCGCTTTAGGTACTCGGTCAGCATGGCCATGGATCTTCGTTCGATCAAGGTTGGGGGGGTTCGCCGCTGAGTCATGGGATCTTTCGGAGCCGGCTTGGCATAGTAAAAGAGTTTCTTTGCAAAGCGCAGTTTATAAGCCTCCTTGTAAATTCTCGGGATCGTCAAATGGGGGATCAGGGGGTGTTTCAACAGTGTCTTGACGTGTTCAACCGCGGTCAGCGGCCGTGGCTGCCCCTGCAGCCGCGCATCGAGAATGGGCTGGCTGTCTCTTTCGAGGGTAATGTTGATATCCAGGTTTTGCCGAATGTCATTGAATACGAACCGGTACTGCCCTTCGGTGTCGTTGAAGGGGGAAACGTGAAACTTCTTCTTTGCTGTGAATTTCAGCGGGAAAGATCGACCGCCAGAGTTATCCACGGGGAGGACGTAGGCGTGGCGTTCTCCGAACGTGTTGTTGACCTCGGCCACCACGACCACGGGGTTTTGGTCTGAACCAAAGCAGAAGTAGAAGTTTACGGGGTTGAAAACATACCCCAGGTAGCGCGGTGCCGTCACCAATATGGCTTGATCGACTGCTTCCGGGGAGACATAGGGCGTCAGAAGCGCATCTAATTTCTTCCTCAGCGGCGCCTTGCCACGATCCAAGTAATCGACGTCCCACAAGGACACCGGTCGCCGCCGGTTGTAGCCAAAGAGCGGCAGGCGTCGGTCCAGTTGCGGAAGATCGTTCAAATCGATGGCGTAGACGTACATCCCGTAGCGCAGGTTATGGTCCACGGGATGAAACCGGTTGTGCTCGACAAAACCTTCGAAGAGTCGACTGTTCATAGCTTCGCTCCAAAATGCGCCGCTACGGCCGCACCGGCGCTGACGGCATCCTCGTGAAATCCGTAGTTGAAGTAGCTTCCGCAAAAATACGTATGACGCTTGCCGTTGAGTGATGGCAGATGTTCCTGGGTAGCCAGGGTGTCGAAGGTGAACACGGGATGCGTGTAGATGAACTTTTGGATGACATGCGCATCGTCAATCGCCTCCGACGGGTTCAAGGTCACGAAGTATTGACGGGCGGTGTCCAGATTCTGCAGTCGATTCATGTGGTAGGTGAGAACGATGGGGGTGGTGTCTGCTCCGTATGCTTTTCGGATATAGTTCCAGGAGGCCCAGGCGCGTGGGTTGGAGGGCATCCACGCGCGATCTGTGTGGAGCACCACTGCGTTGCGGCTGTACCGCCAAGGCTTCAGCCAGCGCCGTTCCTCGGGGCTGGGGTCGGACAGGAGCTTAAGGGCCTCGTCCCCGTGCGTGGCAACGACCACGTGATCGTGCAGAACCTGGCTGCCGTCGCCCATAGTCAGGGTTACCCCGTCTTTATCCCTGGCAATCTGCCTCACCGCGGACGATGTATGCACCGCGCCGGCGAATTTGTTGAGAAATGCATCGACATAGGTCCGACTACCGCCGTTGACAGTGTACCACTGTGGCTGGTCGTTCACAGACAGAAGTCCGTGGTTTTCGAAAAAACGCGCGAAGGTTTCCATTGGAAAAGCACCGGCGGTTTCCCCGGGGGCCGACCAAATGGCCGAAACCATGGGGATTACATATCGCTGGCGGAAGTAGCGACCGAAATTGTGTTCCTGGAGATACTGATTCAGGGTAACGGCGCCGAGTCGCCCGGCGCGCATGTGGCGACGTACCAGCGTATTGAATCTGAGGATGTCGCGGAGCATGAGCAAATGCTGGGCGTTTAGGATATTCCTGCGCTGGGCAAAAAGGGTTCCGACGTTTCTGCTGGCATACTGGTACCCGCTGGATTCGTCAAAATAGCTGAAGGACATGTCACTTTTTTGAGCGACCACACCCAGCCGCCCGAGGAGTTTTTCGAAGTTGGGATAGGTGCGGTCGTTGAACACGATAAACCCGGTATCGACCGGTGTCCCGGCGTCGGGCCCGTCAGGGATAAAGATCGTGTGGGTGTGCCCTCCCACGTAGTCGTTCTTTTCATAAAGGGTCACCTGATGAAGCGTATCGAGCAGGTGCGCCGCCGTTACCCCCGCAACCCCACCGCCAATCACTGCTATTCGTTTTCTCGAGTTGCTCATGAATATTTTCCCAATCTGGATGTATTTTCGGAGCGCCATGCACCGTTAAGGCGACTCGATCAATGATTTAAGGGAGTATGATAGGCCCTTGCAACCACATTACAATAAGGTTTAGATAATGTGATAGTGGTAGTGTATTACCATTAATTCTGAGCGAAATGCGATGGTGCGTTCAGCGCCATCACCGTTGCGTTAGGGTATCATTCGAGAACGTATCTCAGGGCAGAGAGAACGGCAAGAAATAACAATTCAATGAAATCGGCATTGCCGCCGTATAGCCTTATTTTTCACCACGCCGCAACGGCCCGCAATACCGCCCCTTTTCCGTGGACGTTCGGCACAATCTACCGCAGCATATTCATGACATTCTAGGCTTCGATACCATTCGATAGGCCAAAAAAGAGATTGTCAAATAAAGCCCACCTCTACTAACTTACTTGAAATCGAATACGTTTTTGTAGTTTTTTACCCCTAATCTATTACACTATTGTTATTTGTCCCCCGTTTCTCCACTGCGCCAATTGATTATAACTATTTGATATTAATGTTGAAAAAAGAATTTATCTTTCTGGCACACGATTTGCCATGTATGAGCCCGTACCCCGAACGTTGTCTAAACCATGGACCAGGAACCGCTGTGCAGCACGCAGTCACCCATAAACCCCTCGCCAAGGCGCCCAAGGTTTTGGCGCAACAGCGCGCCGAACTGGAAACCGCCTTTCTGGACGGAAAGGTCGCTGGCTTTCTCCAGCGGTGCGCCCGGTTGCTGGACGACTATTTTCGGGAAAGCTTCGCCGGCAGCCATATCGGGCCCCGCATCGGGCTCACCCGCAACCCTTACGCCATCATCGCCCTGGGCGGCTATGGCCGTGAAGAACAGTGCGCCAACTCGGATGTCGATCTGCTGTTCCTGTTTGATCGTGATGTGCCGAATGCCGCCGAAGAACTGATCCGGGAGGTCGTCTACCCGCTCTGGGATATCGGCATGGAGGTTGGACATGCCACACGATCTCTAAAGGAATGCCTGGCCTTGGCCGCCAAAGATTACGAGGTGCTCACATCGCTGCTTGATGCACGATTCATATGCGGCGTCTCTCCGCTATACACGAAAATAACCGAGCAGTTGCGGCAAAAACTGCTGGGTCGCCACTCACGAAAGATCATTGACTGGCTCATTGAAACCAATACGGCACGTCATGCCAGGTTCGGCGATTCGGCCTATCTGCTTGAGCCCAATCTCAAGGAAGGCTGTGGCGGACTGCGCGACTATCACACCATGCTGTGGATTGCCCGCATCCGCGCCGGCATCAAACAAGCCCGGGACCTGGAATACCACGGCCTTCTCTCTCATGAGGAGTATTCGCGTCTCAGCGAGGCCCTGGATTTCATTTGGCAGGTGCGCAACCACCTGCATATTCGGGCCGGCCGAAAATGGGATCAACTTCAGTTCCATCATCAAACGGCCATCGCCGACATGATGGGTTTCACCGGTATCCAGAATGGTCAGCAGCCGGTGGAGCGGTTTCTCGGACGCCTTCACGGCCACATGGAAACCCTCAAGCTCCAGCACCTGATGTTCCTATATGAAATGGGCCGTGTAAAAACCCGCCTCTTCCGGAGAAAACGCCAGAAACGCACCGCTGTCGTTGGCCTCACCATCACTAAGGACAATATACTGCAGTTCGCCTCTCCAGAGGCCATACAGGCTGACACAAGGCTGCTGATTCGCATTTTCGAGGAAAGCGCCAGGCTAAAAATCCCGCTGGGCACCGAGGCAAAACGCCTGGTGCGGGACTTTCAGAGCCAGATCGACGACAGCTTTCGAAACGCCCCCGAAGTGGTGCTTTCCTTTGAGCGCATTCTCTCCACGCCGGTGCCCGAGTTCAACGTGCTCAACGAAATGCACAATACCGGCTTTTTGTTTTCCCTCATCCCGGAGATGCGGATCATAGAGGATCGGATTCAATATGACGAATACCACCTATACCCGGTAGACAAGCATTCGTTGCGTGCCGTTCAGACATTGAAAACCTTTGGCACCCCGGAAAGCCTCGCCGGCGAACCACTGTGCGACACGCTGTATAAAGAGCTGCGGCATCGAAAACGGCTACTGTGGGCCACCCTGCTCCACGACATCGGCAAGGGAACCCCTGGCAGCGGGGGACATGCCGAAAAAGGGGCCGCCATCGTCGATGGGCTCATGACACGATTGGGCTATAACGCCAATGACATCGATACCATCACCTTTCTGGTGCGGCAGCACCTGTTGCTCGTTAAAGTGGCCACCCGCAGGGATCTCAACGACGAGGAAACCGCCATCGTCTGCGCCCGCACCATCAAAAGCGTGGACCGCCTGAAAATGTTATACCTCCTCGGCGTGGCGGATTCCATCGCCACCGGCCCCAAGGCATGGAACGCCTGGGTGTGCACGCTGATGCGCACGCTGTTTCTCAAAGTGCTCAACATCATTGAAAAAGGCGAATTGGCGAGTCAGGAAACCGTCAAAGCCATTGCGCGAAAAAAGGACTACCTGCTCTCCACAGCGACATCACATGAGGCCCGGGAACAAATCGATGCCCTTTTAAACGTAATGTCGCCGCGCTATCTCATCTACGCCGACCCGGAGCAAATGGGCGACCACATCCGGCTTCACAGTGAATTGGGGGACCGGAACTTCGTCTGGCAGGTGGACCGCTCCAGCGGGGTCGGCACCCGAAGGGTAACCGTGTGCGCCAAAGATCGACCCGGGCTCTTTTCCCAAATCGCCGGCGTCTTCACGCTGCACGGAATCAACATTTTGGATGTCCAGGTGTTCACCTGGAGAAATAACGTGGCACTGGACATCTTTGAGGTGGAACCGCCGCCGGACCCCATTTTTGAATACGAACGATGGGCCAAGGCGGAAAAAAGTTTGTCCGAGGCACTGGCCGGGCAAATCGACCTCGCAGCCGCTCTCAAGGACACCGTCACCCGGCATGCCCCGCGTCTGCCGGCGGATATGGGCCGGCCGCTCCAGGTCACCATCGACAATGAAAGTTCTAGCTTTTTTACCATCGTTGAAGTCTTCGCCAACGATTTCCCCGGACTTCTGTTCATCGTCACCGACGCGCTGTTTCGGTGTCAACTGGATGTGTGGGTGGCGAAAATCGCCACCCGCGTAGACCAGGTCGTGGATGTCTTCTACGTTAGGGATTTCGATGGACAAAAAGTGGACGAGCCCAAGCAGGTGGCCGCTATTCAATCGGCGATAGAGGCCGCCCTCGGCGGTGCGAAACCGCGATCCGGCCGGCCGTGATCGCACCGCCGGGGATGCATTTAACCCAACACCCCAGTCGACAACGAACAACAAGGAAAGGCTGAAGATCATGAAAGGAAAAGGAATTCTCTGCGGGCTGCTGCTGACACTGGCACCCACTGTGGCGTTTGCCGCTGACCAGTTGGACACGGGCGACACGGCTTGGATCATCGTCTCCACAGCGCTCGTCATGATGATGACACCGGCCGGTCTCGCCCTTTTTTACGGCGGCCTGTCGAGGTACAAAAACCTTCTGAACACCTTCGCCATGACCATTGTCGCCTACTGCCTGGGCAGCATCGTCTGGGTAATCTACGGCTATTCGCTGGCGTTCGGCGACAGCATCGGCGGTATCGTGGGCGGTTTCGGCAATTTTCTTCTCAATGGCATTACCGTCAACAGTCTAAGCGGTACCATACCGACCTATGTTTTCGTCGTCTTCCAGATGACCTTTGCCTGCATCACGGTGGCGTTGGTCCTCGGGTCCATCGTCGATCGCATGAGATTCTCCTCCTGGATCGTCTTCACCGTCCTCTGGCTCACCGCTGTGTACTGTCCCATCGCCCACTGGGTCTGGGGCGGTGGTTGGATGGGCGCCATGGGGGCGCTCGATTTTGCCGGCGGCAACGTCGTGCACATCAACGCCGGTGTGGCGGGCCTGGTGCTCTCACTCATGGTTGGCAAACGGTTGGGATACGGCAAAGAGGCCATGTTTCCCTCCAGCATATCGCTGTGCGCCCTCGGCGCCGCCCTGCTCTGGTTTGGCTGGTTCGGCTTCAATGCGGGCAGCCAGCTTGCCGCTGACGGCATCGCCGCATCGGCGTTTTTGGTCACTAACACCTCGGCGGCGATGGGGGCGCTGGCGTGGATGTTTGCCGAATGGACCGTGGAAAAACGCCCCACCGTGTTAGGAATGGCTTCCGGCATCGTGGCCGGTCTCGTAGCCATCACCCCCGCGGCCGGCTTCGTCAACATGCCTTCGGCGTTAATTATCGGCCTTGTAGCGGGTTTGCTGGGATTTTACGCCGTCATCAGCTTGAAACACAAGCTCGGTTATGACGATTCCCTGGACGCTTTCGGCGTGCACGGCATCTGTGGTATGTGGGGCGCTATCGCCACCGGCCTCTTCGCCAATCCGGCGGTCAACGAGGCAGGGACCGGCCTGTTTTTCGGCAACCCCAAGCAACTGATGATTCAGCTGATCTCAATTGCGGCGACCATCGCCTATACTGCCGTGGGTACGGCGATTGTTGTCCTCATCACCAAGGCGGTCACCGGCGGACTGCGGGTAGATGAAGAAGATGAAGTCAAAGGCCTCGATACAGCCTTTCACGGAGAGCGTGCCTTTGAAATTCAATAATGCGTAAAGACATCATCACCAATGTATAGGAGGTCGTAATGAAAAAGATTGAAGCCATTATCAAACCGTTCAAACTCGACGATGTTAAAGAGGCTCTAAACGAAATCGGCATCCAGGGAATGACCATCACGGAAGTTAAAGGCTATGGCCGGCAAAAGGGTCATAAGGAAATTTACCGTGGCGCTGAATACGTTGTCGATTTCATTCCCAAGGTAAAGATTGAAATCATCGTTGAAGCCACTCAGGTGGATCAAGTGGTGGACACGATTCGCAATGCCGCCAATACCGGCAAACTCGGCGACGGGAAGATTTTTGTCTACGGCATCGAGCAGGCGCTCCGCGTCCGAACGGGTGAGCGCGGCAAGGACGCCATCTAACAGGGCTGAACGGAAGACCCGCGTTGGTGCTGTCGGAACCACAGGTAGTCTTGACCACGAGGAAAACCTTTTGATCCAATGAAGCATTAAAACTTCGCGTGGTGATTATAAACGGTGTTTACGGCCAAATTGGCGCTCCATACGCAAGCGAAAAAATGATTGTGATTCCATAGTACCCATACTCACCAAAGAAGGAGGATAGCACATGACACCCGAACAAGTATTGGCTTTTGCAAAAGAAAACGGGGTTAAAGTGGTAGACATCCGGTTTATGGATTTCCCCGGCATCTGGCAGCATTTTTCTGTACCCATCTGCGAATTGGAAACGAGTTCCTTTGACGACGGCTTCGGCTTTGACGGTTCCAGTATCCGCGGCTGGCAGCCCATCAATGCCAGCGACATGCTGGTGGTCCCCGATGCCGGCACGGCGAAAATGGACCCCTTTTTTGAGGTGCCCACGCTGGTACTCATCGGCAACATCGTCGATCCCATTACCCGCGAGTCCTATACCCGTGATCCCAGGCACATTGCCTACAAGGCGGAGGCCTACCTGAAAAATACCGGCATCGGCGACACGGCCTTCATCGGTCCCGAAGCGGAATTTTTCATCTTCGACGACATTCGCTTCGAGTCGGCCAGAAACGGGGCCTTCTATGCCATCGACTCCGTTGAAGGCATTTGGAACACCGGCCGCGACGAATGTCCCAACCTGGGCTATAAACCGCGCCACAAAGAAGGCTACTTCCCCGTTCCGCCCACCGACAAGTTTCAGGACATGCGCTCCGAAATGATGCTGACACTGGAGCAGTTGGGCATCGACGTGGAATGCCAGCATCACGAAGTGGCCACCGCCGGCCAGGCCGAAATCGACATGCGCTTCAAGCCGCTGCTGCAAATGGGCGATCAATTGGTATGGTTTAAATATGTGCTTAAGAACGTGGCGGCCCGCCGGGGCCACACGGTGACTTTCATGCCCAAACCGCTCTTCGAGGACAACGGTACCGGCATGCACACCCACCTCAGCATCTGGAAAGATGACAAACCGCTGTTCGCCGGAGACAAATACGCCGGTGTCTCTCAGATAGCCCTCTGGGCCATCGGCGGCATCCTAAAGCACTGTAAAGCGGTCTGCGCCTTCACCAACCCAACCACCAACAGCTACAAGCGTCTGGTGCCCGGCTTCGAGGCGCCGGTGAACCTGGCTTACTCCAGCCGCAACCGGAGTGCCGCCGTCCGCATCCCCATGTATTCGCCGTCGCCCAAAGCCAAGCGCATCGAGTTCCGCACGCCGGACCCGTCCTGCAACGGCTATCTGGCATTCTCTGCCATCCTCATGGCGGCCCTGGACGGGATCGAGAATAAGATCGACCCGGGCGATCCGCTGGACAAAAATATCTACGACTTGCCGCCGGAAGAACTGGCCGGGATCGAATCGGCACCGGGCTCTCTGGACGAGTCTCTCGCCGCACTGAAAGACGATCACGAGTTCCTGCTCAAGGGTGATGTTTTCACCAAGGATGTCATCGACATGTGGATCGAATACAAAACCGAAAACGAAATCAATCCGGTCCGGCTCCGGCCGCACCCTCACGAGTTCTTCCTTTACTACGACATATAATCGACAGATGGTTGATCCATAAGCATGAAAGCCTGCGCGGACGATGTCCGCGCAGGCTTTCATGCTCAGAACATGATTACCGCCGTCGTCTGAGGCGTTCGATGGCCATGCTCAGGCTCGTCTGCATACGGCCGATAGCTTCCGCCAGCTGACCAATCTCATCCTTTGACTTCAGGTTGATCTCGATGTTCAGCTCGCCCATGCTCATGCGCTCTGCGATATGGGTCAACTCGTTGATGGGCCGCACGATGGAGCGCCCTGACAGGAAGGCAATGGCCAATACCAGCAAAATGGTCAGTCCGAGCAGGATCAGCGCAAAGCGCTCGGCCCGCCGATGTTCGGCGAACACCTCATCGGCGGATTGCTGAACGGCCAGAACCCAACTATACTCGTTACCGTAAACAAAACCCTGCTGCACAACGCCGCTGTCGTCTGTAAACGCAACCGGTTCTGCGCGCTTGTTTTGCCGGTAATGGCGCACCAGGGGATGGCCGCTCAGCACCTTCTGGGTCGATACATACTGCGGAATCTGGTGGGCCACCACTTTACTGGTGTCGTCCACGAGGAAGGCAAATCCGGTTTCTCCACTGCGCCATGCGGCAACGGATTTGGAAATATCATCGATGGTCATGGCCGCTGCCATCACCCCGACCAGACGACCGTCCTGCTTGATGGGCACGGCAAGCACCAGGGCGGGCTTCTTGGACGTCTTGCCGATCAGTGTCTGCCAGCTGAGCGCTTTGCCCTCGGCAATGGCCTTGTAGTAATCCCGGTCCGAGTAGTCGCGAAGCGCCTTCCCATCGCTTCGCGCGATGTTCATGCCCTGGGTGTCGAGGGTGAATACCAGGTACATATAGGGATAGGCCTCCTGAACACCCTTGAGAATCGGCTCCTGAATCCGCATGTTCATGGATTGTATGCCGGGCATGTTGGCCGCGGCCCGAAGGGACCGAAGATTTTTGTCCAACCACTCATCCACCTGCCGCCCAAGACCCTGCGCCGTCTCCGCCATGATGGTTTCCGAATCCCGCAGGATGCGATCGCGTGTGTCTTGAAACGTCAAGCCCACAAACACACAAAACGGGACAAGGCTGACAAACAGCATAATGGCGACCACTTTGAAGGTCAGACCTAGACCCGTTTTTTTCCTACCAGCGGGCAACGCTGCCGGTGCTGACACGGACGACCCGCTTGATGCCGGCGGCGATGGGGCCACAGGGGGCTCCGGCGGTGCTGACGTGGGCTCGGGAGCCGGGGCCACCACCGGCTCGGGCGGTGGCGCCGCTTCGGGTTTCAGAACAGTAATGGCATTTTCGCACACCTTGCATTTCAGATTGGTGACCCGCTTCTTGAGCTTGGATTCATCGATGCGATACTGCTTACCGCAACTGTCACAACTGATTTCCATCATGGTGCGCTCTCCTTGCGTTTACCGCTCAAAAATAGCCGGGTCATTGCGTTTTGGGAATGAATCGGATCATGGACCGCTCGAAGGCAAGTCGTCTCTGCTCATCAGGGATTTCCCTGGCCAGGTTGACAATGAGGTCCGGTGCGCGGCTGATGGGGATGTCGGATATTTCGAGACCCATCTCGGCGGTGATGTCTTCGACTAAAAATCCACCGATGGGACCGACGGCACCGGTGATATGGGTTCGCAACTCGGTGAGAAAACGTTCATCAAGGCTGGGCTCCTTCCTGACCACAGGCACGACAAGCCCCACATCCAGCAGTCTGCCCAGCGATTGACGAAGGGTAGCCATGTTCATGCCGACTTCGGTGGCGACCTGGGCAATCGTCTTTCGATCATCGATGGCCATCAGCAGCCGCACCATGCCGGCGTCCATGGATACTTCGCCCAAATCCTTGTCGATGGATTTACGGAACGTCATGTTGGGCAGATCTGGTGTGTGAATGTCCATAAGGGCGCCTCCCGTTTACGCCGTGCGGAGTAGCACCGCCCACTGTGCAGCGATGCCCGGTGCGCTGTTTGTGGGGTGGAGCCTGATGAAATTTTCCGAATCAAATCATCCGCCGTCACGCGACCTGTTTGTCGGGCGCAGCCGATCAACGGTGAGGAATGCGCGCTGGCTGGGTTATAATTTCATATTTGGGATGTTTTCGAAGATGGCCTTCCAATTGTCAAGGATAATCAGCCGGGGCTGGCGCCCCTCACTGCCACGGGAATGTGCAGCGCCGTGATCGGCCAGCAGAAAGGCCTTGACTTTTCCAAACGCAGTCCATAGGGTCTCCGCGAAAGGTGGAGAACCCTTATGACACTGCGTTATCCCGGCAATCTGTATTTTTATTTCGGCTTTTATTTTAGGGCCGCTCTGCCTGGGGTGCGCTGACCGTCATAACCTGACATAAGAGTGCCAAAACCGCGGGCAGAACGATACGCCCTGCGGTTTTTTTCTCCGGGCCGCGGGCGTCGACAGACACCGCGGCTTTTTTGTCGGTCTGGGTTGCGCCGACGGCTAACATGATCCCATTCTCGGAGAAATCAAAGGAAACACGGGTATGAGACCAATCCAGGATCTTCGCGTAAAAGGCTACAAACCCCTCATGACACCGGCGGCATTGAAAACGCAGCTGCCATGTCCCGCAGCGACCTCGGCGACGGTGACCGACAGCAGGAATCTGGTTGAAGCGATCCTGTCGGGTGAAGACCGACGCCTGCTCGTTGTCGTCGGCCCCTGTTCGATCCATGACACTGAGGCTGCAATGGACTATGCGCACCGTCTCGATCAACTGCGCCGGGAGGTCGCGGACACGCTGGTGGTGATCATGCGGGTATACTTTGAGAAGCCTCGAACCACCATCGGGTGGAAGGGGCTCATCAACGACCCGCAGATGGATGGTTCCTGCGACATGGAAGTGGGCCTTCACAGGGCCCGCCGCCTGCTGCTGGACATTGTCGGCATGGGTCTGCCGGCAGCCACCGAGATGCTCGATCCCATTACGCCCCAGTACGTTGCGGATCTCGTGAGCTGGTCGGCCATCGGCGCCAGGACCACCGAATCCCAGACCCACCGTGAAATGGCAAGCGGCCTCTCCATGCCGGTGGGTTTTAAAAACGGCACCGACGGCAACCTCAGCGCCGCCATTAACGCCATTTTGGCATCTCGCGCGCCCCAGGGGTTTCTGGGGATTGATCAGCAGGGAAGAACCAGCATCGTTCAAACCAGCGGCAACCTCTTCGGCCACCTGGTCCTTAGGGGCGGCGCTCGACCCAACTACGATCCCATCAGTATTGAATCGGCACGGATGCGTCTGATAGAGAAAGGGCTCCCGGAGTTGATCATGGTGGACTGCTCACACGCCAACTCCATGAAAAAACACCAAGGCCAGGCCATTGTCTGGCGAAACGTGGTGGAGCAGCGAGTCCATGGAAACGAAGCCATTATCGGCATGATGCTGGAAAGCAACCTGTCCGAGGGCAATCAGAAATTCAATAGGGATCGGGGACAGCTCAAATACGGCGTATCGATTACCGATGAGTGCATCTCCTGGGAAATGACGGAGACACTGCTACGAGAGACCCACGGTAAACTGTCCCACATCAGGACCGCCGAAAACATGGAACTGAGTGCCTGATGCATGGCCACACCAGGCCATTGATGCACGCCGGCGATGGTTGTGTCTGCACGCGACAACGGATACGAATACTATGGGAGCTCAACGGATAACGGCTCAAACACGGCTTTACGCAGTGATCGGCAACCCAGTGGCGCACAGCCTGGGCCCCGTCATGCACAACGCGGTGTTCAGTCACCTGGACGTCGACGCTGTCTATGTGGCATTTCGGGTTTCGGATATCACCGCTGCCGTGGCGGGTATTCGGGCCATGGGCATCCGGGGGGTCAGCGTCACCATTCCCCACAAAACGGCCGTCATGGAACTCCTGGATTCGGTGAGTTCCGAGGCCTCGGCCATCGGCGCCGTGAACACCATCGTCAACCGTGACGGTCACCTTTACGGAGACAATTCAGACGGCCGTGGCGCCGTAGCGGTGCTAAAACGGCACACCCCGCTCAACCAGCGCCGCATGGCCATCATCGGTGCCGGCGGTGCCGCCAAAGCCCTTGCGGTGGCCGCTGCAATCGCCGGCAGTAAAATCAGCATCCTCAATCGCTCGAGGCCTGCCGGCGAAGCATTGGCTAGAACCGTCGATGGTGACTACCGTCCTCTCTCTGGAGCCCGTATCGATGACTGCGATATCATCGTGAACACCACACCGGTGGGGATGACACCAGACGACACCCATAGCCCATTGCCCACCGCCGCGCTCGAGCCGCAGATGATCGTCATGGATGCCGTATACAACCCGCGTGAGACACGGTTGCTCCAGGAGGCTCGCCGCATCGGCTGCCGCACCATCGACGGTGTGGACATGTTTGTTGCACAAGGGGCGCTGCAATGCGAATGGTGGACAGGACAACCGGCACCGGTGGCCCTGATGGCATCAGCGGTGACCGAGGCCTTAATGCAACGGCAGAACCCATCGGCATGAAATAGGTCCCATGACCGCTAAGACATGGCAAGACATTCACCCCTTGAGAGGCATCCCCGATCCGGTGTCGGTATCCGTACCGGGGTCGAAAAGCTGCACGCACCGGATGCTTATCGCTGCCGCCCTGTCAGACGGCGCCTGCCTTATCGAGAATTCCCTCGACAGTGAAGACACCCGGTTCACCCGCCGAGCCCTTGTGCAGATGGGGGCGGACATGCGCGGCTCAGACCCGCTCACCGTAACGGGTAAGGGCGGCAGGTGGACCCCCGCCCAAGCCCCCATCTACTTGGGAAATTCCGGGACCTCCATGCGTTTGATCGCGGGGGTGGCCGCCCTGGGCACCGGGGTATACCGCCTCGATGGAACCCCCAGAATGCGGGAACGCCCCATCCAGGATCTCATTGACGGCCTCAACCAGATCGGTGCCCCAGCATGCAGTGTGGCCGGCAATGGCTGCCCGCCGGTGGACATTACCGGCGGGGCGATTTCCGGTGGTCGCGTAGACCTGCGGTGCGGCGACAGCAGCCAGTACCTCAGCGCGATGATGCTCATGGCGCCGTGCACCCGGGAAGGCATCCACATCCGCGTCACCGAAGGCCCCGTCTCGAAGCCCTATATCGATCTTACCATCGATATCATGCGGCAATTCGGCATCACGGTCACCCGCACGGGCTATACGGCATTCCACATTCCCGGAGGTCAGCGCTACCGGGCCGGCACGTATTATGTGGCCCCGGACAGCTCCCAGGCAGGGTATTTCTGGGCCGCCGCCGCACTCACCGGCGCCAGTGTGCGGGTTTCCGGCATCCGACACGACTCTCTGCAGGGCGATACGGGGCTGTGCGACATTTTCGAAGAAATGGGTGCCACGGTAACGCGGGCGGCGGCCGGCATCACGGTCACCGGTGGCCGGCTCCGGGGCGTCACCGTGGACATGAGCGGCATGCCCGACATGGTGCCGACCCTCGCTGTCGTTGCCGCCTACGCCGATGGCATCACCGATATCGGCAATGTGCATCATCTGCGAATCAAGGAAAGCGACCGCCTGGAGGCAGTGGCAACGGAACTCAGACGCATGAGTATCCGGGTAGACACCCGGGAAGACGGGCTGCGCATTCATGGCGGGACACCCAAAGCCGCCGATATCAACACCTATGATGACCATCGCATGGCCATGAGTTTCGCCGTGGCGGGGCTCCGCACGGCAGGGGTTCGCATCGGCAACCCGGGTTGCGTCAATAAGAGCTTTCCCCAATTCTGGCAGGTCTTCGAGCAGCTTTACGGGGATACGTCTTGATCCTTCCAAACCACCATTGCCCGGGATGTACGTCTTTCGGTCACCTTTATTTGGTCGGCTACCGGTGCACGGGTAAAACCAGCGTCGGCCGAAGGCTGGCCAACCGGCTGCGCCGCCGCTTCGTCGATAGCGATGAAGCGGTGATCCATGCTGCCGGCATGGCCATCGATGACATCGTAGCCATTGAAGGATGGGAAAGTTTTCGGCGGCGGGAGCGGCGCATCATGAAAGACATTTGCCGCACCGGGGGCAACGTCGTGGCCACGGGCGGCGGCGCCGTGCTGGATCCCGGCAGCCGGCGGGATATGCGAAGCAGCGGCATCGTCGTATGGCTCACGGCCTCAGTAGCCACCATCGCCGCCCGCATGGCCAACGACCCATTGAGTGAAGAACAACGCCCGGCGTTGAGCCGGAAACCGGTGACCGATGAGATCGCGGGAACCCTGGCGGCACGGATACCCGTTTACGCACAAGCGGCCCACATCCGCATCGTCACCGACAATCGAGACGTTGCCGGCATCTGCGATGAGATCACGGTGCGCCTGTCGTCAATGATCGCCGGAATGATCTTGCGCGATCCACCGGCACGATGCCATGGTGCCCATCGCGAACCATCGACACCGCCGGTGCGTTTTCGTCATCGACGGTGACTCAAGGACTTTTCGGCACTCGCCCATCGTATCGTCGGGCGCAACTATTGCCCAGTCCCAAATGGCATCTTTCGGCTCGCAGCGGCGTTCTTGCTCATTTGAAATCCTCGGAATGGAGTTGCTATGCCTGCGGTTGCAAATTCACGTGGCCTTGCCGAGAAACAAAATCTATCACTTGTAAATGGGCACTAACCCCATTGAAGGAGTCCGCCATGTCCAGCACATTTGGAACGCTGTTTCGCGTCACCACCTTCGGCGAGTCCCACTGCAAAGGGGTCGGCGTTGTCGTGGACGGCTGCCCGCCCCAGCTGCCCCTTGCGGAGGCCGACATACAGCAGCAGTTAGATCGCCGTCGCCCCGGCCAAAGCCGACTCTCCACGGATCGAGCGGAATCCGATACGGCGACCATTTACTCCGGCGTCGAAAATGGACGCACCCTCGGCACACCCATCGCCCTGATGGTGCCCAACAAGGACCAGCGCCCTGGCGACTACAGTGACATGGCAGCCATTCCCAGGCCTTCTCATGCCGATTTCACCTATCAATCCAAATACGGCATCCGTGCTGCGAGCGGGGGGGGGCGATCCAGTGCCCGGGAAACCATCGGCCGGGTGGCTGCCGGTGCCATCGCCGAAAAGGTGCTCAGGGAACGCTACCGGACGGAAATCGTCGCATGGGTTGACAGCGTGGGCACTGTCGACTGCCCGCCGGTGGATGAGGAGGCCATCAACCGCGAGCTGGTGGACCGCAATATCGTACGGTGTCCCGACGCAGGGGCCGCCCAACGAATGGCCGATCTCATCCTGGACACCAAAACCCGGAAAGACTCCGTCGGGGGCGTGGTGGCTTGCGTGTGCCGGAGCGTTCCGCTGGGCATCGGAGAACCGGTGTTTGACAAGCTCGAAGCCAAACTCGCCCATGCCATGCTGTCCATACCCGCCACCAAGGGGTTCGAAATCGGATCAGGCTTCGCCGGTGCCAGAATGCACGGATCGGTCCACAACGATCCCTTCGTGGTGAAAGAAAACGGCCTCGGAACGAGAAGCAACAACAGCGGCGGGGTCCTGGGGGGGATCTCCAATGGGGAACCGGTGATCTTCCGCGTGGCGTTCAAACCGGTGGCCACCATCGGCCTTGCCCAGCAGACCGTGGATTTCGAGGGACAGCCGGTCACCCTGGCCGCCAGCGGTCGGCATGACCCCTGCGTGGTGCCCAGGGCTGTACCCATTGTCGAGAGTATGGCGGCCCTGGTGCTGCTCGACCTGGCCCTCCGACAAGAGGCCCGCCAATGATGCCGCTTTCCGATCGATTGGCCAGCGTGGCCCCGTCCCAGACCACGGCATTCACCGCCCTGGTGGCCGCAGAACGCCGGAAGGGTCGCCGCATCATCGATCTGGCTGTCGGGGAATATCCCGTACCTGCACCGGCGGCGGTGATCGCCGAAACCCAGGCGGCCCTGGCCCAGGGCCACACCCGATACGGCCCCGTGGCCGGGCTTTCGGCTCTGAGGGAGCGGCTGGCAGGCAGGCATACCGGCACCACCGGTGAAAACGTGATCATTACCAATGGCGCCAAGCAGGCGTTGTTTACGATCTTTCAGGCCATCTGCAACCCCTTGACGGAAGTCATCATCCCCACGCCGTGCTGGGTGAGCTTCCCCCAAATGGTGAGACTGGCCGGCGGACGCCCCGTCATGGTGCCTTGCAAACCGGACCACCAACTGGACATCCACGGCATCCGCGACGCCGTTTCAGAAAACACCGGCGCCATATTGATCAACACGCCCAACAACCCCACCGGCGCAGTATATCCCCCGTCAGTGGTGGACGCATTGGCGGAAACCGCCGCTGACAGGGATATCGTCCTGATCAGCGACGAGACCTATGCCGATCTGGTTTATGACGACAACCGCCACTGCAGCGTCATGTCGCTGACAAAGACCGCCGACCATGTGATCCTGGTGGGCAGTTTTTCAAAGTCCTACGCCATGACCGGATTCCGAGTGGGCTACGCCGTAGCGCCGGCGCCGATCATCTCGGCCATGACCGTCATTCAAAGCCATGCTTGCGGCAATGTGTGCACATTTGCCCAGTATGGCGCCCTGGCGGCCCTATCGCTGTCTCCCGAGCATTTTCTGAACCTGCGCGCGTCCCTGGCGACCCGCCGCGACGTGGCCCTTGGAGTGATCCAAAAGACGATGCCATGCACCACACCGCAAGGGGCATTCTATCTATTCCCAGAGATCTCGAAATACCTGCCCCGGGGAGCGTCGGCAAGCGACTTCTGCACAAACATGCTCCAGCGGGCAGGAGTGGCCCTCGTTTCCGGTGAGGCCTTTGGTGCGCCGTCGCATATCCGGCTCTCATTCGCCGTCGATGTGGAAGACCTGAACGAAGGTTTGGAGAGGATGGTGGCCCACCTATGATCGGACTGATGGGTTTCGGACGTTTCGGAAAATTAACTGCACGATATCTGGCTGTCGACCACACGGTATACGTCTACAACCGCAGCGGCAAGGAAAAGGAAATTGCCGCGGTGGGGGCCGTTGCCGCCGGCTTAAAATTGGTTTGCGCCCAGCCCATCATCGTGCTGTGCGTGCCCATCTCACGGCTTCAGGAAATGCTCACCGTCATCGCGCCGCGGTTGTCGCCCGCATCCATGGTGGTGGATGTGTGTTCTGTGAAGACCCTGCCGGTTCAGTGGATGCGCGACATACTTCCGGCCACGATCCCCATCCTGGCCACCCACCCCATGTTCGGTCCCGACAGCGCCGCCGACACCCTCACCGGCCGAAAGATTGTCCTTTGCCCGGTTCGGCTGCCCCCTGAACGGTATGCCTGCATCCGGGACTATCTTGCCGCAAAGGGTTTGGTGCTCATGGAAACCACACCGGAAGCCCATGACCGACAGATCGCCGTCACCTTGGCCCTGACCCACTTCATCGGCCGCAGCCTGTCGCGGTTCGGTGCGCCTGCGCTGGAGATTGACACCGAAGGATATCAGCGACTGCGTCATATCTTAGGCGTAGTGGAAAACGACACCTGGGAATTGTTTCAGGACATGCATCGTTACAATCCATTCGCCGCGGAAACGCGGCGAACCTTCATGTCCGCCATGGCGGATATCGAAGACGCCCTTGCAACGGGCAAAGGCTCTCCAATCGACGACGATCAGATCTTGTAGATGATGCGGTCTTCGGTGATGATGATGTCCACGTGCCGGTCATGGGACTCCATGGGCGCCTGAGAGACGATCTGTGCCTCAAGAGCCAGGGTCACCTTTCGAGTGGTCATGGGCAGTTTCGGGATGATGCGATCGTAAAGCCCCTCTCCAGAGCCGATGCGCCCGCCCTTTTCATCCAAAGCAATGGAAGGAATAATGGCAATGTCAATGCAGTCAAAGGGTACTTTTTTGCACCGCCGGGGATTGGGTTCGAGGATGCCCCGCTGTCCGGGGGCAAGGTCGGTGGACAGGTTGTCCACCTTGTATGGAAAGGCTCTGAATTTATCCATGTTGAAACCCGGGAGAACCACCATTTTATTGAAATCATAGCATTTTTTCAGCATTTCAGATGTATCCACCTCGCCGTCGGTATGGACGTACATCATGACGATCCCCGCCTCCAGAAAATTGGCGAATTCAAACAGGCGGGTCTGGATGGCGGCGGTCTTTTCTTTCAGTGTTGCCGGGGCCATTCCGGCGATGTCGGCCTTGACGGCGGTGCGGATGTCTCGCTTGGTTGCCTGGATCTCCTCCATGCGCTATTCTCCCCGTTCTCGTTGGTACGGTTGCAATTCCAGAGTGGATGTCGGCTCGGCATCCAAAACTCATTAAACATTGACTAAACCAGCCTCCCGTACTACACACCAAATGGTAAAAAGACCTTCAATTCTAAGGTCTTGCAGCTATGTACAGCCGCTGCAAAAAAATATAAAAAAATTATGTCAAACGACCCTTATAGGTATTTTCATGCTTGAAATCAAGTTTGTTCGAGAGAATCTTGGTCTTGTCGAAAAAGCGATGGCAAACCGGGGTGAGCACATCGACGTTACGACCTTCAGCGCTGCCGACACCGATCGACGAAATCTGTTGGCGGAAATCGAAGACCTCCGGCATCGGCGAAACGTGGTGTCAGAAGCTATTGCCGAGTTGAAGAAATCCGGCACAGGCGCCGATGACAAAGTTCTGGAGATGCGTGAGGTTTCAACGCGCATCAAAAAGCTGGAAAAGTCCTTTGCAGAGCGAGAATCTGCCATCCAAGACCTGCTCATGAGTATTCCCAACCTGCCACATGCCAGTGTGCCGGTGGGACGCGACGAAACGGACAACCCGGAAGTGAAGCGTGAGGGCGAACCGCCGGTCTTCGACTTCCCGGTGCAGGCCCACTGGGATATCGGCAAGGCGCTCGGCATCCTGGACTTCGAACGCGCGGCCAAGATAACCGGGGCGCGGTTTCCGCTTTATCTGGGCACGGGGGCCCTTCTGGAGCGCGCCTTGATCAATTTCATGCTGGATCTTCATACCACAAAACACGGGTATACCGAGGTCCTGCCCCCATTTATGGTCAACCGCACCACCATGACCGGCACGGGGCAACTGCCAAAATTTGAAGCCGATCTCTTCAAACTGGATGGATGGGACTACTATCTCATCCCCACGGCCGAGGTCCCCGTCACCAACATCCACCAGGGAGAAATCCTCAACGAGGATCAACTGCCGCTCCACTATACGGCCTACACGCCTTGCTTTCGATCAGAGGCCGGCTCCCATGGCAAGGACACCCGGGGGCTGATCCGGCAGCATCAGTTCAATAAAGTGGAATTGGTGAAATTCACCACGCCGGAGACATCCTACGATGCACTGGAAACCCTGCTGGCCAATGCCGAAGCGGTGCTCCAGATTCTTGAAATGCCCTATCGGGTCATTACGCTGTGCACCGGAGACATGGGCTTTTCCTCGGCGAAAACCTACGATATCGAGGTGTGGATGCCCGGGCAGAACACCTATCGAGAAATTTCTTCCTGCAGCAACTTCGAAAGTTTTCAGGCTCGTCGAGCGGGTATCCGGTTCCGTCGAACAGGGAAAAAGGGGACCGAGTGGGTCCATACCCTCAATGGATCCGGTTTGGCCGTGGGTCGCACCGTTGCGGCCATCCTGGAAAACAACCAGCGGGCCGATGGCTCGGTGACCGTCCCCGAGGCACTGAAGCCATACATGCGCGGGATGGATGTGATCAGCTCATGAAAATCACCGACTTTCCCAAAGAGATCCAGCCCTACGTAATTCCCTCTATCTCGGGCAGCCTTCGGTATCGCTGTCTGGGGTGCGAAAGCACGGCGGGCATCGATCGACTGCTGTATGTGTGCCCCCACTGCGGCAGTGTGTTAATGATCGAGGACGAGCACTTCGACCGCCTTCGAGATATTCCCGGGACGCTTTGGCACCGCACCTTTGACTATCGGAAAATGGCTTCCGAAACGGCCCTCAAAGGCATTTACCGCTACCACGAGTTTATCGGTCCGGTGATCCCCCTCGAGGCGGTCGTCTATCTCGGCGAAGGCCACACGCCCCTCATCGCCGCCAACCCGCCGCTCCAACAGTTGGTGGGCATGCCGTTTTATTTCAAAAACGACGGCCAGAACCCCAGCGCCTCCTTCAAAGATCGCGGAATGGCCAGCGCCCTCAGCTACATCAACACCCTGATCATGTCTGGAGCCCTGTCAGAGGTGCTGGCCGTCTGCGCGTCAACAGGGGATACATCGGCTGCGGCGGCGCTCTACGGCGCCTACCTCACGCCCAAGGTCACATCGGCGGTGCTCCTGCCCCACGGCAAGGTCACCCCCCAACAGCTGTCCCAGCCGTTGGGCAGCGGGGCAAGGGTCTTTGAAATCCCCGGGGTTTTTGACGACTGCATGAAGATCGTCGAGCGGCTTTCGGAAACCTACACTGTGGCACTGCTCAACTCCAAGAACGCATGGCGCATTCTCGGCCAAGAATCCTATTCTTATGAAATCGCACAGGACTTTGAATACGCCCTTGAAAACAAAGTTGTGGTGGTACCCATTGGCAACGCCGGCAACATCACGGCGGTCATGAACGGGTTTATCAAGTTTTACCGGGCAGGCATCATCACAACGCTGCCCAAAATCATCGGCGTCCAATCCGCCCACGCCGATCCCGTCTACCGGTACTACCTTGAGCCGGATGCCGACCGGCGCCGGTTTGTTCCCACACACGTCAAGCCCAGCACCGCCCAAGCGGCCATGATTGGAAATCCGGTGTCCATGCCCCGCGTCATCCAACTCGCCACGGCTTACGAACAGTTGGCCGGCGGACGGCGGGTGTATGTCGTCCAGGTATGTGAGCAGGACATCATGGATTGGCAGCTCCGCGCCAATCGAAACGGACATGTGGCCTGCACGCACGGCGGGGAGTGCCTGGCCGGGTTGATGGCCGCTCGTGAGGCCGGATTCATTGATGCGAGCGAGGTGGCTGTGCTTGATTCCACAGCCCACGCCATCAAGTTTTCCGGTTTCCAGGACATGTATTTCAGCGGCAGCATGCCTGAGGCCTACGCGGTGGTACCCAATCCCGATCTGATCAACCTCCCGGAACTAGTGCGTCCCCCTGACGGATCGGCGGTCCCCACGCCTGAAGCACCACTGACGGACGTTGCACTGGATCATTTTGTCACTCAAATGACAGCGGTTATCGCCCAAAGACTGGCATTGAAGAAAAGGCACTGATGGATGCATCTGGATGGAGCCGAAATCCCCGCCGGGTCGTCGCCCTCACGATCGCAGCGACGTGCCTGCTTTGGCCGCTGACGGCCCGGCCCGCCCTCGTATACAAGAACTACATCATTGAACAAGACAGCGGCGTGGACATCCTCTGCGCCCCCTACACGGTGAAGGCGGGCGACTGGGTCATAAAAATTCTCAAACTACGGGGTGAAATTGCCGCTCAGGACTTTCCCCATTTTCTTCAGATCTTTTCCCGCATCAATCCCAACGTCAAAGATGTGAACCGCATTCGACCTGGCCAGCAGATATTCATCCCCCTGCGGGAAATGCCACCGGGCACTATTCAAGGCCCTCAAAGTGGCCTGGTAACCATTCCCTTCGTCGATCTGTCATCAAGAAAAACCGTTTTGCGTGAAGCCGCAGCGACCTACCGTGTTCGGGCCGGCGACACCATTTCCAAACTCATGTCTGCACGCTATGGCCGTTACGGCAGCCCTGAATACAATGAAAGCATCAAACAGCTCCAGGCGATGAACCCACGGATCAAGGATCTGGACTTGATTTTCGTGGACCAGGTGATCTTCCTCCCCGATCCAGAGGCGATCGTTGAAAAGCCTGAAATGCTGGCCTCAGCGCCGGTCACGACACGCCCCATCCCCAAACCGACGGCGCCACCGAAACAGGCAGCAGGTTCGAACGGACACCCGGGTCTCGGGCCGGCCGCTTCCGGGCGGGTCGTCTCACACCTGGCCGAAGCTGCTGCACTGATGGAGGCCAACCTCCTCAACACCGGCACACAGGTATTTCCCGGGGGGCGCCAGGGAACAGTCACCCTGGATTTATCAAAAACACCGGTGGTGGCGTTGCCGGACGGCCAAAAGGTGCTCCTTTCCGGCGACAACCCCGTCGATACAGCAGACCTCGCCGCCATCAACGCCCAGTGGAAGCGATTTCGGCAGTTGTCGCTGCCGGCCAATGCGTCCCTGGAGCAGGTGCTGGAATCTGTGCTGGATCCACCGGACAACAGCGCCCCGTCCAAGAAAAGCATCCAGTTGACAACCGGCGGCGTGGCCTTTGATATACGTCCGAAATGGCTGCTCAAAGGTCCCGAAACAGAGATGAACCCCATCCGGCACATCTGCATTACCCCCATCGCCGGTCCCCATGAGCGCACCCCATCCGAACTAACCCGGTATTTTGCCAATCACGGCATCCGCATCCGCGAGGTCATTCGTGCCGGTGGGCGTGCCGGCGCCCCGCCCACCAGCCAGCTGCCAAATGATCGGGACGCGAAAACCGTGCGGGTGGCCGCCTTGGAACACCGCCAATTTGTCGATGATTTGCTCAATGCAATGGGGTATCCGCTGACCCGGAACGTTGCCATTTCATTCCCCTACGCAGGTATCGAAGTGAAGGCCATGTCCAATCTCGTGACCACCCGCAGCGGCAATCCCCTGTTCATCGATTTTGGCGATCTCTTTGGGGATGCTTTCAGCGCCATTTCCAACACCGGATTCAATATCATTCAAATCACCGCCGCCGATAATACCGCCGCCGTCATCGACAAGATAACCCGAGCCTTGGATGAACCCTTGGCCGCCACCGCAGCGTTTATAGCGGCACAGCGTCCGAAGCGTTATAATACACTGATCCGCATTCCCGGCACCCTCATGGGGGAGGACACGGCCGGCCGCACCCTGATCACGACCGTCGATATTGCCCCTCCGATCCTGCGGTTGCTGAACGATCAACGGGTCAATGTCGTCATAGTCGAAAAACCGTCCACGAAAACCCCCTTGGCCGAACGCGCCCGTCGAAAAGGGGAACCCTGATCACCCGTTTATGATCTTCACCAAGGAGGACGGCGTATGATGAAGCGAATCGTCATCAGTCTGATCTGCTGTGGCCTCATGGTCATGGCATTCGCCTGTAAAAGTACCGCTGAGAGAGCCGTCAAGGAGGCGGAAGCGCATCGGAAGCTGGGTGAGGCATTCCTGATCGAGGCCAATTATGTGGCCGCCTTGAGGGAACTGACGGCGGCCCAGAAACTGGACCCGGACAATCCCGTCGTCTACAACGACATGGGCCTGGTTTACATGAACCGAGATAAGTTGCGAGAGGCCCTGACATTTTTCCGCAAAGCCCTGTCCCTCAAGGCCGATTACAGCGACGCGCTGCTCAATATGGCTGTGACCCACCTCAAGCTGGAACAATGGGGCGCGGCGATTGAACAGCTGCAGAGGCTGGAATCCGACATGCTCTACGCCGCGCCGCAGAATGTCTACGTCAACCTGGGCTATGCCCATTACATGGTGGGGAATTACACGGAGGCCTATAGAAACTACGACTCGGCCGTCCAACATTATGAAGACGGGTTCAACAAGGACATGACCTATATCAAGGCCCTGCTGGGAAAGGCGAAAGTGGCCTTAAAGACCGGGGATGCCCTAGCCGCCCTGCGCCTTCTGGACACCGCCATACTAAATGCCCCCCAGCTGCCTGAATTGCATTTTAGCCGCGGCGCCGCACTGGAACTTCTTGGAAAACCTGAAGATGCGCGAAACGCCTACATCCGGGTCATCGAACTGGCTCCCGAAGGGGAGTTATCCGAACAAGCCGTCTCTGCATTGCGCGGGATGGTCAACTGACCCGGCCGTATAGCGAAAACCGGCGCCTTACCGCTGTTGGGTAAGGCGCCGGTTATGGTTGCGGGATTTCACCAGCGGCTACTTGCTGGCCATTTTTACGATTCTGGGCGTCATGAAAATCAGCAGTTCTTCCTTCTGGTTTTCAGTGGATGCCGTCTTGAACAGCCAACCCAGGAGCGGCAACTCCTTGAGTCCCGGGACGCCCTTCTCGCCATCGGTGTCTTTGGTCTTGGTGATACCACCGATGACGATGGTGTCGCCGTCGTCCACGATCAGCTCGGTGTTGGCTTCGTTGACGGTGAATGAAAAATTCGTCCCGACCAGTGCCCCCAGGTCGTTCTTGGTGACGTTGATCTTGAGCGATATTCTGCCATCACGCGTGACGTGGGGGGTCACCTGCAACTCAAGCACGATGTCCTTGAACTCCGTGGTGGAATTGCCGTCGGCATCCAGCTTGTTGATGGGGTAGCTGACACCCTGTTTAATGGTGGCCGGCTTGTTGTCAAGGGTCAGAATCTTGGGGGAGGAGATGGTCTTTGACTCGCCCTGTTGCTCCAGAAGCTCCAGTTTTGCGTTGATGGTGAGCGGCGTGCCTCCCACTTTGATATAATCCAAGGCAAAACTGCCGGCGCTGGCCGTAGGTGGGTTGGCAGAGGCGAAATTCAGGTCGTAGTTGCCGGCCACCTGGCCGGGAATCGATAATGCCCCGCCCGTGCCGGTGCCGGCGCTGAAAGTCGCACCGAATTCCCGTTTGAAGTTGGTGGTGGCCTCCACAATCCGCGCCTCGATGAGCACCTGGTCCGTTACCCGGTCAAGCTTCTTGATCATGTCGCCAACGGCAACCAATTTATCTCGCGTGTCCACAACGATCAGCTGATTGGTGGGTTCAAAAACGCTCACCTTGCCGCGCCCTTCGGTAAGCAGCGCCTGGACGTGCGGCAGAATGTCCCTGGAGGCGTCGGCGTAATTGATGGGGTAATACCCCGTTTCCAGGGGTGTCAGCTGGGCTTCGTTGGCCTTCGCCCTGATGGCCTGCTCCAGCGCCTCTTTACGAAGCTGCTCTTCCTGCTTGAGCGTCGTTAGGGTGGCGATGCGGACGATATCGCCTTCGTACACCATGCCCAGTTGGTTCATCCGCAGGACCAGATCGAGCACCTGATCCCAGGGGACCGGTTTGTCCAGGGAGAGGGTCACCTTGCCGGCGACATCCTTATCGATGGCGTAGTTCTTTCCGCTGACCTCCCTGAGAATCCGGAAAACATTTTTGATGTCTGTCTCGTAAAAATCGAGAGCGATCTTCTCTCCGGTATATTTTTCCCCCACATTCCGATAATAGGCGCGACTGTCATCTTGAATATCAGGCAACTCAGCGGCGGCCATGTCCGGCGCCGCCATTTCCGCACCCGATGTCGCGGCTGCCGCCGTTGGCGCCTCGGCGGGCATCGCGGGCACCTCGGCGGCGACGGCCACGCTGTCGGTAACCATCTGCCAATCCGGCAGTCCGGCCTGCTGCAATGGCCTCGGTGGAACCGCTGATGGGTCGAAGTTGATCATGATCAGGTCGTCCAACTGCTCGATTGTGTAGGCAACCGCTTCGCGCAGTTCGATGAGGATGACCGTCTTATCTGTCATACCCGCCGTCTGGACAGGAGAAATGCGATCGACGGCACTCTCAAAGCGGGTGGTGATGAGAGGCCGCTTTCGGTAGCCTGGAAGGTTGGTGTCAAACAGGGTCAGCAGCAGCTTCGTATCCCCCTCGGTGTTCATGACATACTTCACCGGAAGGGTTGTGCCGACGATGATGGTCGACAGGCCGTTCTTTTCGGTGCCGAAATCAATGCGATTCACCCAGGCCCTTTGGTCGTTGGGTGTCGGCGGAGCAGGGCGGGCGGGTGCTTTTACCGAAGCAATCGCAGGGGCGGGAACGGTTCCCTGTGAGATGGGGACAATGACGTCTCCCGGGGCACCGACGGTGACGACCATGCCGTCTTCCACCGGCGCTGCATTAAAATTATCCAAATAGGCTTCACCGATGTCGATGACGACACGCACCTTGCCGGGGTATTTGAAATGGCGGACTTTCTGCACCGCCTCCGTATTGACCGGAATGATTTGCTCACCTTTGAACGGGCTGTCGACGCCGTAAAGATCGAAAACGATCCTCGGGGGATTGTTCACCGTAAAGGCGTCGTATTCATTGATGGCGCCGTCAGCGTCCAGCTTAATGGAAACCCCATCGTCGTCGGTGGTGGCGCTGGCACCGGTGAACATAGCGGCCGACGGCAACGTCGGTGTCTGCATGTCGGCGGCCTCGCTCATGGCGGCGGATTCCATCGACGGTGACTCCACAGCCTGTGCTTCACCCATCGCAGGCTTCTCAAAAGACACACGCAACGCATTGCCCTGTCGGTTGACCGAATATTCCGCATCAACCTTGAGCGCGATCTCAATCCGCGTCGTCGTCGTGGTACCGACAATTTCAGCCATTTTGATCTCGGAGATCAGTGCGTTGTCGACCGGAATGGCCTCAGCGAGGTTTTCCAGCCGTGTCGATGGAAGATAGAGCACGACGCCGGGCGGGTAGGGCTGCTTGACCGATGTGTAGGTGAGGGCCTGGTCTCCGGATATCATCACGTTAACGGTAGCGTCGTCTTCAGTGGTCATGATATCCGATATGATGCGCACCTCTGACTGCGTTGCGGGGGCCGGCGCTGCCGCAGTGGGCTTGGCAGCCTCCTGGGGGGTTGCGCAACCTGTCATCCACAAAGCGAGCATGATCGCCAGAAAGATGACGACATGCCGTCCACCATACCTATCCGTTGTTGGCCGCATCTTATTCTTCTCCAAGGGGTTTTTTGAGTGTCAATTCCTGCTTCCGGGTAACGGTGTCTCCGAGAAGGTTTTCGACCTCTTCTTGGACAACAACCCGGTCTTTTTCGATACCGATCACGCGTCCGGCGTTGGTCCCGATGTACGTCCCGCCTTTCACCACATAGCCCTTGCCGGAGGCCTCCTGCACAATGGCCTTGTTTCCGTTGGACATACGGATGATGCCCACCAGCGACAATTGATCCAAACTGATGCGCTCCAACGGTGTCTGGGGAGCACGTTTTTCGCGCTTTTTCTTGGATGTTGCGGCCGGTGCCGACTCCTGCGCGGACTGCTGGAAAATCGGTGCGAAGGGATCGATTTTACCTTCGGGGATGTAGTAGCGTGCACGGTAGAGAGACGCGCCCTCGGCCGTTGCCTTTTCAGTGAGATCCGCCATGGTGCTTCTGACGTCGATCTTAACGGTTTGCGTAACGGCGTCGGCCGCGTAGCCGGTGCCCGCCGGCAGGGTCGGGGTGTCGACCGCCGTCGGGGAATCACTGCCCGACGGTTTCGCTGATTCAGCTGCAGCCGTTGTCTCTGGCGTCGCCGCTGGTTCGGCGGCTGGGGCGTCCTTTTCGGCTTCGGCCACCTCAGGGGGTGCCGGCGCCTCGGCCTGGGGTGATTCTGCAACGGTAATCTTCTGAGCCACTACTTTGGGCTGGGGTGGTGGGGCCTCAGCCTGCTCCTCACACCCCCATGCACCGAATAACAGCATGCAGCAGGACAGAATCGCCAGTCGATGGTAGATATAAGGTCCCATATTCATCCGGTTTCACGTAGCTTGGTTACGATTTTTTCCGCCGTTTCTTATCGCTCTCGGGCGTTTCTTTATCGACAAACTTATAAGTCACCGCCGTGCATGACGTGTTCAATGCCATGTTCCTGTCCTGCATGGGGGCCATTCGGATGTCTTTGACGTTGACAATGCGGTTGAGGCTTGCCACCCGGTCGAAAAATTCGGCCACGTTATGAAAGCCGCCCACAACATTGATGGACACCGGGATTTCGGCATAGAAATCCTTGGAAACCTCTCCACCCGGCTGAAACAGCATGAACTCCAGCCCCGCTTCTTTTCCCGACTGGGAAATGCTGGTGAGCAGTGAGGGAATCTCCTGCCGCTCCGGCAGCGCTTTCATGACACTCTTGAAGCGTTCTTCGGCCGCTTTCATCTGGGCCCTCAGTTTCGGCAGCTGGGCGGCGTTCTTTTTGGCGATCATCAATTTGCCTTCGAGGTCTTCCAACTCGGTCCGCAATTCGGTGATCCGCTGGTACTTCGGCAGCAGGCCGAAATAGACCGAAAGGCCGACGATGACGACAAAGGTGAGCACGTAAATCAACACCCGCTGAAGCGTCGACAGCTTCTCGATACGCTCGATCACCGGCTCAAGTTGTTCAAAGGATAATTTGATCTTTTTCATTCCGGCGCCTTCTATCCTGCGTTGTCTTCCGTTTTCACTTCCAGAGGCGATTTTTGAAAAACAATGCTGAACTGTTTAAGGAAGAGATTCGAGCGTACTTGCGTCTGCCGGGAAGACTGGAGCGACACGTTATGAAAACGGTCCACGGCTTCCAGGCGAAGCATGAATTCGGCTATAGTCCGGTTGTCGATGGCAGTACCGGAAAGACTCACCTGGGTGTCGCTCGCGGTGAAGCTCGTCAACCACATCCGTTCCGGAACGACGACTTGGGTCATCGTATCCATCAACCGCACGGCCTCTTCCCTCCTGAGTGCAAGATCTTCGATGACTTCGGTCTTCTTGACCAGAATTTCGAGCTGTTTTTTCAGTGCGGCCACTTCGCGGTTCTTTTTCTGATAGGTTCTAAGTTCTTCCTGTCTCGAGGCGACGTCTGCAGTCAAATCCGTCACCTGGCCGGCCAAGTGGGAATTGTAGTAGATCAATGCCATACCGACAAAAGCGATGCTCAATAAAAATATTGACACCTGTCTTCTGACATTTTCTTTTTTTCGTGCCGCACGAAACGGCAGCAGATTGATTTTGATCATTTGTCGTCCACTTTTCTCAGTGCGAGGCCCATGCATATTGCGGCCTGCGGAGCGATGTGTTGGATAAAGGAGGCTTCAAAATCTCCTTCGTTGATATCGAAAGCGGAAAACGGATCGATGATTTTCACTTCCGATGACGTTTCGGCCGCCAGCAACTCCCGGAACTCCGCAATATTGGCACCACCGCCACTGAGTACGATCTGCTTAATCTGGTCATCGGGATCGGTTGAATAGAAAAAATCCAGGGCCCGTCGAATTTCCGAACACCAGTCCGAAACGACGGACGAAACAATTTCCCTCAAGTCTTCCGCCGATACGCTATCCGAATGATCGCTCATCTTGATCGCTTCGGCCTCTTCTATAGAGCAGTCGATCAACGAGGCAATCTTGTTGTTGATTTGGTTGCATCCCAGGGACACATCACGCATGAAGACCGAGCTGCTTCCCTTAAGGATGTTCAATGATGTTTTCGCCGCACCGATATCTATGAGGGCGACCGTGTCTTCCTCGAGTTCGGTGTTATGTTCATAAATGTTTTGCAGGGCAAATGCATCGACGTCGATAACACAGGGATTGAGGCCGGCCATCTGGCTCAGGCTCACGTAATCGTCGATCATTTCTTTCTTTGCCGCTACCAGCAAGACATTCATCTGGTTCGGGTTGGATTCGTTCTCTCCTAAAATCTGAAAATCGAGATTCACATCGTTGATGTCAAAGGGGATGTATTGCTCTGCCTCGAAATGGATGGTTTCCTGAAGTTCTTCCTCCGTCATCGTCTGGACATTGATCTTTTTGACGATGACCGAGTACCCACCGATGGACATCGCAACGTTTTGATCTTTGATGTTGCTGGACTTGAACAGTTCTTTAATGGCGTTGGCCACGGCGACAGTATCTTTGATGACGCCTTCTTCGATGGCGCCATGGGGAATTTCGATGATGCCAAATCGTTTTAGGCTCATTCCGCCCTTGGCGTCTTGAAGTTCAGCCGCTTTTATCGACTTACTGCCGATATCCAGGCCCACAAGGTGCGCGCTTTTTTTTGTCAGAAACATGGTCAGCTCTTATTATTGGTTTCCAAAGATTCTGTCTTTTTCTGTCAGCTTCAAGCCAAGGGCGATTAGGATTTTTCGCTTGGTCTCCATGCGGCACGGCAGCCCATTCTCAATCCGAGTGATCGTGATCGGAGACACCTTCGCCCGCCTAGCCAGCTCCGCTTTGCTGACCAGCATCGATTCTCTCATTTTTTTTAAAGAATTTCTATTCATGTAACAAATTCTCTTGCCCGAAAGTTAACAAAAAAATCATCGGCTGGAGCGACTGCTATCTGCCCGACGCGATAGAAGGTGGTACCAGTAGAAAGCAATTGGTTTCAATCTGTCAAGTGAATTATGCATAATTATAGTTATTTTATGCCCACTTACATTATATAGTAGGTATAATCCCGATACATGAGAACATGTGGTATGATCGCCAAGCCGGTCCACCGAGGCTTGGGACGGCCCCGGGGGTTGTCTTCGCCGAATCCGACGCCGGCATCCTCGATGAGTTCCCGGGCACGACCGGCACAGTTACTGCGGTTCATCGCCGGCCGGAAAGCGCCCTTCAGGCCGGCAGTGAACCCGGGCGCCACCGACGCCGCCTCATAGTGGAAAGCGGCCGCACACCTTGACTTTGCAGGACCCATTCACTATATCGCTTCAAAAAACACCCATGCCTGTGGTGGCTAACCATGAGACCACTCCCCCGCGTGAATTAGATGACAGCAACGTCCTCGGATCCCGTCGCTGAAGAAAAAACAAAATCCTTTCGTCTGGTGAAGTACTTCTCTTTTTCCAGTCTGATTGTCATTTTCATCGGCACGATCATTCTATCCATGCTCAACACCCACTGGGCCCGGCAGACCCAACTGCGACAAAGCGAAGCGTTCGCCAAACTCCTCATCGAGAACCTGAACCACCAGGTGTTCCTGCAATTTATCCTTCCTGTGGTCATCAAATACGGTAAGATTCAACTTAGGGAGCAGGTGCAGTACGAACGAATGGATACCGTCGTTCGTTCGACGCTGCACAGTTTCAATGTCGAGCAGGTCAATATCTATGATCAGAATCAAACCATCGCCTACAGTTTTGACCGCTCGCTGGTCGGTACGAAACGCATGGGTACCAAGAGTTACAACGAGGCGCTTCAGGGGATTCAGAGCTCGAAGATCATCCAGATTGGCGCCGGCTGGGAGATTCTTTTTGGCAACCCGAAGAAAAGCCGCATGATCAGCATTGCGCCCTTAAGGGCCGAGGAAAAATTAGCTCGCCCGTCGGGCCCCATTCTTGGCGTTGTCGAAATCACCCAGGACTTGACGGCACAATATCGGGAGATCTTTCAATTTCAGATTTTTATTATCATCAACGTTGCCGTGGTCATGACCTTGCTGTTTGTCGTGCTGCTGCTGGTGGTGAAGCGCGGAGAATCCATTATTGAGGCGCGCGCCCTGGAGCGACTACGGCTGAAAGAACGCCTGGCCAGGGCAGAGCACCTCTCGACCCTCGGAGAAATGGTCGCCGGGGTGTCCCATGAAATCAGGAATCCATTAGGGATCATTCTGAGTTCGGCCAAGCTGCTTCGAAAACAGTGTGCGCCGTCGACCGGGCAGAATCGTATCCCGGACATCATCTTGGAAGAGGCCAGCCGCCTCAACGGCATCATCACTGATTTTCTAAATTTCGCGCGCCCCCAGCAACCCGATCTGAGGCCATGCCGCATTGAGGATGCCCTTGATAAGAATATTGAATTCCTACGCACCCAGATTGAAGGCAAGGGCTATGATATTCACCACCGGGCACTGACGCCATTGCCTGAAATCGTTGCCGATGCCAACATGCTCTACCAGGCATTTCTCAACATCCTTTTAAACGCCATGCAGGCGATGCCAGAGGGCGGTCCGATCCACATCGATCTTTCAGCAGATGAAGACGGCCTTCAAATCGTCTTCTCTGACAAGGGGCCCGGCATCCCCGAGAATCTGAAAGAGAAGGTCTGGGACCCGTTTTTCACCACCAAGAACGATGGAACCGGTCTTGGGCTCGGCATTGTCAAAAACATCATTCTCGCCCACAATGGGCGAATTGGCATCGAGAATGCGCCAGACGGTGGCGCCCGCGTATCGATCCGTCTCCCACTTCGCACCGGAGATTGACTATGGACACGATTCTCATCGTCGACGACGAAAAAAACTATCCCCCGATACTCAGCGCCGTCCTCGAAGAAGAAGGCTTTGGTACGTTGAACGCCTTCAGCGCCCAGGAAGCCCTCGAACTGCTGGAGAACTCTGATATCGATCTGGTGCTCACCGACATGAAAATGCCGGAGATGGATGGCATCGAACTGCTTGAGAATATCAAGGAGAAAAATCCTGATCTGCCGGTCATCATGATGACCGCACACGGCACGGTCGAAAAAGCGGTGGAGGCCATGCAAAAAGGCGCCCATAATTTCATTCTGAAACCTTTCGACAATGACCAATTGGTCGTTTACACCAAAAAGGCCATTGCGCTCTATCGCGTGGTCAAGGACAATCAACGCCTGCGAAATGCCGTGGAAAGCCAGTATAGTTTCGGGAATATTATCGGCAAAAGCAAAGCAATGAAGGATGTGTTCGAAACAATTCGCAAGGTGGCACCCGCCCACGCCACGGTGCTTATTGAGGGCGACAGCGGCACCGGCAAGGAACTCGTGGCCAAATCGATCCATTTCAACAGCCAACGCCGGCATCACCCCTTCATCGCCGTGAACTGTTCAGCACTGGCGGAATCCCTTTTGGAAAGCGAGCTGTTTGGTCATGAAAAAGGGGCCTTCACCGGGGCGGCCGGAACAAAAAAGGGGCGCTTTGAGATTGCAGACGGCGGCACGCTGTTTCTCGATGAAATCGGGGAATTAAGCCAAAACCTTCAGGTCAAATTGTTGAGGGTCCTGCAGGAGAAAACCTTCGAGCGCGTGGGCGGGCTGAAGCCGGTGTCGGTGGATATCCGGATCATCGCGGCCACAAACAAGCGCTTGCGGGAGGAGGTCGTCGCCGGCGGATTCCGTGAAGACCTGTTTTACCGCCTCAATGTGGTGCACATCACGCTACCCCGGTTGAAGGAGCGCCCTGAGGATATCTGGCTGCTAGTGAACCATTTCATCAACAAGTACCAGTCGGAACGACGCGATCAGCCGCCCATCACCGGTCTCGACCCAGAGGTGGAAAGGCTGTTTTTGGACTACCAATGGCCTGGCAATGTTCGTGAACTGGAAAACGTCATAGAGCGGGCGGTCATTTTGTGTGAGGACGGTACCATTCGGCTCAATGATCTGCCCCGAGACTTTCGGGACCAAGTCTACAACATACTGCATATTGACGGCATTCCTGCCGGCGCCAAACTCACCGAAACCCTGTCGATGGTGGAGAAAAGGATGATCGAGAGGGCCATGAAGCTTTCCGGCGGCGTTCAGGTGCAGGCGGCAGAATTGCTCGGCATCGGTAAAAGCGGGCTCAATCAGAAGCTCAAGCGGTATCATATCTCGCCACCGCCCAAAACAACGATGCCATAAAATCATATGATTACAATATCATATGGCTTATGTCTCTTTTCGTGAACAGATGGTTCAAAATTTTGAACCGGTGGCGGCCCATTGAAAAGCCAGTCATATCAAGATATTCCTGAAAACGTCAAAAAAGTGGGGTTCAAGATTTTGAACCGATGGCACTATTTGTGGACACGTAGGCCGCTGGAATGTGTCGCGTCACCAATGTCCGACCCCGGCGGAATGAACTTCAACCAACTGTTTTCACTAATAATAAAAGCAGTCCTGATAAAATTTGAAGGGAGCTGGAGGCGCTTGGCATGCAATGTGCTGTCTAAATCGGCAAGCCTAATGACTTCTTCATCTGTTTCCTCCTTAAACGGCTGATTGGAACCCCCGATCAGCCGTTTATATTTTTTCAACTCCGGGAATCGATCGCTACCCCGCCTGAATCTGATCATTGATGATGTCCACATACGGTGAGTCCGGGTATTTTTCTGTCAACGATCGGAAGGCTGCCCGACTGCGGTCGGTGTCACCGCCGGCCTTGTAGACCAGCCCGAGCTGGAACAATGCAGCATCGGCCATTCCCGCACCGGTGCCGTCGGCAACCTGCTGCAGCATGGTGGCGGCTTTGTCGTTTTGCTTCAGCGCCAGGTGGGCCTGGGCGATACTCTCAAGAATGCGATAATAAAAAAAAGAGGTGGCATCAAAGTGGTTTTTCGTGTCGCGGTACAGCATCAGGGCCTCTTCGAATCGCCCCGCTGCCAGCATGGCGTCCGCATAAAAGAGGCGCCCCAGGTGACCCGAGGTCTGCCCGCCATAGCGCTTGAGCAGGTATTTCATCTCTTCTTCGATGGCGGAAAGCGCCTGGCCCGGGGATTGTCCATCCGCCTGTGCCTTCTCGTACTGAGAAACGTTTTTTTGAAGCGCCAGGGACGCCGCATTTTCCCATCGTCCGCTTAAATACCGGTGGGCGGCGAGCCCGACAATCACGGCAAAGAAACCGATCACCCCGATGGCGATCAGTTTGCGATGAGTCCGAAGGAACAAAATGGCCTTTCCCGTGAGGGTGATGAATTCATCCGGCTCTTTGAGTAACTGTTTGCGCGTCACCCGTGTTTTTCCCATTTTCCCTCCTCATCAATCAGCCGATGGACATCAGCAACACTGCCGACAGTGTGCACACTTATACCAAGGGCGGCGCCGGCACCCGCTTGCGGATACGTTCCCAGCCAGCCTCGGGGATTGCCGCCCCCACGACCTGGCAAACTTCGTATCCACACGCAGATGCCAGGGCACCGCATTGTTCAATTGAAAGACCGTTCACCAGGCCAAAAAGAAACCCGGCCGCCCATAAATCACCGGCGCCGGTGGTATCCAAGGCCGTGCCGTCACCCAACGGTGCAATGGGCGTGGTTTTGTCGGCGTGGCGAACGAGGCTGCCGCGAGCGCCGACCTTCAATACAGCAATGTCGGCTTTTCGGGCAAGCGCTTTCAGGGCGTCTGCCTCATTGTCAGTTCCTGCGTAGACCCGGGCTTCATCTTCATTGGCCAGTACGATATCTGCGTAGTGATCCAAAACGTGGTCCAGCAGGTCGCGCGCCGCTTCGATGACGGTGAAACTGGCCAGATCAATGGAAATCAGCGCACCCGCGGCTTTGGCGTGACCGAGGGCGGCCATCACCAGCGCCTTGTTGAACAGTTGATAGCCCTCGATGTGAACGATGGCGGCACCTTCGAAATGGGCTGCCAGAAGGTCCTCCGGCCCGGTCTCCGCAGATGCCCCCAAACAGGTCAAAAATGACCGCTGGGCATCGGGGGTGATGATGGAAAAGACCCGACCCGTAGGCGATGCCGACAGCGACAGCATCGGCTCGACCCGGTTATCCCTGAGCCCATCGATCAGCCGCCGCCCCATTGGCCCCTGGCCGCATTTACCGATAAATCGAGCTTTTCCGCCCAGTTTTGCCACACCCACCACGGTGTTGCAGGCCGATCCCCCGGGAACCAGTACCGGCGGTCGAGATGCCTGGGTCATGGCTTTCTCGATACCGACCATATCCACCAATTGCATACCGCCCTTGACGGCCCCCACGGCCTCCAAAAAAGGATCATCTTCAATGGCCAGGATGTCCACCAAGGCGGATCCAAGACCCACGATCCAGTTTTTTCCCGATGGTCGTTTCATTGAGGTCACCTCAGAAAACCTTGTTTCATGCAGCTGCGGCACGGCCCACGCGATCACCAAACCAGTGAACGGTAAATCCACCCGCGATCGCTGTCGGCATGTTCGACCCGCAGCCAGTTGTGTTTCTTCTCAAGCACTTTGAAAGGGACGCCGTCACCCACCGTGAAGACCACCGGAAATTGAGTGCCGGGTCCGGACCGGACATTGCATTTGCCGCTGGCGGTGATCACCGTTTCCACGGCCCCTAGCAGCGAGTTGTGGATGTATCCAGTATCCCCCTGGTAATCCCGGAATTGGTACCATACACCGGTTTTCTGGATGACGATGATGGGATGGTATTGCTCGACCTGCCAAAGGACGTCATAATTCGTTCCCGGCCCGGATCGAATATTCGCCACCGGCGAGGTGACCGCCAATCGTTCCGCCATGCCGAGAGAAGGAAAGAGTAGGATCATCAAGGCAACGACAGCCAGCATGCCACACAAGCATACCGACACCAGGCCCGCCCCTTGCGGTGAATGCCCCACAGCGCCGGTCGATGCACACCTCGACACACGCCCCTTCCAAATGGGTAGTGTCATGAATATCCCCGGTTCTCTACGAAGTGCCAGCGCGTGGGCACGGACCGCAGTACCGTCAACCGGCGCACTCCGCAGAGCCGCATTGATTGAGGCCCCCCCCCCACTGGCAGCAATGGCCGCGGGACCTCGACACACGTTTCAACCTCACTTAGCAAGGCCAGCCATCCCCAGCAAAAGCCCTCCCTGGTATACGCAAAAAGCAGCGAGCCAGGCAATACCGGTGCTGTAAAACACACTAAACGCCGTCCACCCCAGGCTGCCGGTCTCCCTGCGGATGGCCGCGACGGTGGCCACACAGGGAACGTACAGCAGGACAAACACCATCATTGAAGCTGCCGACAGCGGTGTCATCCCTGAGTGGCGCAGCGCCCGCCGCAGGGCGTCGGGCTCCGTGGTGTGGTCAATGGCGTGAAGCACCCCCAACGTGCTCACCACGACCTCCTTGGCCACGAATCCAGTGATGAGAGAGACCCCGCCGCGCCAGTCGATGCCGAGCGGTGCAAATACCGGCGCCAGCCACTGCCCCAGCCGCCCCAGAAAAGAGTGCTCCACCCGCCGGGCTTCCCATTCTCGGTGCAGATCAGCGATCTGCTGGCCGGCTTCGGCTTCCAGAATCTCACGCTGGTGGGGCATTGAGGCGCTCTGCGCCTGGATTCGAGTGTTGACCTCCGCCACCGCTGCCTCCAGGCGCAGCCGCTCCTGGGGATTCTGCGGAAAGGTGCTGAGCGCCCAGATGATAAGGGAGCCAATTAGTATGATACCACCCATTTTTTTAAGAAACATTTTGCTGCGGTCCCACATGTGGATCAACAGGCTGCGCATCATGGGCACCCGGTATGGCGGCAGCTCCATGACAAAGGGCGCTTCAAGCCCCTTGAGCAGCGTGGATCGAAACAACCGTCCGGATAACACGGCCATGAAAATCCCCAGCATGTATATGGCAAAGATCATCGTTCCACCGCGAGCGCCAAAAAAGGCCCCGGCGATGATGATGTATACCGGCAGCTTCGCCGAGCACGACATAAACGGCGTGATCAATATGGTCAACAAGCGATCTTTTTCGCTCTCCAGTGTTCGGGCCGCCATGATTGCCGGCACATTGCACCCGAATCCCATCAGCATGGGGATGAAGGATTTGCCGTGCAGCCCGATGGCGTGCATGACCCGGTCCATGAGAAACGCGGCGCGGGCCATGTAGCCGGTGTCTTCGAAAAGGGCGATGCAGAAAAAAAGAACCAGTATGTTGGGCAGAAAAATGATAACGCTGCCCACCCCGTCAATGATGCCGTTCAGCACCATATCTTTGAAAAGGCCGGTGGGTAACAGGGTGTCCACCAGTGCGCCGGTGCCGGCCACCAGGGACTCCAGCCAGCCCATGGGGTAGTCGCCCAACCGAAATGTCAACTGAAACATACCCCAAATGAAGAGAAAGAAAATCGGGTAGCCCAAATACCGATGCGTTAGCAATATATCGATATTTCGGGATAAATCGACACGGTTTCGAGCCGTTACGGTGAGCACTTCGCGGATGATGCCGGCGATGAAACCGTAGCGTTCGTCGGTCATGATCATCTCGGGGTCGTCATCGTAGCGGCTGCGCAACCGTTCCCGAAGCGGTGCCGCCGCCTCGACGATACGCCCGCCGTGGGCGCCGTACCGCTGGCGCATCCGCTCCTTGAGCACTTTGTCGTCTTCCAACAGTTTGATAGCGGTCCAACGCAGATTGTAGCAAAGGTCTTTTTCCGGGATTTCCCCAACAATGGTGCTCTGAAGTTCGGTAACGGCGGCCTCGATGTCCGCCGAATACTTCACCCGCCGACGGCAGGGCAGACTGGGGATATCGGTGGCCATGGCGATCACCTGGGTCAACAGGTCATCAAGCCCTTCATTGCGATTGGCAACGGTGAGCACCACCGGGACGTTGAGCAACTCGGACAGCTTCTCGATGTCGATACGCATCCCTTTGGAGCGCGCCACGTCCGCCATGTTGAGGGCAAAGACGATCCGGCAGTCGATTTCACGCATCTGGGTGGCCAGATAGAGGCTGCGCTCGAGATTCGACGCGTCAATGATGCTCACCACGACATCGGGCCGAGCCTCCAGCAGGAAATCCCGCGCGACGACCTCTTCGATGGAAAAGGGCGTCAGGCTATAGGTTCCCGGCAAGTCGACGATGTTGAGCGCGAACCCATTGCGATGGATGAGGCCTTCCTTTTTTTCCACCGTGACCCCCGGCCAGTTGCCAACCTTCTGGCGTGTGCCGGTGAGCATGTTGAATATGGTCGTCTTGCCTGAGTTGGGATTGCCCGCCAGGGCGATGGTATAAACCTTGTCTGTCATGGAGGGGGATTACCGGATATTTTCAACGGAAATGTTCTCGGCCTCTTCGACACGAAGCGATATGTGGGCTCCTTTGACGACGATTTCCAATGGATCCTTGAGGGGGGCGTATTTTTCAACGAAGATGTCGGCGCCTCTGATAAGCCCCAATTCCAGGAGGCGCCGCCGAAGTGCGCCATGGCCGCCGACCCGCGCGATGGAGGCACGTTGACCTTCTTCCAAAAGGCTCAACGGGAGGCAAGGCAGCGTGCCGCAGGTGGGGCCACCTTCCTGCCCGTCTTCCATCAGGGGCGCAACGATCATTTTTCGGGAAAGGCCGCGCCCCAATGCGTAGCGTTTCCCCGCCACGGCCACCACGACTTGTCCCTCGCCCATATTGGTGATGATGTCCATCACGTCTCCGGTCCGAAGCCCCATGGCCATCAACCGCATGCGGGTACCGGGCCCCCCGTTGATCTCCTTGAGCACTACCCGCTCACCGGGCCGCGTGACGATGAGCGGCAACCGGGGCACCCGCTCCTTTTGGCAGGCGTCACAGATACCGTAAAGCTCCATGCGGTGCTGGAGCAG
>CAYUOU010000016.1:52622-59868 GCA_964446485.1 uncultured Desulfobacterales bacterium | reverse complement strand
TGGGGTACGGCCCGGGATGACGAAGGGGGGGGCGGCCCGGGATGACGAAGGGTGGGGTGCGGCCCGGGACGACGAAGGGTGGCGCGGCTCATATCAGCGCATCGACAAATTGCTCGGCATCGAAGGGCTGGAGGTCGTCGATGCCTTCGCCCACCCCGATATAGGCCAACGGTATCTGCAAAGTGTCGCAGATGCTGACGACGATGCCGCCCTTGGCCGTACCGTCCAGTTTTGTCAATGCAATCCCAGTGATTTCCAACGCTTCGTTGAACAGTTTTGCCTGGCTGACGGCATTTTGTCCGGTGGTGGCATCCAGTACGAGAAGAATGTCGTGGGGGGCACCGGGGAGCGTTTTCCCCATTGAACGCTTGATCTTCTTGATCTCTTCCATGAGGTTGACCTTGGTGTGAAGCCGGCCGGCCGTGTCCACCAGAACGATGTCGACCTCGCGGGCGACGGCGGCTTTGACAGCATCGTAGGCGACCGCGGCTGGATCCGAGTTTTCCCGGTGGCGGACGATGTCGGCCCCGGCCCTGTCCGCCCAGATGCTGAGCTGCTCGATGGCTGCGGCCCTGAAGGTGTCAGCGGCGGCGATCAACACTTTTTTCCCGGATGCAGCGCCCTTGGCTGCCAGCTTGCCGATGGTGGTGGTTTTCCCGACGCCGTTGACGCCCACCACCATGATCACATGGGGGGTGGTGGATGGAGACATCATGCCTTCGGTGTGGTCGGGCAGCCGCTGTCGGATCTCTTCCCGGAGAGCGATCTTGAGATCGTCGGGCCCCTTGATGAAGCGCCCCTTTTTTTTGATCTGCGCCACTAGATCCATTGTGGTCTGAACACCTACATCGGCGGTGATGAGCATCTCCTCGAGTTCCTCCAGCATGTCTTCATCCAGAGCCCGGCCGCCGGCAAACAGATCTTCGATATCGGTGTTGAGCAGGACCCGCGTCTTCTGGAGCCCGCTTTTCAGGCGCCCGAAAAGACCCTTGCGAGGGTGTGTCTCGTCGGTTGACGGGACAGGGGGGGCATCCAGCGGCACCGTGTCGGTGTTTTCGTCCGCGGGTGGGCGATCCTCGATGACCGGCGCCACATCGGTCGGGTCTTCCCGCTCCGGTGCCGGCCCATCCGTCTGGACGTCTTCCACCGCCGGTTCGATGTCTTCCGTGGGGTCAGGTACCGTCGGTTCTTTATCCAGGGCAGCGTCTTCGTCGACCGCTGCCCGTTTTTTTTTAAACCAATTAAATGCCATGGGGGGTATTCCTCATTGGGTATCAATTCTGGTGGTATCAATACTGGGGGGCACCCGTTCGCCGACGATTCCCGGTGTTTAGCGGATGCGCCGCTGAGTTTCAAGGGTTAAGAAAATGACATGACGGAGGGCGGGCGTTGCGGTCAGGCGGCGCGGCTGTCTTCGCTGCGGTCCGACGGCGCATCGGCTGACTTGCCGTCTGTGTCGAAATTCACCGATACGATTTTGGATATCCCCTTTTTTTCCATGGTGACGCCAAAGAGGGTATCGGCAAATTCCATGCTGCGTTTGTTGTGGGTGATCATGATGATCTGGGATTTATCGCCGATGATCTGCAGCAGTTCGTTGAACCGGGTGACATTGGCCTCGTCCAGGGGGGCATCGATTTCATCCATCAGGCAAAATGCGGTCGGTTTGAGCAAAAACAAAGAAAAGATGAAGGCGATGGCCGACAGCGCTTTTTCGCCGCCGGAAAGCAGGCTCATGAGGGTGAGTTTTTTCCCCGGCGGGTGGATGAGAAATTCCACGCCGCTTTCGAGGGGATCATTTGGATCCGTCAGGACCAGCTTGGCGGTGCCGCCGGTGAAAAGTCGCGGGAACACATCTTTGATTTTCTCGTTGACAGCTTCGAAAGTCTTCATGAAACGTTCCTGAGTGATGCGGTTAATCTTTTTAATCACCCGATCGAGATCGGCGAGCGCTTTTTCCAAGTCTTCGCGCTGTTCGTTAAGGAAGTCGAAGCGCTCCTTGAGTTGCTCATACTCCTTGATGGCGCCCAGGTTGACGTCCGTGATGGCGGAAATCTGCTTGCGCGTCTTCTCCAGCGCCGCCGTCATATCGGGCACCGACATCTTGGAAGCCATGTCCATGGCCTCCGGATCCGCGTCCAGTTCGTTCTTCAATGCCTGCATGGGCTTGTGGTACTGCTCCACCAGGCGGGAGGCGATGTTTTCCCGTTTGATCTCCAGTTGGGATCGCTCCAGTTCCAGCAGCCGGATTTTCTGAAGCGTACCTTCACGGTCGCTCTGAATGGCGGCGGCCTTTTGATCGTTTTCCCGAAGTTCATGATCGATGCCGGCATAGTCGGCCTCGTCCTGGGCGAGCGCCGTTTCCATCTGCTGCAAGGATGCATAGAGTTCCTGCAGCGTCTTTTCGTATTGCGCCACCTTGCTGCGGGCCTCGGCGGCCTTGTCGGTCTTTCGTTGGATATCCGCCTCGAGCTGTTCCAGCCGATCCAAACCGTCCTTTTGAAAATCGGTGAGGCGACGGTGCGTCTGGCGGTTGTTGTCGAGGGCGGCGTTGGCCGAGGTGATGGCCATCTTGAGGTCGACGGTTTTCTGCTGGTATGCGGACAGTTCCGAGGAGACGTCGGCGATGGCGTTGGCGTCGGCGGTCAAGGTGGCATTTTTCGCTTCAATATCGGCCGTGATGCGGTTCATCTCGCGGTCAGCGGCGGACATCTCAGTGTCGATATCATCGGCCTCGCCGGAGAGTTGCTCCTGTTCCAGGCGGGTGACATCCAACTGACGCGCTGCATGTTTGAGATCTTCCCCGACGCTGTAAAGGTGTTTCTCGGCGTCAAGCTCGTCCTGGATGCGGCGGTTTCGTGTTTCAAGCGCCATTTGGAGATTGGTTTCCATATGCCGCACCACTGCCTCGAGTTTATGCTGAGCCTCCTTGGCGGCAGTCATCTGCGCGTCCGCGGCATGGATGTAGGCATCGAGAGTTTTGAGCTTTCTTCTCTTTGCAAGAATGCCGGCGAGCTTTTCCGCGCTGCCACCGATGACCACGCCCACCCTGGTGATGAGATCCCCCTGACAAGTCACCACGGCCACCGGTGATTCGGCCGTTTCCCTGACGCGGACTGCCGCTGCGAGATCTTCGGCGACCAGCACATGCCCCAACAGCATCTCCGCGACCGTCTCATATCCTTTGCGGACACGGATGTGATCCAGGAGCCGGGCGGCGCCGTCAGGCGGCGCGGGTTGCCCCGCGCTCGGCGCTGAGATGGCATCGAGGGGGATGAAGCCGCTGCGGCCTCCGCCGGCCACATCCCTCAGAAAGGTAATGGCGGCAGCGGCGCTTTGCCGCCGCCGGACAAGAATATACTGCAGGGCGTCGCCGAGCGCCGCTTCCACGGCGGTCTCATAGCCATTTTCAGCCTCAATGCCGTCGGCCATTAGGCCGACCACATCCCGGGACACCTCTGGATCGAGGCGCGCACCTTCGGGAGCGGTCTCGGCTTGCCCGGCCTTGAGAATCGCTTTGACGCCGTCGCGGTACCATTCGAAGCCGGCTTCCATTTTCTTCATTGCCGAATACTGGGATCGGGCTTTGCTGCGTTCGATGTCCAGAGTGTGAACTTCTTTGATCTTCGCAGAAAGGGTCTGGTTGGTCTGATGCAGGTCCTCCTGCATCTTTTTGATTTCACTGCTGCGGACGGCGATGTCCTTTTTGATCTCATCGAGGGCCGCCCGGGCGCCGTGATGCTGCGCAGTCAGGGCTTCCAGCGCCTTGGTCGCCGTCAGCGCAGCCTCGTCGACCTGCTTCAAGCGGCGCTCGAGATGCTCCCTATTTCGGATGGCCGTTTGTGTGACATGCTTCAAGCGGGCTTCGTGAGCCACCAGATCCATGAGGGACCTTTTGGTCTGCTCCAACTGGGCAGTGAGCTGTTCATGTCGGCGGGTCAGGTCGTGAGCGGCGGCGCGCTCCTGGCTGAGGGCTGCGTTGAGTCGATTAATTTCCGTGTTATGCACCGACTCCTGGTCATGCAGCTGCTCGAGTTCACCGACGATTTTTGCATTTTTGATTTTCAGATCGCCCTGGGCGGCGGCCAATTGTGAAACTTCGCTGACCAGGCGGTCGATTTCCGATCGAAAATGAGACAGATCCGTTTCCATCCGGTCGATGGTGCGCTGACTCTGGTGATGGTTGGCTTTTTTGCTGCTCAACTCCTGGTTTTTCTTCTCGCGCATCAATTTGATGTGCTCCACCGCAGCGTCGATGCGTTTCAGTTGGGTGGTATGGGCCAGATCAGCGTCGCGGAGTTCCGTCAGCAGTCGATCCATTTCGGCCCACCGGGTGTTCAACTCTCCGAACTGGTGCAGTGACAGGAGTACGTCGAGGGTGCGAATGCGGCGCTGGTGTTGTGAAAAAAGCTCGGCCTTGCGGGCCTGTCGCTTGAGGCTGGCCATCTGGCGTTTGATCTCCGACGTGATATCGGCCAGGCGCAGCAGGTTGCGACTGGTGGCTTCCATTTTCCGCAGGGCTTCAATTTTGCGGGATTTGTAGCGGGTCACCCCGGCGGCTTCTTCGATGAAATAACGCCGCTCCTGAGGACCTGCATCGATGATGGCCCCGATGTTGCCCTGCTGGATGATGGCATAGGATTTGGCTCCCATGCCGCTTCCCATAAAGACATTGTAAATATCCTTGAGGCGGCAGGGCTGACGGTTGATAAAGTAGGCTCTTTCCCCCGATCGGAACTGTCTTCGCGTCAGCATGATTTCAGTAAAGTCGCGGAATTCCTCAGGTCCGTGGCCATTTTCATTGGACAGCGTGAGGGACACTTCCGCCATGTTGAGGGGCGGTTTGCCGCTGGCACCGGCAAAAATCACATCTTCCATGGCCTTGCCGCGGAGCTGTTTCACGCTTTGTTCACCCATCACCCACCGGAGGGCATCGACGATATTGCTTTTTCCACAGCCGTTGGGCCCGACGACGGCGGAGATGCCCTCGGGAAACTTGATCGCGGTCCGGTCATGGAAGGACTTGAACCCTGTGATTTCCAGCTTCTTGATTTTCATGTGTGAGCTTCCTGTCACTTGCCCGGGCCTGAGGGTCGGAAGGGACCGATACGGCGCCTGCGGAGGCAGCCCGAGATGATGCAACATATCAAATCATGGGGGGCTGTGTAAAGCGGAAACACAATTTAGAGGGGGGGTAATGAGATTCAGCCACAATATGTTGGGTCTTGCCACTGCAACTCGGAGCAGCGATGCCTTCCCCCTGTGATCATTGGAAATTTATCCGGATTGCACCAATCCGTCAGGCGGGCGGGGTTGCAGCGCCGATGCCGGCCCAAGCCTCCAGTGGCTGTGATTTTCGTAGAGGCCGGCGAGAGATGCGGATAAATCAGAGAATCTGGCTGAGAAACAGCCTGGTGCGATCGTGTTCGGGGTTCTTGAAAAAATGTTCCGGTGTGCCCACCTCGACGATGGCGCCCTCGTCCATGAAAATGACGCGGTCGGCCACTTCCCGGGCAAATCCCATTTCGTGGGTGACGCAGACCATGGTCATGCCTTCCTTGGCCAGGGCCTTCATGACGTCCAGCACTTCTCCGATCATTTCCGGGTCCAGCGCCGATGTCGGTTCGTCGAAGAGCATGACCTTGGGATTCATGGCCAGGGCCCGGGCAATGGCTACGCGCTGCTGCTGGCCGCCGGACAACTGGTCGGGAAATACATTGGCCTTGTTGCCGATGCCGACCTTGTCGAGCAGGGTGACAGCCCGATCGTGTGCCTCCTTTTTGGAGCGCTTTCGAACGACGACCTGCGCCAGCGTCACATTGTCCAGCACCGTTTTGTGAGGAAACAGGTTGAACGACTGAAACACCATGCCAACTTCGGCGCGTACCTTGTTGATGTTTGTCTTGGGGTTGAGGATGTCGATGCCGTCGATCAGGATGTGGCCTTCGTCAGCGGTCTCCAAATGGTTGAGGCACCGCAACAGCGTACTCTTGCCTGAGCCTGACGGCCCGATCACCACCACCACTTCCCCCGCGGCAATTTGCGTGGACACATTGCGGAGCGCGTAGACGGTGTTGGGATGCAGAAACGTTTTTGAGATGTTCTTGACGTCGATCACTTTATGGCCAACCTCCTTTCCAGATGCTGGACGAACATGGACAGCGCAAAGGTCAGGATCAGGTACAGCCCTGCGCACATAAACCAAAACTCATAGGGCTGCAGGCTGACGGTGATGGCTTCCCTGGTGGCCTTGGTCAACTCGCGCACGGCGATGATGCCCAGCAGCGAGGAGTCCTTGATGAGACTGATGAACTGCCCGGCCAGCGGGGGGAGAATCCGCCGCATGGCCTGGGGCAGGATGACGTGGTACATGGACTGGGCGTAGGTCATCCCCAGGGAGCGGGAGGCCTCGGTTTGGCCCTTGTGGATGGACTGGATGCCTGCCCGAACGATTTCTGTGACATAGGCGCCGGTGAAACATGCCAGAGATGCGATACCATACCAGACGGCCGATATCTCAGGCATGCCCCACTTCATCATCAGCTGGTTGATGAGGGTTGCCAGAACGAAGTACCAGATAAAGATCTGTACCAACAGCGGTGAGCCCCGGACGATCTCCACATAAGTGATGGCACTCCACTTCAGGGCCGGGTTGTCCGAAAGGCGGGCGATGCCGCCGATGAGTCCGATGATGATGCCGAAAATGATGGCGTAGACGCTGACTTTGAGGGTGATCCACATGCCCTGGAGCAAAATGCCCGGGCGCCACTCTCGGTAGACGATGAGGGTGTCGCCGGGATACACTGTATCCCCGTTGGCGACCCGGATGTCCTCCACCGCCGGCGATGTGTAGGTCTCGTCACCGTCCGGGCTGCGGACGGCAACGGTGGCGCCTTTACCCTCCGTGCCTACCGAAGCCACTTCGCCAAAGACAACGCTTTTCACCTCGATGGTTTCGTGGTTGATGAAGTATTTCGGCATGGCATACCACCGCCAGACATAGTCGATCTGTCGGGTCGCCAGATACAGGCCGATGACGATGCCTAAGACAACGAAGACAAAGAGGCCGATCCAGCCGAGATAGGCCGTGCGGCTCATGGGGCGGCGAAGCGTCGATGTGCTCATGGGGTCACCCGCGTCGGTTGTAACATACGGACACCGCAGTGGACGGCGCGCGATGCATCAGGAAAATGACAACAGGCCGGCACCACCCGATAGTGAATGCCGGCCTAGATACCAATGACTC
>CAYUOU010000016.1:40551-52612 GCA_964446485.1 uncultured Desulfobacterales bacterium | reverse complement strand
GGGGGGGGGGGGGACAGCTCCCCCGCAGACTTACTGAACGTCTTTGATCCAGTCCGTGCTCTTGATCCACTTGTTGTAGATCACGTCATAACGGCCGTCGTTCTTGACCTGGCGCAGAAAGTTGTTGAGCCAGTTCATGAAATCCGGGTCCCCTTTGCGAATGGCCCAGGCCAACGGCTCGAAAGTAAATGGCTTGTCGAGAAAAACGACTTTGCCGGCGCCCTGCTGGGCCATAAAAGTGGCGCAAAATGGCAGGTCGTAGACCGTCGCGTCTGCTTTGCCATTCATCATCTCCAGCGCGGCTTCGGTTTCCACTTCAAAGGACTTGTATTTGGCCCTGGGGATCATGCGCTTGATGGCCTGCTCACCGGTGGTGCCCAGTTTTGAGGTGATGGTGTATTTGGGGTCGTTGAGGTCTTTGTAGGATGTCACCTTTCCCTCATGTTTTTTGTTGAGCAGGATGGTCTGGCCGACGATGATGTAGGGGTCGGCGAAATTGACGCTGAGATTGCGCTTCTGGGTGATGGTCATCCCGCTGATGAGGATGTCGAATTTTTTGGTGTTCAGCGCCGGAATGATCCCGTCCCAGGAGGTGTTCACCGGTACGAACTTGACGCCCATGGCTTTGGCCATTTCTTTGGCCATGTCGATATCGAAACCGATGAAATTGCCTTTGTTGTCAGCCATCTCAAAGGGCATGTAGCCGGCCTCGAAGCCCACCCGAAGTTCACCGCGCTTGATGATGTCTTCCAGCGTGGATTTTTTGGCAAGATTAATGTCCGATCCCAGGGCTATGGTGGTGACGCAGAACAGCACGGGGATGGCGATGGCCAGAGCAAAAATAAACCTTTTTTTCATCTTACCCTCCTTAAAAGTGTGGTTGATCTTGGTGCATCCCCCGGTGCGTTGGGCGGGTTCCGGAGGTGACATCCGTCGGCGAGAGGCGCGGCGGGTGTGCAGTGAACACACGCAGCGCCGGGGAACACTTATCTCATGTGGCGATTGATGTAAAGATGTAGTTATCCCGGCGCGGTAGTGGTATTTCCAGCGCTTTCGCTAGGTGGGACGGCCAATGTCAAGACGTGCTGTCTTGACAGGATTCACGGGCCGTCGCTATGATGCCCCCGCGGCGGTGCATCACCGCCGTTCGTTTCCATAATTTACTTCAGACAGGTAGATCATCATGAAAGAGATTCAGGACGCGGCACTGGAAACCCTTCTCAAACATCCGGCGGCCCAATCGGCTATGGAGGATATCAACCAGGAGTTGATCGAGCGCAACCGCTACACGCCGCCCATGTGCGGCGTGTTCGCCCATCCCTACACGTTGCTGAAACCGACGGGTACTTATTGGTTTGAGATCGATCGTGAGGCCAGGAAAAAACTGCCGGACATCATCGATAACCCGGTTCAGCAGATTCTGGTAAACGACGACCCAGCGCCGGAATTTGTAGCGCGTTTCAGCGAGGCACGTCGCATCGGGATCGTGTTTTCAGGGGGGCCGTCGCCCGGCGGTCACAACGTCATTGCCGGCATTTTCGACGCCGCCAAGCGGGCGAACCCCGCGTCGACAATCTACGGGTTCATTCTCGGACCCGACGGCATCATCGAAAACGAGGCCGTGGAGATCACCGGCGAACGTGTGGACCGGTATCGCAACCTTGGTGGGTTCACTATGATCAAGACCGGGCGAACGAAAATCGACACCCCGGAGAAGATGGCGCTGTCACGGAAAACCTGCCACGCGCTGGATCTCGATGCACTGGTGGTGGTGGGCGGCGATGACTCCAATACCAACGCCGCGTTTCTCGCCCAGGAGCTTTTTTCCGACGGAGTTCAGGTCATCGGGGTTCCCAAGACCATCGACGGCGATATTCAGGTGCAGGATGCCGAAGGAAAACGGCTGTGTGCCATGTCCTTTGGCTTTCACACGGCGGCACGTGCCTTTTCACAGAACATCGGCAATCTGTGCACCGATGCCAGCTCGGATGTGAAATATTGGCATATCTGCAAGGTGATGGGGCGCGTCGCCAGTCACCTCGCCTTGGAGGTGGCGCTTCAGACCCATGCCAATATGACGCTGATCGGCGAGGATCTGGCGGAATATACCGACTCCCGGCGGCTGGAGGCTTCCAAGAAAACCGGCGTCAGAGATTACACGGCTTACGGGATGACGCTGCGCCACCTGTCACGGGTGATCTGCGATGCCATTGTCCGTCGGGCTGCCATGGGAAAGAACTACGGGGTGATTGTCATCCCCGAAGGCGTGTTGGAGTTCATCAATGAGATTCAGGTGTTCATCATCAAGCTCAACACCATCATCGGGGAGTACAACCGGACCCATGACGTGGACTTTCACACGGCTTTCCCGAGACTGGCGGACAAACTGGAATACCTGCGCCGCCAGGCGATACTTTCCAGGGACAGCGATGGCATCGCCATCTGGAACATGCGAGATGACGAACTCTTCAATGACATTCCCGATTTTTTCCAGGAAGGGCTTCTCACCGAGCGGGACAGCCACGGCAATTTTCAGTTCTCTCTAGTGGAAACCGACAAGGTGTTGATGGGGCTGGTGCGGGACTATCTGGCCATCCTCAAGGAAAGAGGGAAGTATAAGATCGGCATCGAGAAGCGGTATTATACGAAGGTCTTCGCCGCAGACGGGCTGGACCCGGAGGCATTCGGACCGGCCATGTTCCGCAACTGGGCAGGTGAAGATCCCTTGCTTTTTCATGAGTCCATCATATCCAAGAAAACCCTCACCCAAGCGCTGGGCAAAGCCGGCGTCATCGCCGCCGATGGCAGCCTGCCGCCGGCGGCGCTGAAGATCTTCAAGGCATCGGATCCCAAATTCAAAACGCAGACCCACTTCTACGGTTATGACGGCCGGGGCAGCGACCCCACACGGTTCGACTGCAATTACACCTACAACCTCGGACTTACAGTTTTCACACTGATAGCCAACGGCGCCACCGGGCAGATGGCGGTGATCAAGAATTTGGAACAGGAGTTTTCCCGGTGGCAGCCGCTCGGGGTCCCCATAGCACCGCTGATGCATTTGGAGGAAAGAAAAGGGCGTCTGGAATTGGTGCTTGAAAAAAGCATTGTCGACACCCAGTCGGCGGCTTTTCGCGTGGTGTCGGCGCATCGCGAGAAGTGGTTGGCGGCCACTCCGGGTGACGACCACTACCGCCGGCCCGGTCCTATCCGGTTCACCGGACAAAGCGAGGAAGATCGCCCCCTGACGCTTCAACTCAATTCGTTGATGGGGAGCGACGACTGACATTCGTCGCTTCAGGTCTTGTAGACCCCAACGGATCTATCCAGCGGTGCCCACCACCTTGAACCCCTCTTTAACGAGGGCCTTCCTGATTACAGCAATTTCGCAGGACGCCAGTCGAAAACAGTACAATCGGTGTTCTCCCTCCTGAGGGTTCATGACGATATTGATGATGTCGCCGCCGATGGTGTTGATGACATGGACGGCTTGTTTCAGACCTCTCTGGCCCTCGGTGATGAGGACATCGATGCGCGAGGAGGCTGAGAGAATTCCCATCATTTCGATGAATGCGCGGAAGATGTCGGATTCGGTGAGGATGCCCACCACAGAGCGGTGTCTAAGCACCGGCAGCCCGCTGATTTTGTGTTTGTAGATCAACTGAACGGCGATTTCGATATCATCGTTGGGCCTGACGAAGAGGGGATCTTTGACCATTAGGTCCCTAAGGGTCACATCGGCGACCATGGACGGAATCAGTCCCTGTTTCAGGTCGGCGAGAGTGAGAAACCCGAGCAGTCGCTTCCCTTTGTGGGTCACCGGCAGATGCCGGATCGAATTGGCCTTCATGACCTGAATGGCTTCCTGAACGGAGGCCTGAACGGAAATCGTGATGGGATCGGAGATCATCAGATCGCGCGTTTTCATGGTCGGAACCTCCTTGGGCGCGGCGGGATCATGGTGTACGGTCGTCGCCGAAGCGTCGATGGGCGGCGGCGTGTGCCAGGCAGCGTCGGTGTCGAGAAAAGTGCTTCACCAGCAGACGGTTTGCCGATGAGACGGCATCAAACATCGTCAGAATGTCTTAATTGAGTATAAAAGGCAAGGAGAAAAGGGGTGGTTGACAGGGGGCGAGAAGGATCTTTGCCCCCCACGGCTGACAGAGGGCAAAACTCACAAGGAGCTGAAAATCGCGGTTAGTACCGGGTGTTTTCTATGGGCACCGCCGTCAGCGTGAGCACCGCGGCGGGGTCGGCTGGTAGCTGCATAGCGGTTCCTCGGCCATGTAATCTCCGGTGGCTTCGAAGGCGCGGGCGCGGCACCCACCGCACACCCGTTTGTATTCGCAGGCCCCACACTTACCACCGAGCTGGTCGAAGTCCCTGAGCCGGTTGAACACCTCCGAGTGACGCCAAATGTCGGCAAAGGAGCGTTGGGTGATATCGCCGCTGTTCACGTTGAGAAAGCCGCAGGGCTGAACGATACCACGGTGTGAAATGAAGCAAAAGCCGGTCCCCCCCAAGCACCCCCGGGTCACGGCATCCAAGCCATGACTTTGAAAGGTGACGGTCTCGCCGTCCGCTTTCGCTCGCTGTCGCAGAATCCGGTAGTAATGAGGCGCACAGGTGGCTTTCAGCTGTAGCTCAGACATGCCCCGTTGGTCGTAAAACCAGTTGAGGGTTTCTTCATACTGCCCGGCATCGATGGCTTGATCGATGAGATACTTTCCGCGACCCGTCGGCACCAGCAGGAAGATGTGATGGGCCACGGCGCCCAGTTGGATTGCCAGTTCTTGAATTTTAGGGATTTCTCTGAGGTTGGCCTGGGTAATGGTGGTGTTGATTTGAAACTCGATGCCGGCCGCGGAGGCATGCCTGATGCCGTTGAGAGCGCCATCAAAAGCGCCGGGGACCCCTCGGAAATGGTCGTGGTGTTCGGCGGTGGCGCCGTCCAGGCTGATGCTGATGCGCTTGATGCCGGCATTGGCCATCCTGGCGGCCATTTCGGCGGTAATGAGGGTCCCATTGGGCGCCATGACCATGCGCAGTCCCTTGTCGGTGCCATAGCGGGCTACGGTGAAGATATCTTCCCGAAGCAGTGGTTCGCCGCCGGTGAGAATGACGATGGGGTCGCCGGCCTCGGCAATCTGGTCCAGCAGCGCGAGGCACTTTTCCGTGTTCAACTCCCCGGTATAGGGCCCCCGTGTTGCGGCCGCGCGGCAATGAATGCACGACAGGTTGCAGTTGCGAGTAATCTCCCATGCCACGAGTCGCAGCGTAGGGTGTTTATCGCCATCGCCGCCGTTGGCTCCGTGGGCGGTCACATGTGCAGGATGTGTGGTCATGGTTACCTCTTTGGCGTCGGGGTCTTCAGGCGTGGAGCAGCCGTGCGGCGTCCATTGCGAAATAGGTCAGGATCATGTCGGCGCCGGCCCGCTTGATGGCGGTGAGGGTTTCCATCATCACCGCTTCGCCGTCAATCCAGTTGCGCTGTGTCGCCGCTTTGATCATCGCATATTCGCCGCTCACATTGTAAGCCGCGATGGGCAGATCGATTTCTTCTCTGACCCTGCAGATAATATCGAGATAGGCCAGCGCCGGTTTGACCATGATGATGTCGGCACCTTCTTCAACATCCATGGTGACCTCTCGGATCGCTTCGATGGCGTTGGCCGGATCCATCTGGTACGTGCGGCGGTCTCCGAACTTGGGGGAAGAGTCGGCCGCCGCGCGAAACGGGCCGTAGTAAGCGCTGCAGTATTTGGCGGCGTACGACATGATGGCGACCATGGTGAACCCATCTTCATCGAGGGCATCTCGGATTTCAGCGACCCGGCCGTCCATCATATCTGATGGGGCCACCATGTCCGCACCGGCGTTGGCGTGACTCAGCGCGGTTTTGGCCAGAAGGTCCAATGTGGCGTCGTTGTCGATGTCGTTGTTGTCCACGACGCCGCAGTGCCCGTGATCGGTATACTGGCAAAGGCAGACATCGGTTATGACGACCAATTCGGGGGCGGCGTCCTTGACCGCTTTGACCGCCTGCTGCACGATGCCGTTTCCAGCGTAGGCACCTCGGCCAATCGGGTCTTTTTTGTCCGGCAAACCGAAGAGAATCACGGCGGGAATGCCGGCGGCATGGGCTTCAGCGGCCATTTTGGCCATGTTGTCCACCGATAGATGGTAGTGGCCCGGCAAAGAATCGATGGGATTTTTTACCCCTTTCCCGCCGACGGCGAACAGCGGTAAAATGAGATCGTCGACCGTCAACAGGGTCTCTTTGACCATGCGTCTCAGGGATGGGCTGCGCCGCAGTCTTCTGGGTCGTGAATCAGGAAATAGCATCGATGACTCCTTTGGGGTTGCATGATGATGACGGCCGTTGTCGCCGGAGCCGGTGAAACGGTCCTATACACTCTGGGCAATCTCTTCATCAGAAAGGTAGCAGGCGGGATCCGGCGCCCACACGTCCCCGGTGATGGCCTCGGCCCGCACCCTGAAGTTGCCACCGCAGATGTTGAGCCATTGGCAGGTGGCGCATCGCCCCGTGACATGTGACTTCTTGTCCTTGAGCTTGATCAGCAGGTCATCTTCGGGATCGGCCCAGATGGCGGAAAAGGGGCGCTTTCGGATATTGCCGAAGCTGTGGTGCCGCCAGAACTGGTCAGCGTAGACTTCCCCATCCCAGCTCACGCAGCCGATGCCTCTTCCGGAGTTGTTGCCTTCGTTCATCTGCAGCAGTTGGTATACCTTTGCAGCGCGTGTCGGGTCTTCTGCCTTCATGCGCAGGTAGAGGTAGGGACCGTCGGCATGATTGTCCACAGTGAGCACCTCTTTGGGTTTGCCGCGGTCATGGAGGTCTTTGGTGCGGTCGATGATGAGGTCGACGGCACGGCGGGTTTGCTCATGAGATAGATCGTCGTTGACCAGTTTCGAACCCCGTCCGGCATACACCAGGTGGTAGAAACAGACCCGCGGGATGTCCATGGCTTCAAGAAGATCGAAGACCGCGGGAATCTCGTCGACATTGAAACGGTTGATGGTGAACCGTAGCCCGACTTTGATCCCCGCCGCTTGGGTGTTGCGAATGCCTTCCAGGGCCTTCTGGAAGGCGCCCTTGTGGCCGCGGAATCGATCATGAATGGCTTCCATGCCGTCGATGCTGATGCCCACATAGGACAGCCCGATGGCCTTGAGCGTCCGCGCCGTTTCGGCATCGATGAGGGTGCCGTTGGTGGATATGACCGCCCGCATGCCTTTTTCGACGGCATGGGCGGCCAGTTCGGGAAGATCTTCCCGCATGAGCGGTTCGCCGCCCGAGAACAGCATCACCGGAGATCCGAAAGCGGACAGGTCGTCGATGAGCGCTTTGCCTTCGGCGGTGGTTAATTCGTCGGGGAACTCCCGGTCCCTGGCATGGGCGTAGCAGTGCACGCACTTGAGGTTGCACCGCCGGGTCATGTTCCACACCACGACGGGCTTCTTGTCTTCGGAGAACTGCAAGAGATGAGAGGGGAGGGTGCCCGAGTGTCTCCCGTAGCGCAGCGCATCGGAAGGCTCCACAGTGCCACAATAGAGTTTGGAGATGCCGATCATCTTGGAGGATCTTTCTGGATTGGGTTGGTGATGTGAAGCCCCTTGTACTCCCGGGGCTCACCGCAGAAAAGCATTCTGTTCCCAGGTATGTTGCCGTCAAAATCGATCATGATATTCCCGGAATCAGGTCGCTTCAGACTCTGGAGCGATCAGTGACAGGTCGACCGATGGCGGCGCGTTATCCCCGGTGTCGCTTTGAATCAATGCGCGGACGTAGGATTCCGGGGCGTTCAAGGCGCTGCGGGAAATAAAAAAACGGCGCCTGCCGGTGCGCTGCATGACTAGTTTGAGCCCATGAACGAAGTCGTCGCCGGTTTTTCTGAAACGATCGATCGCTTGCATCATGGACACCGGGTCATGGGCCACCTTGAGTTCGACTTCCGTTTCTTCCATTGGCTTCAGCAGCGCCCGCTGTACGCCGGTGCGGGATACATCGGCACCAATGAGGTTGGTTGCGCTGGCGATTTTATCGATCTCATCGATATAGACGATACCGTATTGGGCGCGCTCGATGTCCTCCTCGGCTTCCCGAACGAGATCCCTGACCAGGTCTTCCACATCGCCGCCCACATACCCGGTTTCGCTGAACTTGGTGGCATCCCCCTTGACAAACGGCACGCCAAGGCGCTTGGCGATGCGTTCTTCAGGCTTCATGTCGAAGACGGGTTGGGTTGAAGCATCCTTTGACCCCTTGTCGTCATTCTCGGTTCCCAGATCCGGAATGACGATGGGACCCGCCAGTTTGACACGGTCGCCGAAGCGGTTGGTCAAGAATTCGGAGATCTCTTTTTCCAATTCTTTGGCACTCGGGAATGTCTGATTGCCCTTTTGCATAGGGCCCGACTATAATCACCGACCCGGTTAAATGCAAGCCATCGGGTCCACGCGTTCAGGCGGTTGCGCTGAGATCAAAAAAAGCATTTTACCGGTTTACACTTTGCCCAGGTTTCTCGTACGGCAGGGCGCTCGAAGCTTGGATTTAGTTTTTGACAGAGAAAGGCCGGCCTGCCTATGATGTGAACAGACGAATACGGCAATACCGGACGCGGCGCCACCGATCAGTTGTCGCCGCGGGTGCCCTGTGGCTGCTGAGAGACCATGCCGGTCTCCCATGGCGCCGGGATCGGATCACCCGCCATCGGCACTGAAGATCAACGACGTTTCGGGGGGGGCGTCAACCCAACCCACAACAAAGGAGGTCGACATGACAGTGAAAATCCTCATCAAGCGAAAGGTGCCGGAAGGCATGGCGCCGCAGTTGAGTGAGCTTTTGAAGGAATTGCGTATGTTGACCATGAAGCAGATGGGCTATATTTCCGGGGAAACGCTCCATCGACTGGACAGCCCCAACGAGAACCTCGTGGTGAGCACCTGGCAGTCGGTGGACGCCTGGCGCGCTTGGGTGGCGAGTAACGAGCGAAAGTCGATCCAGGAAAAAATCGATGCCCTGTTGGGGGAGATCACCGAGTATGAGATTTACGAGCACCGGTAGGGCAAAAAAGGCCAGCCTGTATCGGCTGGCCTGAGCGGATTCTGATTTGGTACGCCCGGCTGGATTCGAACCAGCGATCTTCGGCTCCGGAGGCCGACGCCCTATCCCCTGGGCCACGGGCGCAAGCAGTGCCCCAAGCACTTAGAGGATCTGCCTGGAGAAGTCAAGCGCCTCTTTTGCTTCCCCCACCACGTAGAGAGAACCGGCGATGCAGATGGCATCCCCGCTGCCCGCAGTCGACTGTGCCAGGGCGACCGCCTCGCCCACGCTTGGGACCACGCTGACGCGGGGGCAAAACGCCTCAGCGATGGGCTTCAGGGTCTCCGGCGGCAAGGCACGGTTGATTGCCGGCCGTGTGACGATGATGTGGCTACACCGAGGCGCCAGAATCGAAAGCATTTGCCGATAGGGTTTGTCGTCCAGGATACCGACCACCAGTGTGAGGGGTAGATCTTGAAACACCGTGTCGATATAGGCTGCCAGAGCGTTCACCGCAGCCAGGTTGTGCGCACCGTCCAGCAGGATGGTCGGGTCATGGGAGACGATTTCCAGGCGGCCGGGCCAGCGGGTGAGCGCCATTCCCCGGTAAACGGCCGTTTCATCCCGCCGGATGGCCCCCGCATCCATTAGGCATTCAATGCCGGCCAGTGCCAGGGCGGCGTTGCTTTGCTGGTGAGCGCCGGCCAGCACCAGGGGAACATCGCGCCAAGTGGTCTCGCGACCATAATAATGGAAGGATCCGCCCCGAGGTGTTTTGCGGGACTTGAAATCGCGTCCCAACCGTAGGATGGGGGCACCCGCGGCGTCTGCCGTTGATTGCAGGACCTCTCGTACGACCCGTTGCGTGACGCCTGTCACGGCAGGGACTCCCGGTTTGATGATGCCCGCTTTTTCGGTGGCGATGGCGCTGAGACGGTTTCCGAGGTATTCCCGATGTTCCAGGGAGATGTTGGTGATTACCGAAAGCTGTGGATGGATGATGTTGGTGGCATCCAGTCGCCCGCCCATGCCGGTTTCGATGACCGCCCACTGGACATTGTGACGATGGAAGATGTGAAAGGCCATTGCCGTGGTAAATTCGAAGAATGTCGGCGTTCGATCCGGCAGGTGAACCCTGTCGATGACTTCGTAGGCATCGAGGATGTCGGCGTCGGCAATGGGGGCGCCGTTGATGCGGATCCGCTCATTGAACCGCACCAGGTGAGGGGAGGTGTAAAGCCCCACCGTGTACCCGGCAGCTTGCAGGATCGCCGACAGCATGGCGGCGACGGATCCTTTTCCGTTGGTGCCGGCGATATGGATGCACCGGAATTGACGTTGAGGGTTTTCGAGGGCGTCCAAAATGGTGCGAATGGTGCCCAAACCGAGCTTGATACCAAAGCGGTGCAGGCTGAACAGCCGGGCCAGGCATTCATTATAGGCGATTTTTGAAAATGGGGCCATGGCAACAAAAAAGCCCGGCAGATGGTGCATCTACCGGGCTTCGCGGGATTCTTCAGGCATTAACGGTAACGTGCGGCTTTCGCCAAGGCGATACGCTGTCGCCGCATCGCCTCGCGCTGTTTGCGCCTTTTGAATTCACTGGGTTTTTCGTAGCTTTTTTTCAGTTTGAGTCGTTTGAATAGGCCATCGTTCTGGATCTTTTTTTTAAGGATACGCATTGCTTTTTCAAGATCGTTATCGACAACCCGAACTTCGATTTCCTTCAAGAGCCTCGCCCCCTTTACATCGTCACCCATCACCGGTGAAGGTATTTGACTTCAAAAAATGAAACTACTCGAGTAGCAAAACTTCGGTTACATTTCAAGTTCTTTTTGCAATGCCTGGCACGGCATCCGCCGAACGCTGATTAATGAAAACCAACGTTTGACACGAAGCCCGTCGTGGATCTATGAATGGGGCTTCTCAGGGCAGTTGTCAAAAATTCGTTACGAAAGCGCCGCCGGCCAGGCCGGAAAAGGCGATGGGCATCGGAATCGTGCGGGAAACCCGCCCACTGCCGGTGCGGTTGGGCGGTGCGGCGAAGGGTATTTTGGCAACATATTTAACACTTTACCATGGGAGGTATGCACGTGAACATTCTCATCTTCGGACCCAACGGCAGCGGGAAAGGCACTCAAGGGGCGATCGCAAAGAAAAAGTATGACCTGGACCACATCGAGTCCGGCGCCATCTTCCGCAAACACATCGGCGGTGGCACCGAGCTTGGCATGAAGGCCAAGGAATACATCGACAAGGGTGAGCTCGTCCCCGACGACATCACCATCCCCATGGTTCTGGACGTCTTGCAGAGTTCCAGTGAAAACGGCTGGCTGCTCGACGGTTTTCCCCGCTCGCTGGTGCAGTCCGAAAAACTGTGGGAAGCCCTTCGAAAGGACGGCGTCAAGCTGGATTGCGTCATCGAGATCCTGCTGCCCCGCGAAGTGGCCAAGGCCCGCATCATGGGCCGCCGCCTCTGCGCCAACGACCCGAACCACCCCAACAACGTGGGTATCCCCGTCATCGCGCCGGACGGCGACAACTGTCGAGTCTGCGGCGGCGAACTCTCAGCCCGCGCTGACGACCAGGACGAGGATGCCATCAACCAGCGTCACGACATTTACTACAACACCACCACCGGCACCATGGCCGCCTGTAACTTCTATAAAAACATGAAGGACGGCGGGTTCAAGTTCATCGAGCTTGACGGCGAGCGCTCCATCGACGAAATCAAGGACACCTTGAACGCCGCCCTCGAATAAAACAGGCACAAGCGCAGCAACCAAAGGCCGCCGGACAGTTTCTGGCGGCCTTTTTTATGAGCACGAACAAGCGGAACATCCGTGCCCCTGCGGGTTCAGGCGTTGCGATGGGGAGCCGGTGGCGCATTCAACCGTGCGGCCAGGGCCAGGGCCGCCTTCGGCGTGGAAATGAACCCGGCCAGTTGATGCTGCCGGATGCGTGCAAGGATGCGCCCCACGCGTGGTCCCGGAG
>CAYUOU010000016.1:0-40541 GCA_964446485.1 uncultured Desulfobacterales bacterium | reverse complement strand
AGGCAGCCCGAGAGCCGCCATGAGACCTTTCCCATTGACCAGCGGGCGCTGTTCCATCCGAGGGCGGTAGTCTTTTTCATATGCCTCACCAAGGGCGGCGGCCCTTGATGCGACGTCAGTGTCGGTATCTGGAAACAGACACCGGTGATGCGCTGTGGCCAATTGAAGCGTCGCCGGTACCAGGGGGCCGGCGGCCATGAAAAACCGCGTGGCGGCGAGTCGGGCGGGTTTCCCCGCGCTGGCGGCGGCGAACAGGGCCGCCGGGCGGTGGTGGTTTTTCAACACACCGCCGACGATCGCCCGCTCCCGTTTCGACATCCGAAGGCGGTTCAGGATGTCATCGGCCAAAGCAAGACTGCGAACCACGGCAGAAGGATCCGTCCACTGGCCATTGGGCGCCTTTTGCCTGACGGTGGGGCGCCCAATATTAGTTAGAAGTGCGCACAATTTTACAATGCCCATTGGCACAGGGCAGGGCGTTGTCGCATTTTTGCACAGAAACGCCGGTGTCTGCGGTGGGGATTCCAACAAGGCCACCGTGCACAACGCCACCTTGTCGGCGGATAGAGAGGAGTAGCGAGACACCGGCAATTGCGTCAGGGCATGCCACTGGGGGATCAGGCATTGAAGCAGGCCGGTTTCGGCCATGATGCGCAGGTGCCTGGAAGCACGTGGGGTGTCCAGGAGCGTTAACAACTCCTGCCGGATCCTTTCTCCAGGGATTTCGGCGATGCGCGTTGCGTGAGTGATGATGCTCGTTAAGGTGTCCGGGGTCAACTTCAGGTCAAACTGCGCACAGAGGCGAAAGCCCCGCAGCAGGCGGGCCGGATCATTCGGAAACGCTTGGGGAGATGCCTGGCGGAGCCATCCCTCGCGCATGTCCATCGCGCCACCCAAAGGGTCGGTGATCTCACCGGTTTGAGGATCCATCGCCATGGCATTCAGAGTGAAATCTCGATGCGTTAGGTCGGCCCCCAGGGTGCGGCCGTAAAACGCCGACACATCGATTTGACCATCGCGCGGGGTTGCGACGCGATAGACGATGGCATTGGGTTTTTTAAACACAACCTGTCTGCCGCCGGTGCGCTTGGCCACCGTGCCGGCGACATCGGCCGGGGCAAGCCCCGTCGCCACGTCGATGTCCGAAGGGGTGCGTCCGGCAAGGATGTCTCTGACCGTTCCCCCCACAATGTAAGTATGGGGCATGCCGGCAAAGAGTGCGGCCATGGATTTCAGCGGCATAGACGCAGACACCCCCGGTTTGGGTCCCGGTTGACGGCCGTTTGTAATGCTTGACATCGGAAAACACCTGATATAGATTGGCCCACCTAACTACCGACAACTTTTCTAGGCCCGCCGACTGGAGTGATACCCGATTACCATCTGCAACACAATCTTTAGCGTCCGCCGGCAGACTTTGCGCGGCCCCCAACCGACTTCCCATTCACCTATGAATATAGGCCCTATAAATACCGAAACCTGCACGCGCAATTCATCATACCCAAATTCAATCGACATCTGATCGCACCACCGGCTGCTGCAGCGTTGCTTTGGCCAGGCGCCAGCGCGAGTCCGGCATCCACTACCGGCGAGTCCAATCGATAAAGCACCATTCAACAGAGGATTAACGGCATGAACATTACCGAACTCAAGGACATGAAAATTAACGAACTCACCGCTCTGGCAAGGAAATTCAAAATCGAGGGGGCCGCCGGAATGCGCAAGCAGGAGCTGATATTTTCCCTGCTGCAGGCTCAGATCGAGAAAAACGGCCTCATTTACGGGGAAGGCACGCTGGAGATCCTGCCGGACGGTTTTGGATTCCTGAGGGCACCGGATTGCAATTACCTGCCCGGACCCGACGACATCTACGTGTCACCGTCTCAGATTCGCCGCTTCAACCTGCGCACAGGGGATACCGTGTCAGGTCAAATCCGCCAACCCAAAGAGACAGAGCGCTATTTCGCCCTGCTCAAGGTCGAAGCAGTGAATTTCGAGGATCCGGAGGAGGCCCGGGAAAAGATTCTTTTTGACAACCTGACCCCATTGTACCCCGACCGGAAGGTCGATCTCGAGGTCGCCGCAGACAATTATCCCATGCGCATCATGGATCTCCTCACACCCATCGGTTTTGGCCAGCGTGGACTCATCGTATCGCCGCCGCGCTCGGGCAAGACCATGTTGCTTCAGTCCATTGCCAACAGCCTCACTGCCAATCATAAAAATATCATGCTGTTTGTTTTGCTCATCGATGAGCGGCCTGAGGAAGTCACCGACATGCAGCGGTCGGTCAACGGAGAGGTCATCAGTTCGACGTTTGACGAGCCTGCCGAGCGGCATGTCCAAGTGGCCGAGATGGTCATTGAAAAAGCCAAACGCCTGGTAGAGCATAAAAAGGATGTGGTGATTTTGCTGGACAGCATCACCCGCCTTGCCCGTGCCTACAACAGCGTCATGCCGCCCAGCGGGAAAATCCTCTCCGGCGGCGTGGATTCCAATGCGCTTCAGCGTCCCAAGCGGTTTTTCGGCGCCGCACGGAATATCGAAGAAGGCGGGAGCCTGACCATCATTGCGACCGCCCTCATTGACACCGGCAGCCGCATGGACGAAGTTATTTTCGAGGAGTTCAAGGGCACCGGCAACATGGAAATCCAACTGGACCGTCGTCTGGCCGACAAGCGCATTTTCCCGGCCATCGACATCAACAAGTCCGGCACGCGAAAGGAAGAACTCCTTTTGGCCGAAGCCACACTGAACCGAATATGGATTCTGCGGAAACTCCTCAGTTCTTTGAATCCATCGGATGCCATGGAGTTTTTGCTTGATAAAATGAATGGAACAGTAGATAATACGGATTTCTTAAATTCCATGAACGCCTGACGATTCGGTGGTAATTTGATAAACTTAAAAAATAACAAGGGGTTGTAAGGATGAAGGTAGATACTCACCCAAAATACACGGAAACGACCATCTCTTGTGCCTGTGGCGCTACATTCTCGGCTGGATCCACGAAATCGGACATTCGCGTGGAAATTTGCTCCCAGTGCCATCCGTTTTTTACCGGGAAACAGAAACTCATCGATACCGCGGGACGCATCGAGCGGTTTCGCAAGAAATACGAGAAATTCCAGAAGCCGCAGGATACCCATTAGCTCAGGCCTCCACTTTTCCCATCGATTTACGCCCATCGGGAAGACACTCCATTATTCTTCAGTAACCCGGCGCATTTTAATTCTGGGGCCGAATCGGCGGCCCCATGCGGCATGTGACGAACGTCTGGTGACATCTCGGCACAGCCGGCGGGAAGGCCCGTTGCTGCGCCGATCGGAGCACAGGTTATGAAAGAAAAACTCGACGGTATCGAGGCAAGATTCGTTGATGTTGAGCATGAACTCAGCGTGCCGGAGGTTTTCAAAGACCGGGAGCGCTACGAGCGTCTCAGCCGGGAGCACGCCGAGTTGGGCAAGATCGTCGCTGTTTATCGCGAATACCGCAAACTGGAGACCGAACTGGAAAACAGTCGAGAGCTTCTCAAAGACGGAGACGCCGGCATCAAGGAGCTGGCCAAAGAGGAGATCGATCTGCTTTCCGCAGAAATGGAACGCCTCGATGAATCCCTGCGAAAACTGCTGATCCCGAGAGACCCCCTGGACGAGAAGAACGTCATCCTGGAAATCCGTGCCGGTACCGGCGGTGAAGAGGCTGCGCTGTTCAGCGCCGACCTGTATCGAATGTATGGCCGATACGCTGAGCAGTTGAGCTGGAAGGTGGAACCGCTCACCTTTCATGCCACCGGAAGCGGCGGTCTCAAGGAAATTATCGCCCTCATTAAAGGCAAGGGGGCCTACAGCCGCCTGAAATTTGAAAGCGGCACCCATCGGGTGCAGCGGGTGCCGACCACCGAGGCCCAGGGCCGCATTCACACCTCCGCTGTTACCGTCGCCGTGCTTCCCGAAGCGGAAGATGTGGATGTTGACATTGAACCCACCGATTTAAAGATCGATGTGTTTCGATCCTCAGGTCCCGGTGGGCAGAGCGTCAACACCACGGATTCGGCGGTTCGGATAACGCATTTACCCACCGGGGTCGTGGTGATCTGTCAGGATGAAAAATCCCAGCACAAGAATAAGGCCAAGGCCATGAAAGTGTTGCGGTCCCGGCTCCTTGACGCCATGGTGCAAGAGCAAAACGACAAGCGCTCCGAAGAGCGGAAAAACCAGATTGGGAGTGGTGACCGCAGTGGCCGCATTCGCACTTACAATTTTCCGCAAGGTCGGATGACCGATCACCGCATCGGACTGACCCTATATAAGCTCGACGCCATCATGGAAGGCGATTTGACTGAACTGCTCGATGAACTTGTCACCGCCAACCAAGCCAAGGTTCTGGGAGATGGTGGCATTTCCTGAAAAGCCATGTCGGGGGTGGACAGCTCGCCGGTGCATTCGATGGAGTACCGACCAGTTCCGCGTTCAGGAAATCGACAGCCCTTGTCTCACCGCTGAGATGTTGCTCGCCCACACCTTGGGCGTTGAACGGATCACCTTGCTCACCCATCCGGATCTTCCCTTGACGGCGGACGCCTGCAGCCGGTTCGAAGCCCTGGTGCGCCGGCGGCTGAACCGGGAACCGGTCGCCTACATCATCGGCACCAAAGAATTCTGGGGGCTGTCGCTGTTGACGACACCCGACGTGTTGATACCCCGGCCGGATACCGAGCGGCTGGTGGAGGCGGTTTTGGAAGTGCTGCCGTCCTCCACAGAGAATGGGTGTCTGCGTATCCTGGACCTTGGGACGGGCTCCGGCGCCATCGCCGTCGCGTTGGCCAGCGAAAGGCCAAATCACCGATACATTGCCATGGATCGAAGCCTCACGGCGCTTCGTGTGGCCAAAGCCAATGCGCGGCGTCATCATGTCGACCCCATCGTCTGTTTTTTCCAGGGCGAGTGGATGACCGCCGTTGCCGAACACCGTCCTGTTTTTGATGTCATTATTTCCAACCCGCCGTACATCTCCGAAGATGAATGGCCGACACTGGCGCCGGAGGTCCGCTGTTTCGAGCCTGAAGCGGCGCTCCGGGGAGGGGCGGACGGCATCGACGCTTATTGTTGGATCCTGGCCGATGCCTGGCGTCGGCTGCGGCCCGGCGGATACGTTTTTCTGGAAATGGGTTATCGGCAGCGCCGGGACATCGAGGCCGTGGCCGCCGCGGTGCAACGATACGCAGACTTCCGTTGTTTCGCCGATCTCTCGGGCCACCAGCGGGTGCTGCGACTGCAATTGTTGTCGATGGGGCGCTGAAGACCGCCGCAGACCCGTTAGCCCTTGGCTGATGGATTTCTCAGAAAGTAGTTGCGGCCGACAGGGATTTTTGGTACCTAAACGCGTTTTGTAACTCGCACGCCCTCTGACTCGCATCCCGGTGTCCCGCCGCCGGCGGGATCGGATCGCGGGGATGACGAGGGCGCACGTTTAACCGAATCTCGAAAGGAAGAGACGATGGCACAGATCAGCATGAAAGAACTGTTGGAAGCGGGGGTTCACTTCGGTCACCAGACCAAACGCTGGAACCCGAAAATGAAACCTTACATTTTCGGTGCAAGAAACGGCATCTACATCATCGATCTTCAAAAAACCGTCCGGATGTTTCGCACTGGCTACGACTTTATCGCCGACACCGTTGCCAGGGGGAAATCCGTTCTTTTTGTCGGAACCAAAAAGCAGGCGAGAGAGTCCATCTACGAAGAAGCCAACCGGTGCGAGATGTACTATGTGCACAACCGCTGGCTCGGTGGGATGCTCACCAATTTTCAGACCATCAAGCAGAGTATCGACCGGCTCAATTACCTCAACGAGATCGAACTCGACGGTTCCATCAACATGTTCCCCAAAAAAGAGCGACTCCAATTGGGGAAAGAGCGTGCCAGACTGGACGCCACGCTGGGCGGGATCAAAGACATGACCAAACTCCCCGGCGCCATTTTCATCGTGGATCCCAAAAACGAGTCTATCGCCGTAAGGGAGGGGCGCCGATTGGGGATTCCCATCGTGGCCATCGTCGACACCAATTGCGATCCGGATGACATCGATTACCTCATTCCCGGAAATGACGATGCGATACGTTCCATCCGGCTCATCACCTCCCGGGTTGCCGATGCCTGCATCGAGGGCGCTCAGCGGTTCGAAGAAAAGCGCCAGGCAGAGGCCGATAAGGAGGAGGTCGAAGAGCAGTCTGAAATCGCCGCAGTCAGCTCCGAGCTGAAACCCGGCGAGCGCAAGGTGATCTCCGACGGCACTGATGGCCCCGTGGTGGAGATTATCAAGCGAGGGGGAACTGAAGCGGCTGAATCCACGGAACCGAAATAATTCGAAAGCAACCACGGGAGAAGAATCATGGCTGATATAACCGCTGCAATGGTTAAAGCGCTCCGGGAAAAAACCGGTGCCGGAATGATGGATTGCAAGGAGGCCCTGAAGGAATGCGACGGCGATATTGAAAAGGCCACCGATTTTCTTCGTAAAAAAGGGTTGGCCACGGCGGCCAAACGCGCCGGCCGAGCGATGTCTGAGGGGGTCGTTCAGTCCTACATTCACATGGGGGGCAAACTCGGCGTCATGGTGGAAGTTAACTGCGAGACCGATTTTGTCGCCAAGAACGAAGACTTTCAGGAATTTGCCAAAAACATCGCCATGCACATTGCCGCCATCAACCCGGTCGGTATTCGAGAATCGGATGTTCCCGAGGATGTTGTCATTCGCGAGCGGGACATCTACCGGGCCCAGGCGTTGGAGTTGGGAAAACCGGAGAACATGATCGAAAAAATCGTCGAAGGCAAGATGAATAAGTTCTACAAGGAAAATTGCCTGCTGAACCAGGCCTACGTGCGGGATCAAAACATCACCGTCACCGACCTGCTCAACGAGTTGATCGCAAAGATTGGAGAAAACATCGTCATCAAACGATTTGTCCGTTACCAACTGGGAGAGTAACCATTGAACCAGCCCCGATACAAACGCATCCTGCTCAAACTCAGTGGCGAAGCGCTCATGGGCGACCAGGGCTTCGGTATCAAGCCCGAGGTGCTCAAGACGGTGGCAGATGAGATTCGCGGCGTGGTTGAAATGGGGGTTCAGGTTGCCATCGTGGTTGGCGGCGGCAACATCTTCCGCGGCATTGCCGCCAGTTCCTACGATATGGACCGTGCATCCGCCGATCACATGGGGATGCTCGCCACGGTCATCAACAGTCTGGCCTTGCAGGATGCCCTTGAAAAGAAGGGCGTACAGACCCGGGTACAGTCTGCGATCTCCATGCACGAGGTGGCGGAGCCCTACATTCTCCGCCGTGCGGTGCGTCATTTGGAGAAGGGGCGCGTGGTCATCTTCGCTGCCGGGACGGGCAACCCCTATTTTACGACTGACACGGCGGCGGTGCTTCGGGCTCAGGAAATCCACGCGGAGATCCTTCTCAAGGCCACCAAAGTGGACGGCCTTTTCGATTCAGACCCGGAGAAGCACGCAGACGCCAGGTTCGTAAAGCAAATCACTTACATGGAAGTGATAGAGCGGCAGCTCAAGGTCATGGATATGACCGCCATATCTCTGGCCATGGACAACCACCTGCCGCTGGCCATATTCAACCTCAAGACACACGGCAACATACGCAAAGTCGTCTGCGGAGAGACCATCGGTACTAGAATCACGCACGCATGACACCTATGGGCCCAATCCCCGTCATCAAGCCCGCAATCTGAAAACACAGGTGGCTCACATGATTGAATCTACATTGCAGGAAACCCAGGAGCGTATGGGTAAAACCATCGAGGTGTTGAAGACCGAGCTCAGCCGGGTGCGCACCGGCCGCGCGTCTCTAAGCCTGCTCGACGGTATCCGCGTCGATTATTACGGGACGCAGACACCGCTGAACCAGATGGCATCGCTCAGTGTGCCGGAAAGCCGGCTCATCACGATCCAGCCCTGGGATATGACGGTGTTGAAGGATATTGAAAAAGCCATTCTCAAATCGGATCTTGGCCTTACCCCGTCCAACGATGGTAAAATTATTCGCATTTCCATCCCTCCGTTGACGGAAGCGCGGCGCAAAGAACTGGTCAAGGTGGTTTACAAGATCGGCGAAGAGCACAAGGTGGCCGTCCGCAATATCCGGCGTGACAGCAATGAACTTCTCAAGATGGCCAAAAAGGACAGCGAGATTTCCGAGGACGACGCATTCAAGGGACAAGACCGTGTCCAGGAGACGACCGATGAGTTTATCAAGTCCATCGATGAGCTCACCAAGGCCAAAGAGAAGGAGATCCTTGAGTTCTAACTCTACCGATGCACACACACTTTCCGTGCCGTCTCCTGACGCCCTCCCGAGGCATGTGGCCATCATCATGGACGGCAACGGGCGGTGGGCCAAAAAACGGCTGCTCAACCGGGTTAACGGACACGAGCAAGGGGCTGAGACGGTTCGCGTTGTGGCGCGCGCCTGCGGCAAATTCGGTATCCCCTATCTGACCCTGTTTGCATTCTCCACCGAAAACTGGCAGCGTCCCAGGGCTGAAGTGTCAGCGCTGATGGCGTTGCTGGGCCGCTTCCTCGAAAAAGAACTTCCCGAGCTGCAGGCACAGCAGATTCGGCTCAGCGCTATCGGCGAACTGCATCGGCTGCCTGACTCGGTGCGCAGCAAACTGGACGCCGCCATGGCGGCCACAAGCCAGAATACCCGTCTGACCATGACCCTGGCATTGAGCTATGGGGGGCGGGGCGACATCACTTCGGCTGTCAAAGCCCTTGCCCGTCGCGCGGCTGACGGCCGGATCGATCCGGAATCCATTACGGATCATGACGTATCCAGCCACCTGAGCACCGCCGATCTCCCGGATCCGGATCTGCTGATCCGCACCAGTGGTGAGCAGCGCATCAGCAACTTTCTGCTCTGGCAGATTGCCTACTCGGAGTTGTACATCACCGAAACGCTCTGGCCCGATTTTTCGGAAGCGGAATTTGGCGCCATTCTGGAGGCTTATGCCGCGCGGGACCGCCGTTTCGGTGCCGTGAGATAAGGCGCGTCAGGACCCGTTCCCTTGGCTGCCGGGTCCCAATGTGATATCCCCACGGTATCGTCCAGTCGGAAAACTCACTTATGCTCTTGACCCGCGTCATCAGTGCACTGATCGCCCTTCCGGTACTCATCGCCTTTGTCGTCACCGGCGGTCAGTGGTTCACGGCCTTCGTGGCCGTCGCCGGCCTCATCGCCACCTGGGAGCTGCTTTCCATGATGGACCCCAAAGAGGCTTCGGCGGCCGATCGCGCGCTGGCGGCATTGACTCTTGTCAGCGTGCCCTTGATGCTGTGGGGCGCCATGCTGGGAAATGCGCCGGCGATGCTCTCGGTGTCTTCCCTCGTTTTGTTGGGATTCGGCGGGCTCACCGTATACTTCTATCCCCACCGCGATGCGATCTTTTCATCTGTTCCCAGATACTTTCTGGCAGTGGGCTATATCGCTGTGCCGCTGGGAATGATCATCGCCATACGACATATGCCCGACGGCATCGCGTGGGTATTTTTTCTGCTGATCATTGTGTTCGCCAATGATGTGGCCGCATATTTCGTCGGCACCCGGTGGGGTAGACACAAACTCTGGCCGGCGGTAAGTCCGGGCAAAACCCTTGAAGGGTCCGCCGGAGGGCTCGCCGCCAGTCTCCTCCTGGGCCTTGTTTACTGGGGTGTTTTCCTTCAACGGTTTCCGCTGGGCGAATGTTTGTTGTGCGTGATGGCCATCGGCATTGCCGGCCCTGTGGGGGACCTCTTCGAATCGGTGATCAAGCGTACCTGCGGCGTCAAAGACTCCGGCGGCATCATGCCGGGCCACGGCGGGCTCCTAGACCGGATTGACGCGCTGCTATTCGCGGCACCGGTGGCTTTTGTGTTTCGCACCCTTATCCTCTGACGCCCGGATATACCGACCCATTCATCAATACCCATGATTGCACTCGCACCGATATGAAGCATCTTGCCATCCTCGGCGCCACCGGTTCCATTGGGACCAATGTGCTGGAAATCGTCCGTCGTTTTCCCGATCGTTTCCGTGTGAGGGCATTGAGCGCCCACACCAGCACCGACGCGTTAGCCGCTCAGATCATTGAGTTTAAGCCGGATATTGCGGTCATCGGTGATGCCGAAAGGGCCGCCGACCTGCGCCGGAAACTGCCGGCCGGCCTCCACACCGAGGTGCTCAAGGGCATCGATGGGTGTTGTGAGGCGGCTTCGGCCTCGGTGGTGGACACCGTGGTGACCGCTGTCGTTGGCGCGGCGGGGCTCATGCCCACCGTTGCCGCCATTGCCGCCGGTAAAACCATCGCCCTGGCCAACAAGGAAACTCTGGTAATGGCCGGGGACCTGGTGATGCCCATGGCGGCTGAGCACGGGGTCGACATCATCCCGGTGGACAGCGAGCACAGCGCCATTTACCAGTGCCTGGCCGGCAATCGGCGCGAAGACCTGAGCCGGCTGCTGCTCACCGGTTCCGGAGGTCCTTTCAGAACCTGGCCTATCGATGACTTTGCGCGGATCAAGGTGGCGGACGCCCTGCACCACCCCAACTGGGCCATGGGAAGAAAGATCACCATCGATTCGGCCACCATGATGAATAAAGGACTCGAAGTGATCGAGGCCAAGCATCTTTTCGGTGTGACGTTGGACCAGATTTCGGTGCTGGTGCACCCCCAGTCCATCGTCCATTCCATGGTGGCGTTCAAGGACGGCACCGTAATGGCGCAGTTGGGCGCGCCGGACATGAAGAGTGCCATCGCTTATGCCCTGAGCCATCCCGAGCGCCTGCCCATCGGTCTTGCACCACCCGATTTCGTCGACCTGGCCCAGTTGAAATTCGAGGCGCCCGATTTCGAAAAGTTTCCCTGTCTGGCCATGGCCTTTGACGCCATCGCCGCCGGCGGCACCTGTCCGGCGGTACTGAACGCCGCCAACGAGATAGCGGTTCAGGCCTTTCTGGAACAGCATATCCGTTTTACCGATATCCCACAGGTGATTCGCCAGACGCTGGACCACTATCCAGAGGCGGTTTCCGTCACGTTGGAGAGCGTTCTGGCGGCGGATGAATGGGCGCGCCAGTGGGCCGCAGAGTGGGTTCACAATCGCGACATTTGAAAAACGCTCCAGCAGTGGTTATGGTTGCCATTGTCGGTACATGTGACCAATTCAAATCATTTGACGGCCCTGGCTGTATTTCGATAACGGCCGTTCGGTTCAAGGAGATGTCGTGGGAATCAGTGTCATCGCTTTCGTTGTCGTCCTGGGTGTTTTGATATTTGCCCATGAACTGGGCCATTTTCTGGTGGCGCGGTTCTTCGGCGTGGGTGTCGAAAAGTTCTCGCTCGGTTTCGGACCCCGTATCTTCGGCCGAACGGTCGGTCGCACCGATTACCGGATCAGCGCTATTCCTCTGGGGGGGTACGTGAAGATGGTTGGGGAGGACCCCGAGGGCGACATCGACCCCGCGGATCTCGCGATCTCCTTTACCCACAAATCCGTATTTCAGCGCATTTGCATCGTGGCGGCCGGGCCGTTTTTCAATATCGTGCTGGCGCTGGTCATCTTCTACGGGATTTTTCAGGCAGTGGGCCTCCACGTACTGGAACCCGTGATCGGCAGAGTTGCCGAAGGGACTCCCGCCGCCCAGGCCGGCCTCCAGCCCGGGGACCGGATTGTCGCCATCAACGGCACCTCCGTGGACCGGTGGGAAGATATGGCCAGGCTCATCTCCGAAAGCCAGGGGCGCGCGCTGCAAATCGACATATCCAGAAACGCCGAACCCCTCGTCGTGACGGCGGCACCGGCGCGGCAATCCGCGAAGAATATCTTCGGCGAAGATGTCGACAGGTACATGCTGGGCATCGGTTCGGCCGGCGAAGTTCGCGTGATCCGTCTCAATCCCATTGAAGCGTTCGGACACAGCCTCACTCAGACCTATGAAGTGACGGCGCTCACCGTGACCAGCATCGCCAAACTCATCCAGGGGACCATTTCCGCAAAAACCATCGGCGGCCCTATCATGATCGCCGAGATGGCCGGCCAACAGGCCAAAGAAGGCGTCGCGAACCTGCTGTTTTTCACGGCGCTCATCAGTATCAACCTGGCCATTTTAAACGTGCTGCCCATCCCCGTCCTGGACGGCGGCCACCTGTTGTTCTTTTTCCTCGAGGCATTGCGTGGAAAGCCCGTCAGCATCAGGGTCAGAGAGACCGCTCAACAGGCAGGCATGTTCGTTCTGCTGATGCTGATGGTGTTTGTGTTTTACAATGACATTGCGCGGGTATTGCAGCAATACCTCAATTAGTGCCTACACGATTTACTGAATCCCGGTGCCTTTTTTTGGCGCTCCTGCCTTGCAAAGCATTCCCTCATTCGCTAATAGTCCTTACCGCTTGGCGCGGCCGCGGCAGCGTGTTGCCGGGGTGCCGCCGCTTCCACGAACGCTGCATTTTACGACGGAATCGATCATGCCACATCGTCTAGAAATCACTTTGAAATCCGATCTTCCCGACGCCGAGGGAAACGGGCTTATCGCCAAGGCCAAGACCTATTTTGGAATCCGCCTCGATGCCGTTCGGGTCGTTCACGTGCTTACCATCGATGCGGACCTCACCGACGTGCAGTTGGAGACCATCCGCACGGAAGTGTTCACCAATCCGGTGACCCAGTTTTCCGCCTACACACCTTTGGATCTCCCCTTTGACCTCATGATCTGGGTGGGATTTCGCCCCGGTGTGCGGGATTCGGCTGGCAGTACCGCGGTGGAGGCCATCGTGGATATGCTCGGCGAAGATACCGCCGAAGGCATCGCCGCCTACACCTCCAAGCGCTATTGCATCCAAGGCGACGGCTTGGGGCCTGAAGATGCGGACCGTATCGCCGGGGAGCTTCTCGCCAACGACATCATTCAGCAGTGGCAGGTGTATTCGCCGACGTCCTGGGATCCGGCATTCGGCATCGGCATCAGGATTCCCAAAGTCATTCTGGATCACGTGCCCACAGTGACCACCATTCCCATCGACAGCGACGCGGTCGTCCAGGAAGTGAGCGACCGTCGCAGTCTGGCCCTGCACACTGCGGACATCCCTGAGATTCGCGCTTATTTCCAGGACCCTGCTGTGGTGGCCGAGCGGGAAGCGGCAGGGCTTTCCGGACCCACGGATGTGGAAATGGAATATGTCTCCCAGGCGCGCAGCGATCATTGCAATCACAACACCTTCAGAGGTTTGTTCCGCTACCGGGATCTGGAAACCGGCGAGACGGAGATCATCGACAGCCTTTTTAAAACCTTCATCGAAAAACCCACTGTGGCGCTGCAGGCCAAAAAGGATTGGGTCGTCTCCGTCCTCTGGGACAATGCCGGCGTCGGGCGCTTCGACGACGATCACCACTACGTCATAACCGGAGAGACTCACAATTCGCCCTCCAACATGGAAGCCTATGGCGGCGCCATCACCGGCATCGTGGGTGTTTACCGGGATCCGCTGGGCACCGGCCTTGGCGCACGGCTCATCATGGGCAGCTACGGCTACTGCGTGGGGCACCCCGACTATGACGGCGATGTAAAGCCCCACCTGCATCCTCGGCGACTTTTAGACGGGGTCATCGAGGGGGTGCGTGACGGCGGCAACAAGAGCGGCATCCCCACGCCCTACGGACAAGTGTGGTTCGATCCGGGCTACATGGGAAAATGCCTTGTCTTCGTTACGGCATTGGGACTCATGCCGAAGACGGTGGCCGGCGCCCCGGCGGAAGAAAAAACCACATCCCCCGGTGAACTGGTCATCATGTGCGGCGGCCGTGTGGGCAAAGACGGTATCCACGGCGTCACGGCCTCATCCGAGTCTTTTTCCGAAAACACCCCGGCCGGACACGTACAGATCGGGGACCCCTACACCCAGAAGAAAATGCACGATTTTCTTCTGGAGGCGCGCGATCGGGGACTGATCCGGTTCATTACAGACAACGGGGGCGGGGGGCTCTCTTCCTCGGTGGGAGAATCGGCACGGTTCTCCAACGGGTGCGCTATACAATTGGAAAAAGTGCCGCTGAAATATGACGGCATGGACCAGTGGGAAATCTGGGTGAGCGAATCCCAGGAGCGCATGACGGTGGCCGTTCACCCGGACGACCTCGACGCCTTCATGGCCTTGTCGCACCACCACGCGGTGGAGAGCACCGTCATCGGTGAGTACACGGATTCGGGAAAACTGCACATCACCTGGCACGGCCAGTCCTGCGCCTACGTGGACATGGACTTTCTGACCCGTGGATTTCCACAGTGGGCCTTTGACGCCCACTGGCTGTCTCCTGACCTGAGGGGGATGGAGGAGCCGGTACTTGGGGTGCCCGGCGACATGAACCGACTGCTGGTGGACATGCTGGCACGGCCCAATATTTGTTCCAAGGAGTGGATCGCCCGACAGTACGACCACGAGGTGCAGGGCGGCAGCGTCGTCAAGCCGCTGGTGGGCGTCGACCGCGACGTTCCAACGGATGCAGCCGTGATTCGGCCGGTACTGTCCTCCACCCGGGGATTGGCCTTCTCCCAGGCGCTGATCCCCAATTATTCGGCCATCGATGCCTACCACATGACGGCCTGCACCATCGACGAGGCCCTGCGACGACTGGTGGCTGTGGGGGTCGACCCGGAAACCGTCGGCGGCGTCGACAATTTCTGCTGGCCCAACATCCAGTACGACCCGGTGAAAAACCCGGACGGCCGCTTCAAGGCGGCCCAGCTGGTGCGTTCCTGCAAAGCGCTGAAGGACGGCTGCCTGGCATTCGGCATCCCGCTGCTGTCGGGGAAGGACAGCATGTACGTGGATGGCAGCCTTCAGGGAAAATACGGCGAATCCCACAAAGTGTCGGCGCTCCCGACCCTCCAGTTCAGCGCCACGGGCATCGTTGAAAATGTGGATCGGTGTGTGACCATGGACGCCAAAGCCGCCGGCGATCGGGTCTATATGGTGGGCACGACGCGCAACGAACTCGGGGCTTCGGAATACTATCAGCATTTCGGCTACGTGGGCCGAAACGTGCCGGCGGTGCAATTTGAAGAGACGGCCGCCGCCTGCCGATGCCTTTTCACGGCGATCACCAAGGGTTTGGCTTCATCGGCGCACGGCATCTATCGCGGCGGACTGGCTGTCCACGCCGCCATGGTGGCCATGGCCGGGGGGCTAGGACTGACTATCGATCTCGGAGTGGTGCCGACTGACGGCGCCGTTTCCACGGCTGCTTTACTGTATTCCGAATCGCCCGGCAGGTTCATCGTCACTGTGCCTGCGGAAAACGCTTCAGAGTTCGAAGCGGCCATGAGCGGAGTGTCCATTGCCGCCGTCGGCGAGGTGACCGAGAGGCCGCACCTTACCATCACCGGTCCTGGTGAAACTGCAATTGTCGACCTGGTGGTTACGGATATGAAGGCTGCCTGGAAGCGACCTTTTGGAGAGTTGATATGACGCGTGTAAGATCCCTGGTGCTCACCGGATACGGCTTGAACTGCGATATGGAAACTGCCTACGCATTGGAACTTGCCGGGGCAGTGCCTGAGCGTGTCCACATCAATGCCTTGGTTGAAGGCACGGTGAAATTAGCCGACTATGAGATGCTCGTGTTTGGGGGGGGATTCAGCTGGGGTGACGATCACGGCGCCGGGGTGATCCAGGCCATTCGGATGAAAACCCGTGTCGGCGACGACATGATCCGTTTCGTGGAAGACGGCAATCTCGTTATCGGCATCTGCAACGGGTTTCAGACCCTGGTCAACTTGGGCCTGCTGCCAGGGTTCGACGGGGATTATCGCACGCGGTCTGTGGCGTTGATCAACAACGACTGCGGTAACTTCCGCGACCAGTGGGTGCACTTGGCTGTGAACCCGGATTCACCGTGCGTTTTCACGAAAAGCATGAACCAGCTGGAACTGCCCGTTCGCCATGGCCAAGGGAAATTTTATGCGGCGCCCGATGTCATCGATCGCCTTGAATCCAACAACCGGGTGGTGCTTCGCTATGCCAACGCCGACGGCAGTCCGGCCGGCGGTGCTTTTCCCGCCAACCCCAACGGCTCCCTCAACGATATCGCCGGCATCTGCGATCCCACCGGGCGTGTCTTCGGCCTGATGCCGCACCCCGAGGCCTACAACCATTGGACCAATCATCCGGATGCTTTCCGCAGTCCCGCCCTTGGCGGGGCTGGGGGCAGTGCGGTCCTCCTGCCTGGTGTCTTGGTGTTTCGAAACGCCGCTGAATATTTATCATAATTGCTGTCTGCCATGCGAATATCGAGTCACAATACCCAAAAGGCCATTCCTTTTTCACTTGAATATGACTATGGAAATGACTATAGTCATTTCCATACGCATTAAAAGGAGGGACATATGCAAACCATCAATGCATCCGTTTTCAAGGCCAAGTGTCTCAGGCTGATGGAAGAGGTCAACGAAAGCGGCGAGGAAATTGTGATCTTAAAAAACGGCAAGCCGATCTCAAAACTCGTTCCCTATAGATCGAAGCCTCGAAGCCTCTTCGGGCTGCATGAAGGTCGCGTGCAAAGCCGTGATGATCTGATCGAACCGGTGAACGTGCAGTGGGAAGCGGAACAATGATGCTTCTGGACACGCATGTGTTGGTCTGGCTGGACGAGGGGAGCCCCAAGCTGGGGAAGCGCGCATTACGGTTCATAGATGCGGAATTTGGTGCAGGCAACCTTGCTGTTTCCGCCATCAGCTTCTGGGAGATTTCCATGCTGATACAAAAGGGGCGGCTGGAAATGCGGCTGGAAACCGATATCTGGCGCAAGGAATTACTTGAAAATGGTTTATGCGAGATACCCTTGGATGGCGCTATTGCCATTCGTGCAGGCATCTTGCGGGAGTTTCATGGAGATCCGGCGGACCGCCTGATCGTTGCCACCGCGCTTCAAACGTCATCAACTTTGATGACAGCAGATCAAAAAATTCTTGCATGGAATGATCTTAAACTGAAATTTGATGCTCAAAGCTGAGAAGGCCGTTTTAAACCCTTATTGATTGACCGGTGGATATGCGGAGGGAAGCGGGATGCCTTGTTTCTTGTGCAAGCACGCAGTGCATCTTGTGCGTGCGTGGGCCTACTGCCACTTGTTGCCGTTAAGTTTCTGCAGCTTGATTACACCGAAAGAGGTCGGGCCGACGCGGTAATGAACGTCCCCCGCAGCGCTGCTGAGATAAGCGTAGCCGGCGTTGCTCAGCCCTCTGGTGTTGAATGTAATCGTTGACCGGCTGTAGTCGCGAAACTCGGGGGCAGGGCCTTTAAATTGGACGCCGCTGCCGTAGTCCTTGAGATTCACGCGTTTCAGCACCATACCGGTGGCGGGCAGGCTCAGCTCATAACGTCCTTCCTGATAGGTCACGCGGCAGGCCACACCCCGTCGGATAGCAGCGATTTTTGCCAATTGGAGATTGCTGAAAAGATCTATGGCAGCGGATTTAAGCCGCCACCGAGGCAACACATTCGTCGCGCTGGGCGCAGCCGCTGCCAGAAGGATGCTCACGATCGCCAGCACCACGATCAACTCAATGAGCGTAAAGCCCATTCTGTGATCCGTGCTGCAGACCTCAGTGTTGCCGGTTACAGATGCGTGATGCCTCATGGTCAATCCCCCAGAGACTTCGCAGCACATGACGTCAGCATATTTTGTCGAGAGACGATGTGCCCGTTTGGGATTACCTGAAAATGCCCCGATGGGTTTTTGTCCCCGATGGGTTTTTGTCAAGGTGTTGCCCTGCCGGCGGGCGGGCAACGTGCGCAAAAGCACATTGGGAGGCGGGGCTGATGATTGCAGAGCAGGTCGCGTGCCAGAATAAATATTAAATAATTTTAGAAAATATAAAATAATTTAATACCGATCGGGCCAAATGGTCGGGTGCGTGATACGCTGGTTCAACGTGTGGCATTTTCCGGAGGCAGCCGTCAATAAAGTTTGTTAAAGCAATTATATCAATATTTAAAGGGTTTTATAGTGCCATGCAATATAGGCGTCTTAGCGCACGTGACACCGATCTATTGAATTTTGGTATGCTACTTGAACTGTTTAGGGGCGAAATCTGAATGGGAGAAATACATGCGCAACCGAAACGGCTTCACACTCATTGAATTGATGTTGGCCATCGCGATCATTTCCATACTGGCGGCAGTGGCTGTGCCGGGCTTTATGGAGTGGCTGCCCCGGTGGCGTCTCAAATCTGCGGCGACAGACCTGTTCAGCAATCTTCAGCTGGCCAAAGTGACTGCCATTCGCCGGGGCGCCGTCTGCCGTTTAAATCTTAGCGCCGGTCAATACGTACTTTCCATACCGAGTACGGCTGAGACCATCAAAACGGTCACCCTGGTCGGCTACGGCAGCGGCGTTCAGTTCAAAGGCCCGCCGCCGGACAACGCCACCTTTAATGCGGCGCAGGTAAATTTCGACAAGCGCGGGCTTCACGATCAGATGAGCGATGTCTATGTGAATTTATCGAATGAAAACGAGGATATCTTCTATCGGGTCGTGCTCACCCCGGCCGCTGTGATCAAACTTCAGAAAAAGGTGGGAAACCAATGGGAGTGATATCGCTGATTGCCCGGGAGCGCCATGCGCCCTCGGGATTTACCGTCGTCGAACTCATGGTGGCCATGGTCATTTCCCTGTTGGTCATGAGTGCCATTTTCACGACCTTCAGAAGCCAGACACGATCCTGGGTGGTGGAACAGGAGACCGCCGATCTACAGCAGAATTTGAGGGCCGGCATGTTCCGCATCGAACGGGCAATCCGTATGGCGGGCTTCGACCCCCAGAACTCCAACAAGTTTGGATTTGTCAGCAGCCTGCCCTCGCCGTTCAACGGCTCCGGTGCGACCACCAACGGCAACAACATCGCCTTTACCTTGGATTGGGATGGCGACCAAGTACTTGATTCCAATAACAATGAAATCATTGCATTTCGTATCGATAACTTGAATGAACTGGACATATTGGTTCTGCAGCCAACGATAGGCTCATGGAGCTGGCAGACCGTCGCCGAGAATATCTCAAGTCTCACGTTCACTTACTTGAACGCCAGCGGCGCGGCCACCACCACACTGGCTGATATCAGAGCTGTCCAAATCACGTTGACGGCCGCCAGCAACTCGGGAGTGACTGACCGTACACGAATCCTGACACGGCGTATTCGCTGCCGCAACATGCTGTAATGCCATTTTGAGGGACCCAATGAACATGGAATATTCAAAGCAGGCAGACGGTAATACGAGGCGGCCGGCCATCGCTGACAAAGAAACCGGCTTCACCCTCATCGAAGTCCTCATCGCCATCTCCATCCTCTCCATTGGCTTGCTGGCCATTGCTTCCATGCAGATTGCTTCCATTCAGACTACCGGAAAGGCCCAGTATGTCTCTGTTGGGACATCCTGGGCAGAGGATCGACTCGAATGGCTCATGTCTTTAGACTATGACGATGCTCTGCTCGCCAATACGGCCCCCGACTACGTGGCCGACCCCAATACGGCGCCCGACGGTTACACCATCGAGTACCAGGTGGAAGGGGCTTATCCGAGAGCGAATTGCAAACGCATCTTTGTAAAGACAACTTGGAACGAGCGCGGCATTAACAAAGAGACAATTATTTGGGCCATCAAACCGCAGCTTTAGGGAAACACCATGACAACAAATCGACTCGCCAGATTGTGGTACGATCGATACCAGAACATCCCCATGCCGTCGGCTGTCGCCAACGAGCGAGGATCGGTGGTCATATTGGCCTTGATCATGCTGGTCCTGCTGACGCTGGTGGGCACCTCGGCTACGAACACGTCTACACTCGAAATCCAGGTTGCTGGAAACGAGCGTGTCTACAAACAGAATTTCTACAAGGCCGAAGCCACAGCCCTGCAGGCTTTTCAGTGGATTGAGAATACCCTCACCGATGCCACTTCGGACGGCGCCGTTAAAAATGCGACATTCAAATGGGTTTCGGGCGGCAGCAACACGGCGTTCAACAACGTCGCCGCCAATTGGACAGATATGAGCGCGCTCCAGACCGACTACACCAACCTTTATTCGCTGGTCGTTCATACCGGCGTGGCCGCCGGCGGCAGCCTGGATATGGCGGCGACCACGCAGATTCACGCGTATTCAGTGTATGGGCAATATGCCGAAAACGCCGACAACGACACGTCGAACAACGAGCGGCTCGTTATCGAGACCGGCTACAAAAAGCGGTTTTAATCAGGTCATCATCAAGATGCGGTTAAATGAATTCACCATGATGCTTCTCATCGACTTCATTCCAGCACGGGCAATGGCGCTGGAATTTTCCACCGATTTGTCCAGGCGCACATCCATCGGGCGCAGGCGAGAACATCTTCACGGGAGACAAAGATAATGACACCCCAGTGTATGAAATCCACGTGGGCCATCGCGAAACGCCATCATCTGCTTTTCACGGCATTGGCTATCTGGGCTTCATTTATGATAGCGCCTTTCGCTGTGAACTCTGCCGGCGCAACGATTTATACCATCAATATCAATGGCAATGGGCGTGTCACAGGAACTGGTGGGGTTGACTGCCCGTCGGTAAATTGCATCAGCGCAAATTTCGACGCTGCCAGCATCATCTCCCTAACCGCCAACCCTGCAGCCGGCAATCAGTTTGTCAAATGGACAGGGGACGTTGCCAATTTTGACGACACGACCAGTCCTACGCCTACGATGGATCCCATCGGCCTTGTGGACCGGGTCATCACGGCCAGTTTCTGCGAGGAAGGGGTGTTCAACTTTTCTGCAGACCCCAATGGGTCGATCATCGGTTCGGCGACCCAGGCGGCGTGTTCGGGGACGACGTCCGGCCCCACTGCGACGCCCGATGCCGGCCATCTCTTTGATAAGTGGACCATCACCTGTGTATCTCCCGCTTTTGGCCCTGCGTCATCTTTTGGAAATCCTTTCGACCCCGCGCCCTTCACCGGTGGTCAGACCTGCAACGTGGTCGCCAGTTTCGTACCGAACAACGTCAACATCACCACTGCCTCTGCCCAGGCCAACGAGGGCTTCAACATTCAGTTTGGTATCAAACTCGATCGGGCCATCGGCAGCGACGTCATTGTCAACTGGAGCGTCTCCGGCTCAGGAGCCAGACCCGCGGCCGCCGGCGATTTCCCATCGGTAACCGGCAGCACGACCATTCCTTTTGGTTCAACTACGGCCACCATCAATGTCGGCACCGTTTCGGACTCAACCGTCGAATTGGATGAGACATTTACCATTACCTTAGACAGCATTACTGGAAATACCGCACTCATCGGTACCGCCAGTACCGCTGGCGGTACCATCAGAAACAACGATACGGCGACATTTCGCATCGACGACGTGGCGGTCAGCGAATCAACGGGCACAGTCAATTTCACCGTATCTCTGAATAACCCCATCGACATCCCGGTGGCCATCGACGTGAGCTACGCGGATGTGACCACGGGTGCGGGCGATTTCGATCACGGGACGGACACGGTGAATTTTGCCGCGGGCAGCACGGCGGCTCAGACGGCGACGGTGGCCATCACCGATGACAATACCGTCGAGTTGGATGAAACCTTTACCGCAAGTATGGCGATCAACGCCGGCACGCCGGTGGGTGCGCGCAGTGTGGATGTCACGGACACGGGGACGGGCACCATCAGCAGCGACAATGACACCGCCACGTTCACCATCGACAACCAAACGGTGAGCGAATCGGCAGGATCCATGACATTTACGGTGTCGCTGGACAAGGCACTCGATACCGCCGTAACCATCGATGTCAGCTACGCGGACGGTTCCGCTACGGGTGGTGGTACCGACTACGACTCGGCCACGGATTCGGTGACCTTTCCCGCCGGCGATACTGCAGCCAAAACGGTAGCAGTGGCCATTACGGCAGACAATACGGTTGAAGGCGCCGAGACATTTACTGCGAACCTGGCGATCAATGCCGGCACGCCGGTGGGTGCGCGTGCTGTAAACGTCTCCGACACGGGTACTGGAACCATTACCAACGACGACTACACCCTGACAGTCACGAACACCGGCACCGGCGCGGGATCCATCGACATTTTCGATGGCGCTTCGACCACGAATTATTCGTTCACCAGCGGGCAGGTGCGCACCATCGATGTCCAGGCGGGCAGCAACGTCACGTTCAGCAACCCCTCACCTGATGCGGCGCCGGCGCCGGGCTCCGTCTACAAGGGCGTCAGTGAATCGCCTTTTGTCATGCCGGCCGCCAACAAGTCCATTACCTTGACCTTCAATCAGTTGTATGCGCTGACTGTACAGAATCCCGGAGATGGCAGCGGCACCTTCGATTTGAGTCCTGGATCCATTTCCGGAACCGGCGGCGGGACTGGCATCGCCATCGCTGCCAGCGGCTCCCCCGGCGATACGGTTGTCTACAACTACGAAGCTGGCGATGTTGTGAGCTTGTCCAATGCCGTGGCTGCGGTCGCCCCCATTCCCGGTTCATTTTTCGACGCCTTCAGCCAGAACACGGTGACCATGGACGGCAACAAGTCCGTCGATGCGGAGTTCTACATTAAATATCAGTTGGCATGGGACGACCACCACACTGCAGTGGAGAACGCCGGCCCCATTACTTTCAAGTTCACCATCACGCCCCCCGTTCGCGCGGGTCACACCGTTACAGTTACCCAGGGCACTTTTGCGTCGACGGCAACAGCCGATGTGGATTTTGTTCATAAGCCTTATACGCTTTACACGTATACTTCCGCCTCCAACCCCGGCGGCCAGGACTTCGACATTACGATAAATGACGACGATATCGTGGAACCCCAGGAGACTTTCTGGATGGATGCCACCGGTGCATCCGCCAACGCCTACCCCAACGGGCTGTTTTACAAGACCGGCTACATTGCCAACGACGACCTTTCATTGGTGTCCATAGATGACGTTGACGCCGCGGCTGGTGAGCCCGCCAACAGCGGCCAGTATCGGCTTACCATGAGCAAGGTGAGCAGCACGGCCACCATCGTGGCTTACACCGTCAGCGGCACGGCAACGGCCGGCTCCGATTACGTCGCCCTCTCCGGCAACGTGACCATCCCGGCCATGACCGCCGCGGCCACCATCGATCTTTCCGTCATCTCAGATGACATCGTCGAAAGTGATGAGACCGTGACCCTCAAACTGACGGGAATCACCAGCGGCAATGCCGGTATCAGCATCGACACTGCCAATGACACCGCCACGGTGACCCTCGTCGACGATGACACCGCCAGCGCCAGCGTCAGCGCCACCGATTCGGCTGCCGGCGAACCATCGGACAACGGGCAGTTCACCGTCAGTCTCGACAAATTGAGCGACACGAGCACGGTGGTCGATTACACAGTTTCCCTCGCCAGCACCGCTGTCAGTGGGAGCGACTACACGGCGCTGCCGGGTGCGGTTACCATCCCGGCGTTGACTGCTTCGGCGACCATCAACGTGGCGCCCATCGACGACAACCAGTTGGAAGGCAACGAGACGGTGGTGCTGACGTTGACCGGCATCAGCGCCGGTGACCCGCAGATCGGCATCTCCGGCGTACCCGGCAACGAAGCCACAGTGACCATTTCTGATGACGACATCTCCACGGCCAGCATCGCCAGTAATACGGATGGCGCCGAGCCAGCAACAGACGCCGCTTTCCGCGTGACACTGACCAAGCCCAGCGATTCGGATACCGTTATCAGCTACAGCGTGGATTCCGGAAGCACTGCCACGTCCGGCAGCGATTACACGGCCCTGTCGGGCTCGGTGACCGTACCGGCATTGGCTTTGACCGCCGACATCCCGGTGCCGGTCCTCGACGACGACGTGGTGGAGTCCGACACCGAGGCTGTTACCGTTACCCTGACGGGAATCACCGCAGGAAATCCCTTCGTCCTCTTCGATGCCACACCGGCAACGGTGGTGATCACCAGCGAGGATACCACCACGGTCACCGTGGGAGACCTTAGCCTGCCGGAGGGCAACACCGGCTCCACTTCCACGCTCTTCGTATTCACCGTGACGCTTGATAAGGAAGTAGAAGATGCCGGCGGGTTCGATGTATCCTTTGCTACGAGCGATAATACTGCCACCGTCGCCCAACCCGACTACATCGCTGAATCCGGCACCCTGCATTTCGATGGGACCGCCGGAGAGACCCAAACCCTTACAGTGAAAATCAACGCTGACTATGACAGCGAAGATGACGAAGCCTTCCGGGTAAATCTGTCCGGGATGTCCAACATCGCGCCGACGACAGCAGACAAAATCACCCTCGTGCCTGGAATTGGTACCATTGAGTACGATGATTATGAGATTTTTCTCGGGGCAGATATCGATCAGAACGAGGGCAGCGACGGTCCCAATACCGCGTATGTGTTCTCGATCAACCTCGACCGGCAGAACAAGACCGGCAGCGACATCACGGCCACGGTTCATACGGAAGACGATACCGCCGTTGCCGGCGATGATTATACGGCGCTTCCCGTCGGCACCACCGTCGCCATTCCCGATGGTGCGCTTGCCGTTGGGGTCTCTGTCTTTGTTGACCCCGATCGTGACATCGAGTTTGATGAAACCTTTTTGCTTAAACTAGACGGCGCCGGAATTGATCCGAGTAACTTCATTCGGGTGCGCTTCATTCCTGAGGATCGCGCTGCAGGCATCATCCGAAACGACGATACCTACTCCATCAGCATTTCTCCCAGCGACCAGGCGGCAGAGGGAACCGATCTCACATTTACCGTTACGCTCGACAAGCCAGTGGTTAGCAGCACGAATCCTCCAGCCAACGATGTCGTTACGGTATCCTATGAGACACAGAACGGGACCATTTTTCCGGCCATTTCGGGAGCCGATTATGAGTACCAGAGCGGCACATTGACCTTCGGCGTCGGTGAGGCGACGAAGACCATCACCGTTGTGACCTATGACGACGGCGTGGTGGAAAGAAACGAGGACATGAAGGTCGTGCTCAGCAGCCCGACATCCGTGACGCGGGGCACACCCATTCTGTTGAGCGACACCGGTGTTGGCACGATTACCAGTGACGACAGCTATAAACTCGCGGTGGCGGACGCTACGCCCGTAGACGAGGGCTCCGCTTTATCATTCCTGATTTCCTTGGACCAGGCAGTGGTCACCGGCGACAATGTGTCATTCAATCTATCCACCGCTGACGGCCCGAGTCCCGAGGCCACAGCCACGAGCGATTATACGCCAGTGGCGGGAGGGCCATACACCATCACCGCCGGCAACAGCACGCTCTCCGTGACGGTGACCACTTCCTCTGACACGACCGTGGAGCGTGATGAAAACCTGACACTGACCCTGAGCGGCGCGATCACCGGGCTGTCTTTGCCAGTTGCTGAGACCACCGTGGACGTGGCGGATGGCAGCGGCCAGGGCACCATTAAGAACGACGACAACTACAGCGTCGCCAGCATCGATGACGTTTCCGCCGCAGAAGGCAGCGCCCTTGTCTTCAAAGTGACCCTGAGCCAGGCGCCGGTGGCCGGCGATTCCGTATCCATCAATTTCGGCACCAGCGACGGACCGTCTCCGGCGGCGACGGCAGGATCTGATTATCTCGGCACTGGCGGGCAGATCGTATTCGGCCCTGGAGAGACCATCAAAAACATTACGGTCACCACCCTCGACGACCCTGAAGAGGTGGAATACGATGAAAAGATGACCGTTACCCTGACGGCCCCCAGCCCGGCAACCACCCATGCGGAGACCGGTCTGGTGGTGGGCGCCGATACCGGTATCGGTACCATTACCGATAACGACAAGTACAAACTGTCCGTGAACGATGCCTTCGCCGAAGAGGGGGATTCCATGGACTTTACGGTCTCCCTGCACCAGGCGGTTCTGGCCGCATGGCCGACCAACGTTACCGTCGACTACGACACGAATGACGGCACCGCCATTGAGGGGACCGACTATAGCGGCGTGCCCGGGACGCTGTCATTCGCTCCCGGCGATACCACCAAGGGCATCACCGTATCCACCATCAACGATAACGGCGACAATGATGGCGATCGTACCTTTACCCTTGATCTCTCAAATCCGTCGGCCGACGCCGTTATCGATGACGGCAGCGGCGAGGGGACTGTCATTGACAACGAATATGACGTCAACGCCATCTCCGGGGGCAATGGCACTGTTTCTCCTGTCAATGAGGTGGTTGAGCGGGGCGGTGACTCCGGGCCGTTCACCTTTACCGCCGATACCGCTTACTGCATTCAGGATGTGACGCGAGATGGTGCGAGCGTGCTGGGCGGCGCTGTGCCCGACAGCCCCTACACCCATCCGTCCTTTCCCGACATACAGAACGATCCCACCGAGATCGTCGGGTTGTTCCGAAAAATCATTGACGTGCAGGTGAGCATCGAACCCGAGAAAGCCAGAACCTATGGCAGATGGCAACTCATCGATGTCAACGCCGGCAATACGCCCATCGGCGGATTCCACAGCCATGGGGATACCGTGGAATTGCCCTGCAACCGGACGACGTTCCGCGTGGAATATAAAGACGTTTCCGGTTGGGATTCACCCCCGGCGGTGGACCTGATCATCCCGGTGGATGCACCGCCGCTGTATGAGCTTACCGGTACCTATGTGTCCAAGACTGTCACCTTAACCGCGGCGATCAGCACACCGAGTTTCCCGGTGACCGAAACCATCGCTGCAGACCCGGCAGGCAGCCAGGAGGCCGGTGAAGGCACCCATACGTTCCTGTTGGCCGACGGCGTCACCGTGCGGATCACCGCCAATGCAGCCCTGGCGCCGAATGAGTCCATTTTCCTGAGATGGGAGCCGGCCAGTGCGGTGGCTGATCAGTATGCCCAGTCGACGGATGTTGCCATGGACGCATCCAAAACCGTGACGGCCGTCTTCGGCCTTCCCGGCGTGGATGCCGACGGTGATGGCTATGTCGCCGGCGTCGGTGCGGCTGAGGACTGCAATGACAGCAACGCTGACATTCACCCCGACGCGATCGACTTCTGCGGTGATGGCATCGACCAGGACTGCTCCGGCGGCGACATCGTCTGTACCGGCGACGATGCCGACAACGACGGCGACGGCTACACCGAAAACCAGGGGGACTGCAAAGACGACAACGCCGCCATCAACCCGGCCGCCGAAGAGATCTGCGGCAATGATGTGGATGAAGACTGCTACGAAGGGCCTCGCAACTGCGGCACCGAAGTGACCTGTGTGGGCTACTCCGACCGTCCCCTGGAGACCCAGTCCCAGTCGGCGCCGCCGAACGTGCTTTTCGTCCTGGACGATTCGGGTTCGATGACCTGGTCCATGATGACCGAAGAAAACGACGGCATCTTCCAGGGTAACGAGTACATCTGGTCTCTTGGCGACAACGGCGGCTGGGATGTGTTGAGTTCCAGCGAGCGGAAGTTGTGGAAGAGCCAGTGGGGTGCTCACAACAAGATGTACTACAATCCCGCCACTGTTTACGTGCCTTGGCCGCGGTGGAACACTTCCGCCGACACCGAGGGCGCCACCGGCGCCAAAATCAAGAGCAGCGGCACGGCGCCGCCCCTTGATGCCCACATGGACATCCCCCGGTCCAATCCGGTGCGGGATGACTGGACACTTAACATGGACAGCACCTTTTTCAGCGTTCAGTCCGGAGCGTTGATCCCCATCACTCAGTTCATCACGGTTGAGCGCCACTCCGGCAGCACGGGGTCGGCCACCTACGCCGACGCGGTCAGGCTGATCAGAGACGATGCTGCCGTTACCATCACCGCCGACAATGACGACGGCTCGGATGTTTTTTCTGAATCCGGCAGCAACTGGAGTTGGTCGGGGGCGGCCGGCAAATATGACGGCAACGCCCGTTACAACAACCGCAGCCTCAGCGGCGGCGAAACCCGCACCGCAAAATGGCAATTCGAAATTCCCTCAGCATTCGACTACCGCGTCTACGCCTGGTGGCCCCAGTACAACAATGCCGATCAGCAAGCCCGCTATACAATCTTTTACAATGGACTCAGTGACACCGTTACCGTCAACCAACGCCTCAACGGCGGCCAATGGAATTATCTGGGGACCTATCCCTTTACGGTTCAAAGCACGGCCACCAACACCATTGAAGTAAGAAACTCCCACTACTTCAGGTGGGTGGACCACAACGGTGACGGCGACGCCGATTACAGCACCGCCGACGGTGCTGACAGCGAAGTTTATCTCGTCAACATCACCAAAACCGGCAGCGTCTACGATTACACTATCTATCGCTATATGGACGACGGTGACAACTCGGTGGAAGACAACGAACTTATCGAGGTGGGCAGCTATTCGAGCCCTGGTGCCGATCCCCATTGGGACGACATCGTCCCCAATCACGAAGATGGCACGGTACGCACCCCGGAAGAAGAGCGGCAGAACTTTGCCAACTGGTTCAGTTTTTATCGTCGCCGCGAACTCACCGCCAAGGCGGCCATCGGCCGCACCATCGACGGTGTGCAGGGGATGAACGTTGGAATCCTCGGCATCAATGGAAATATCGAGCGAACCGTGGTCCCCATCGGCGTGGAGTCCAATCTGGTGAAGATCGTCGACAATCAGGACGGTGGCTACAGCGAAGTGTCCGGCTCCTGGAGCGAGTCGGGGTCTCCCAGCGAATTCAGAGACAGCTCGCGGTACACCACCGACAGTGGTGGCAAAGCCAAGTGGACCCCCACATTCAGTGCCAGTGAGGCCAATGCCTACACGGTTTATGCCTGGTGGAACTGCTACAATCAGCGCGACGAGAATGCCAAGTTCACCATTGTTGACAAGGACGGCACGTCCCACGTGGTCTACATGGACCAGCGGCAGGGCGGCGCCGACGGGTGCGGACTTTGGGTGAAACTGGGTGTTTATGCCTTCGACGAGACCGGCGGTCAGTATGTCACTGTGGAGCGCCACGGCGGCAGTACCGGCAGCAGCACCAATGCCGATGCCGTCAAGTGGGTCTCTGCCGGCTCCAAGGTTACTGTGGACCAGTCAGACGGATTGTTGAACGAACTCTATCAGGTGGATTCCAACGGCAGCACGCCCCTGCGGCGGGGCCTCCAGAACGCCGGCAAATACTTTGACAACGAAGACAGCGGTGCCAGCGGCGGTCTCAGCAGTGTTGCCCCATGGAATGACGAGGCCGACGGCGGGGGCTGCCAGCGCGCCTTCACGATTCTCATGACCGACGGTTATTATAACGGCCCGGATCCATCTCCGTCGGTGGGAAATGAGGACTCCGATGGCAACATTGCCGATACCATCGAGGTGTCTGTCTATGACGGCGGCGTCTTTGCCGGTACCGGCAGCAACACTCTGGCCGACGTGGCCATGTACTACTACGAGAAGGACCTGCACGGGGGTCGCAGCAACAATGTGCCGGCCAACAAATTCGACATCGCTTCCCATCAGCACATGGTCACCTACGGGGTCTCCTTCGGCGTCACCGGTACCATAGACCCGTCCGTCTGGCCAAATTGCCTGCCCGATGCATCGCCCACCGAGGCCACCATCAACTGCCCCACCTGGCCGTCTCCGGACAACGATGCCAAAAAGATCGATGACCTTTATCATGCGGCGGTGAACGGCCGCGGCAGATACCTCAGCGCGGCCAATCCCGACGAACTGGTGGCGGCCTTGAAGGAGATTATCGAAGACGTCGGCGACACCAAGGGGACCGGCTCCTCGGTGTCCATCAACGCCCAGGAACTGAAGGAGGGGACACTGCTTTTCCAGGCCTCCTACATTACCGGCACCTGGCGCGGCGACTTGGTCGCCAAGCGGCTCAACGCCACCACTGGTGAGGTGGAGGACACGATCTGGTCCGCGGCGGAAGAACTGGCCGGTAAGACCTACCTCACTCGTAAGATCATCACTTATACCGGCAGCACGGGATCGCGTTTCTACGATTTCGCCGGGACGAGTGAGCTTTCCGATAGACAGAAAAAGCAGCTGCTCAATCTGGATCTCGCCCGGGATCTCTCGACTACGCCATTGACGACAGCAGAGCAGGCGGAACTCGAAATAATGGTAGCCTATTTGCGCGGCAGCGCAGGCAATGAAGGCACCACGGCCGGCACTTATCGCCAGCGGCCGCGGCTTGACGGCGGAACGACGATCGGGCCGTTGGGAGATCTGGTCCATTCAGCACCGCTGCACGTGAGCAGCGTGGTCTACGCCGGTGCCAACGACGGTATGCTTCACGCTTTTGACGATGCGACCGGTGAAGAACTGTGGGCCTATATACCCAATCTGATCATGAACGACCTCGATATGCTGGCCGATCAGGGCTACACGCATAAATACTACGTGGACAATTCGCCATATGCCGCCCTCATTCAGGATGCCGGCGGAAATGACATGGTGATGCTGGTGACCACCTTGGGCAAGGGCGGGAAGGGTGTCGTTGCCCTCGACATCTCGGATCCGCGTCCGGCGTCTGAAAGCCTGGCTGCAAATCTGCCCATGTGGGAATACCCCAGCGCCAATGCTCCCGTCGATGGTTCTTATGAGGACGACGACATGGGCTACGGGTTCAGCCGGGCCTTCGTTGTCAATTCCAACGCGGGCTGGGTCGTCATCATGGGCAACGGCTACGAGAGTGCCAACGGTAAGGCCATGCTCTATGTGTTCAATGCCCTCACCGGCGACTTGCTCAAGAAAATAGATACGGGCGTCGGATCGCCAACCGACTGCAACGGCCTGTCGACGCCGGTGCTGATCGATCCCGACGCCGACGGAAAGGTGGATTATGTTTACGCCGGCGATTTGCTGGGAAACCTCTGGAAATTCGATCTGACGCCGGGTTCCGTGGGTGATACCACCGTAAACAATTGGAAGGTGGCCTACAACACAGCCACCAACCACAGCGGCACGCCCAAACCTCTGTTCCAGGCCAAGAACGAGCAGGGGCATCGCCAGCCCATCACAACCAAGCCCGATGTCATGCGGCATCCGGTATCCTCTACCAAGGGCTATATCGCGGTTTTCGGCACCGGCCGCTACCTTGGTAACGCCGACTTCGGCGACAACAGCGTCCAGACAATCTATGGCATTTGGGATTGGGCTGAGGAATGGGAAGCGTTGGGAAGCCCGTCGGCCGACAAGTATTTCGGCGAGTTCCAGGCGCCGATGGTGGGAGGTCCGGATTTTGGCCTTCTGGAATACTCCGGTAAAGACTCGCCGGATTTCGCCACGTCGACGACCATTACCGGTGACAGTTCCGGGGCGTCCGCCACCATTGAGGTCATTGAGGCGGTCAGTGACACCAACGGCAGGTTGACTCTCGTGAACATATCGGGCACGTTTGTTAATGGTGAAGGCCTCACCGCCACTGACACCACCGCCACGGCGGCCTCCGAGGTGGTCCCTGTGAAGTTTAGGCCCTTGTCGAATCTTGCTGCCGGCGGTACCGGGGAAAACGTGACGCTATTGCGCCAGAACCAGATCGCCTACATCAACGAGTTGCGATTCATGAGCGACAATACCGTCTCTTGGTATGACCCGGCAGGCGGCGGTACGGGTGCCTTCAAGCACGCCGGCTGGTATTTTGATCTGCCGGCGGCCAACGAGAAGATGATCCGTGATCCGCTCATTCGGGACGGCAAGGCCTTCGTCATCTCCTCCATACCGTCGGATTCCCCCTGCGCCTCGGGCGGCACGTCCATTGTCCATGCCCTGGACGCCGGTGCCGGTGGACGGAGCGTTTCGGCGGTGTTCGACATCTCCGGCCCCCAGGGGGTACCGGACGGCGTCATCGACGAACACGACCTGGTCAATATCGGGACCCCGGCCAACCCGAGATACGTGGCGCCGTCAGGCCTCGAACGCCAGAGCATGTGGTACACCCCGGCGGTGCTGCCTGTCCAGGACAGTGATGTGGACATTATGTACTTCAGCACCTCCGAAGGCGACGTGCAGTTGGAGAAGGTGCAGGCCGAACAGATCGGCATGTTCTTCTGGCGCGAGATTACGGAGTAACCGAGCAATTCCAGGGAGAGAACCATGAGAACCCATATCGCATGGATCATTACTGTAGTTTTTCTTGTGTCGTCCTCGCCGCTTCAGGCGGCGGACGCCACCGTCAAGTCCTTCAAGGCACCGGTCTCCACCGGCGAAGACAGCCCCGCCACTGCCCCGGATCTGAGAGAGGGGACCTTTGACGGTGTCGGCACCATCGATCGCATCACCGATCGGGAAGTGGTCATCAACGACGTGTTGATGCCCTTGGGTCCGCTCGTCACCTATCGCCATGACAACGGTACAAGCGCCGCCAGCGACCAGTTTACAGTTGGCACCGTGGTTTGGTATGTGTTAGATTCCAACGACAAAGTGAAGGCTCTCTGGCTGAAGGGGAAATGAGGCTCGTGAAACGATTGATGATATGCCTTGTGGCGATAGGGTTTATGGTGCCGTCCGTGGTCATGGCCGAATTTTACAAGTACCGGGATGCCAACGGGGTCATGCGTTTTACGGACAATCTGGCTGAAGTGCCTGTGGATCAGCGGCCGAAGGTCACCAGCTACAGCGAACCGGATGATTTTCTCACGCCCGAAGCGCGTAAGAAAAAAGAGGTCGCCGAGGTCCAGGCTGCTGCCGCCAAGGCAGCGCCCGACGCCAGCCTCGAAGACATTCAGGAGGAGCGGATGCGGCTTAACCGGCTCCGTGTCGAGTTGGACGAGGAATACGGCGGGTTGATGAAGGACAGGCAGACACTCGAAAAGATGAAGGCCGAAGCCAAGGACGACACGGACCGCGAGGCCTACCGGGACGGAGTCATCGATCTCAACAAGCGCATCACCGCCTACGAGACGAAACGCGTGGATTTCCAGAAAGCGATGGATGCGTTCAACCAACGGGATCGGTGATGTGAGCGGTTAACCGTTTGTATCTATAACCCCCCAACTCCGTTTGCTGAAAAGCCGGCTGAAAAATTAAGGGACACTCTCTGTGTACGCTTTGATGCCGGCTATGGCGGCGATCTCGGGGCGGAGCGGACCGGCCGGATTGAGTCTGTAGTGGGGGAAGGTCCTTTCAATAAGAAAGAGGCACCGACCCCGCGGGTGCCTCTTTTGTTTTGTCCTTTCAGGTGCGGTGCATATGCTCTATCGCCCGACCTGATTGTCAACCCTCGGTCTCTTTTTCAAGAGCATCGAATTTTGCGGGATCATTGATCGAAAGGTCGACGAGGGCCTTGGGGATGGCGCTCTGCTCGCACATGGTCCTGATTTCTTTTTCCTGATCGCTGAACTCCTGGATTTCCCGGATGGCATAGATGTGCTCCGCGATCTCTTCGGGCGACATGTCTTCCAGCGCGGGGCCTTCTGCCTCGGCCTTTTTCCTCGCAGCCTCTGCTTCGGCCAGACGCTTCTTTTCGGCAATCTCGGCCTCCATGGCCGCCTTGACACCGTCGATCGTCGCCTGGTCGATGTTGGCAATACTGACGATCAGATCTTCGGAGACCTCTTTCGCAAACAAGTGCCTGACCTTCTCCTCATCGGTTTTTCCGTCCACTGCCTCGAGGAGGGACAAGACCCGTTTGCGCTCGGCACGCTCCGCCTTGATGGCGGCATGCACCTCGGCAAGCTTTTCCGCAGTGATCTCCAAGGCGCCGGTGATCACCTCGTCTTCAACTTTTTCCCCGATGAGCAGTCGAATGCCTTTATCGTCGGCCAACCCTTTCGCCTTGGCGATGAGCAGATCCAACTTTGCTGCCTCGACGAGCGCAATCACGTCCGGCCGGTTACTTGCCTTTTTAAGCACCGGCCAGGTCTTTCCCAACTCGGCAAGAAGATGATTTGTCGCGGCATAGGGGTCCATCACGTCTTCAAGACTGAAGGCGGCTATGGCAGTATTCAAATCTCCCATCAAGGGTCGCCCGACCGCCACTGCTTTAGCGACCGCCCAGCGCAGCTCAAGCATATTGCCTCCCAGGCGCGACACATTGAAGCCGGCGCCATCAAGGTCGCCCGCCATCTTTTGGATCGATGCCTCCAGTTTATCCCCGGAGAGGCCTTGCAACCCAACCTGTAAGATCTTTTCCTCGATACCTAACCAGAGCGGTTTTTTTTCTACTGCTTCGTTTTCTGCCATTTGTTAACATCTCCTTTCTATGGGTTCACGTTTCGCTTTCCTCGTTCACGGCGTTGAGTTCGATAATTGGTGGAGATTTCTCGGTCTCAGCCACCTCGGTGATGGATGCCGGCAATTCTCTTTTTACCGAGATCCCGAGTTCCGAGAACCGGCTGAGTTGGCTGATGACATTGCCCTTGCCACGGACCAGGCGGTTCATGGCTTCGTCGTAGGTGCCATGGGCCGAGTCCATTTGCTTGCCCAGCTTTTCCATGCTTTCCAAAAAGAGCCTCAGCTTATCGTAAATTGCTGCTGCCCGTTCGAAGACGGCCTGGGCGTTTCGGCTCTGGCGCTCGAAACGCCAGATATTTTCGATGGTTTTCAGGGTGGCTAGCAGCGTGGAGGGCGTGACGACAATGATGTGCCGGTCGAAGGCATAGGCGTAGAGCGCCTCGTCTTCTCGAAACGCGGTCACAAAGGCGGCCTCGATGGGCATAAACATCAGGATGTAGTCGAGGCTCCGGATGCCTTGGAGTTCAGCATACCCTTTGGCACTGAGGCTCTGGATGTGGGTCCGCACCGCCTGAAGGTGTTCGGCCAGAGCCTTTGCCCGCGCCTCGTCGCGCTCTGTGTTGGCGTAGCGCTCGTAGGCAAGGAGCGATACCTTGGAATCGATGATGATGCTTTTGTCGTCGGGCAGGTGAACGATGACGTCAGGCCGCAGGAGGTGTCCCGCGGCATCGCGAAACGATCCCTGCGTTTCGTATTCGACGCCTTTTCTAAGGCCCGATTTTTCCAGCACGCGTTCCAGAATCAATTCACCCCAGGTGCCTTGCGCTTTTTTGTCGCCCTTGAGGGCGCGGGTGAGGTTGACCGCTTCCTGGCTGATCTGCTGGTTGAGGTCCCGGAGGATTTCAATTTCCTTTTTTAGGCTGGTCCTTTCTTTGGCCTCTTCAAGGTAGACCTCACTCACTTTTTTTCGGAATTCGCTGAGTTGGTCGCGAAACGGGTCCAGCAGTGTTTTGAGGCCGGCCCTGCTCTGCTCGCCGAAGGTTTTGCCCTTTTCGTCAAGGATCTCCTGGGCGAGCACGCGAAACTGGTTGGTCAGTTCCGTCCTGGCCTTGTTGAGCAGAACAAGCTTTTCCGCAGCCTGTTTGCGTTCTTCCTGGATGCGTGTCTCCAGCTCACTGATCTCGACTTTTTTCCGCGACAGATCTTCTTTGAGATCGCTGACGGCTTGCTCATGCTGCTCCAGTTTGGCGGTGACGGCGTTTAACCGGGAGGTTCGTTCCAATTCGGTGGCCAGCCCCGTTGAAACCCGCTTCAATTCTTCGTGGAGTGTCTGCAGTTGCTCTCCCCGCTCGGCAATGGCGGTTTTGAGATTTGGGATTTCCTCAGCCTGCTGCTCTGCAACGGCCAATTTGACGTTCAATGCGTTGCGAGCGTCCTCGGATTGTTTCAGCTGTGAGGCTTTTTCGGACAGCGTTGCATCCATCGAGTGGATGGTGGCGTTTAGCCGCGCCAATTCCAGGTTCAGCCGTTCGATCACCGGTGCCATATCGTTTTGCCCCGCGGTGAATGCCTTGGCGATTTTAGGGCGAACGATGAGCCAGGCGACCGCCGCCCCCAAGATGAGCGCCGCGGCTATCGCCGCCGTCAACCGCAATTCGCCGATGCTAAAAAGACCCACTATTTTTGCTCCGGTACTGTGACGCGCGCGTAGCTTAATCTGCAGGGATTTAGAAATAGAGGGATTATGAGGGTTTGCGATGCCGAGGTCAAGGTTAAAATGCTACGAAAACAAATGGTTAACCGCTTATGGCCTTACCCGGTGGCCCGATCCGACCATTTTCTAAAATTGACAGTTTCCAAAGCGTTTTTTATAGTCACGGGAATCAATTATGAGCCTTCGTCGTTGCCGGTTTTTTGAACCTGTAAACGAAAACACCGCCCTGTAGAGGTAGCCCCCCATGCCCACCGAAGTCGTTGACAAATTTGCCACCAAGACCGTCTGCCAGGAGTTGATCAAACAGAAGCTGATCACCCGGGAACAAGCCAAGATGGTACTGAAACGGGAAGTGGCGGTGCTAAAGGACCTGGACGGCAAGCGAGAACAGGAGTCCAAGGCCAGGGGGCTCAAGATCGTAAGCCCCAACACTGGTGTCGATATCATCACCGCCATCGGCATCAAGCGGGCTGACAACCCCAATCGCGACTTGGACGAGGAAACGATTTTTCAGGCACTGGCCGGTGCCTGGAACCTATCTTATAAAAAGATCGACCCCCTCAAGCTGAACCTGAACCTGGTGACCACCACCATCCCCCGAAACTTCGCTCTCAAGCACCTCTTTCTGCCCATCGGCGTGGACAATGGTGTCCTTACCGTGGCCACCCCCGATCCGTTCAACATGGAGGCCCTGGAGGACGTGTCACGGGTGACCAATATGAGGGTGGAGACCGTTGTCAGTTCAAAAAGCGACATCATCCGGCTCATTGACGAGTTTTTTGGATTCAAGCGGTCCATCGCCATGGCCGAGGATCTGTTCACGTCGTCGGGCCCGGATCTCGGCAACCTTGAGCAGTACGTCAAGCTCAAGGGCGGTGACGACCTGCCGGCCAACGATCAGCATATCGTCAATGCTGTGAGCCATCTCTTGGTTTACGCCTTCGACCAGCGCGCCAGTGACATCCACATCGAGCCAAAGCGTGAGACCACGCGGGTGCGCATGCGCATCGACGGCGTCCTTCACACAGTCTACCAACTGCCCAAAAAGGTGCACAACGCGTTGCTGAGCCGCATCAAGGCAATGAGCCGAATGGACATGGCCGAGAAGCGGCGGCCCCAGGACGGCCGCATCAAGACCGACCGGGGCGGGGTGGAGGTGGAAATTCGTATTTCTACCGTTCCCACGGCCTTTGGGGAAAAAATGGTCATGCGGGTCATGGATCCGGACATTCTCTTTCAGGACCTCGATGGGCTTGGGTTTTCCGAAGAGGATCGGCGCCGGTACAGCAGTTTCATCAGCCTGCCGCACGGCATCGCCCTGGTTTGCGGCCCCACCGGCAGCGGTAAATCGACGACGTTGTATTCGACCCTTCGCATGATTTCCACGTCGGAGAAAAACGTCGTCACCGTCGAAGACCCCATCGAAATGGTGCACGAAGATTTCAACCAGATCGGCGTCCAGCCGACGGTGGGCGTTACCTTTGCCACCATCCTGAGAACCCTGCTGCGTCAGGACCCCGACATCATCATGGTGGGGGAGACGCGGGACCTGGAAACCGCCCAAAACGCGGTTCAGGCGGCATTGACGGGGCACCTGGTGTTGACCACGCTGCACACCAACGACGCCCCCACCGCGGTGACCCGGCTTCTGGATCTTGGCGTGGATGCGTTTCTCATACAGGCCACATTGGCCGGGGTGCTGTCCCAACGGTTGGTCAGGAAAATCTGCCCCTACTGCATGGAGACCTTTGACACCACATACGCGGATTTGGTCGGCAACGGGTTGGCGCTGGCAGATACGGGGCCGTTGACCCTGCATCGGGGGCAGGGCTGCCAGCGCTGCCGGAACACCGGCTACCGGGGGCGCATTGGTGTCTTCGAGGTGATGCCGTACACAGATCGGCTGAGGCTGCTCACGACGCCGGCGACAGATCTTGAAAAGCTGCGCCAAAGAGCGCTGGATGACGGCATGATCACGCTGAGGGAGAGCGCCATTGAAAAAATGCTCGGCGGGGTAACGACGTATCAGGAAGTACTTCGGGTGACTACGGAATAACAGCGGCCACAGCAGCGACCTGCCGTGGCCGCTGTCTTCTATCGACCGGGTGCTCGAAACCTGGTGCCGGGAGAGATGCTGTCCTGAGAATGGGTAATCACCACAGTCGCCGTTTCCGCTTCGGTGTGCAGTACGAGCAGTGTGCCGAAGTTGATAGGGGCCAGGAGCAGGGGGTCTCTGTCGAAAACGTTCACCTTGTCGGATTCCTGGTAGTAGAGGAGATACTCCTGCCCGACGGCAACGCCGTCATTGGTTCCCTTGTCGATGAAAGCGGTCATGTATTGACCGATCAGAGCGTTTTGGTCTTCACTGCCGATCAAGACGCCCTTGAGCCCGGGAACGGCTTGTTCCAGGGAGATGCCAGGCGATCTCGGTTCGTAGGGGATCAATTTGTCGTCAAGTTGGAATGATCGGTAACTTCGCTCGATAACGCCGATGGCGTACCGAGGCTCCAGATCGGTGATGCGGACGATACCCACGACAAGGTGCTGGATGCCGTACAGCCGGCGTTCTTTTGTAAACTGTCTCGGGTCGAGTGTTCTGTATACGGTATACTTTTGGCCTGCGGCCAATCGGGCCCCGTTTTCCCCGCGGATGTACACCACGTCCCCTTGTCCGAAGATGGCCTTGTCTTCGCGTGATTTGAAAATGGTTCCCAGGGACCGGGCAGGTTCTTTTCGGATGAATCCCACTGCATCGATTTGAGCATAGACGAACTCCGGTTTTGGTGCCGTCGGTGCGATTTCTTCGACAACCGGGGCCGGGGCCGGCGCCGACGCTTCCTGGACAGCCTCAACCATCTCTTCAGGCTGTTGGCCGGCCACACGGTCGATCCAATCGCGGTGGTAGATGCGGATGCGCTCTCCGGGATAGATCAAGTGCGGATTGGGGATCTGGTCGTTTTCTTTCCATAGCTCAGGCCATATCCAAGGGGAATCCGAAAACCGCTGGGAGAGATCCCACAGGGTGTCCCCCGCTTTCACCGTGTAGTAAAAACCGGTTTCATGCTCGATGGTTTTCTTTCGATTCTCCGCATCCGCCGTTAGCGGCATTGCAGATGCAAGGAAAAGCAATGCCGCGGTGATCATCACCCATACCGCATATGAACGGGAGGCCCGGTGTGGTGTCGTCAGGTGTGCACCGGAGAAACGGGACCGTGTATTCATGGTTTTTACCCCACTGGTTCGGGTGAATGTTGGGATGACGCATCAATCCGTAACAATTCATAGTCCGGTATGATTGGTTTTGTCAAGAGTATCAATGGGTAAGACGGATCCCAGACCGGCGCCGCCATGACCGCGCCCTGAGGTAGTAATCCATAAAAAAGCCCCCGCAAGAAATTGCGGGGGCTTTTGTTGGTACGACTTTTTCGTTCGGCAGGGCGCGGTGGCAGGAATTACATCATTCCGCCCATTCCTCCCATCCCGCCCATGCCGCCGCCGGGCATGCCGCCGGGGGCCGCGTCCTTCTCTTCAGGCTTCTCGGCGATCATGGCCTCGGTGGTGAGCATCAGAGACGCAACGCTGGCAGCGTTCTGAAGCGCAAACCGGACGACTTTGGTGGGATCGATGACACCGGCTGCCATGAGGTCTTCATAGGTATTGGTGTCAGCGTTGTAGCCCATGGGGCCTTCTTCGTTCTTCACCTTGTCGATGACGACGGAACCCTCGAAACCGGCGTTGTTGGCGATCTGGCGCAGCGGCTCCTCGATGGCGCGCATGACCACTTTCACACCCAGTTTCTGATCGGCTTTGATCCGCATTTTTTCGAGCGCGGGCAAGACACGCACCAGGGCGACACCGCCGCCGGGAACGATGCCTTCTTCAACCGCAGCGCGGGTGGCATTGAGGGCATCCTCGACGCGCGCCTTTTTCTCTTTCATCTCGGTCTCGGTGGCCGCACCGACGTTGATGACAGCGACGCCGCCGATGAGTTTGGCAAGACGCTCCTGGAGTTTTTCACGGTCGTAGTCGGAAGAGGTCTCGTCGATCTGGGCGCGAATCTGCTTCACGCGGCCTTCCAGAGCGGCACGGGAACCGGCGCCGTCGACAACGGTGGTGTTGTCCTTGTCGATGGAAATGCGTTTGGCTTTGCCGAGATCCTGGAGAGTGATGTTTTCTAGCTTGATCCCCAGATCTTCTGAGACTACCTGACCACCGGTGAGGATGGCAATGTCTTCCAGCATGGCCTTTCGGCGGTCGCCGAAACCGGGTGCCTTGACGGCGGCCACCTGGAGGGTGCCGCGCAGCTTGTTGACCACGAGGGTGGCCAGCGCTTCGCCGTCAACATCCTCTGCGATGATCAGCAGGGGTTTGCCCATTTTGGCAACCTGCTCGAGAACCGGCAGAAGATCTTTCATGCTGCTGATTTTCTTCTCGTTGATGAGAATGAAGGGATCCTCAAGGGAAGCAACCATCTTCTCAGAATCGGTGACGAAGTAGGGGGAAAGGTAACCACGGTCGAACTGCATGCCTTCCACGACCTCAAGGGTGGTCTCCATGCTTTTGGCTTCTTCGACGGTGATCACGCCCTCCTTGCCGACCTTGTTCATGGCCTCGGCGATGATGT
>CAYUOU010000015.1:5093-59872 GCA_964446485.1 uncultured Desulfobacterales bacterium | reverse complement strand
GTTTGCCGTCCAATAACGACAAGGCCACATCTCCCATGGCCCGCCGTCGTACAGGATAAGATATCTTCAGAAACGCCACGAAAGATTACTTAACCTCTTGTAACTCAGAGCATTTCCCTTCGCCGATCAATTTCGCTCAGCATGTTATGCGGATCAACATATGACGCCTCTCTTAATCCGCCCACAGGGCTCCGTACGCCGGATGGCCCACGGTTGGAGGCATGTGCAAAGATCATTGTCGCTTTGACATCTTTGCGACCGCGGACTGTTTGCCAATAATCACAATATTCCGTTATCGTTTTCAAACTACTGGAATGAATAAGATATTCCTCACTTTGGCAGATCCAGAATTCAAAATCAAGATCGTACATTGCGAGCCCAATCGTCCAGCAACTATTTTACTGGAAAGCAGCGCCGGGAGCTGAGCGGGCTACCTTAGGCCGGTAAGATCTCTGTATGCCGCCCCAAAGAAAATCAGGCGGAAGATCTCCGAGATTCAGAAACGGTTTCACTCACGGCACAGCATTATCACTTTGCCAGGAAAAGTGGCCCGCACTAACAGCGGCGGTGTGATAAGGCAGAGGTGAGCAGTGGGCGCTGGTGAATAATCGTAATCGCTGCAATACGGGACCGCGGGGAAAGATCACAAGATCAATCCACCCGGCGGCAGGCTGGCGTCTCAACGGGTGAAAATAACCAATAATGGCCCTACGGGTTGGAAATAGGGTTGGAAAACATATTCTTAGGAAATAAACAAGGGGCTACGAAATGTTCCGTAACCCCTTGAATTTATTCTTTGGTGATCCCAGCGGGACTCGAACCCGCGCTACCGGCGTGAGAGGCCGGCGTCCTAACCGCTAGACGATGGGACCACGAAAATGTGTTTGCCCCATAGCGAAACCCTCGCAGAAAGTCAAACGGAATCGAAGGCTTATTTATCCAGACTTACGCATTTAGGCTATGGGATGCCCGGTGGCGCGGTTTGGCTGCGTGAACGGTGACCGGCGAATTCCGGATTCAGGGATTGTGAAGGGACTACTCGTGGGCTGCCTAACCGTCCAGTTCCGGCTTCCGGCTTTTCCGAAGGCCGACGGCGAGGTAGATGAGGAAACCGAGGAAGGGAAGGGCGGCGATGAGGATCCAGGCCATTTTCTGATTGTCCGATTCGAATTCGCGACCGGCCGCATGAATGATGCATCCGATGGAGAGCGCAATGAAGGGGAGGGTGAGCCCGACGACCACGAGGATGGTGTTGATATCGAAGCCGAAGGCAGCACTGAGTTTGGTGAGAAATTCCATTTACGGGTTCCTGAGTTTATCCGTCACGGTCAGGACGGCGTCGGCGTAGTAGGAGCTGTTGTTGTAGTGGCGAATCACCCGGTGAGCCTTTTTGGGGTCTATGCCTTCTTTCCATCCGTGATACTTGAAATATTTGGCGATGCTGAAGATGGCGTCGGCGTCGTCGAAAAGATTGATCTGTCCGTTTTGGTTACCGTCGACCCCCAACTTGAGGGCATTGCTCGGCATGAACTGGGACAACCCCATGGCGCCGGCATAGGAGCCTTTGATGGCGACGATATCCAGTTGCTGGTCATGGGTGAACTCGATGAGCGCCTTGAGTTCTCTGTAGGCCCAATCGGATTTCGCCTTGGCCTTGTTCTCGAATTCCCGTCGTGACATGCGCTTTTTTGTGGGTATCTCCCGGTAGAGGGTGTCTCGGATCCTGGGATCGGTGAGGGATGCCATTGTAGCGAGGGTATTGATCACCACGCTTCGGCCCACGTATTTGCCCAGTTGGGTTTCCACCAGAAGGATGGCCGTGATGACTTCCTTGTCGACCCCATATCTGGATTGGGCCGTGTCGAGGGTGGTCGCGTGATTTTTCATGTAGGCCCGCGCCCTCGCGATGGCATCCGATCGACTGAACTGCCCGTAATCCAGTTTGGCCTCGTTGTGCACGAAAAACAGGGCCACACTGTCGACATCGAAGGCCACCCCGGGGCGGGTGAACAATTCGGTGATGGCGCCCCGGTCATATCCGTCCCCAATGAGCCGCTGCTGAAGGCCGTCAAACAGGTTGTTCTTGGAAGCGCCGACCGAAGCGGTTTGGCCGCTGGTGAATAAAAAAACGCCCCAGAGGGCCAATATCCAAATCGTTGTCCGTCTATTCTCGCCCATCAATCCGTTCCGCTCCACTGCTCACCCTGCTGCAATTCGGCCGGGCCCGCATTTCTTGATACGGGTAAAATGGCATGCTATTGTCTTGCGTGTCAATGCGCGGGGGGAACAAATCTATGACGGCCAAAAAAGCTATAAAGACCGCTTATGTCTGCCAGGCGTGCGGATACCAGACCCCCAAATGGATGGGGAAATGCCCCGACTGTGAGCAGTGGGATACCCTTGTTGAAGAGAGCGTTCACCGCAGTCCAGGTAAGCACGGGATCGCCGGCGGCATCTCTTTTCATGCCGCGCCTGTCCCCATCGACAGCGTGGTGGTGGATGCCGAGTTTCGGCTCATGACCGGCATCTCGGAACTCGATCGGGTGCTGGGCGGCGGGTTGGTGCCGGGCAGCCTGGTCCTCATCGGCGGCGATCCCGGCATCGGCAAGTCCACCCTCATGCTCCAGGCCCTTTACGGCATGGCCGCGCTCGGTCGGCGCGTACTTTATGTGAGCGGCGAGGAATCGGTGAAGCAGATCCGCATCCGCAGCGAACGGCTTTCAGCCATTGCGCCCAATCTGCTGGTGGTCGCAGAGATTGATGTGGCGCGCATTTTGGACATGGCGGCAACCACAGCCCCCGACGTGTTGGTCGTGGATTCCATACAGACAACGTTCAATGCCGAACTCTCCTCGGCACCGGGCAGTGTGAGCCAGGTCCGCGAATCGACGGTCCAGTTGATGCTCATGGCCAAGCGTACCGGCGTGCCGGTGCTGCTGGTGGGGCATGTGACCAAGGACGGCGCTATTGCCGGGCCGCGGCTATTGGAGCACATGGTGGATGCCGTCCTCTATTTTGAAGGGGACCGTGGGCATCTGTTTCGGTTGCTCCGGGCCGTGAAAAACCGCTTTGGCTCCACCAACGAAATCGGCGTGTTCGAGATGCACGAGCAGGGCTTGGTGGAAGTGGCCAACCCCTCCGCCCTGTTTTTGAGTGAGCGGCCGAGGCGATCCCCCGGATCGGTGGTAACGGCCAGTATGGAGGGCACCCGCCCGATTCTCGTGGAACTTCAGGCTCTGGCCAGCGCGACCAGCTTTGGCAACCCTCGCCGGACCATTCTCGGGCTGGACAAAAACCGGGTGGCCCTGCTGGTGGCGGTTATGGAAAAAAAGCTCGGCATGCAGATGATGGGGCATGACATTTTCATGAATGTGGCCGGTGGCGTCAAAGTGGAAGAGCCGGCCGTGGATCTGGCCATCGTCGCCGCCGTGGCATCCAGCTTTCTGGATCGTCCCATGGCCGAAAACACCTTGGTTCTTGGGGAAGTGGGCCTTACCGGGGAGGTGCGGGCCATCGGACAAATGGGAGCCCGGTTGGCCGAGGCGGCCAAAATGGGCTTCTCCCGCTGTGTACTGCCCGCAACCAACCTCAAGCAGGCGTTTGAAAATAACGGACTCGAACTGACCGGGACGGCGACGGTGGCCGAGGCGATCGAAACCTTGTTCTGAAGGATAGGGGTAATCTGGTTATCCGGAATGCTCCAGTCAGGGATAACGGTGTCTCAATTTCCTGATTCGATAATGTTCGATATCCCTCAGCGTTGCTCATTGAGTGTTGAACATTGCCTTTTCCCAAGCACTGGAGTTTCATAAAGAAGCGAATGAGGTGATCCGAGAGGGTGCCGTGGGCCATGGTTTGCCGTCGCAAAGCGCTTCTCGCCGGCGCCGGCAATGGTGGTTTTGACATTCACAACAGACGAAATATCGGCCACGCCAGCAGTCCACCGATTGAGTTGACTTGGCCCAAAGCAACGGATATGAAACGCTCGCAGTCACAACGGAACCCCTGGGCCGACCACTACACCCGGCAGGCAAAGAAGGATCGCTATCCCGCCCGCTCGGTATACAAACTTCAGGAATTGCAAAAGAAGTTCAGACTGCTCAACAAGGGTGATCGGGTGCTGGATCTCGGGTGCGCGCCCGGATCTTGGACCCGGTATGCCGCATCGGTCGTGGGCCCGGCCGGTTGCGTGGTGGGCGTCGACCTCACACCGGTGACCATTGACCTGCCGCCGCAGGCCGTGACTTTCGAGGGCGATGCGTTTGACTTGCCGGCGTCGGTGTTGGCCAAAGCCGATAAGGGCTTCAACGCGGTCATCAGTGATATGGCGCCGTCCACGACCGGCATCAAAAACGTGGATGCGACCCGTTCGGAAGCCCTGTGCGAGAGCGCCCTGGAGACGGCCCGGCGGCACCTTTTGCCCGGCGGGGCGTTTGTCTGTAAAATTTTTCAAGGAGCCGATTTCAACAGCGTCATTCAAGCGGTCAGGGTGCTGTTTGACAAACAAAAGACGTTTAAACCCCAGAGTACCCGAAAGGCCAGCAAAGAAACATTCATCATTGGTCTGGGAAAGAAATAGGAGGCACCATGTCAGGCCACAACAAATGGTCATCCATTAAACACCGCAAAGGTGCGCAGGATAAGAAACGCGGGAAGATTTTCACCAAAATCATCAAGGAAATCACCGTCGCCGCACGGTTTGGCGGTGGTGACGTGACGGCCAATCCGCGACTGCGCACGGCCATTGCGGCCGCCAAGGCCGAAAATATGCCCAAGGACAACATCGACAGGGCCGTCAAGAAAGGCACCGGCGAACTTGAAGGCGCCAATTACGAAGAGATCATATATGAGGGGTACGGCCCCGGCGGTGCCGCGGTGATGGCGGAAAGCCTCACCGACAACAAGAACCGCACGGTGGCTGAGGTCCGCCATATCTTTTCCAAGGCTGGAGGCAACTTAGGCGAATCGGGGTGTGTTGCCTACATGTTCGACAAAAAAGGCTACCTCTACGTCGAGAAGTCCGCCACCGATGAGGACCGGCTCATGGAGGTCGCTCTGGAGGCTGGCGCCGAGGACGTCCGTGAAGATGACGACGGCTTTGAAGTGATTGCCGCCCCCCAGGATTTCGAGACGGTTCGCGAGGCGCTGGAAGCCGCCGGCATCACTTTCACAGACGATGAAATCACCATGCTCCCCCAGAGCTCCAACACCCTGGCGGGCAAGGAAGCCGAGCAGATGATGCGGCTGCTGGAAAACCTCGAAGACAACGACGACGTGCAGAAGGTTTACACCAACGTGGATTTCGCGGACGACGTGATGGAATAAAAATGGTGCGCTGCGCGCCCCATATGTAACTACGGTCCAAAATAAAAAAGGCCCCGGCCGCACTTCCCGCCCGGGACCTTTTTTATTTTATCGCAATCATCCGCTCCACGGCTGTGAGGGCAGGCAGCCGGATCTCTTCGGGGACTTTTACTTCACCCGTCATGTTTTCAAGGCAGTCGAGCACATCGGCAAGGGAGATCTTCTTCATGTTGCGGCAAATCATTTTCTCCGAAGCGGGAAAAAAGTGTTTATCCGGGCAGGCTTTTTTCAATGGATGAAGCAGGCCCAGCTCGGTTCCCACGATGAAGGCCACATCCGCGGAGGTTTCCGCGTGTCGAATCATTCCCGAGGTGCTGGCGATGACGTCGGCGATTTCCAAAATTTCCGGCCGGCACTCCGGATGGGCCATGAACACCGCTTCAGGGTGTTTTTCGCGCGCCGCCGCCACGTTCGCTGTGGTGAGGCGCTCGTGGGTGGGGCAGTAGCCGTCCCAGATGTGAATCTTCTTCCCGGTCTGTGCGGCGGCGTACATGGCCAGATTGCGGTCCGGTGTCATGAGGAGTTCATCACCGACAATGCTTTCCGCGACGTTCACCACGTTGGCGGAAGTGCAGCAAATGTCGGAAAGGGCCTTCACGTCTGCGGTGGAGTTGACATAGGTCACCACCGGCACACCGGGGAGCTGGGCTTTTTTCATGGCCAACCCCTCTGCAGTGATCATGTCGGCCATGAGGCATCCGGCGTCGTGGCGGGGCAGTAGAACGGTTTTCTTCGGCGACAGGATGGAGGCGGTTTCCGCCATGAAGTGAACGCCGCAGAACACGATCACTTCGGCGTCCGTGGCCGCGGCCTTTCGGCTCAACTCCAATGAGTCGCCGCACAAATCCGCGCAGTCCTGAATCTCCGCCGGCTGATAGTTGTGGGCCAGCATAATGGCGTTGCGATTTTTCAACAGGTCTTTGATTTGGTCGATCACGGGTAGATCCTCTCCGCTGCGTCTGTCCTGGTGACTAATCCAGGCTGATAATGTCGACCCCGTCGGGGATATTGAACTCAAAGAGGTTGTCCGGCAGGCCGTCGCTAAAAACAATACCGCTAAGCTCGATGAGGGTTTCGTCTTCCTGGGTGTTGACGGTCATGATTGCCACGATTTCATAAGTCTTCGGGTTGACGGTCACCAGGATCCGCGCGATGTCCGCCTGGGGTGCACGGGGAAGGAGCTGGAGCCGAACCGTACCGGCCCGTTCGGGCGGGACTTCACTCACATGAAATTGCTCTCGCACGCGACGGGTGTCCGTGAGAAAACTGGCGCCTTTTCCGTCCTTAAAAAACGTCGGTGCCGCGCCCAGCATGACCTGGTTGTCGGCCGGACGGTAAATCCACAGGTGCGCGCCGTCGGTGATGATGGTCTGCGTTTCCGGCGCGTCGTAAATCCACAGCATTTTATCCGGCTGCTTGACAGTGAGCCGCCCGGTGGCGGTGTCGGTGATGCCCAGCGCTTTCAGGGTTGAGGCCTGGTAAAAGGTGGCAGAAAACCCTTTGCCGGCATAGCGTTTATCAATGCCGTCGAGGGTCTCTTCAATCGCGGCAAGCTGTGTTTCGTCATCCGCCGCACTGGCCTCCGGGGCTGCCGGCATCGCAAAGAGGATCAATGCCGCCACAACGCCCGCGATCCGTATCATATTGAGCCATCCATCCTTACGCATTCAACGCCTCGATTCTGTTTTCATGGATAAAACAGCGGCATGGTAAAGAAAAGCCTTTTGGGGGGGGTAAACCCCTTTTACCCGGGGCCGCCGTCGATAACGGTCGCTTTAGGCTACGAACCGTCCGCATCGTCCCCGTCCAGCGCCGCGCTGGAAACCGTCATGGCCTCCGGCATGATGACTTCGGTGCGCTCAAACAGCGCCATGGCGATGCGATCGGTCAGGATCATCTGCAACCGTGCTTCTTCAGCAGTAATGGCCGGCGGCCGGATGCCCATCATCATCAAGGTTTCCATGTTGTGCCGGCCGGCGCTGGATTGGAATTGATCCGCGGCACCCAGGGCGCGAAAGTAGGTGCGCTTTCGCCGGGCCAGCGCCGCAGCCGCATCGGCTTCCCCGGTGACGTTTTCCAGCACCGCTGTCAGTACCGACAGCAACGCCATGAAATCTTCCGCCCGCCCAAGCCTTTCGAAAAGCCGCAACAGCATTGCCAACGCCGCGTTATCCCACGCGATCCGGGAAGCACGGAGATGGCTCAGCGCCGCATCGATGCAGTCGTTGGCAGGCAGTGCGTCCCTCAGCCGCCTTTCGGCCGTCGGCGGCAGCCGGTGGGTGATTCGCAGGCTCTCTACGTATCGCTGGAGGCCTTCGCCAGGGGCTTCCATAGTGGTCACCACTATGCCGTCGGGCAGACGGAGCGGAACCGTCGGCGGTGATTCTGCAAGGGCGGTCGCGATGGTGTCGGCGTCGGTTTCTGTGTATGCCGCCGACTGGATGATGGAAAGCAGCCGCTGGCAGGAGAGGGCGTCGGCGCTGAACACCATGATGACCAAAGATTCGGCATCCCAGTCCTCTGGCCGATGCATCAGTGTTGCCAGGTCCGCCCGCGCATCGACGCCCCAGGCGGACTCAACGAATGCCACATCGTCCGCCGTGAGCATGATGCCTTCCTCGAGTATTTTGCGGATGGCCGCAACCAGGACGCGCCGCTCCTCGGGGCCGGCCATCAGGGATATTCCGTCGCCGGCAGAGGGGCCCCGTGAGCGGGGTTCCAGTGGACGGCCGGTGCCGTTTCGCCGAATGGCATGCGTTTTTCGCAAGGCCGTTTTCCATTTACCGGTTGCCGTGATTTGGCTGCGATCATGAGGTGGTTACCACGTTGCTAAAGGTAGGCGGCCATTTTCATCATCAGGTCGTGTTTGGTGCCGCCGCCGGGAAAGCTTTCCCTCAGTTGGCCGTTGTCAAAGATGAACATGAAGGGGACACTTCGGATATCGAATCGCGTGGCAAGTTGGGGGTTTGGATCCACGTTGAGCTTGCCCACACGGACACGGCCTTTGGCGTCCCGGGCAAATTCATCGACGACGGGGGCCATCGCCCCGCAAGAGGGACACCAGGGGGCCCAGGAGAACACCAGGGCCGGCAGCGGAGACTTGAGAATCTGATCATCAAAGTTGGCGTCGGTGACCATGACGGGGTCGGCCCGCAGCAATTCCGCCGTTTCCAGCGCGGCGCCGCACTTTCCGCACTTTCCGGTTTTACCGATGTTGTTTTCAGGAACGTTGTTCCGGGTGCCGCACTGCCGGCACCGATACCGGTAGCTCTTTTTTTGGCTCATGGGGGGAATGGCTCCTTTTCATACGCTGTATTTTTTCAGCTTGGCGTGCAGGGTCTTACGGGTCACGCCCAGTCGGCGGGCCGCCTCGCTTTTGTTGCCGTCGACCCGGTTCAGTGTCTGCAATATAGTGGCTTTTTCAACTTCCTCAAGGGAAGTCGTCCCGGCGTTGGAAATGATGGCTTGGGAGGTGTCCAGCGGCTCACTCAGGGGAGGTGGCAGATCGTCGACCTCGATATGGTCTCCCCGGGCGAGCACCACGGCGCGTTCTACGACATTCATCATTTCCCTCACGTTTCCAGGCCAGTTGTAGCGGTTCAGGCGATCCATGGCCTGGGGCGTGAACCCCTTGATGCTGCGGTTGTTGCGTTCGGTGTACTGCCTGAGAAAATGGTGGGCGAGGAGGGGGATATCTTCACGTCGCTCTCGCAACGCCGGCAGCGGCAGCAGTATCACGTTGAGTCGATAGAAGAGGTCTTCCCGGAACTGCCCCGAGTGCACCGCTTCGGTCAGGTCCCGATTGGTGGCGGCGATGAGACGCACGTCGACGGGCACAACGGCCTCTCCGCCCACCCGGGTGACTTCCCGTTCTTGAAGCACACGCAGCAGTTTGACCTGCATGTTGAGGGGCATCTCGCTGACTTCGTCGAGAAACAGGCTGCCACCGCTGGCCTGGATGAATCGTCCCTCTTTGCGGCGGTCCGCGCCGGTAAACGAGCCTTTTTCATGGCCGAAGAGTTCCGATTCCAGCAGGGATTCGGTGATGGCGGCGCAATTGAGTTTGACGAACGGTCCCCCAGCGCGGGCGGAATTGTAATGCACCGCACCGGCGATTAGCTCCTTGCCCGTCCCCGATTCCCCGGTGATAAGCACGGTGGCCTCGGTGGGGGCCACCTGGGAGACGGTCTCCAGCAACCGGTTCATTGCCGGGCTGGTGCCGATGATGCGGTTTCGCCGAAGGCCTTCACCCAGGCTTTGGCGAAGGCGGCGGTTTTCCGCTTTCAGTGCCACGTGTTCCATGGCCCGTGAGATGGCCAACCGTAGCGTATCGAAGTCCAGGGGCTTGACGAGGTAGTCATAGGCCCCTTTCTTCAGGGTGTCGACCGCTGTTTCCACTGACGAATAGGCCGTCATAATGATGACCGGGATGGACGGATTGATCTGCTTGATGCGCTCCAGTGCCTCGATGCCCGACACGGTGATCATGCGGATATCCATGAGGATCAGGTCGAAGGGGCCGCTCGCCACCAGATCGATGGCGGGCGCGCCGTCGTCGGCTTCGGCCACGGTGTATCCCCAGCCCCCCAGTAAGGTTTTGAGCATGGTCCGGTGGGCTGTGTCGTCGTCGACGACAAGGATCTTCGCAGGGGGTGTCATGACGCGTCTCCTTGCGCAAGGGGCAGCGTGAGGGTGAACCGGGTCGTGCCCTGACCGCTGTCCACGGTAATGCGTCCGTGATGGGCTTCGACGATGTTGAGCACGATGGCCAGGCCAAGCCCGGTGCCGGTGGGCTTTGTGGTGAAGTAGGGGTCGAAGACATGTCCCACCTGTCCGGCAGGGATACCGGCGCCGTTGTCGACAATGGAGATGCGAAGGCGGGGCGGCCGGCCATGATGCTTTCGGGCGCTGATGGTCAGGCGCCCGCCTTCTTCCGGCATGGCTTCGATGGCGTTGAGATAAAGGTTGATGAGGACCTGGTGGATGCGGTCTTCATCCACCGTTACCGGCGGCAGATCGTCGTTTACGGAAACGGCTACAATGACTTTTTTCCGGGCGATCTGCGGTTGAACAGCCGATACCGAGCGATCCAAGAGCGCACGAATGTCCGCGGGGGTTGGCGAAATGTCTATGGGCCGGGAGAGTTCGAGCAACTGACCCACCACCCGGTTCAGACGGTCCACTTCTCCGATCATGATGTCGGCGGTTTCCCGGTCGGCGTCCATGTCCCGATAGCGCTCTTTAAAATAGGTGGCAAACCCCTTGATGGAGCTCAACGGATTGCGGATTTCGTGGGCAACGCCGGCGGCGAGGCTGCCCAGAGAGGCCAGCCGCTGGTTTTTGGCGATCTCCTTCCGTAGCGCCGTCACTTCGGTGAGGTCCTTCACCAAAAGGATGTTGCCGAGGAAGCCGCCTTCGTCGTCCTGCCAGGACGAGGCGCTCACGGCAAGGGGCCGTGCGTCATGGGAGCCCAGGCAGCATTCCAGTTCCAGTTCCATCCCGCCCTCGGTGCTCACCCTCGCGAGGACGTCGCTGAGTTCCGGCGGCAGTGCTTCAGCGGCGGGCCGGCCTACCGCATCGCCCCGGGCCAGCCCCAGGATGGCCTCTGCGGCCGGGTTAAGGCTTGCCACGCAATGGGCGCGGTCGGTAGTTACGAGTCCCATGGGAAGATTGTCGGCGAGGCTGGCCGAGAAGCTTTTCAGCCGGGACATGGAGGTTCGCGCCGCACGGTAGTTTTGGAGGACGTACACCAGGTAAAACCCCGCGCCACCCACCAGCATCAGCACCGCGGCCATGAGCATGGAGCGGCGGACATTCGCCGAGCGGGCCGCCTCGATGGTCGTCATGTCCAAACCGGCGAAGATCACCAGATCCGGGAAGTCCTCTTCACCTGGCGTTGCCCCGCCTTCGGGAAACCTGTGGCGCATCATTCCCCGTTCCCCCATGCGCATTTCCAGTCCCATCATGTGCATGCCCCGGGGGGGCGGCATCGGGACGAAACGGCGATAGACTTCGAACAGACGTCGGCCATCGGTGGCGGTCACCTGACGAGACAAGAGGGTCGTCGATGCGGCGACGGCGGCCAGGTCGATGCCCTGCAGGGAAATAGTCTCGTCGGCCGCGTGGCCGCTGTCGGCCAATACGTTGCCGGAGGCGTCCAGGACGGAGAGATAGGCGATGTCGTTCTGGGAGGCCGTTTCCGCAAGCAGCCGCTCCAGGTGCTGACGACCCCACCGTGAAAAGGCTATGCCGGTCCGAGACCCGGCTTCCACCGAGCGGATCAGTGCGCTGCCTTTTTCAATCAGCAGTCGGATGCTGTCGGCCTTTTGGCGACGGATGTCACTGACCGTGACGACCACCAGAACGACCATCAGTACCAGGACGGCCCCGACGATACCCAATGCGGGCGTGCCATAATAGGAGTATGTCGTTTTTCGTAGGTACATTCAGTATCCCGACTGCAATCAGAATGCCACGCCACCCATTTTGCCGATCACCGTTTTTCGCATTGGACGCAGGCTGACAACATGCGCCCTCGATATTTCTGTGGGTACACGGTGCCTTTTCGGTAGTGTAGAGTTCATCCCCAAATCCCCTTCCCCTGGTAAAGGGGATTTGGGGAGGGGGACAATGAGCGTTCCCCGAATGGACTAGTGTAACCTTTTTACCCGCCTTATGGGCTGAATGTCCAGTCATCCGGGTAATTTGGTAACATGTGACCCGCAGTGGGTAATCTGCTCGCCTCATCAATACCGACGGCTATCCGTTGTTAAAAATAATAAGTTAATTATTCCAATTGGTTGTATAGACAACTGGAACCGCCTGGGAGCCTTGGCACGGCCGTTGCTCACGATTATCTTCGAAACGACAACTCAGGACGGACCGCTCGATCGGTTCATCCTAGGATTTCAACCCCACACCATAAGGAGTTAGACTCATGAAGACCCATTACTTTCGACTCAGCCTGATAACTATTACCGTCACCGCCCTCGTGGGCATGGCAGCGATGGCAATCGCCGGCCCTGGATATGGCCGCCATCATATGGGATGGGGCGGCGGCGGTCCCGCGGATTGTCCGCGCTGGGGCAGTGGTGCCGATGACGCCCAGGGCGGCCGAGGGTACGGACGCGGGTATGGCGCCCACAGTGGCATGGACGAAGAACAGGTCAAGCAATTCCAGGAAAAAAGGCAGGCGTTTCATGACGACACCACCGATCTTCGCCAGGAGATATATGAAAAACGCCTGGAGATGCAGAGTGAAATGGCCAAGAATGCGCCCGACGCCGGGCTGCTGAGCAACCTGCAAAAAGAGGTTTCCGATCTGGAGGCCTCCTTTGACCAGAAGCGTCTGGCTCACCGCCTCGAAATGAAGAAGGCTTTTCCCGACGCCGAGTTCGGCGCTGGCGGGGGTCGCGGAAAAAGATACGGACGCGGTATGATGAGCGGGCGGGGCTATGGCATGGGCGACTGCTGGCGGCAGTAGTCATTTAGGGAGCATCACACGGCAGGGGGCAACGTCCCCTGCCGTTTTTATGGTGACGGCGTGCCAGGTTAAAGCCCCATGGGCGGCAACTCCTTGGGATAAATGACGGTGAATTTCTGCTCGATGTGTTGCTTGGCTCCAGGGGCCAGGGAAAAGCGCCATTCCATGACACCGCTTCGCCCGTCAATATCCTTTCCATCCGGCGCCGGCGTGAGTGTGAGATCTTCCACTGTGATGCGGTCGGTCCGGGACACCGGCACGCTGTCTACGATGACGACCGGTAACGCTGTGTCTCTGAGGTTTTCGACGATGATGCGGAAATTCAGCTCACGCACCACCGAGTCCCGTTCGATCTTGCCGAAAAAGGTCTCCTTTCGGCGGTCAGCGATTTTCTCCTTTTTCACCACCACTTGCCGATCGGCACCCAGGCCAAGGCGAAACGTCCCGCCCGGCTTCTTATCTTCCAGCACCATCTTCCCCACATATCGGCCAGCATAGTACACATTGAGCGGGCCGCTCAAGAGCTCCCGGTCCACCGCCGTCTCGCAGACCAGATAGGTGAGCAGGCTCTGCCGGGGTACGGCGTAACGGGTGACGTCTCCGGCGAGGCGGCGGGTGAAGACGGGCAGCACGGTGTCGCCCTCACCGCTGGCCACGTCGACGGCCCCGGTGAAGGCATATTCGAAGGCCAGTTCGGATTGTGTTCGCTCTGCCTGGGCATAGGCTGCCGGCGCCGTGTCGGCGGCCTCCATGGCGACCATGGTGTCCGCCGCATCGGTCGGGGCCCGGGCGGCGGATTCCGCCATGAGGGCGGTCTTGCCCGAGGTCCGTAACACGGGTCGGGGAACGTCCAGCCACCAACTGCGGGCCTCAGGCACCCTGGACCCGGAAAGGGGCACCACGTTGGACACCGAGAGGCGCACCCCCTTCCAGTTCTCCCCGGTTTTTTGAACGATTCGCGAAAAAAGGGTCAAATCGACCCCGGAGAGATCGGCCGGCACGGCGGCCCGGTAAAGCGGCGACCACATGGCGTGACGCACCACGTAGGTGGCGGAAATCCCGATTTGCTGGGGGGCAGCGGCCTCGAACTGCACCTCGATGATCCGCTGATAAGCCCGGCCGGGCTGCTTGATGTCGCTGAGCGCCCGTTCCAGCTGGCGAATGTCTTTGTCCAGTTGGCTGATGCTCAGTTCCGCTTCCCGCGCCTTTTGATAAACCCGGCTGAATCCATCGTCGATGAAAGCGAGCGTGCGCCCCAGTTCTTCGGGGGTCGGCATTCGGGTTTTGAGGTCTGTGGGGACCTGGGTTTTGGAGAATTCGACGACACCGTGCAAATACGCCTCTTGCTGTTTCAGTGTGCCGGCCTGGTCCGATGCCGCTCGGCGATCCTGCTTCAATTTGAGGATGCGGGTTTCAAGGTCGCGGACCTTTTCCTGGGGGGCTTCCTTCGTGGGTATTTCTCGATACTGGACGGCTATGATTTCGCCCTTGCCGGTGACGGCAGCCGTCACCGCGTCGGCGTCCACGGAAAAGGCATCCACAGGCAACCGCAGCCGGTTGAGCCCGTGGGCTACCGCGGCGGTGCCTTTTCTGGTGATTTGTGCCCGGTCGGTGAACACCACCACGTCGGTGATCGTTGTGGCCACGGATTGCTCGGCGGCCTGGGCTTGTGAGGCAGCAACGGATAGCATTACCAGCAAGCTAATGATACGTTTCATGGCGGCTCCTAACGGTCTGGGGTCATCGTCCGCAGTGTCGCGATCTTATGTGTGGGCATCTTAGTCGAATGCGGATGGATTCGTAAAGGGCGGCCCATGCGGCGATACCAGAAGATCCTGCCGGTGGTGAGACCGCTTAAGACATCAGCACCCCCACCGCCAGCAGGGCGGCAAAAATGAGGGCATGGGCGGCGGTGGCGGCCAATGCCTGGTTGAGGGACGGTGGCGGCGTCTTTGCCTGCACCACGCAAAACAACCGCAACGCCATGGGCAGTGCTGCTGCGGGCAGCAGGCCCCATGGCGAGAGCCAGCCGACAGCCCAGCCCACGACCGACAGCCCGTAGGCGCCGCAGATGAGCAGTCGATATTCCATCCGTGTGCCGTCCGGGCCCAGGAGCACGGCCAGGGTGAGCTTTCCGGCGTTTCGGTCGGTGGCGATATCTCTGAGGTTGTTGACCACCAGCACTGCGGTGATGAGGAGCCCCATCATGGCCGCCAGCAGTCCCACACGGTGCGTCCAGTCTAATGCCTGGACGTAATAGGTGCCGCCCACGGCCACCGGACCGTAAAAAATGAATACGAAAAAATCCCCCAGGGCGTGTGAGGCCAGGGGAAAGGGGCCACCGCTGTAGGCCAGGGCAGCGGCTACGGCGGCGGTCCCAACCACCAGGATGGGCAACCCCCCCACAGTGATGAGGTAGACACCCACCAGGACAGCCGCGGCGAGGCTGGCCACCATGGCCATGCGAACCCTGGACGCGGGAATCAGACCACTTTGGGTGACCCTCACCGGGCCGACCCGCTCGGCGGTGTCCACACCCTTGACAAAGTCGAAGTAGTCGTTGGCCAGATTGACGCCGATCTGCAGCAGGAGTGCGCCGGCCAACGCAGCCAGCGCCGGGAGCGCATGGAAACGGCCGTCGGCGGCGGCGGCCGTTCCCACCACCACCGGCGCCACCGCTGTGGGCAGGGTGCGCGGCCTGACGGCCATGATCCATCGCCTTGCGCCTGACATGTCGCCGGGCCCGTTATTTTTGGCGTGTGGGGTCATCGCCGGCCTCCGTGTTTTTCCCCCACATGAATGGCCATGGTGCCGAACATGAAGGTTCGCCAGCGCAGGCGGGCGAGCCCCGCTTCACGCATGACGGCGGCCAGTGCCGGTGGGGAGAGAAACCGGCGCGTAGATTCGGGAAGATAGGAATAAGCGTCCGTATCGCCGGAGATGATACGCCCCATTGGGGGGATGATGTGGGCCATAAAGCACCCCACCAGGGGGCTGAGGACGGTGCTTTGCGGCGGCGTGGTATCCAGACACACGACCCTGCCGCCCGGTGCTGCCACGCGGACCTGCTCGCGAAATGCCTCAGCGGCGCTGCGCACGTTGCGGATCAGGTAACCCGAAACGACTGCGTTAAACGCATTGTCGGCAAAGGGCAGGTGAAGCGCGTCGGCGGCGCACCAGTGAAGACGGTCCCCGCCCGGACGACCCCGACCCACCTGCATCATTTCCGGCGTGAAATCCGCGCAGACCACTTTTCTGCCGCCCTCATTTGCGATCACCTCCTGTCCGATGCCGCCGGTACCGGCTCCGATGTCCAGCACCCGGGCGTTGGCGGAGACGGCTGCCGCGGCGGCGACCCGCCGCCGCCAGATGGTGTCCTGCCCGAAGGTCATGAGGCGGTTCATGAGGTCGTAGTGCTTCGAGATCCGGCTGAACATGGTACGGATCTGTTTTTCCCAGTCTGCGGGTTTTTCACGAGGCGGCATCATGCGTTGCATCGCTTCTGGTATCCGGCGTATCGGGCTTCGAGCCCCTGAATGACAAAGTAAATCAGCAGTCCCAGCAACCCCATGGCCAGAATGCCGGCGTACATCTCCGGATAGCGCAGCACCTGGTAAGTTTCCACGACGATGTAATACCCCAGGCCATACGTGGTCAGCGACTGCTCGGCGATGAAGAGGACTGCCACGGCCGTACCGGCCGACAGCCTCAGGGCCGTGAGCACCACGGGGACACAGGCCGGCAGATAGACGAATCGAAACAGCGCCCGGCGGCCGGCGCCCAATGAACGCACCGACAAGATCAGCTCGGGCGGCAGGTTGGCTGCCTCGTCCCGCACCACGACCAGGATCTGAAAGAAGATAATCAGTGAAATGAGAAATATCTTCGAGAGGTCGGTGATCCCCATGAGCACATAGATCACCGGTAGAAACACGATTTTGGGGATCGGGTAGACAATGGCGATGAGCGGCGCAAAGATGCGGTCAATGCGCCGCATCTGCCCCAGCCCCAAACCAATGGGGACAGCGGTCAGCACTGACAACCCCATGGCCGCCAGCACGCGTCCGGTGCTGGCCAGAAAATGCTGACCCAGATCACCGAAAAAACCGGCGGCGAAAATGGGGACCACCGTGACGGGTGACGGAAGGATCGGTCGGTTGACCCACAGGGACAGCACCTCCCAGATGGCCAGGAACATGGCCAAACCGACGACGGCGGGCGGGATGGGGATGCGTGCTTTCATACCCGATCTCCCAAGAGGTCCCGAAGGAGCCGGCGCTGGCGAAGAAAGTCTTCCGGCGCCGGGGTCCCGCCGCTGCGGGCGCAGGGGTTGTCCACCACCTGGGGGCGTCCGCCGCCCAGGACCAGGATGCGCCGGCCCATGTGCAGGGCCTCATCGATGTCATGGGTGACGATGATGCGGGTGAGCGCATTCTCCGCCAGAAGCTCGTCCATGAGTTGTTGAAGGTCTTCGCGTGTGGGGGCGTCCAGCGCCGAGAAGGGCTCGTCCAGCATCAACAGATCCGACTGCATCCTGATCTGACTCGGCGAAAGACCGGCTTCGCCGAGCAGGCGATCGGTCACGTAAGCGATGATGGTGTTCATGGACACGCCGATGGGTACACCGGCCAGATCGCCGGGGTGCTGGATGCCCGCGTCTGACGCCGCCAGTATGCGAAAGAGGGGGGCGCCGGTCACGGATTTTCTGGCCGCGCCAACCACCCTGGCGGTGGTGCGCTCCCGGTTGAAATTGATGACGGAGATCATTTCGTTGACGGCACCGTCGGCCGCCCCTGCCTGGATGAGCTGATCGCGTTCCACGGCGCTGCCCACCGGCAAGGCGGTGATGTCGACCCCACGCGCATTGAAGTAGCCGTTTTCATCGGCGACATAAAACGGCAGTGTGTCAAAAATGGGCAGCAAGGCTACCTTGAGCGTGACCGGAGATGCCGCCATGACGGGGTTCACGACGGAGAGGAGCCATCCGGCAACGAGCATGACCCGTGCGACGCGGACCCAGCGAAGACGTTTTTGATTCATCGTGTTCTCCTGTCGGGCTGTCCGAAGCCCAGGGGGTAATGCCAAACCCCGATGTTGCAAAAGCCGAAGGGCTTCATGTCCGGCGTTCCCGAAGGGTAAACAATATGGCAGCTAAATCCATTAGCGATTTGATAGGGCTTTGTCCAGATGTCCTGCAGTCGGCAACGTGCGGAGGCTCCCCCGGTAGGTCTCCTGGCAATTGGATATTGAACATTGCGCATTCATGGTATTTCCCCCCGTGCCAGCCGCTTGAGGCGGGTCAAGACCTCCCAGGAGAATCCCTGGTTGAGGCAGGGGAACACCGCGTTGTTGGTCGTGATGGGATCGGCGGCTAGGTCGTAGCGTGAGGCCTTGCATGCGGCGGCCCACAGCCGCGTTCCGGGTATGGGGGAATAGTGTGCCAGCACCGGCGTGACACCGCTGACGCGCGCCAGACGAATGGCGTCTTCGATCTCGGCCACCGATTGGCCCGGCAGCCCCGCCAGGATGTAGGCGCCGAGTTGGCCGCTTTCAAATCCGGCGGCCTTCAGATGAGACACCGCCGCCTGAAAGTCATCTTCCGAGACTTTTTTGTCCAGTGGCCGATCTTCACGAAAGCCCAGGGTTTCCAAACCCAGACGGATGGTGGAAAATCCGGTGCGTTTCATCATCCGCGCCACGGACGCCGTGATGAAGCGAAGGTGCAGGGCGTTGGGGGTGTGAAACCGCAGGCCCGTTGTCTCCCGGATGACCTGCTCGCAGATGGGGATGAGATGGGCTTCCGCGTCCACCAGCAGGGCGTCGTCATAGAAAGCCACGTCTCGGATCCCGCAGTTGCGATGCCAGTAGCGAATCTCTTCGGCGACCTTGCCTGGGCTGCGCCGCTGCCAATTGGGGTTCAGCCGGCCGGCGGCGCAGTAGTCGCAGGAAAAGGGGCATCCCCGGCCCGTCAGCATCGGCAGGAAGGGCACCCGGTGCAGCAGATCCAGCGCCGGCAGCGGCCAGCTGTCCATGTCCGCCGGATCAAACCGGGGGGCAACGCGGTAGCCGGTGATTTCGGAAACCAGCCCCAATATCCGGCCTTCGGCCGTACCGCCGACGACGCGGTCCGCTCCACTGTGGTTCCTGGCGTGCTCGGTGTTGAGAGTGGCATACACCCCGCCTAAAATGACTGGCACGTCGTGAAGTGCCGTTCGTATTTCATCGATGGTTTCTATCACGCCGGGGTACCAGTAGGTCATGAGGGAGGTGACCATCACCACGTCTGGTCGGGGCAGGCGGGACAGGTCGCTTCGAAACCACTCCGGTAAAATGCCGTAGCGGCTGTAGGTACGGCGGATATCGGAGAAGACGGCCGGCTTGGCAATGGGGGTTTTGAGATACGGCCCGCGTCCTTGACGTCGGCCCGTGTCTGTCTGGGGTCCGTACGGATGGAATCGATCCAGGCAGTCGATGACGGAAACCCGCAACCCGTGATGGCGCAGGATGCCGGCCAGGCTCAGCAGGCCCAGCGGCTTGGCCCAGAAATCGTAGGCGGCAAAATCGTGAATCCAGGGATTGACCAGGAGAACGTGGGGCGCTGGGCTATCCTTTGGGAGGGGCGCCATCAGTCGTCATCGTCGTCAAAATATGCCATGGAGGTCTTTTTGAGTTCTTTTCGGCTGAAGAGCAGGGTGTAGTTTGCAACGCCGGCTTTTTCGGCCATCTTCGCAGCCATGGTGTGGCAGGCGGCTTCGCTGTCTGCGTGGATCATGGTGTAAAGGTTGTAGGGCCAGTCGCCGGTCGGCGGACGGCAGTAGCAGTGGGTTACGGCATCGAAACCGGCCATGACCGGCCCCACGGCTTCGACCTGCTCGGCGGCGACCTGCCAGGCCACCATGGCATTGGCTGAAAAACCGGAGCGCTGGTGTCGGAGCGTGGCGCCGAAACGGCGGATGACCCCCCGCCGGCAGAGATCGTTCAGCGAGTCCAGCAACTCCCCTTCCGATATGCCTAGATCCCGGGCGATGCCGGCATAGGGCGTGGGCGAAATCTCGATATCACCCTGAATGGTGGAGATGATGCGTTTTTCCAGATCAGTCAACATGGGCCGGGTTTAGAATGGCCTGCTCGTGATGTCAAGGGCGCAGGTATCGGTTCAATCGTTGGGCGGTGCTCGGCATGGAGGCGCTCCTATATTGTAATCATCAGGGGGGTCATCTTCACTTAAAACAAACGGTACATGGACGCGGTGGAAATTGACCATTGAACAATGGGCCGCACTGTGGCACTGCGCATCGCAGATCACGCCCTAAAGGAAAGCGACGCATCTATGGAACGCACCACGCCATTGACGTGTAAGAGGCTCGCTATCATCGCCCTTGTGGTGTTGATTGGGTGCGCCCCTCAGACGCCGTTCGAGCGCGATAGCAAAACGCCGGTTCCTGTTGCGGATTGCTATGTCAGCCTGCAGCAACGGTCGTTGCTGCACTACAGACTGGGATCAGCCGTCGTGGTCGCTGAGGGGGTCGCCGTCACCAATCGTCACGTTGTCGAGGGGAACGACGGAATGACGGGGGTCATGGCCGGCGGTGTCGAATTTCCCATCACACATGTCCTCACGAGCGATAGCCGCGATCTGGCCGTGGTGGCGATTCCCTGCGGTCTGGGCAGGCCCATCGACACCGCTGGCGGCCTCCGGGTCGGCGACCCCGTTTATGGCGCCGGAACCACCTTTCAGTCGACGATCATGAGTGGTATTGTGGTGTCAACCGAATTCGATCTTCACCATATCGACATCGTGCTTTCCAAAGCGGGCAAACAGGATGCCCGAGGGCGTTCCGTTACGCGCGGGTTTGTGTTTGAAGGGGATTTCCAGGATGGATTCTCGGGGGGGCCTATCGTCAATGCTGCGGGGGCGCTGGTAGGCATCCATCAAGGGAGGATTTTGGAGTTCATTCGCGGCCAACCCGCCGGCATGCCGGCGGATGGCAGCACTTACGGAATGGCATATTACATCGCGGATGTGCTGAGCGAGGTCTCCGTCATCGCGCATCCGCTGTTGCGAAGGTGCCAGTGAGCTTTCACCGTTCGCGGTGAGTCCACGTATGAGCGCAGACACCAGAAAGGAAAGACCCATGGCAGCACCACCGACCAACATGAGTGTCCAGATCCGTAAAGGAAGCCTTCGGGCGGCGCCGTCATTTCTGGGCAAAATCACCGGCCCGGTCGACTATGGCGACAGAGTCACCGTGGTGGAAGAAAAAGGGTCCTGGCGCCGCGTGGCGGCACCGAATGGCAGCCGGGGATGGATTCACCAGTCGGCATTGACGGGCAAGCGGATCGTGCTCCAGGCCGGCGACGCCGATGTCCAGACCTCGGCCAGGGCCGATGAGGTGGCGCTGGCCGGGAAGGGGTTCAGCGAGCAGGTCGAGACGGCATATCGACGCCGCAATCCCCAGTTAAAATATGCGTGGCTTGATCGCATGGAAGGGTACACGGTTTCTGCCGAAGAGATGGCTGCCTTTTTAAGAGACGGCGGCCTCATTCCCAAAGGGGGTGCGCAATGAAACCAACCAATCGGAGAGATTTTTTGCACATGGCTGCGCGATGGTCGCTGGCCTCCGGAAGCATTCCGCTGGCGGCGCTCTTGCTGCACGGGTGCAAGACCATGGGTGCGGTCGCCGACATCGGAACGGCCATCGGCACCTCCACCGGGACCATTTCAGAAGCCCAGGCGGAATCGATTCGCACCAGTGCCCGTGCCGTGGCGCGGTCTTTCGAAGATTTCACACCCGAGCAGGAATACTACATCGGGCGAACCGTCGGCACCGCCATCCTGGAAACTTACCCGCCGTATGAAAATCCGGCGCTCAACCACTATGTCAACCTGCTGGGGCAGACCCTCGCCCAGATGTCCGACAGGCCCGAAACATTCAGCGGCTATCGTTTTCTGATTCAAGACAGCGACGACATCAACGCCCTGTCCGCGCCGGGCGGCTTCATTTTTATTACCCGGGGGATGCTGCGATGCTGCCGCAGCGAAGATGCCCTCGCTGCGACGCTCGCCCACGAAATCGGTCACGTTCAAGCCAAGCACGGACTCCAAGCGATCAAGCAGGCCCGGGTCACCGAGGCACTGACCACCATTGGCGTAGAGAGCGCGAAAACATTTGGGGGTGAAGAACTAGCCCAGTTGACGCGTACCTTTGAAAACAGCATTACCGACATTACGCGAACCCTCATCACCAGCGGGTACTCCAGGGAACTCGAAGGCGACGCCGACGATGCCGCAGTCACAATCATGGGGCGCGTGGGGTATGATCCCAACGCCCTCATCGATATGCTCACGGTGATGTCGCAACAATTGGTTCCGGGTCGTCTTGATTTTGCACGCACCCACCCGACGCCAGCCGCCAGGATTTCAGCCATCCAGCCCAAGATCGGCGCCTACCGGCCAGTGAACTTGCGAACACGCCGTCAGCGGCGGTTCGAAAGCGCACTGGAAAGCGTGTAGGCAGTGCCGGGTGCCCGAAAACTGCTCCTGGGGTTCACCATCGGCGTGGTCGCCGCTGCGGTGGCGTTGGCCCTCTGGGGGGGCGACGTGCTGGAGCCCTGGGAAACCCGGACCTGGGACTGGCGGGCGCGGCTGCTGGCGGCGCCGGGACAAGCCTCCGACGACGTCGTGATGATCCTGCTGGATCAAAACAGCCTGGACTGGGCCGCAAAAGAAAACGGGCTGACATGGCCCTGGCCCAGGGAAGTCTATGGGGCCATCGTCGATTATTGCCGCATGGCCGGCGCCGGGGCCCTTGCCTTCGACGTGCTCTTCACGGAATCCTCGGCCTATGGGGTGGATGACGACCGGGCGCTCTCGGCGACCCTGTCGCATTTCGGCCGTGTCGCCGCGGCGGTGTTTCCGGGAAAATCATCAGGGGATCAGCAGCAATGGCCCGCATCGGCGCCGGTCCCGGCCCTTTCGACGGTGGACGGCGACAACGCGGGGTCTCACCCGGCGGTGGAAAGCATCCAATTTCCCCGAGCCACCTTTCCGATCCCTGAAGTTTACCAAAGCGTCGCTGTGCTGGGCAGTGTCAGCATGGCCCCGGACCCGGACGGCATCTACCGGCGTGTTACGGTGATCAACCGGTTCGACGGAAAACTGCTGCCGCTGTTGGGGCTCTCCCCGATTCTCGTGTCCCGGCAGGCCATACCGGTGCAATTCACCCCATCGGCCATTGTCCTTGGAGGGCGCCGTATTCCCACAGACCCTGAGGGCAGAGCCCTGCTGCGCTACCGCGGCCCGTCGGGCACACACCGCAGCTTTAGCGCGGCGGCGGTGATTCAGTCTTACCTCCGTTTGCAGGCCGGTGAGACGCCGGTGATTGATCCCGAGGCCTTTAGAGACAAAACCGTCTTTTTCGGGTTTTCGGCACCGGGGCTCTTCGATTTGCGATCGGCGCCGGTCGATGGCGTTTACCCCGGTGTGGAGATTCATGCGACGGCGCTGGATAATTTTCTGTCGGGGGATTTTTTGCGGCACCCTTCGGCAGCGCTGAACGTGACCGTCGTCATGTTGCTCGCTGTTGCGGCGGCCCTGACTGTCACCTTTTTTCCCAATCCGGTGAGTGTCACCCTGGCCTGCACGGCCTATGTCAGTTTGCCGGCATTACTGGGCATCGTGGCTTACACCCTGGGTTTCTGGCTCCAGGTGGTCGTCCAGGTGGTGGCCGTTTGCCTCTCCATAGCTGTGGCCCTGGTCGTCAACTACGCCACCGAAGGACGACAAAAACGGTTTATCAAAAACGCCTTCGGACAGTATCTGAGTCCTGCCGTCATCGACGCGCTGATTCGCAATCCGGATAAACTGAAACTCGGCGGGGAACGGCGTGTCCTCTCTATCTTTTTCTCAGACCTCCAGGGGTTCACAAGCATATCAGAGGGCCTGGAACCCGAAGCGCTGACCACCCTGCTCAACGATTACCTGTCGGCCATGACCGATATCATCCATGATGAAAACGGCACGGTGGACAAGTACGAGGGAGACGCCATCATCGCCTTTTGGAATGCCCCACTGGCAGTGCCTGACCACGCACCCCGGATCGTCCGGGCGGCCCTGCGGTGCCAGACCCGGCTGGCGGAATTGCGCCCGGCGTTTTACCAGCGGATCGGAAAAGAGATGCAAATGCGCATCGGCATCAACACGGGGCCCGCAGTGGTCGGCAATATGGGGTCCCGTACGCGCTTTGATTATACGATGCTCGGTGATGCGGTAAATCTTGCGGCGCGTTTGGAGGGCGTCAACAAACAGTTCGGCACCTACACCATGATTTCCGATGCCACGCGGAAAATGATGGGGGACGAATTTGCCGTCCGTGAACTGGCCAGGGTGGCCGTGGTGGGAAAAAAGAAGCCTGTTGTGGTTTTCGAGCCCATGCTGCCGGAAGCCTATGAGATGAAGGCGCCGTTGCTGAGCACGTTCCAAAAAGGGTTGAACCATTTTTACGAGGGACGGTTCGCCGAAGCGGCCGACATTTTTTCGCAAATATCAGCTGAAGACCCCCCTGCGGCCAAATACCTGATCAAATGCCGGGAACTGATCGCCGCGCCGCCGAAAGAATGGGAAGGCGTGTGGGTGATGTCCTCGAAGTGATCGGGTGTCGGCCTCCGTGCAGAGGATCGGGCAGCAACCGCGGGCAATCCTGGATCGCCGCGCCGCTCTGTCTACCGAGCCAGGATTTCTTGATACAGAACGGAGGAATCCATTGATAGCTTTTAACCGCCGCCGATTTCTGAAAACCATCGCATTGACGCCAATCGCCCTGTCACCTCTGCCCGCGGCCGTTTCAGCGATGGATTGCACCGTGGTGCATCCATTCATGCCGCCACGAAATGAATTCAATGGCCAGTGTCCGGTATGCGGTATGGTTCGCCCCATGTGGGCGCGCACGTGGATCACCTTTGATATTCTCCTGGGCGTCGAGCAGGTGTGCTCCTTTCATTGCCTGGCGGATTGGGCTGCTAAAACAGGGCAACAGCCCTCGAATATCATGCTTGCCGTCTATCATGAGCCTGCCCGGATGATCCCTGCAGACCAGGCAGTGATCGTTCTGGGGTCAGCGGCGGCGGGAACGATGAGCCCGGTGTCCAAAATTGTTTTTGCAGACAAGGCCGAAGCCACGACGTTCGCTGAGACCTGCAGCGGCAGGATCGCTGATTTTCCTCAAGCCATGGCGGCGGCCGCGGCGAGTGTGGCCAAGGAAAACAAGGTGGTCAATGGTCGACGATTAGCGAAAGGTAAGATTGTCGAACCGTCGAAGACAGACGAATGCCCGGTCTGCAACATGCGCCCGGCCCGTTACCCTTACGGTAAATGTCAGATCCATGACAAAGGTGGAAGGGTGCTCCATTTCTGCTCGACACAGTGCATGTTCGCTTTTTTGGGCAAGCCGACGCGATACGTCGGGCACCTCGTGGCACCGTTATTCATGTGGGTGGTGGATCGCAATGCCGGCATGTGGATCAGCGCCCGAACCGCCTTTTACGTGATGGGGTCGGCAAAGGTATTCGGGCCCATGGGGTATGAGGCATTTCCTTTCAACTCCCGGAGAGAGGCAACCGATTTCGCCAGGGAAAATGGCGGCCAAGTGGCCCCGTTTGGCGAGGTGACGATTTGCGAAGTGGTGCCTAAATGGAAATACTGATACCGGGAATCGATGTCCTGGCACCGAATCCGACGCATCGTCATAACTGCAGCACCCCCTCCCAAACCGGAATCGATAATTCCGGTCCTGCAGGTAAAAAATCAAAATAATAAATGATTACGAGTGGTTTTGTCGTTGGCATGCTTTTCGCCATTGGATCTGCATGGGCCGACTGCCAGCGATTTGAGGGCGTTGCGCACCAACATCGCTGGCGGATGCAGTCATTTATTCAATGGACACGAGCCAAGATAAGGAGTAGAAAATGAATTGGAAATTTTGGGAAAAACGCGAAGCGGCGCAAAGGCAACCCTCGGATCTGCCAAAGCCGATGGATTTGCCCAATCCGGTGGGTCGGTACCTCGTGGTGAACTTGAAGATCGATCCAGATGTCGCTTGGAGTTACCGAGCGGTGGTGCTTCGCGAAAAGGGGAAATCGAAAAGGCGCTTCCGCGTGTTTGACCCCGCCCAGGCAAATGCCCTGAATATCCGCGTAAGGGATTATCATTCGCTGGATCAGGCGCCGGAACTGATCCTTTATTCCGGTGTGTACAACACATCTACCGGAAAAGCGGAATTTCACCTCCCGGAGGGTACACCCGAGGCCGCTTAACCGTTTACCGAACAAGGCGGGGATATGCCCAAGCAACACCCTGAGTGCCCATTGTCAAACCATGAGAACTGCCGCCATTGTGATAACCCAAGCATCTGTGCGTTGGTCAGAGAAGACAAAACCTGCCAGCGGAAACTCGAAAAGAAAGACATGGAAAACAAGGAGCGTGAAGATTGAATAAAAATGAACTGGTCGATGCCATGGCCGAAGATCTGGAAACCAAACAACAAGCCGCAGCAGCGCTTCAGAGCATGCTGCAAGCCATTGAAACAACACTTAAAAATGGGGATACGGTGAATCTGACCGGCTTTGGCACCTTCAAAGTCCAGCAGCGGAAAGAACGAAATGGCGTCAATCCCAAAACGGGGGAGAAAATCACCATCGCTGCCAGCGCGGTTCCTAAATTTGTAGCTTCAAAGAAACTGAAAGACCTTCTGTAACGACGCAACATGCGCTAACAAAAAACGATCTGCATGATTCATGCAGATCGTTTTTTGTTGACCCAACCCGTCGTGCGCGCGTTCTCCGAAACCCGCCGCCGCACAGAGAACACACCGTGCAGCGGGTCAGCGGCAGCCGTCGTCATTGCGTTGCTCAGGCGCAGCACTCCCCGTGGCGTGTTGCAGCCAGGGGATGCGACAGTGGGGGCGGCCGCATCAGGCGTATTTGCGTTGATAATCGCGCTTTTTCTGGCCGTGCCGATGGTTTGGGGTGTCACCGGTGTCTTTTCTTTTGTTCCGGCGGCACACCGGGCAGCGTTGGGGGGGATCGAAGCCCATTTGAGAATAGCGTTCTGCTTCTTCTTCGGTGAACTCAAATTCGTCGTTGCACTGAACACACGTCAAATACAATGCATCCATGATGACTCTCCAGCAGGCTGCGCCTATCCACGTCAGCGTGGCAGGCCTTTGGCAATGAACGGTTTAATCAAAGCAAGCCACATGCCAGTAAATCGCCTTACGGCGGATGCCATGAAGTGTTGCAGCAGACAGGGCGCCATGACCATGAACCCACGGCCTGAAAAGACCCGTTGTGTTGCCCGAGACGGCTCGGGATGCCACCGAAGCTGACCATATTTAATAAAATTACGGTAGGTTGAAACATCCCTCGGGAAATCTTGGGCGGCAGTATCGGGCAAGGCTCTGACATCATGATAAGGCGAACTGTTTCCTGGGTGCGTGTGGACCCGGTGGCCGATGCCGCGGTCAAAAAACGGAAATATGGATTCCTTCACCGGCTTTTTTCGGAACCCATGGTTCCCCCGGTCCAGCGCCGGCGAAACCATCATATTCCCTTGATTGAAATGAACACGGCAGCAGTGGATGCATCCATGCACAGCCTTTCCGTTGAGCGAATATCAATTTAACCATCCTAAATAACTGTGAATTCTTGTTATTCTGACAGCAATTTGGATTTGATGCCCATCCCGATATTTGCTATAACCGGTCTTACTTTGCAGGTAACAGTTCGATAGGATTGGCGCGACAATGAAAAACATCATCGTCTCCACACGAAGCCGGGACGTGGCCGGGGCCATTCGCGCCAGCCTTTCAGACGGCGACCAACTCGCTGTCGTCGGCGATACCCAGTCGGTGCATGACCGGTTACAGCGGCAGTATTTCGATATCCTCTTTCTGGACCTTGTTGGAATGGCCGGGCATGATACCGGCAAAGCACTTTTCAATGCCATCCGTGGGCGGTTGGAAACCTTCAGTGCGATCCAGCCGAGCATGGAAGTCGTGGTCATGGCGCCGATCGAGCGCGTACGAGATGCCGTCATGGCCGTCAAGGCCGGTGCCAGCAACTACCTCACCCACCCCATCGATCCAGAAGAGGTTCGGCTCATCATCACCGAAATCAATGATGAAGCCATCATACAGTCCGAACTCAAACATTTGAGGAATGAATCCTGGGCGACGGTGGGTGAAGAGAGTGCTGCAACGCGGTGCGACGTCATGAAGCGGGTGATCAAACAAATCCAGTCCGTTGCGGAGACCCGATCCACCGTGCTGCTTCACGGCGAAACGGGCACCGGCAAGACGCGAATGGCCAAACTGATTCACCACCACAGCCATCGCGGGCACGGCCCTTTCATCAGCGTTCATTGCGGCGCCATTCCGGACACCCTGCTGGAAAGTGAACTCTTCGGGCACGAAAAAGGTGCATTCACCGGAGCCATTCGGTTGAAGCGGGGCAAGTTCGAAGTCGCCCGGGGCGGAACCCTCTTCCTCGACGAAATCGGAACCATCACTGCAGCGGCGCAAATCAAACTGCTCACCGTCATCCAGGAGGGCGAGTTCAACCGCGTTGGTGGTGAGTTGCCCATCAAAACCGATGTGCGTCTGGTGGCCGCTACCAATATGGATTTAAAATCCTTGGTGGCGTCTGGCGATTTTCGAAAAGATCTCTACTACCGGCTCAATGTCTTCCCCATCGTCATGCCGCCGCTGAGAGGCCGCAAAGCGGATATTCAATTGCTGGTGGAGACATTTATCAATCGGTTCAACCGGCTCAACAACAAGCGCATTCGCAGCCTCCACCCTGCGGCACTGGCCGCCCTCGAACAGTATGACTGGCCGGGCAACATCCGGGAACTTCAAAACATTATTGAGCGCGCCCACATTTTAGAAACCGGGGAGGCGCTTTCACCGGAAAGCCTTCCCCAGGAAATTGCCCAGTGCGGTGCCTCAGGCGCGCCGCCCCTGGATATGTCCAAAACGCTGGCCGACGTGCGGCGCCAGGCCGTGGAGGACACCGAACGCCATTATATCAGAGAGCTGATGGGGCGAAATGGCGGACGCATCAATAAATCCGCTGCTGAGGCCGGCATCAGCACTCGCCAGTTGAACAAACTGCTGCATAAATACGGTATTCGAAAAGAGCACTTTAAATCCGGCATAACCCAATAAACCGTTTGCGCCGCACCATTTTCCGCCGCTGAACAGAACCCCGCGTTCTGGCGCTTATAATCATTTGATCAGTTTGGGACTGTTGAGCGCTGCCTTGAAACCGAGCGCCGTCGAAGACATCGCCCATGCCATGGCGATGCGCTGATCCAGCGGCGCCCGTTGTGGCGCCGCAAGATGGATACGGCCAACCACCTCATCGACCGGTTTCAAGTGCCGCTGATCATCGGCTTTCGGTTTCTTTACGGCTTGCGGACGGTGCTCCCCTTTGCGTTGGGTGCCAGCAATGTCGGGGCGGTTCGGTTCATCGGCCTCAACGCCATCGGGGCCTTTGTGTGGGCCGCCGTTGTCGGCGGTGGTTACCTTTTCGGCCATCTGCTGGAAACCCTGATCGGCGACATGAAACGCTTCGAAACGACGCTTTTCGTTGGTATCGCCGTTGCGGGTGCCGGCGTGTGGGCGGTGCATTTCATGCGGCGGCGAAGGCGCGGCCCCGGAGGTTCAGTCGAATGAAAATGATTTGTCTAATTACCGGTTTCCTTATGGCCTTCGCAGGGCCCGCCCGTGCCGTCGATACGGTGCTTTCAATGGCACGGGACACTTGGCCCCCCGGCGGTAGGGTTCTCTTCACGGCATATGTCGTCCCCGATCGCCTTGACGGCGAATGGGATGGATTACCGGACACTGTGGCGTGCGAGTTGGAGAACGCCACCGCCAAAGAAACCGTCGTCGCCCGCAGGGTTAAAGAAGATACCGGAAAGGACGAAACGGCTTTCCCGGATTCCCACCGGGCAGACTACGGGTTCGATCTTCCCCCGGATTTCAATGGTACGGTGCGCATGAAGGTTCCCCAAATCGCTGCGGCACCGGCTGTCTTCATTGTGGCCGCGGCACCGGAGAATGGCGCGGCGGCAGATGACTACTCCACCCTGGATTCTTTGTTTACCGTGTACCAGCCGTATCTTGGGAATCTCTCGGCCTACAAACCCATGTATTTCCTGGTGGGCACCGACCCCGAGAACAGTAAATTCCAGGTTAGCTTCAAATACCGCATGTTCAACCCCGACTCGTTGTTTGCTCAGCGTTTCCCGGGTGTGGAGGGGCTCCATTTCGCCTACACCCAGACTTCTTACTGGGATCTTAAATCCAATTCTGCACCCTTCGAGGACACCGGCTACAAGCCCGAGCTGTTCTGGGTCTCCGGAAATCTCAAATCCGCCAGCCACAACATGGCGGGGTTGTTTCTACAAACCGGCATCCAGCACGAATCCAACGGCCGGGACGGCGCGGACTCCCGAAGCACGAACTTTCTATACATCCAGCCGGTGTTCATCTTTTTTGACGGCCCCAGCGGGTACGGGCTTGAAGTGGCCCCCAAGGTCTGGGCTTATATGGACAACGATGACGGCACCAATCCGGATCTGGCAGACTACAGGGGCTATTTCGAGATGGACTTAATATTCGGCAGGGCGGACAGGGCCGTGGTGGGCACCGCCGTCCGCTGGGCCGAAGCGGGCGCCTCGGTTCAACTAGACATCACCTACCCGATGCACCGATTCATCTATCAGGCGTTGGATATCTACCTTCATCTGCAATACGTTGATGCACTGGCAGAGAATCTTCTCGATTACAAAGAGCGAAATCAGGCCTTCCGCATCGGGCTGTCCATTGTCCGGTGATAAGGATGCCTCTTTTCGATTTTGGGACGGCTTTAGAAAGGTGCCGATATTGCCAAAAAACAGACGCCTGCCCCCCTTGACATCACCGATCTTTGGTCGTTTTTCTGACCGAAACCCTGATCACCTTCGCTGTGGCTGGCGGCCTCAGCATGCTGATGGAGCGCTTTCGCTCCCTGAGGGTATTCACCGGTCTGCTTCTGTTTTACGGAATCAGCGAGGGGTTGATCCGACCCATCCTGGCAACCGATGCCCGGTGGGTTTATCCTGTATTATTCATCCCTAAGAGTCAGGCAGTCGGCCTCTTGCCCATCCTTTTCTGGAATATCCTCGGCGATTTGTTCACCACGCAGCAGTCCAAACGACTCTGCACGCTGGTCGTCGTCGTCGGCGTACTGGGCACCTCGGTGGGCAGCGTCGCCACCCGCCCCATGGCCACATGGCTCGGCAAGGACAATCTGCTGCTGGTGTTCGCAGTCGGTATGGGGCTGGCGGCAACGCTGAATCCATATACGGAGAAAGTCACCGGGGCGCCGATCCAACCCCATGGGAAAAAGCCCGGCATCGAACCCCGGGCCAAGCGATATGCCGAGGTGTTCACAGCGGCCGCGCCGTCCACCAGGAGATCGGCGCCTTTAATAAAAAGCGCAAAACCTGCTGCCAGTAGAATCGTGGCAATCATGTCAAGCCTCTTCTGGGCGCATCGCAGTGATTTCCAGCCAAACCGACTGGTAACCCTTGAGCCTGAGCCCTTCTTCAGGGACGTGCCGCTCTCCGGATAGCAGGTCCCCCGCCTCGCCGGTCATTCCGGCGGCCGTCAGTGCAGTTGCCGACATGGTCTTCGGTGACTCATGGAAATTGTTGACCACGAGGATCCGCTGCGCAGCGACGACCCGCAGGTAGGCGAACAGGTGCGGACTGCCGCTGGAGACAACTTCCATGCCGCCGTTCCGAAAGGCCGGAAGGCGTTTTCTCAGCTGAAACAGCTTCACCATCTCGTGAAAGAACCGCCACTCCAGCGTGTCCTGGTCGGTGAGATCCTCCCGGGCCTCCCACCGTTTTCTGGACCGGTGGACCCAGCGGCTGTCGCTGGCCTTGATCGGGTCGGTGAGATAGGTGTAGTCGTTGAGCATGCCCCACTCGTCACAGATGTAAAGCAGCGGGATGCCGCCGATGCTGGTCTGAATGCTGCGAAGCAGGTTGACGCGCCAGACGGCGTTTTCAATGAGGGTGTCATCCTCTTTTTCGAGGGCTTCCTCCAGTCCGGCGAGGGAAGAAAATGTGCCGGAGATGCGCACGTCGCCGGTGTCGGTGTTTTGCTGGAAAGGGACCCCCCCGGGCAAAGGAACCTGGATACCGGCCCGTGTAGAAATCGTTGAGGAAACGGCGGTGCCCGGCCGGGTCGATGCCGACGTGGCGCGCGTCATCGTCGTCGAAGGTCCAGCCGATGTCGTCATGGCACCGCACGTAGTTCACCCATGTGCAGCCGGCTGGCGTGCGATAACGGTGCCTCATGGAATGTTCCAGCAATTTGACATCGCGCGTCGCTAGGGCCTCCCACAGCAGCGACATCAGCAGCGGGTTATAGGATAGCTGGCATTCTTCCGGGTGAATGTAGCGGGCCACTTCGTCCGGATGGACAATGGCTTCGGACTTGAACAGCACACAGGGCGCCACGATTTTTATCATCGAATTAAAGGCGCGGATGATCGTGTGGGCCTCAGATTGGTTCTCACAGGCCGTGCCAAGCCTTTTCCAAATAAAAGCCACAGCGTCCAGCCGCAGGACTTCGACCCCTTGATTGGCAAAGAACAGCATCTCTTCCACCATGGCTCGGAATACTTCCGCATTTGAATAATTGAGGTCCCACTGATTGCTGTTGAATGTCGTCCACACCCACCTTTTCAGCGCTCTGCAGTAAGAAAAACTGCCCTTTCTGATTGTTGGGAAAATATCTCTCAAGTATTTCTGAAACTGATCCGGAAGCTCACGATCCGGGAACGTGTAGAAATACGACAGGTATTCGGGATCACCGGATTTGGCTTTCAGCGCCCAGACATGTTCGTCAGAGGTGTGGTTGAAGACAAAATCGAGCACAAGGATGTGGATTGCCGTTTGGCGAGCAGGCTGTTGTGGCCTGGCCGCAGACCATCCATGGCGCCAGAGAACGGTTGCGGCCTCTCGCAGACCTCCACCAGTCATGCGTCGGTGTTTCTATGGCCTGCCCCGGAACTCTCAGATCGGTCAATACTCCCAATCCCCATGGACCTTAGCAGGTCCGGTTGTACTGGGCAAAACCGCGTCGGGCGCCATGTCGAAGCGGATCATACCTTGATCATCTTTGCGCTCGACGCTTCGTTCACACGGTTCGGCGAAGCGCATATTTTCGCTTGAGGATTCTGAAGGGGGGCAGTGGAAGGCGTGTCAGCGCATCCATCAGGTGTTCAAGGGGGCCGCGCTTGAAACGGCGGGTCCACGCGGTCGCAAACAGGAGGCCGGCAAGAATGAAACCCGTAGAAAAGAAAAGCATTTGGTCACTCGATGCGATACCGTGTGTTGCGGCAATCCACAGCCATGACGGCCAGGGCCCGGGCCCGGTCATAGGCAAGAATTCGTTTGGATGTTGGGTGCATTCGAGCACTGTCGTAAGGTTCGATTCGCTGGCAACCACCGTCAGTCGCGGTGCCGCGGAAGCTCAGCAAAAAGCGCGCCGGAATTATTGGGCTGAAAACACATGCGGTTTGTGATCCCGGGGGTTAAATCGGAACTCGGGCGGCCGATTTATGGTAAGTGTGCTGACGTCTTAGTTCTCGAATTGACGACATGTCTAACGCATCGAAGACCGATGCGCCCATCGCTCGCAGAATCGTTCTTACGTGTATGCGCACAACGTCTTTTGTTTTCATTATGCAATTATCTGTGCTACAGGAATCCGAACGCGCAGGCCCATCCACGCACTTATTGCCTGCAGCCCATCCGTCAGCAACAGTTTTACCCTGTAGCCAATCGATTCGAGATTGTCGACAAGCCTTGGAAGAGGGGCGACTCGCATATCAACCATCGCAACATACCTTTTCGCCATGTTTGCCCGCTGAGTCTGTTTTGGGCTCAACGGGATGGATCAGAAGGAGAGGCGTATTCGGTCGCAAGCAGCACGAACCCCAGACAAAGGAGGGAAAATGAACAAAGCTGAACTGATCGAAAAAGTGGCCAAGGATGCAGGGATACCCAAATCGACGGCGAAAGTTGCATTTGAATCGGCACTGGCCGGCATCAAGGACGGTCTCAAGAAAAGGAACAGCCGGGTGACGTTGGTGGGGTTCGGGACGTTTAAAAATGTTTATCGCAAGACCCGAATGGGGCGAAACCCCCAGACCGGTGAAAAGATCAAAATCAAAGGGCGCAGCGTCGTTACCTTCAAGCCGGGCAAGAATTTACCCTGAGCGGAAAACCAATTTTCGTGCTGGGGAAACGCAGGCCCTATCCAAAATGTGCGTTTCACCCCCAGTCAACTAAATCGGGTCCGAAGCGGTTCGGCCCCGATTTAGTTTTTATTGCATGACGCCTGCACCCCATGCTGCAAAAGTGGTTTGGCGAGAACCCGCCCGCCCAATCCTCATTGCTTGCTTCGGGAAGGCATCAATCTGACAGAAAATCTCGGGGCAGCGTCAACAAAAAATACATAGTTTCCCCCATTGCTGCCGTCACCAAGGTTCTCTAAGTTCCCCCCCAGAGCAGCGTCCATCTCAGACACCGTCAAAAGGGGGAACGCATGAACGATGATAAGGAAAAATTTGATCTCTTTGCCTATGAGCACATTGTCCTGGTCATCGGCCTGCTGCTTTCAGCCGCGATACTTTATCTGTCACATTAAATATCCTACCGCACAACGCCCAAAGCGATTGCCATGAGCAGCATGCCGATGACGCTCCAGTAGAGGAACGACAATATGGGGGTGAGAGAATGATTGAGCCTCCGCGAACGGCGATGATGTTAAAGTCGGCAAGGGGTTTAAAGCCGACGCCGCATAACATTTGCGGAGTTTCGTTTACTATCGACTGCAGTTCCGTCGTTCACCATTCATTCGCCGATCTCAAGGCGCTCTCATTCGCATTTGAGGGCGCGTCTTGCACCGCATTCGGAGGTGGTTCGACCGACGTGATCAATGGGTCCGGGGTCGAATTTGAAATTGCCGACGGCCAACCGAAAAAAAGGTAGGACGGGGCCCCGATGCCAACTGAAACCGGTGGGTCGGTCGTAATTGGTGCACTCGATTCGATTTCTTCTTGGGACAAATCGATATCGACAAGCAGTCGGAGGAGCACGAGTGCTGCATCCGGGAAAGTAGAACCACTTATGACGGCGCCTGAATTATGGCCTGTGCGCCCTGACAGAAAAGAACGCCGGGATAGGTTGCCTGTAGAAGCGAAATAGTCACTATACCCCATACCCAGTGGAACCCGCCCTTGGTACCCTGAGGCATAGACCTTGAAGCATAGAAAGGAGGTGAACCGTAATGAAATTTGGCGATTTATTTCTTCCCAAAATTGCGCGTTCCGACCCCGGGGTGCGCAAAGAGGCGGTTTTAAAAGAGAGTGATGCCCAACTGTTGAAAAATGTGGCTAAAAAGGATGAATCACAGCAAGTCCGTGCCGCCGCCAAAGAACGTTTGCAAGAGATCGCTGCCTCTGCTGGATAACCTTATGAGCGGAACCCATTGCGCCGAAGTATTCCTGCCGTCAGCGACACCGTAACGTCGGTTATCGTTGCTTCATGAATCGCAACCGCCATGCACGGCGTGTTTCCATGCATGGCGGTTGTCTGTTTGTTCGAACGGGAGTGCCATTTCATCAGCTATTCTTCCATTACAGACGGGTATATGGAGTCGAAACCGATGATTGATTTTTCCAGACGTCGCGCGGATGGTATTGCTCCTCTGTAGAGATCGATCCATGTAAACCGACTATCGTCGGAGTAAATGATATCAGTGCCCATTCATAAATACCCCTCCCCTTGTGCTGATGATAAGGGAGGGGGACGGTGTGTCTATGGCGCAAGGACAAATTGTCGCGCGATGAAAAGGCGTCGGCGAAACTCGAATACCACGCCGAGGCGCTGCATGCGAACTGCATCGACTGCCATCGGGCGTTCAAGAAAAAGAACAAATCGAAAGCAGCACCGACTTCATGCGCTAAATGTCATGTGAGACCCAAAAAATAAGCAACGGCTCGATGACATATCTACCCCATCGTTGAATCATCGCACAGGTCGGTAGATTCATCCAGTTTCTCTTCAAGACGCGCTTGCTTGTTGCCGACGACCACCTCGTCACCGATGATCGTGGTGGGGAATGTGACCTTGGGATTGTATCGGCGCACCTCCGCGATGGTTTCCTTCCGAGCATCACCTTCCAGTAGATCCACTTCGACACTCTCGTAGCGAATGCCTCGTGTCTCCAAAAGTTTCTTTACGTCTTTGCAATGGCTGCAGGTGCTCAAGGTGTAAACCACCACCCGAGGGCGGCGAGAGGGTCGTTGATTATTGCTCATCGTGGGTGCACCTTTACATAATTGTAGCGTAAACGGAATTCGTCGCATTGATTCATACCCTAACCTCAAACGCGTCACCATTGCGGGGGCGGTGGGCTTTTTCTCGTGCGCTATTTCGACGAGCCGCTTTTTGTGCTGCCTGCCGCATGAGGTGCCGGTTAAACGATTCCCCTGATCGGATATGGCCGATTGTGCGCTTTTTTTCAAGATCTTCACGAAACCCTTCCCCTCATGCTGGGAATTCAGCCGCCAACGATGCACTGAAAGCTTTGTAACTCGAACCATCTTGGAGGATGCCATGGGTTTCATATCAGCTGATTTACTCTTTTTGGGCGGCTGAGCGTTTTTCAGGAAATAGGGTGAGCACTTCCGCCGCGCTGGCCCCGCACACCCCACGCTCCGTGATAAAACCGGTGACCAGACGCGCCGGGGTGACGTCGAAGGCGTCGTTTCTGGCCGGACTGTCGGCCGGCGGAACCAGTATGTGCTCAAGACGATCGTTGACACGACCTTGAATAAACCGCACCTCGTCGGGATCGCGCACCTCGATGGGGATTTCCTTGACGCCGTCCTGCATGGTCCAATCGAAGGTGCTCGAGGGCAGGGCCACGTAAAAGGGGATGTCGTTGTCCCGAGCGGCCAGTGCCTTGAGATAAGTGCCGATTTTGTTGGCTACGTCCCCGGTGTAGGTGGTGCGGTCGGTACCGGTGATGACCATGTCCACCATCCCGTGCTGCATGAGATGGCCGCCGGCGTTGTCGGTGATGACCGTGTGGGGGACGCCGTGCTTGCCCAGTTCCCAGGCGGTGAGGCGGGCACCCTGATTCAGCGGCCGGGTTTCGTCCACCCAAATATGGATGGGAATACCGGCGTCAAAGGCAGCGTACATGGGTGCCGTGGCCGTGCCCCATTCAATGCAGGCCAGCCAGCCGGCATTGCAGTGTGTGAGAATGTTTACCGGCGCACCGTTTTTGAGCTCTGAGATGGTCCGTATCAACGGCAGGCCGTGGACGCCGATCCAGCGGCAGTTTTCCGCCTCCTCCTCGGTGATCGCGGCGGCTTCCTCCTTGGCCAACTCAAGACGGGTCTCTGGGGCGGCGGGCAGCAGTTTTTCAAGCACCCGGTCAACCGCCCATGCCAGGTTGACCGCGGTGGGACGGGCGGCCTTGAGCTGTGCGCAGGCCTCAATCAGATAGCCGTTTTCGGGGATGCCGCCCGGGGCGTTCTGGATGATCACGAACACCCCCCACGCACCGGCGGCGCCGATGAGCGGCGCACCGCGCACCACCATCTCTTTGATGGCCTCAATGACCGCTGCCAGGGTGGTGAGATCCGCGATGACGAATTCATGGGGCAGCTGCCGTTGATCGATGGCCTGAACCGTCTGAGTGGATTCCGAAAACCAAATGGTGCGCATGTCTATGCCGTCGACCTTCATGGCGTATTTTCCTTTTTATTGACGGTTCCGTAAAAAGTCCGATATCTGCGTTCTTCGTCATTGCGGCGTACTGTAAGTACCCCTCATTCCTCAGGATTCGCAAGCCTTGATCTCGAACATTTTATGAAATCGTCCTTTTTGCTACTTTTTACCGTTTCATCTTTATTGACCGCACGGTGAATCTGGCAATGGCCTTTTTCCCCGTGCTTCTTAACCCCTTTCCCCGTCGGATTCAACCCCCAGGGGAATGGTCAAGCCGCCGACATTTCAACATAATCGCGCTTCTTGCCGATACTCCACCAACATCCCGAAGACCCCGATTGGCGGCGTTTGGGCACGCGCCTCACATTACTTGCCAAGAAGCCGGTGCTCGACCGTGAGCGGGCCGACGTGCATCTTTAAAAGATCGGCTCGGGCCGAAAGCAGTTCACCCTGCCGGGCCGGGCCTACCGCTTCAGCGCTGTGAACCGGCAGCGCATCCGCATCGTCTCGGAGACCCGGCGTCCGAGTTGGCCCCGGTTCAGGGACCTCGTCTGTAGTATCAGTTTTTTTATATATATTTCAAATGGATACCTATCCCTTTGAGGCGTGGTTCGGTTGACAAGCCCCGGCTAGGCGCGTACTATCCGAGGTGTGGCGCCACCAGCGGGCAAGCGGCTTGCCGATCCCCCCCCGATGCGCCACGCGTCGTTATTGCAGACCTTCCAGACAAGGAGTTTTCCATGTTCATCAAGAGTGTTTCTCGCATTGATGTCCGGCTGCTCATCGCGGCATGTGCAATGGTATGGATTGTCGCCGGCGGGTGTGCATCCACCAAGGTCGAGCGGGTGGGTGTTGATGAAACCATCGATCTCAGCGGCAACTGGAACGACAGCGATTCCCGAATGGTTTCTGAAGAAATGATCTCAGACGCCCTCAGCCGCAACTGGGTGACCGATTTCAAGATCAAACAACGGGGCGCCGCCCCGGTGGTCATCGTCGGCGCCGTTCGCAACCGCAGCGACGAGCACATCAACACCCGCACGTTTACCAAGGATCTCGAGCGGGCGTTCGTTAATTCCGGGGAGGTAAGCGTTGTGGCCTCGTCCGATGAACGCGGGGAATTGCGGGAGGAGCGCGTGGACCAGGCCTCCAACGCCGCAGAGGACACGGTCAAGGAGCAGGGGCAGGAAACCGGCGCCGATTTCATGATTCAAGGATCCATCAACACCATCACTGACCGCGTCGACGGTAAACAGGTCAAATACTACCAGGTCAACCTGGAACTGATGAACATTGAATCCAACCGTAAAGTCTGGATCGGTGAAAAGAAGATCAAAAAACTGGTCAAACAGAGCCGGTTCGGCTTCTAATCACATGGCCCCCCTTGTTGACCGGGTGAAGTAAATGGCGCGACTTGTCAATGCTTGGCTGCTGCCCGCATGGGCCGGGGGGGTATTGGCTGCTGTAGTGCTAAGCGGCTGCGCCACAGGCCTGCGAACCGGTGATCTGCAGCAGTACATGGCCGCCGGCGACTGCAGCGCCGTTTCAGCGGCCATCGAGAGATATCCTGAAGGTTACGGTGACACCGCCGAGCTTCTCTTTGCCATGGACGCCGCCATGACGCTCATGCGCTGCGGTGATGATGCGGCCGCCCAGCGCTGGTTTCGTGAGGCCGACCGACTGGGAGAGGATCTGTGGACAGAGAGCGTCACCCGCCAGGCCGCCTCGTTTCTTACCGGCGACTACGTGCTCAAATATCCCGGTGAAGACTATGAGCGGGTGATGGTCAATCTCATGTCTGCCATCGGGTTCCTGAAATCCGGCGATCTGGACGGTGCGTTGGTCGAATGCCGGCGGCTCGATTCTCTGCTCAGTTTATACAACGCCAAATATGCAAAGAAAAATGTCTATAGCGAGGACGCATTTGCCCGTTACCTCAGTGGTATCCTCAACGAAGACGATGGCGCTTTGGACGACGCCTTCATCGACTATCTTCGCGCGGCGCGGGTGTATGCCGATTATGAGGCGCAGTACGGTACGCGACTGCCGCGGATCTTAAAAGAAGATTTACTTCGAATGGCCGCGCGGGTGGATCGAGAGGAAGACGCCCGTGGACTGTTCCCGGAAGAGTTGCTCGGGAGGCACGAGCTGGCTTGGAACACCAAGGACATGGGGCGCATCGTTTATCTCCAGCTTGCCGGGGAATCCCCGCGCAAAGTCGAGGATGCTGTATTTATCCCGTTGAAGGAAGGCCCGGTGCCGCTGGCGTTTCCGCGAATGGTGATTGCACCCCCGGCCTGCAGCGGCGGCCAGTTGGCGCTGAGCGCTCCGGGCCGTGAAATCCTGACCGATGCCGTTTTGGTGGAAGATATCAATCGCATTGCGGTGAAGAACCTGGCTGACCGTCGGGTGCGGGTCATTGCCAAGATGCTGGCACGGGCAGTGGCCAAACAGGCGCTGATCGGCGGGATCGCCAACAGCACCGACGACCCCAATGCTCAAGCCGCCATTCGAACGGCCCTTAACATCATGAACCTGTTTGTGGAACGGGCTGACACCCGAAGCTGGCGTACATTGCCTGGCGAGATCTATATGACTCGTGTCTACGCAGACCCGGGCACCTACCAACTCAGCGTGGCCACCTGCGGCGAAAGCCGGTCACTGGCGCCGGTGACGGTGGGCGCCGGACAGACCCGATACGTCATAGACGATACCCGTTATGCCAGCAAATCAGGGCGCGGTTTCGTGAAAAGACACTAAAATAGGGAGAGAGACATGACTGTCAGAACGCCGGTGACGGTGCTGCTAACCGTCCTCATTCTGCTGAGCGCCGGGTGCGCAAGCACCTCTGAGAAAGCCAAAACGGGCGTGGCGCCTGAATACCCAGAAAACCGGTATCTCGTTGCCACCGGTTATGGCGACACGGCGGTGGATGCCGGACGTGAAGCCAGGGCTGCCATGGCGGCCATCTTTTCCTCCATCGTCTATTCCGAAACCATGGCCGAGGCTACTTCTGCGTTCGGTCTCGACGGGGAGGAACAGTTTCAAAAACAGGTGGACAGCACGGTGCAGGTGATTTCCAGCGTTGCTCTGGAAGGGGTAAAGATCGTGGACATAGGCACGGATCCCAAGACGGGTGCCGCCAGGGCGCTTGCCGTGCTGGATCGTCGGCAAGCCGCAGCCCGATGGCTCAGTGAACTGGCTGCGGTGGGTGACCGCCTCTTCGCAGAAATGACGGTTCTACCTTCCGTCTCAGGCGATTTGTTTCGACTTGCCACGCTCAATCGGATTGTGGCATTGAGCCTCCAGCAGGAGGCCCTCATGAGCCGCTTGCGGGTGGTGGGCGCTTCGACGGCCATGGCGGAACCGGCCGACATGCGTTCTGTGGCCGAAGAGTTGGCAGCTTTGCGCCGGAAGGCGGCGCTCGCTGTCATGCTCGACGGCGAGCAGGCCGAAGCGGCGGTGAGCGGCATCAAGGACCGGTTGAGCCGAGAAGGCCTGCTCTTGGTCGAAGACACTTCCACAGCCGCCGGAATCGTTTCGGGAACCGTGGTGCTGCAGCACCTCAATATCCCCCACCCGACTGCGCGGTTTGTACGTGTCGTGATCAACGCCGATATCGTCGATGTCCAAACGGGCATTACCCTGCGATCGGTCACGGCGAAAGTGAGAAAGGCCCATGCCGACGAATTGGAAGCGACCCGGATGGCGGTCAGCGCCGCATCGGCGGCGGTGGCGGCGGAAATTGCCGAGGCCCTGGGGCAACTGGGATGGGCCGAGCCCTAAACACAAAGCGTCGTACAGGTCCGACAATACCGCATGAACGGTATGGCCGTGGGGGGCGACGGCTTCCGACTGGTACTGAACAAACGATGGTTAACCATGGAGGTGACTCGATGAAGGCGAAACATTTGACAACGCTCGCGTGCTGTCTGTTGATGGGTTTGATGGCCGTAGCCTGCGGCAAACAGGTAAAACAGGTGGACAACGAGGCCCTCGAAGAAGAATTTGCCCATGCACCGGCCTGGGTTCTCAACGGCCACGCGGAAGGCATGATCTCGGGGGTGGCCTCGGCCAAAATCGGTAAAGGGGGCATCCAGTTCGCACGGACTGAAGCGCTGGCGCGGGCGCGCGATGAATTGGCCCGGCAGGTGTCGGTGAAGGTGAAATCCCTGGTGAACAATTTTGTCCAGCAAGCCGGGCTCGGCGACGACCAGATGGCCGATGCTTTCTCCAAACAGGTGACCCGGCAGGTCACCAACGAGACGCTCTCCGGCTCCAAGCAGCGCGACATGTGGATTTCCCCCAGTTCCGACATCTACGTGCTGGTTGTCATGGATGCCGCCACCGTGAAAGAGAGCGTCAAAGAGGGGGTGGTGAGCAGCCTGCGGCAGGACGATGCCCGGTGGCAGGAGTACCAGGCCAAAAACGCCGACGTCGAGCTGGACCGGGAAATCGAGAAGACCTTTGGGGGGGATAAGTAGGGGGTGCGAGGTAGGGGGTGGAAGCCTGAAGCCTGACAGTGCGTAGGATGGGAAAAGCGCATCGATTCGTGGCGGCGGCTTATCCGCCGCAGCGGTCGGCAAACCCCTGGCCTTTGAAGACAACGTCGTCACCGAAGAGATCGCTGCCCACATCGATGTCGATGGCCGATTGTTGTGTGCCGCCCGGAGCGATCGCCTGTCCATCGCGCCAGGAAACCAGCGGGAAATAAGTGTTGTCGATGCGAATATACCCATCGAAGCTCAAGTGACACCGGCTATGGTTCTCGACGGCCAGCTTGAGGGTGTAAGATTTATCCTTGCCGCCAGTAGGTGTGATGTCCACCGACAGCAACCCGGCGGATTGGTGGTCGCCCTGGGTGATTAAGGGCTGTTTGTTCAGCCCAGTGACTTTCGAGCCGCTGCCGATGGGAGCGTCCAGGATGGACAGCCGAAAGGCCGTTGCCGGCGGTGCCGTTGCGGCGGCCTCCATTGGAGCTTCCATCTCCATGGTTTCTCCGGTGTCGGCAGTTGGCTGAGATCCGGGCGGCGTCGGTGCTGCAGCGATGCCCGCCGGCAGAGCAGCCGGTGCCGGCGGTGCATTTACGGCGGCAGCCGCTGTTATAACCGCGTCCTGCTCCTGCCGAAGCGTGTCCAGATAGGCCCTCACATCCATCATTTCCCGTGTCGCGGTCTGGTTTCCGCTTTCCCACGTGCTGGCTGCCTGGTTGCCGTCAGGGAAGGTGTAGATGCCGGCCCCGTTTTTCTTGCCGGCAACCCACTCGCCTTCGTAACTGGCTCCGTTGGGCCAGGAATAAGTGCCGTAGCCATGGCGCTGGTTTGCTTTGAAATCGCCCTTGTACATGGTGCCGTCGGGCCACTTGAAGACCCCGTAGCCCTCTTTCAGATCGTTGGCCCACTGCCCGTCATAAGATCTGCCGTCCGGCCAACTGTAAACGCCCTTGCCTGATTTCTTGTTGTTTGCCCAGACACCGACGTACTTGGCGCCGTTGGGAAAGGTGTAGGTGCCGATACCTTCGTAGGCGCCATTTTCAAATGAACCGGCATACTCGGCCCCGTTGGCCCACCGGTATTTACCGATGCCCGAGTTGCAATCGCCTTCGATACAGTTGGCGGCTGCCCAGGCCGGTATCAAAGCGACAGCGACACATACGAACCCAAGGACCCGGACGTTTCCCTTTAATGGCTTCATGGCGATCCCCCCTGATGGCTGATGTGGCGGCCAGAAAGGCCGGCGGCATGCCATTTAACGTTGACGCACAGGAGTTTTAATACCATAACCACCGCATTGACACCAGTTGGGAGGCAATAATGGGTTCTTTTTTCTCAGGTTTGGCATACCAGTGGCGTGGATTAAAACTATCTCTTAAAACCCCGCGGTTGCTGTTTCTTGGGCTCGCCCGCCTGGTCATCGTTATGGCCTTGGCCGTGGCGGCATCCGCCGTGCTGCTCATGTATCACACTGAGATGCTCAATGCCGTATGGGCGCGGCCCGAGAGTGCCTGGCTGACTTGGGTGTGGGTAGTGTTGTCTTGGCTAATGGCGGTGCTGCTGGTGGGGGTGGCCTCGCTCGTCGCCTACCTGCTGGCACAGATTGCCTTTGCCGTGTTCATCATGGACATGATGTCGCGGATTACCGAACGCATCGCTACCGGACAAGTGGCGGCACCAACGGAGGTATCCATCGCGAGACAACTGGGGTATCTCGTCGGCCAGGAAATCCCTCGTTCGATCCTGCCGGTGCTCATCAGCCTGATGGTGCTGATGCTGGGGTGGTTTACACCGCTGGGGCCGGTGTTGGCTGTCGTCTCGGCCGTCACTGCGGCGGCTTTCCTGGCTTGGGACAATACCGATCTGGTGCCGGCGCGGCAGATGATTCCGTTCAAGGCGCGCTTTGGATTGTTTCTTCGAACCCTGCCCTTTCACATCGGGTTCGGGCTGTGGTTTCTCGTTCCGCTGGCCAACATCGTTTTCCTGAGTTTTGCACCGGTGGGAGCAACCCTCTATCAGGTGTCCCGTTCCGAAGCATCAACGGGGTGAGACGGCTGGCGGCGAAACAGCGGATTGAACCACGGTGCACGCTACCAGAAACCAGAAACTATCAGTTTTTGACGGTTCCGTAAAAAGTCCGATATCTGCGTTACGCGTCATCCTTCGTCATTGCGGCGTACTGTAAGTACGCCTCATTCCTCAGGATTCGCAAGCCTTGATCTCGAACATTTTACGAAATCGTCCTTTTTGCTACTTTTTACCGTTTCAACAGGTTTTTATCAGGAGCAATTTTATGACTCTCGTCGGAATCATTGGCGGTTCCGGTCTTGACGACCCCCGCCTGGTGGCGGATGCCAGAGAAACCACCGTCGGAACCCCCTTCGGCGAAACCACCTCACCCATCACTACGGGTACGATCGGCGGTGTCAGCGTTGCCGTAATCGCGCGTCACGGCCGACACCACCAGTTCAGCCCGTCCCAGGTAAACTACCGCGCCAACATTCACGCGTTAAAAGCCACGGGGGCCACCCACATCATCGCCACAACGGCCTGTGGCAGTCTCAGGGCGCACATCGGTCGTGGCGATTTCGTTATCGTGGATCAGTTCATCGATTTTACACGGCGTCGGGAGAACACCTTTTTTGTGGATTTTTCAGACGGGACCCATCACACTGCCATGGCGGACCCTTTCGACCCCATGCTCCGCACAGCACTCCGCGATGCGGCCATGGCCCTGGGCTGCCGGGTTCACGACGGCGGCACGGTCGTCACCATCGAAGGCCCCCGGTTTTCCACTAGGGCAGAATCCCACATGTTCCGCGCTTGGGGGGGCGACGTGGTCAACATGTCGGTGGCCACCGAAGCCGCCCTGGCCACCGAGGCAGGGATCCCTTATGCTGCGATCGCCATGAGTACGGACTACGACTGTTGGAAGGTAGATGAGGCGCCGGTTACCTGGGAGGAGATCCTGGAAGTATTTGGAAACAATGTCGACAGCGTAAAGCGGCTGCTGGTAACAGCCATCTCCCGGATTTATCAAAACGCCCAAAAAACACCGGCCCAGAAGGACCATCGCACCACCGTTCGGGAAGGACAAAAGAAATGAACATTAAAGAAAAGATTCGCACCGTACCCCACTGGCCTATCAAAGGCGTGATGTTTAGGGATATCACCACCCTGCTTCAGGATCCGGAAGCATTTCGTTCCACCTGTGACCAGTTTTACGATCGCTACAAGGAGATGAAGATCGACAAGGTGGTGGGCATCGATGCGCGGGGGTTTATCTTCGGGGCGGTGCTGGCCTACCGGCTGGGCGTTGGTTTTATCCCCGTGCGAAAGAAGGGCAAACTGCCCCCGGAAACCATCAGTGAGGCGTACACCCTGGAGTACGGCTCGGCGGTGGTGGAGATGCGTGAGAATGCCATCTCCAAGGGCGAAAAGGTGCTCATCGTGGACGATCTCATCGCCACCGGCGGCACCATCTACGCCGCCACCAAACTGGTGGAGAAACTGGGCGGCGACATCGTGGAGTGCGCTTTTATCGTTGAGCTGCCGGACCTTCACGGACGGGAAAAGATCTCTGAATACCCCATTTTCACGCTCACCGAGTTTGAGGGCGAATAAGCGGTTCCCCCCTTACCGTGATGCCGCGATGGCTGCGGCAATCTGGTTGACTTCGGCCATGATCGCCCTGACGTTCAGGGTTAGCAGGCACCGGTCGCGAACCACCCAGCAACCGTCGATGAGCACGTGGCGCACATCGTCGGCGCGTGCTGCGTAGACCACATGAGAGGCGGGTTGGTACATCGGTGTTAAATGCGGGGCTCGAGCATCGATGAGAATGAGATCCGCCGCCTTGCCGATTTCAATGGACCCGGTGGTCCCGCCAAGACCGATGGCGGCTGCGCCGCCGATGGTGGCCGCCTGGATGATCTCTCGCGCGCCGGCGGCGGTGGGCTCCAGGCCGGCGGATTTGTGGAGGCGGGCGGCGGTGGTCATTTCGGCCAGCATGTCCAGGGTGTTGTTGCTGGCGGCGCCGTCTGTCCCCAGGCCCACGCGCACGCCGGCATCCATCATGGCCGGAAACGGGCAGACGCCGGAGGTCAGCTTCATGTTGCTGCGGGGGCAGTGCGCGATCCCCACACCGCGCTGCGCCAGGATCTCCCGGTCAGCCGCATCCACCCAGATGGCATGCACGCAGAGCGTCATTTCATCCAGAACGCCGAGCCGGTCCAGATAAGCCACAGGGGTTTCGCCATGCTCGGCCAGGCAGTCCTTGCGCTCCTGCTCGGTCTCGGCCACGTGGATTTGAAACAGTACCCCGGCCGCGTCGGCGACCGCCTTACCCCGGCGAATCGTTTCCGCCGAGCAGGTGTAGGGCGAATGGCAAAAGACCGACGGGCGAATCAGGGAACCGCCAACGGTCAATGAGGCGACAAACGATTGTGCCGTGTCGATATTGGTTGACGGGTCCGGGACGCCGGGCGCCGGGAAGTCAATGACGCCTTGGGCCAGAACCGCCCTAAGGCCGGCTTCCGCCACCGCCTCCGCCACAAGACTCTCAAAAAAATAGCCGTCACAACAGGTGGTGGTTCCGGACAACATCATTTCGGCGCAGGCCAGTCTGGCCGCCGGACCGACGGTGTCCGGGGTGATCCACCGGCTTTCCGCAGGAAACATGTGTTCGTTCAGCCATTCCTGCAGGGGAAGGTCGTCGGCCATGCCTCTAAACAGCACCATGGGCAGGTGGGTATGGGCGTTCACCAGGCCGGGCATGACGATGTGCCCCGCGGCATCGAGTTCTTCAACGGCCGGTGGCAGGGTCTCCGGCGCCGGCATGGGGCCGACAAAGGCGATCTTTCCATTGCTCACCGCCACCATGGCGCGGGGAACGACCTCGAAATCGGGATTCACCGTAATGGCAGCGGCATTGGTGATGAGAAGATCGTAGAGCATGGGCGCATTCCTTTCATCAACTCAAGTGTCCAATCCGCCGATATGAACCCCAACGATGGGGTGAACGCGGATCAATGCCCAGTGTGCCGGCGGCACCGGTCGTGAATGTCGCCAAAGCCGGCGAAGCCGGCCGCCACTGACCACCGTTCTCAAAAGGCCGCTGCCCCGGTCGTGGGCGCCACGATTCCGGGAATGGCCTTTGCCAGTGCTTCAGAATGCGTTTCGGCCACGGCGAGCACTTCCGCCAGCGTCGTGGGTGCGGGGTGGTTGGGATCGTGAACATTGGTGATGAGTGACAGTCCAATGACCTGAATGCCGGCATGGACCGCGGCGATGGTTTCCATGACCGTTGAAAACCCAACCGCATCGGCGCCGATACTTCGAAGATAGCGGATTTCGGCCGGTGTTTCCAGGGACGGCCCTTTGAGACCGGCATATACCCCCTGCTGTACGCGAAGCCCTGCATCCGAGGCTGCCAGTGCGGCGTGTTGTGCCCAGTCCGGGGCGTAGGCACGGCTCATGTCGGGAAATCGAGTCCCCCAGGCGTCCTCGTTGGGGCCTCTCAAAGGGTTTTCACCGGTGAGATTGATGTGATCGGTGATGACCATGAGGTCTCCCGGGGTGAATGCCGGGTTGATGCCGCCGGCCGCATTGGTGAGGACAATGCGTGTTACTCCCAGCGCGCGAAGGACGCGAACCGGAAACGTGACCGTTTCCGGGGGGTAGCCTTCGTACAGATGGAACCGCCCCCTGCAGACCCACAACCCGTGCCCGCCCAAGGTGCCGTTCAGCAGCTCTCCCGGGTGGCCGGCTACGGTGGTTTCAGGAAAGTGCGGGAGTTCGCGAAAAGGCCAGCGGTGGGAGAGCGCCATCGCCTCGGCCACGTCGCCGAGTCCCGTGCCGGTGAGTAGCGCGGTTTCAGGCGAACGATCCACGGCTTTCAGCAGGAGGGCGGCGGTGGCGTCGACGGCTTCTTTGCCGCAGGGTGTCGGGGGCATTTTAGGTCCTTTTCCCGGTTGGCGAGTACTGCAGGCGCCGCCGCGTGTTCCGGTGGCCTCGAGACCGGCCGCCGCGGCCATTTCAACCGGAGATCATAGACCCAACCCCAGGGGGCGTCAAGACGCCTGAGGGCTCACGAAGCATTGACATTATTGGGGTTATATGAAATGTTGCCCGGCGTGCCGATGCCGTCCGAGGCGGTGCCTGCGCGCTCCTCTTGTCAGAGGAGCCTCGAGCGGTGCACTGGATTTTAGAAGCGCATTCCTGCTGCCGGTGCAACGACGTTAACGGTGGTTAAAATCCGTTACGTAGGCCCGCGCACGCCTGCTAAGCGGGATTTCCGGGGCATACCGGCAAGGCGGGCCGGCGAGTTCGCTTCGAACGGCTGCGGGGGCCGCGCTCATCGGCAATTTGCAAACGTTGCTTACTCCCCCCGAATTGGAGACCACATTCAATGACTGCGGCTGCCTTGAGAGAACACCCGGATATCAATGAAGCGATGTGGCAAGAGATTGATCAGGTGATCGCACGATACCGCGGCGTTCCCGGATCGGTGATTGCGGCGCTGAGGGAATGCCAGAGCCTTGTCGGCTACCTTCCCGTTGAGCTCATCGACGCTATCAGCGCCGGCCTGAACCTACCCAAAAGCGATGTGTTCGGCGTGGCCTCATTTTACGCACTCTTTTCATTTACGCCAAAAGGTCGGCACACTATCCGGATTTGCCTGGGAACGGCCTGCTATGTGAAAGGCGTGAAGGAAGTGATGGCGCGCATCACTAATTCCTATGGCCTTGAAGAGGGGGGCACGACGGAAGATCGCCGCTTCTCCCTTGAAGGCGTCAGGTGTCTGGGTGCCTGCGGCCTGGCACCGGTAATGGTGGTGGGGGAAGACACCTACGGTGACATTTCATCAGACAAGATCATCGATCTTCTGGACCCCTACGAGTAGCGCTGCGTGTACTCGACCCCAGCAACCCATAGATAGACAAACCCAAATGAAGATTTTCGAAATACGAGATACCTTGAAGGCCGATGTGCTGACAGGGCAGGAGCACCTTGACCGGACCGTGATGGGCGGCGGCGGGGCGGATCTCATGGTGGACGTGCTGTCCGCCGTTGCGGAGGGCGCAGCGATTCTCACCGGTCTGGTGGACGAGTCCGTGTTGCGGACGGCCAGGATCGCCGGTGTCGCCTGCATTGTTTTTGTCCGAGGCAAGAAGCCGGGGGCTGATTTTCTCGAGCAGGCCCGCGCCTACGACCTGCCCGTGCTCAGCACCCAGTATTCCCTGTTTGTCGCCAGCGGGCGGCTATACATGAACGGCCTCAGGGGCTTGGATGGTTCCTGGTAACGAAAACGGAGCGATGCGATGCCGAAATTGACTTCAGCTGATCTTGAACGGATTCGGACCGACGCTGTAGCGCGACTGACTGCCTCTGAACCCCGCCAACTGCTTCTCTGTGGGGGCACCGGCTGCCACGCAACCGGGAGCCTCAAAGTCAAGGACGCCCTCCTGGCTGAATTGGAGAACCAAGGCCTCTCTGAATCCTGTCGTGTGGTAGAAACCGGCTGCAACGGCTTTTGCGCCATGGGACCCATCATGGTGGTGCACCCCGATGGTGTCTTCTACCAGAAGATTGGCATCGGCGACATTGCCGAGCTGGTGACCTCCCATTTCGTGGACGGCAAGCCGCTGGAGCGGCTGCTTTACAAAGACCCCGCCTCCAAGAAACGCATCCCGAAGCAGGAAGACATCCCCTTTTTCGCCTACCAGATGCCGCTTGCACTGAGAAACAAAGGGGTGATCGATCCGGAACGCATTGACGACTACATTGCACGGGACGGGTATCGCGGCGCCGTCAAAGCCCTTCAGGAAATGTCGCCGGAACAGATCATCGAAGAAATGAAAACCAGCGGTCTCAGGGGGCGTGGCGGGGCGGGATTTCCCACCGGACTCAAATGGCAGTTTGCCCGCGGTAGCCAAGGCCCTGTGAAATACGTTCTTTGCAATGCCGATGAAGGGGACCCTGGCGCCTTCATGGACCGAAGCATCCTCGAAGCCGACCCTCACGCCGTCGTTGAAGGGATGCTCATCGCCGCCAAGGCCATCGATGCCAATCGCGGGTACATATACGCCCGCACCGAATACCCGCTGGCCATCCATCGGCTGGGGCTTGCCATTACCAAGGCCACCGAATATGGCCTTTTGGGCGACGATATCATGGGTTCCGGCTTCAATTTCTCACTGGAGATTTACCAGGGCGCCGGTGCATTTGTCTGCGGCGAGGAAACGGCATTGATGCGGTCCATCGAGGGCCGGCGCGGAATGCCCCGGCCGCGGCCGCCCTTTCCGGCACACAAGGGGTTGTGGGAAAAACCCACCATCCTCAACAACGTTGAAACCTTCGCCAATGTGCCCCAGATCATCCTCAACGGCGGCGCCTGGTATGCCGGCATCGGTACAGAGACCAGCAAGGGCACCAAAGTCTTCGCCCTCTCAGGAGATGTCAACAACATCGGTCTTGTGGAAGTTCCCATGGGCACTTCCTTGCGCAAAATTGTCTTCGACGTGGGCGGCGGCATCCCCAAGAAGCGCAAGTTCAAGGCCGTGCAGCTCGGCGGCCCCTCCGGGGGGTGCGTTCCCGAGAAATATCTGGACACCCCTGTGGACTACGAGGAGATCGCCAAGGTCGGCGCCATTATGGGCTCGGGCGGCGTTATCGTCATGAATGATCGTACCTGCATGGTCGACATGGCCCGCTTTTTTATGGATTTCATCCAGGACGAATCCTGCGGCAAGTGCACACCCTGCCGCGAGGGCACCCGCCGTCAGTTGGAAATCCTGCAGAAAATCTGTGACGGGAATGGAACGCTCGAGGATTTGGAGGTGCTGGAATCCCTGTCGCCCATCATTAAGGAGACCGCTCTCTGCGGCCTGGGTCAGACCGCACCCAATCCCGTGTTGTCGACCTTGCGCTATTTCCGTGATGAATACATGGCGCACATCGTCGAAAAACGTTGTCCCGCCAAACGCTGCGCAGCGTTGCTGAAATTCACCGTGGACCCGGAGGTCTGCACGGCCTGTGGTGCCTGCGCCCGTGCATGCCCGGTGGACGCGATCAGCTGGAAGAAAAAGCAGCCGGCGGTCATCGATGTCGAAACCTGCATTCGATGCATGACCTGCTTCGAAAAATGCCGTTTTGACGCCATTTACTAAACCAGCCAGGAGCGATGCCCAATGATCACAGCCGTTGTTTTGATGGGGAGCCTGGGAGTGTTGGTGGGGGCCGGCCTGGCCGCCGCATCCAAAATCTTCTACGTGTGGGTCGATCCGAAGGTCGAAGCGGTGGAGTCAGCGCTGCCCGGTGCCAATTGCGGCGGGTGCGGTCTTCCGGGATGTGCGTCCAATGCCGAAGCCATCGTGGCCGGTAAGGCCGCCGTCAATTCCTGCGTGGCCGCCGGTGATGACGTGGCCGAGGCCATTGCGGCCATTATGGGTGTGGCCATGACAGCCAAGGAGCCCGACATCGCCAAGCCGGGATGCACCTATGGGCTTGTATCTGCCGATACCAAGTACATTTACGACGGGGTGAGCGACTGCCGCGCCGCCGCCCTTCTCGGTGGGGGGATGAAAGTGTGCACCATCGGGTGCCTGGGCCTCGGCAGCTGTGCAACCGCATGCCCCTTCGATGCCATCACCATGGGCGACGATGGACTGCCCGTGGTGGACGAGGCACTGTGCACCGGTTGCGGCACTTGCGAGCGGGTTTGCCCCAAACACATCATCACCCTGTCCTCGGTGACGCGCCGGATTCTTAGAGAGTACACCGTCGAAGAATGCACGACACCCTGTCAACGGGCCTGCCCTGCAGGGATTCACATCAGCGAATACATTCGACAGGTTGGCCTCGGCAACCATCTGAAGGCGGTCCAGGTCATCAAGGAGCGTAACCCGTTTCCGGCCGTCATCGGTCGTATCTGCCCCCGCCCCTGCGAAGACGCCTGCCGGCGCAAGTATGTGGACGAACCGGTAGCCATCAACTACCTCAAACGTTTTGCCGCCGATTTCGAGCGTGCTGGCGGTGAACGGGTGCAGCCTTACTGCGCCCCTGACTCTGGACACCGGGTGGCGGTGGTGGGCGGTGGTGTGGAAGGGTTGTCCACAGCTTTTTTTAGCCGGCGGCTCGGACATGACGTCACGGTTTATGAGGCCACGAACACCCTTGGCGGACTATTGCGAACGGCCATTGCCCGGGAACGGCTGCCCATGGATGTCTTGGATTGGGACATCGGCGGTATCCTCGATCTCGGCGTAAAGGCTGAAACCGGTAAAATGCTGGGGCGCGACATCACCGTGGCGGGACTCCTTGCCGACGGGAACGAGGTCGTTTTTCTGGCCGCGGGCGGCTGGGACAGCCGACTGGCCCGTGGCGCGGCCGCATCAATCGATACGGCTGCCCCGGGGACCTATTTGCTCATTGACTACCTGCGGAGTCTTCAGAACGAGACGGCCGGCCTGCCCATCGGATCCAGCGTGGCCATCGTGGCGCCGGCTGCCGCCGGCATTGCCGCAGCGCGGCAGTGCATGGACCATGGCGCCGTTTCCGTGACCGTCGTGGTTCGCGCTTCGCGGGAAGGTTCTGACGCGAGCGCTGAGGAACTGAAAGCGGCGGCGGCCGAAAATATCCGCTGCTGTTTCAGCGCCGCTGCCAACCGACTCTCGGGAAAGGGCACCCGATTGGAATCGGTGGACATTATCCATCAAAGGGGTGGGAACACCGAAATACTGCCGGTCCAGACGCTGCTGCTGGCCGCCGGTCGACTGCCGGAAATGGTCTTTCGCATTCCGCCGACCGACGGTGCCGGGGAGGAGGCGCCGAACGACGTTTGGGAAGGGGTGGCCCCCTATAAACCACCGGCGTTCGCCACCGAGACGGGGCTTTTCAGCGACGGCGACGTCATTACGGATTTTAGCGGCGCCATTCGTGCCATTGCCGCCGGCCGGCGTGCGGCGGCGTCGATCCACCGGCTCATGTATGACATTGGATTGGAACTGGGGGGACTGGTAGTTTCATCGGAATCGCAGGTCCAGAATGTTCATGAGATTCACAGCGTGCCGTCCAAGCCACGCCAGGTGATGGTGCTGCGCAGCAACACCGAAACGGCGAGGGGCAAGGAACTTGAAGCAGGCTTTTCACCCGAGGCGGCCGTTCAGGAGGCGGAGCGGTGCTTGCAGTGCGGCTTGATTTGCTACGAGCGGGATGCTGGATCACAGGGGGCCGGCAGCACCGATCGCTCGGCCGCCTAATTGATGATCGCTGGGTGCCGCAGCGCCCCGCATGGCCATCGGCGTTGACGACGTCGCGTTGATGGCCATTTTCATTATGCGACACCCTGATTGTTACGAAAAGGATTCATCCTATGGCGGTCGAGCAAGGCATCGTCACCGAGGTGACACCCGGTATTGCCTGGGTCAAAACAGAACGAAATGCCTCCTGCGAAGGATGCGCCTCCAAGGGCTCCTGCATGAGCAAGGGGGGCGACATGATTGTTCGTACCATCAATGCCGCCGATGCCCGCGTGGGCGACCGGGTGGTGATCAGTCTCAAAACAGGCGCATTTCTGAGGGCCACCTTCCTCATTTACCTGGTTCCCGTGATCTTCCTCATGATCGGCGCGATCACCGGACATGTCATTGCCGGACGGTTGGATATGGACCCGTCACCCGTTGCGGCCGTGACTGGTTTGGGCTGCCTCGTCTTGGCGGTCATGCTGGTAAAGCGAAATGCCGGCCGAATGTCCGCCGATGCGGCCTACCAACCGAAGATTGTTCGCGTCATTGGCCACGCCCCCCCCGTTCCAGGAACTATGACGTCTTCCAGAGCCCGGAACGATACAGCACCAACAACCGCCTGTCGATAATACTGTTCTGCGCGGCGGTTCCTGCGCTGGCGCAGAAACCGAGGGGCGCTGGCGCCGGTCACGACGGTGCGGTGGACGGTGATGCCGTCAGTGCCACAAGGGTGGCCCCCCAACCGCCGCCGGACAGTGGCGCCGGGCCGTATGATCGGACGAGGGGGTGGCGCGACAACAGCGCATGGACACGGCGTCGGAGCACCCCCGTGCCCTTGCCATGGATGATCCGTACTGACAGGATACCGGTGGCCACGCATTCATGGAGATAATCATCCAGCAGGTCGGCCACCTCTCCGGGGCGGAACTGATGGAGATCGAGGATGTCGGTGATGGGAAAATGAATCGGTTCCATGGCATCGCACCTGACGGGGGGGGAGTGGCATGACCGCAATGATCGTGCTCCTCATGGCCTACCTGACAGGGTCGATACCCTTCGGCATACTTGTCGTGCGGGCGGTTGCCGGCAAAGACATCCGGCGTGGCGGCAGCGGGAACATCGGCGCTACCAACGCCCGGCGCGCCGCCGGTAACCTTGCCGGTGCACTGACACTGACAGGTGACATGGCAAAAGGAGCGGTGCCCGTGCTCCTCGTTTTGACCCATGACGGGCTGGCGGGTCTATTCGGCGGCGGGTTTCCGGCCCTGGTGGCTCTGGCGGCTTTTTTAGGCCATTTATACCCCGTCTATCTCAAATTCCACGGCGGCAAA
>CAYUOU010000015.1:0-5083 GCA_964446485.1 uncultured Desulfobacterales bacterium | reverse complement strand
TGCCACCGCGGCCGGCGGCTTGGCATCCCTGGCGCCGGGTGTCGTATTATCGGCCTTCGTGGTCTTTGTGGCGGTGGTGGCCTGGGGTCGGCGCGTTTCCCAGGGATCGCTGGCCGCGGCCCTCAGCCTGCCCATCGGTGCCTTCATCGCCGGCATGCCCCCTTTCACAACCGTCGTCATGGCCGTCATGTGCATGTTGATCTGGCTGCGTCACCGGCAGAATATCCGGCGGTTGATGGACGGTACCGAGCCAAAGATCGGCGACTGAACGGCTTTTGCCAATCGTTTACAATGAGACATCAGCCAGCCACAAAAACGCATACGAGGGAAACGACACCGCAGAGGGCGAATACCGACTCCGTAGCGAACTCCAGACGGATCCCCGCCATGATAACGCCCTTTTGATAGGCACGGATCATTGCGGCAAAAGCCAATGGGCACACCCCCAAAGCCAACCCCACCGCCGGCAGCAAATCGATGATGGTGGCGGTCAGCAGCGTCACCATTGCGGCCGCTGCGAGCGCATAGAGGATCCACAAGGTTTTTTTCTCCCCCCAGAGGATGGGGAGGGTTTCCTTGCCGACGATGCGGTCCCCCTGGATGTCGAGGAGGTCGAAAAACGCTGTTCTCACGAATACCATGCAGGTGGCCCAGGTAAATACGGCGATCATCGCGCTGCCCGTGATGCGGGACTCCGTCACGGCCGGCAATGCAGTGGTGACGACCCCCCAGGCTGCCGTGATGAGAACCGTTTTTGAACCGGGAATGTCTTTTATGCGCCGGTAGCGGGCCAGCGCGGTTTTGGGGATGGCATTGAGATTGTATGAAAGCCCCGTGATGCTGATGGCAGTGAGAATGACGGTTGCTAAAAGCCCAACGGTGTATGCCGTCAGCAGGCCGGCGGTTCCGGCCAGGATCGCCAGCGTCGTCAGCGCCGCGTGATATCGTGAATAGAAGTTGGCCCGCACCGGGTCGTTATACCGGTCGGACTTGCTGCCGGTGAGGTGGTTGAGGGTGTGCATGGACTGTACGTACAGGGCGGCGATGAGGACATAGGGAAAACTTTCGGTTACCTGCAGCAGGCGTGTACAGGCATAACACAGGCATCCGGCCCCTATGGAAACATAGATATTGGTCAGCAGCAGCCCGCGCTGAAAGTTGAACGCCCAGCGGCGCAGGCGGGACTGCCGTGTGATGGGGAGCATCTCCAATTTACGGCAGACCCGTCGGATAATGTAGTTCGGCGTTGAGGCTCCGGCGGTGATGCCGATGGTTTCGGCGTCGCCCAATGCGTCCAGATCCAGTTCGTGTTCGGTTTCGATGTGAAACGTCGGCTTGCCGGTCTTTTGGGCGATTTCCGCCAGTCTCAACGTATTGCCGCTGTTTTTTCCGCCCACGACGATGATCGTGTCTACCAAGGCGGCCAGTTCGGCCACTTCGGCCTGCCGTTTTTGGGTGGAATCGCAAATGGTGTCAAAGACCGTATACTGGGGATGGTGACGTGCGGCCCACGACTTGACCGAATTGAAAAAGGCGGTGTTCTGAGTGGTCTGTGCCACGATGATGGCATTGTCAAAATCGGGTAGTGCCTCAAGGCCGTCCATGGAATTCACCACGACGCCGTGGTCTCCGGCATATCCGAGCAGGCCGGCGACCTCCGGGTGATCCTGGTCGCCGACGATGATGACGGCAGCACCTTTTTGGGCGTGGGTTTGGATGATGCGCTGGACTTTGATGACCCTGGGACAAGTGGCATCAAGGACGTCAAAACCGGCGTTTCTCAGGTGGGTTGGGGTTTCCGGGGGCACCCCGTGAGCACGGATCAGTGCTGTCCCGCTGCCGTTTTCAGGGATGCGCTCAATGGTGCCGATCCCTTTTTCTTTGAGACTGTCGAGGACCTGGGGGTTGTGGATCAGGGGCCCGTAGGTGCAGATGGGCTCTTTGCGAGTGCCCGGCGCGTCCAGCACCATTTCCACCGCACGGCGCACGCCCATGCAGAATCCGGCGGTTTGGGCGATGATGATCTTCATCGCTGTGCTAAGGATTTCATGCGGTTGTCTATTGGGAAACCGCGGCCGCTATAATGGCTGCAGGTAGATATGGTGGTCCACCAGTGCCAGGGAGTGAATCCGGGCCTTGACGAATTTCTGATCGCCGAAAATGCTCACCAGGCGAAGCCCTTCCGCTTCGGGTTCAACGGTATCGACGGCTTCCATGAGCAGGGTCTTTTTTTCGTTCTGGATGAGATATGCTTGCGCTTCACACATGATTCATTCCTTCCGTCTAATCATTCAACAGGTGATTGAGGTGTTCGTTGATGAGTTCATCGATGAGGTGGGGCAGGGGGGCCGAGGAAACACCGATAATGTCGATCCTTTCCTGCGATAGGGGCAGGAGCAGTTTGCGCGCGCCACTGCCGGCAATGGCTTCGGCCATGCGCGGCGTCACCTCGCCCATCATGGCATGGGCCAAGAGAATCCCCACCGGTCCAATGATGATATCAGCCCGTTCGGCAGTCTGCACAATGGCGTTTTCGCCGGATGCGCCGCGGTTGGCCTTTGCTTTCAGCATCTGCGCCGTGGCGATGGCATTGGTGCCCAGTGCGATGATGTCTATGCCGTCACCATACTCGGCATTGAGCCGTTTTATGATGGCGCTGCCAATGCCGCCGCCCTGACCGTCGATGACGCAGATTGTTTTCACTGTCGGCCCTTCTCTATCGCCGGTGATAGCCAGCAAGATGCGTTAGCAGATCTGCGCGCGAGTTTCAACCGGCGGGGCCAACGCTACAATTTCTTTTGCTTTCGCCGCAGTCGACGTTGCTTTTTGGGCAGTCGCCGTCCGGGGCCTTTCTTGCGCGTGGTGGGGGTCCAGCCTTCCGACGTCGCTGCAGTGCCGTCGTGACCCCCCGCCATCAGAACGGCCAGTCGAAGTTTTTCCTCGAAGGCTGGGGCCGAGATGACGGTGCAGCCCCTGTGCTCAACCGATGCCACGATGTCACGGTCTGAAGTGACGACAATGGCCTTTTCGCCCATGGCGGCGCCCATCCGCTTGATGACTTGATCCGCATTCTCTCCCTGCCTGGAATAGACCACTGTCATTCCCCGGTATTGATCCCGGGAAGGTGTTCCATAGGCCGCCTCCATGCCGTCGAAAACGACGGTGATGTAATGCTTCTTATACCGTCGATAGGCTGCCAGGAGCTCGAGGAGTGCTTCCCGCCCCGCCTGGATGTCTGCGGCATCGATGCCGCTTAATGCGGCTGATTGGCGAATGACGTTGTAGCCGTCGATGAGGATATGAACAGGCATGTCACCACGGGGATCGGTGGAACAATATGAACCCGGCCTGTCGCTGCTTAATCGGGGATGAGCAGTGACAGGAGCCGATCCAGGTCTTGGTCGTTGTAAAATTCGATTTCCACCTTACCCCGATGCTGCCGCCGCGTGATCTGTACTTTGGTGCCGTAGTGCCGCGATAGATCCTCTGAGACGCGTAAATAGTGAACGGCTTCAGACGATGGCCGGCGGGGCGCCGGGGCGGCCTTTTTCAGCCGATTCACCAGTTGTTCGGTTTGGCGGACGGACAGTCGTTTGGCCAGCACATCGCGATAAACGGCCAACTGCTGCTGCGCCTGGTCAAGTCCCAGCAGCGCACGGGCATGGCCCGTCGTGACGGTGCCATTGGCAAGCCCTTCGTGGATGGGGGGGGGGAGGTGCCGCAATCGGAGAAAATTGGCCACCGAGGAGCGACTTTTGCCTACACGCATCGCCACCTGATCCTGGGTGAGGCTAAACTCGGTCATCAAGCGATGGTAGGCCTCAGCCTCCTCCACCGGATTGAAATCCTCACGCTGGATATTCTCGACGATGGAAATCTCCAGCACCTCGGCATCGGAGAGTTCTCTGACAACGACGGGCACGGTGTCGAGGCCGGCCAAGCGGGCCGCACGCAACCGGCGCTCGCCGGCCACGAGTTCATAGCCGCTGTCTGCTTTTCGAACCAGCAGTGGCTGGATGACGCCCTGGCTGCGGATCGAATCGGCCAACTCCTCCAGTTCCTCCGCGGCGAACCGGCTGCGTGGCTGATAGCGATTGGGTTGAATGACATTGGGATCGCAGAAGAAATAGGGTTTGGGGGCGGTATCCAGCGACGGATCAAGCTTGAGATTGGGGATAAGTGCGTCGAGCCCCTTGCCGAGTGCGACCTTGCGACGTTTATGTTCTGGAGGGGATTTGGCCATTAGCGGTTCCTATGTCAAGCGACGGATAACCTCTTCCGCCAGGCTCAGGTAGCTTTGCGCACCGGATGAATTGGCGTCGTACAGCAGGATCGGCTTCCCAAAACTGGGGGCTTCGCCCAAGCGCACGTTGCGGGGGACCATGGTTGAGAAGACCAGGCTGTTAAAATGCTTCTCAGCTTCCTCGGCCACCTGAAAAGACAGATTGGTGCGCTTATCGAACATCGTGAGGACGATGCCGCAGATGTCCAGGGCGGGGTTCAGCCCGTTTTTGATGCGCGTCATGGTCTGCAGCAGTTGACCCAGGCCTTCCAATGCATAGAATTCACATTGAAGCGGGATGAGTAGCGATGTGGCGGCGGACATGGCATTGACGGTGAGTAGACTCAATGATGGCGGGCAGTCAATGATGATAAAATCAAATGGGTGGCTGACGGCCTCAAGCAGATGCTTCAAGGCCTTTTCTCTTCCCTGGACGGACATCATTTCTACTTCAAAGCCGATGAGGTCCACCAGTGCCGGGATGATTTTCAGGTAACTGATTTCGGTATCCTGGATGAGGCTGTCTGCGGATGCGCTGCCGATCAGCCCTTGGTACAGGTTGTTCCCGATGGTCCGTTTCTCGATGCCGACACCCGTGGTGGCATTCCCCTGCGGGTCGCAGTCGACGATGAGCGTCGATCGCTCCGATACGGCTATAGAGGCGGCCAGGTTGATGGCGGTGGTGGTTTTTCCCACCCCCCCTTTTTGATTGGCGATACATATGATGTGTGTCATAATATTGGGGCTCAGTAGTGTCCGGTTAATGTTCGAACAATTTCAACTGGTTATATGGACTAGTAA
>CAYUOU010000014.1:0-64990 GCA_964446485.1 uncultured Desulfobacterales bacterium | reverse complement strand
TTTGTTTTTAATAGGTTAACTCATATTCAAAAAAATTAAACCGGACACTACTGAAAGAAAGTAAATACATAAAAAATTCTCAAATGTCATCCCGAGCGTAGCGAGGGATCTCTTTTGAAGACAGGATGAGCTAAAATTGCAGCGAGATTCCTCGTCGCAAGCACCTCGGAATGACAAATGGTGTTGGCAAGACTTTTACGGCTTAATGAAACAAAAGGACCAAAAGAAATGGCCCGCGGCACCTTGTTCACGCCTGCCGAGGGTTTGCGGTCTGGCGAAGACTATCCAGAGCGATCGCTGTCGTAATCCACGGATACCAAAAACAAGCCGTGCGGGGGGGCCGTGGCCGGCGCTTTGGTGCGGTCCCTGCCGGCCAGGAGTGCCCCGATTCCCTCCGGGGGCAGTTTTCCCAGCCCCACAGCGCTCATGGCCCCCACCAGATTGCGCACCATGAAACGAAGAAAACCGCTGCCCGAGATACGGAAGATCACCTGATGGTCGGCCGCCGCCACCCACCCGGCCGAAAAGATCGTCCGGATCGTGTTACTGCGGGGGCTGCCGGCACCTTCGAAGGCCTTGAAATCATGGGTGCCCAGAATGCAGTGGGCGCCGGCGTTCATTCGGTCCACCGCCAGGGGGGCGCGAACATGCCACGCGTAATGCCGGCCCACGGCACAGGGCTCCGGATGATTGCGGATATGGTAGTGATAGGATTTCCCCCGGGCGTCAAAGCGTGCGTGGAAGGTCTCCGGCACCTGGCGGCATGCGTGGATGACGATGTCTGCGGGGAGCAGGCTGTTCAACCCGTTTTTTATTCCTTCTGGCGGGATGCGGGTGTCGCAGCAAAAGTGGGCGCTTTGGGCGAGGGCGTGAACGCCGGCATCAGTGCGTCCGGAGCCGACGAGGGAGATGGGGCCGCCGGTCATGGTGGCCAGGGCGGTTTCGATCTCCGCCTGGACGGTGCGCGCCGCCGCCTGGCGCTGCCACCCGTGGTAAGCGGTACCGTCGTACTCGATGATCAGGTGGAATGTTTCCACGGGGTCCCCATTTTTGCAGTTATCGGAGCAGCACCGCCGAGGCTTCGACTTTCGCGGGTGTCTGCGTCACACCACCCGGAGCGCCATCATCAGTGCGCCGATGGAGACGATGGTGGAAAACACGATGGAGGCCGCCGCGAATTCACCGTCGCTGCCCAGTTGCACGGATAGGATATACGTGGCCGGGGAGATGGGCAGGGCCAGGTAGATCATGCCCATTCGATAGGCGTCACCATGGACCTGGAACAACCAGAGAAACCCCAGGCCGGCCAGCGGCATCACCCCAAATTTGAACAAGGCCGCCGCCGTGCAAAGCCCCAGGTGGTGCCGCACCAGTGACGGCTTCAGGGCGCCGCCAACGGAGATCAGCGCCAGGGGCAGGGAGGCGTAGGTCAGCAGCCGCAGCAGGTTGTCCACCGGCGCGGCGAAACGGCCGGAAATCGCAGCATAGAGCATCCCCGCCACGCAGGCGATGATGAGCGGATTGGTCGCCGTGGCGCGGCAGGCAAAGCGCCACCGGCCGCCGACGCCCTGCCCCCGGTCCGCGTACCACGCCAGTACCGTCACGGAAAGCACGTTGTTCACCGGGATGGCCAGCGCCATCAGCTTGCCGAAGGCGGAGACCCCGTCGTCGCCCAGCAGGCCGATGATGAGTGCCATGCCGATGTATGAATTGAACCGGTAGCAGCTCTGGGAGAACGCGCCGGCCTTGGATGCCGGCATGGCGCCCCAGTAGATGGCGGCCGAACTGGTGACGAATGTGACGAGTGTGGCGGCGATGATGGCCCAGTAGAGCCGGTGGGCGTCGCTGATGCCGGCCGGCGCGCCCCCGATTTTCCAAAACAGCAGCGCCGGAAACAGCACATAGTAGACCAGGCGGTCCGAATTGCGGAAAAACGTTTCCTCGATCCATCGCAACCGCCGCAGAACATACCCCAGGCCGATGAGGAAAAATACCGGCACCACGTGGTCGACAATCATGGGAATCCTGTTTCGGTCAACATCGGTGTCATCGCTATTGCCTGCCTGAGGTTTGATGAGCCCTCTTTAGCATCCCGGCAAAAGTCGCGTCTACGGAAATCGCAGCGGACGGCCGTGAGGCCTGGCGGTGGCCCCCCCCTCCCCTCCCGGGCCAGCCGTTCCCGCTGGCTGGGACGCTGCCATTTTCGGTGGCCGGTGACGGCGCCATTTACTGAGAATGGCTGCCCGTGGGAGGCCGGCGCCCTGCTGCCGTCAACACAGCCCGGCGGGACCCTGCCGGCGCACACCCGGGACTTCCACTATTGAAAAATACATTTCAATAGTGGAACAGAAGCCGGTGGCGGGAGTGTTCACGATGGGCCCCAGAATCCTATTAACTGATCAAATATCAATTAGTTAAAGATTTTTTCTGATTGGTGGCATGCAGTTTGCTTTCGATGACAAGATTTTCTATTCCAAAATGACCATTTGTCGCCAGACAGAAAGGAAGCCATCATGGATTTTACGCTGAACGATGAGCAGCGACGCATCGTCGCCACCCTCGACGAGATGGGGAAAAAAGAATTCGCCCCCAAGGCCGACCGCTGGGACAAGAAGCACGAGTATCCCTGGGAAAACATCCACCTGCTGAGGGAATTGGGGGTGCTGGGCATGACCATCCCCGAAGCCTTTGGCGGACAGGGGCGTCCCCTCATCGATGCGGTGCTGGCCATTGAGACCGCTGCCAAATATTGCGGTGTGACGGCGCGGGCCATCGTGGAAACCAACATGGGGGCCCTGGGCAGCGTCATGGCTTACGGGACCGACGCCCAGCGAAAGCTCGTCGCTCACCGGATCCTCAAGGAAGGCGACAAGCCCGCCATCGGGATGACCGAGCCCGAGGCCGGAACCGCCCTGACGGATCTGCAGGCCACGGCCGAAAAGCAGGGCGAGCACTATGTGATCAACGGCACCAAGCACTGGATCACCGGCGGGGGCGTATCGGTCACCAACCTGATTTTCGTGCGCTTCATCGTGGATGGCGCCGACATCGGCATCGGCGGCATCCTGGTGGACAAGGGGACGCCGGGGTTCACCTTCGGCCGTGTGGAGGACGCCATGGGGCTGCGGGGCATCCCCGAGACCGAACTTATTTTCAAGGACTGCGTGGTCCCGGCTGAGAATGTCGTGGTCATGGGGGATGGCACCGAAGGGTTCAAAAAACTCATGAACGGTTACAACGGCCAGCGTGTCGGCGCCAGTGCGGTGGCATTGGGGCTCGCCCAGGGGGCGCACGATCTTGCCGTGGCGTTCATGAAAAAACGCAAGGCGTTCGGCCGCCCCATTGCGGATTTTCAGGGGCTGCAGTGGATGGCCGCCGAGGGGGAGATCAAGCTCAACGCCGCCAGACTGCTGATTTACAGGGCGGCCTGCAATGCGCGTCCGCTGCCCAACAATGTCTATCTGCCGTTGATGGACGAAGCCTCCATGGCCAAGGCCTACACCGGGCACGCCGCCCTGGAGGTCACCAGCGAAAGTCTTCAGATGTTCGGTGCGGCCGGTTATGCGGAATCGCTGCCGCTGGCGCGCATGTTCAGGGACGTGCGGATGTTCCAGATCGGGGGCGGCACCACCCAGGCCCAGATCAACATGGTGGCCCGGTCACTGTTTCGAAAGCGGTTTGATTACCGGAAATAACCATCACCACCATTTTATGACACCGTCAACGGGGGAACACCGGTCATGACGAAAAAAGCCCTTGAAGGATTGAAGGTCCTGGATTTTACGCGCGTGCTGTCGGGGCCGTACGCGACGATGATGCTGGGGGATCTTGGCGCCGAGATCATCAAGGTGGAGCCGCCCGGCGGCGATGAAAGCCGCTCCTGGCCGCCCATCCTGAGAAACGGTGAAAGCGGGTATTTTACGGTGCTTAACCGTAACAAGCGCTCCCTGGTGCTCAATCTCAAGGATCCGCGCGCCGGGGAGATCGCCCGTGCGCTTGCGGCCAAAGCCGATGTGGTGGTGGAGAATTTCACCCCTGGGGTGTCGGACAAGCTCGGGATCGGCTACGAGCGGCTCAAAACCATCAACCCGGCGCTGATCTACTGCGCCATTTCCGGCTTCGGCCAGTACGGCCCTTACCGGGACAAAAAGGCCTACGATCCCATAATCCAGGGGATGACCGGCCTGATGTCCGTCACCGGTGAACGTGATCGCCCGCCGGTCAAGGTGGGCATACCCATCACCGATCTGGTGGCGGCGGACCAGGCGGTGGCCGCCGTTCTGGCCGCGTATATCCACCGGCTCAGAACCGGTGAGGGCCAATACATTGATGTGGCCCTCTACGACGGGATGATCTCTTTGCTGACCATCATGGCCATGGACTACTTCGCAAACGGAAAGGCCCCGGCCCGTTGGGGTCTGGACCATATCCACCGCGTGCCGGCCCGAGCCTTTCAGGCCGGGGACGGCCGGTGGGTGCAGGTGGCGGCTACCAGCGATCCGATGTACGCGGCGTTCTGCCGGGCCTTGGGTGCGGAGGGACTTATCGACGATCCTCGTTTTTCGACCAATCGCCTCCGCGTTGAAAACAGGGAGGTGATCATGCCGGTTCTGGAGGCCAAGATGCGGGAAAGAGACGCCGCAGCATGGCTGGATGTGTTCGAAGCGCAGGGCATTCCCTGCGGGCCGATTCTTGATATCGCGGAGGTGTTTTCCGATCCGCATGTGGCTGCTCGGGGGCTGGTGTTCTCCATGCCGCATCCGGTCGAGGGGGAGGTTCTTCAACTTTCGGCCCCCTTCAAACTTTCAAAAACGCCCGCCGGCCCGACCCGGCGCCCGCCGCTGCTGGGAGAGCACGGCGCCGAGGTGCTCGGGGAAATGCTTCAGATGAGTGCTGCGCAGATCGCCGACCTTCGCAGGGACGGGGTTGTGGTTCAGGCGTCTGAAGGCTCCTGAGGGAGGTTTTCCGATGGTTGGATCTTTTCGCTGTGGGCCAAGGCCAACGAAACTCTCGGTTGTCGAGAGGTCTTTTTCACAGTCTATCATAACGTTTGAAAGGAGAGGCAATATGTATCGTAAAACCACAATAACGATGGTGATTTTTGTTTTGATGATGGGGTGTGCCTGGATGGCGGTGCCGGCACCATGCGAGGCCCAGTCGCTTAAACAGCTCGCTTTTTCAGGTGGGCCGGACGGGGGGACGTTTCAAATCTTTTCCAACGCCATCTCCACCAGGGTCAGCCGCGAAGTCGCCGGGGTGCGCCTTTCCAACATGGTTTCGGCCGGGTCGGTGGAGAACCTGCGGCGCAACAACAGCAGTGATGCCGATTTCGGAATGGTCTATGCCGGAGATCTTTATCTGGCCCGCAACGGCCTTCTCACCGGGGACAAACGAAAGTACAAGAATGTCTATGCGCTGGCATTCATTTACGGGGCGCCGGCCCAGTTGATTACACGGGAGGACAGCGGCATCAAGACCGTCCAGGACCTTAAAGGAAAACGCGTCGCCGTGGGTGGGGCCGGTTCCGGCGCGGCGGCTTCCGCACAGCGTTATTTCACATCGCTGGGCCTCTGGGATCAGTTCACCCCGGAGTACATCGGTTACAGCCAGGGCGCCTCAGCGCTGGGAGACAAGCTCATCGATGCCATGTGGGCGCTGACGAGCTTTCCGAACGCCTCGATCATCCAGGCGGCCGCCAGTAACAAAATCCGCCTCATCGATCTCGTGCAGGGTGCCAAGGGCTCCACCTTTTCGGAAGACTATCCGTTTTATACCGAAGTTAAGATTCCGGCCGGCACCTACCAGGGCGTCGATTACGACGTCATGTCCGTTCAGGACTCGACCATATGGACGGCCGGAAGACACGTGGACAGCGAGACGGTCTATACCCTGCTGAAGGAAATCTATTCTCCCGATGGGCTGAAATACCTTCACAGCATTTCCAAGACAGCCAAGGCAATGACGATCAAAAACGGGTTGAGCGGTATCGCCACGCCGGTTCATCCGGGGGCCGCGAAATTCTGGCAGGAACAGGGGCTGACGCTGACCGATCGGCAGAAGTTGAAGTGATTTTGATGACACCCTGAAGATGGTGGCAGTGTCCGCAATAGAGACCGAGCGCAGAGAAAATCATGGATTGCCCGGTATTTTCTCTGCGCTCTCCCAGTGCTTTCTGCGGTTAAAAACCGATACCTTTAAGTGACGCCAAGGAGTTTCTCCAATGTCGGATGAGATAGACGATTTTAACGGTCTGGACGGCGAAAACAAGCAGAAGCTCAAGGAAATCCTGGAAAAGGATTCCAGGACCCATCGCAACCCCGGCGGCCTCTGGAAAATGATCGTACCGGCACTCAGCGCCTTTCTGGTGTTTTTCTATTTCTACGCCGCAGGCATATCCACCGTGGGGATTCAGTATCACCTGGGTGTCTATGTATTCATTACCTACGTCCTGGTCTTTTTGCTCTATCCCGCCGGCGGCGCCAAAACGCGCATCGGCCTCGATATTCTGATGGGGGTTATCCTGTCATGCATTCTCGTGGCGGCGCTGTTCTACGGCGATGTCATCGCCTTCCATGAGCAACTGATGGAGATCGATTACACCTGGTCCGAGGTGGGCCTTCTGAGCGCCATCGGACGGCATTCGATGCTGTGGTGGCTGGCTCTGGGCAGTGCGGCCCTCGCGGTGGCGCTTTTTTTCGCCGACAATTTCATGGCCGCCCGCTGGCCCCGGAATCCTACCCTGTCGGACATTCTCTTCGCGGTGACCGCTGGCAGCCTGGTATTTTACTGGATCAGCCAGTTCGAAGCGCTCAACTACCGTGCCGGCGCCGAGACGGAACTCGACGCACTGGTCAGTGTGGCGGGCGTGCTCATTTCTCTGGAGGTCTGCCGCCGGGTGCTGGGAATGTCCATGACCCTAATCGGGGTGGCCATGCTGGCCTTTGCCATTTTCGGTCCACATCTGCCTGAAATCATGGCGCATCGGGGTTTTGGCATCCAGCGCCTGTCGATTTCCCTGTTTTTGACCACCAACGGGGTTTTCGGCGTCATGGCCGGGGTGCTGGCCACTTATGTGATCCTGTTCATCTTTTTCGGTGCCTTTTTGCACAAGTCGGGTGCGGGCCGGTTTTTTATCGACCTTCCGATGGCTCTCGCCGGTCATACCACCGGCGGGCCGGCCAAGGTGGCCGTTATCGCCTCGGGGCTTTTCGGCTCCGTTTCCGGCAGTGCCATCGCCAACACGGTCTCGACCGGGGCGTTCACAATTCCCCTCATGAAGCGCGCCGGCTTCAGGCCGCATGTGGCCGGCGCCATCGAGCCGAGCGCTTCCATCGGAGGCATGTTCATGCCCCCCATCATGGGCGCCGGCGGATTTCTGATGGCGGAACTGACGGGGTTGCCGTATTCCTACATCATGCTGGTCGCCGTGGGGCCGGCCCTGCTATATTTCTTCTCGGTGTTTTGCATGATCCATTTCGAGGCGAAAAAATGCGGCCTGGGGGGTGTGCGGGATGAGCATGCGCCCCGGTGGCAGGACGTATTAAAAGCGGAATGGTATTATGCGCTGCCGCTGGTGGTCATCACGGTGCTGATGATCATCGGCTACTCGCCGGGTTATTCCGCGTTCTGGGCGACGCTTTCCTGCATCGCCATCAGCTGGATGAAAAAAGAAACACGCATGGGGCCTCGGGAGATCTGGGAAGCGGTTCAGACCGGCGCCAGAAACACCCTCATGATCGGGGCCACCGTCGGTGTGATCGGCATCATCGTGGGCACCATCAGCCTGTCCGGCATCGGGCTCAAGTTCTCCGATCTGATCATCCACCTGGCCGGCGGCAATCTGCTTCTGGCGGTGATTCTGATCGGTCTGGCGTCACTGGTGCTGGGGATGGGGGTGCCGGTGACCGCCGCCTACCTGATCGTTGCCGTGCTGGCGGTCCCCCCGCTCGGAGAAATGGGGGTGTCGGCGATTGCCGCCCATATGATCGTTTACTGGTTCAGCCAGGATTCCAACATCACACCGCCGGTCTGCGTGGCCGCCTATGCCGGCGCCGCCATCGCCGGCGCCGATCCGTGGAAGACCGGGTGGACCTCTTTCAAGTTTGCCAAGCTGCTGTATGTGATGCCGCTGCTGTTTGCCTTCACGCCGGCGATCTTGTTTCAGGGATCCCCGTTTGAGATCGCAATGTCGTTCATCTCGGCGACATTGGGGACGCTGGCATTTTCTTCCCTTACCATGGGGTACCTGATCCGGCGCACCAGCCTTGTGGAATGGATCATTTTCGCGGTTGCCACGGTGCTTCTCTACTGGCCGACGGTGATCACCGATTTTGCGGGGCTGGCGCTGGTAAGCATCGTCTATATGATGCAGCGGGCCAAAAACAAGCGCCAGGCGCTTATAAACAGCGAGGCGGTGTAGAAAAACCGGCGGCCGACGGCGCCGCCGTCATATCCCGAGGCGCTGGATTTTTCGCCACAAGGTGGTCGTACCGATGCCAAGGCGATCGGCTGCCTTTTTGCGATCGTAGCGGCAGGCGGCGAGCGCCTCTTGGATGATAACCTTTTCGGCGATATCGAGCCGGTCTTTCAACTGGGTACGGGCGCCGGCGTGGGCATTGCCCGCCGGGGATGGCGGGTCTTCGGCGCCGCTGTTTTTGTAAGGGGGCATCGGATTTTCAAAAAGCTCCCCAAAGAGTTCCCGGAACAAGGCCGCATCCGCTTTTTTGTCGCCGAGCAGGATGAAATAGCTCTCCAGAAAAGAATTCAGCTCTCGGATATTGCCCGGCCAGGAATGATTGCGCAGGCTGGTGATGATTTCCGGCGACAGGTGAGCTTCGCTTCGCTCGTATTGCTGCAATACCCTGGCCGCGACCACCGGAATGTCGTCCGGCCGCTGCCGCAACGGCGGGATCTGCAGTCGCAACTGGGCCAGTCGATAAAATAGATCCGCCCGAAACTGACCGCTGCCGACGCCTTCATGAAGATCCCTGTGTGTCGAGGCGATCACGCGTACGTCCACCGGGACGATGCGGTCACCTCCCACCCGCATTACCTCCTTTGCCTCAAGGACCCTGAGCAGTCTGAGTTGCAGGCCGGGCGTAATATCCCCGATTTCGTCCAGGAAGATCGTGCCCCTGGTGGCCAGTTCGAACAGGCCGATCTTTCCGCCTTTCTTGGCGCCGGTGAACGCGCCCGCTTCATAGCCGAAGAGTTCGCTTTCCAGCAACGTTTCCGGCAGCGCGGCGCAGTTGATCGCCACGAAGGGGTGGTCGCTGCGCCCGCTGAAATCATGGATGGCGTGGGCCAGCAGCTCCTTGCCCGTTCCGGTTTCTCCGATGATCAACACCGTGCCGTCCGTTTTTGAAAATTTTTCGGCGCGTTCGATCAATTTGCCCATCTGCGGATTCTTCCAGCGGATATCATCGAAGCGGTACCTGGCGGAAAAGCCGCGCTGGTACATATTTTCCCGTAGCTTGCGGTGGATGTTCTGGATAGACTCGACCCCGCGGATCAGGGCGACCGCCCCCTGGGTGCGGTTGTCGATGCGGATGGGCAGCGAGTTGATGACCAGGTGTCTTCCCCGGATCGTCTTGAATTCGTCGATCTGTGGATTTCCGGAAGTCAGCACATCAATCAGGCCCAGATCGCTGTTCATTTTCGAGAAGGACTGGCCGACTCGCGTGTCCAGGTGTTCGCCCAAAATGTCGGTTGCTGCCGCATTGCAGAAATTGAGCCGGCCGAGTCCGTCGATGCCGATGACCCCGTCGGGGATGATTTGAAGCGTGGTCTGCAGCTGCTGGGTGTACCGGCGCTGCTCGCGTTTGGCCTGTGCAATGGCCCTTGCCTGCACCAGGGCGCGGTGAACGCTTTTGCTGTTGGGCTGGATGATCACCCCTCGCCCGTTGAGCCCCAATGCCATTTTGCGGCTGACGCCCCCGCCAACGATGATGTCGTATCCGTCTGAAATGGCTGCGCCGACCCCGTATTCCAGCTCGCGGGTGGAACTGAAGATGATCTGTTTGAGGTCGACATTTAAAAACGCGCTGACCATCTCCATCCCCTCGCGGGGCTCCCCGAAGCTCGTGATGGCGATCCTGCGGCCGTGTTGGCGGGCTTTTTCAATGGCATGGATGATTTCAAGCAACTGGGTCGGAATGTTGACAACGGAATGGCCTATTTTTTGGGTCATGAGGGCGCCGGTGCCACCATGGCCCAGGATCACTTCGAAGTCCTGGGACAGCAGGCTTCGAGCGGTGGGCTCGGCTTCGTCCAGGTCTACCAGCGTGACGTGGACATCTTCGATGTCGGGCCCCAAGGTCCGCCGGACTTCATCCGCGATTTCGACGGAGTGCACCACCAGTGCCAGTCGATATTTTCCGCCGGCGTGTTTCATGTTCGTCTCCTCTTGGCGCCGAGGGGCAGGGCGCGGTGCATGTCGATTGATCATACGTCTGCCGACGGAAGCGGGTTTGCCGGTTTCGCCAGCCAAATCGAAACATCGTCGGTTGCAGCGTGCCACCTGAAAGCGAGGGCCGCCGGTGAGGCCGGGCAACGGTATATTTCTGGCGGCGCCAGAGGTTGCGGGCAGATTCAGGCATCTTGCCTCGAATGAACGGTGAGCGTACCGGTCTCAGGTCGGCGAGAACCACCGGTTCTACAACCGATCACATCGGACGCAGGCGAAGACCACGTCGAAGATGTCTTCCATCTCCTCGGCAAAGGCTTCCAGGGGATAGTCGCGGCTGCAGGCCCGGCAGCGGAGCAGGAGCCGCTTTCAGGTACGGCGAAGTCCCAGCGGCCCTCCACAGGCGGGGCAGGGCGGCAGTGATGCGTCTGTGGGTGCAATGCGGCGCATATGTCATTCACGCAAAATCATTCATTGTTGTCGATACTTACGGCGAAGCAATTTGACAACAATCAGGGCCTGTGTCAATTGAAATCCGGCCGTCGGTGCAAGGCATTGCTCTTTGCGGTCCCAAAAAATCCGGTGTGGACGTGACCATGGCTGACATGCGGCTTCAGAAATTTCTCTCCCACGCGGGACAGTGTTCCCGCCGCCAGGGGGAACAGTGGATTCTCGATGGCCGGGTGGCGGTCAACGGCGTCTTGGTCCGCGAGTTGGGCAGTCGTGTCGATCCTTCCAATGATCGCGTCTCGATTGACGGCCGGCCGGTGGGCATCTCCGAAAAGCGCATCTATATCGCCTTGAACAAGCCCCCCGGATTCGTCACCTCCTGCTGCCAGCAAGGCGAGAAACTCGTCACCGACCTGGTGGCGATCCCCACCCGGCTCTACCCGGTGGGCCGGCTGGACAAGGCCTCCACCGGATTGTTGCTGCTCACCGATGACGGGCGCGTTCATCACGGGTTGTCCCACCCTTCCTTTGATCACGAAAAAGAGTACGACGTCTCCGTGGCGGCGCCGATTTCCGATGAAGCCCTGGCGCAATTGGCCTCGGGGCTGACCATCCAGGGGCGTCGCACACGTCCGGCCACGGTGCGCCGCACGGCCGACCGGCGGTTTCGTATTGTTCTGTTGGAGGGGCGAAACCGCCAGATTCGACGCATGGTGGGAAAGGTGGGCCATCGCGTCATTGAACTTTGCCGGGTTCGTGTTGCCCACATCCAACTAGGGCGACTGCCCCAGGGCCGGTGGCGGTATTTGTCGACGCCGGAAATCGACCGGCTGTTGAAAATGATCACGGGCGGCAACACCCCGAAACGGCCCCCCAAACGGTCGGTGGACCGGCCGGCGCCCGATGGGGCCAAGTCGCTGCGATCCCGGCGGCGGCCGCGGTCCTGACACATCAATTCCTTTTTCACCTTGAGCACCATCGACAGTGTGGTCTATAAGCAAACGGGGTACGACGGCGCCTATCCAAAGGCACCGGCAGCGTTCCGGGCAGATGATGTGGTGTGCAGGAGGCCCCTGGCCGGCCCCGCAAGGAGAAAGTGAAAGGTATCCATGATCGAAAAGAAGAACCGCGTATCCTCCGGCATCGATGCCCTTGATGATATTCTGGGAGGGCTTTTTATTGGCGACAACGTCGTGTGGTATGACGATGCAGGGAGCCTTTCCGCCATATTCTGGCAAAATTTTCTGTGCTCGTCACAGGCCGCCGACAAATCCATTATTTATGTGAGTTTTGACCGTTCTCCCAAAAATCTGATGGAGAAACTGGGGCCGCTGGTCGAGAACGATCGCATGATGATTCTGGATTGTTTTACCGATGGCAAGGGTGACGGATCGGAGGTGTTCAGCCGCTACTACGAAAACACTTCCGACCGGCGGCTCCAGAGAATCGTTAACGTCACGGAACCGGCAAATCCCGAACAGGTCATGGATGCCATCTACGGATTGCACCAGACAATGTCCGGGGATGTACGATTGGTCTTCGAGAGCCTCACGGGCATGCAGGAACTCTGGGGCGGCGAGGATCAACTGCTGCGATTTTATTCCCGCGCCTGCCCCAAGCTCTACGAATTGGACACCATCGCCTATTGGGTCATGGAGAAAAAGGCACATTCCAATCGACTCAAAGCCAACATCAATCAGGTCGCCCAAGTGGCCATCGACCTGTCCCTGCGCCGCGGCCGGTCGTTTCTCACCGTGCTCAAGGCGGAAGACCGCGAGACCCGTGTACTGCAAAAGCCCCACTTTTTTTGGTCCGACGACCTGAACGTTCACTTTGAATCGGAGAAGAAAGCTTCCGGAAGGATCGGCGTGGGCAGCAGGGTAAAGGAAATCCGCACCCGCCAAGGTCTTTCTCAGAAGGAATTGGCCCGTTGGGTGGGGGTCACCCCCAGCACCATTTCGCAAATTGAAAGCAACACCATTTATCCTTCCTTGCCGGCGCTGTTCAAAATTGCGGAGACCCTTGCCGTAAATATGGGCAGCCTGTTCGGCGATGGGCCGGCCCGGGAACGGCGTGTGGTATTTCCGGCCGGCGGAGCCACCGACCTGGTTTTTCCGGGACTGCCGAAACCGCTCATCAGCGGCCGAAAGCTCACACCGCCGGATCTCGCTCCGCACCTGGAGGCCCAGGAAGTGGAGATCGCTCCCCAGGCTGTCCTGCCCGGGCACTTTTTCAACCACAAAGGGGATGAGATCGGTTACGTCATCGCCGGCGAGGTGATTGTGACCGTGGCCAACGAGTCGCACCACCTGGGCGCCGGCGACGTGATCCACCTCACCGCCGACACTCCCTCCCAGTGGAAGAACGCCGGCGAGAGTCCGGTGCGCCTGATCTGGTTCAACCTTCCCTAACAGAACCGCCATCCGGCGGGAGCCCGGATGGCGGTGAGCCTGCGAAACGCTACCGCGGGTTAACCGTTGAGGATCGTCTTGGCGCTCTCGTCATTGGCGTCCGCCATGTGGGGGATGCCGGTTTCCCTCGCCGTATCGTAATTGCCGGCGAAAATTTCATCCCGGGTGAGTTGGGCGACGGAAAACTTCCTGGCGCCGGCAAGGAGCTGCTGCAGTCCGCAATACAGCTTGTCCACCATCGTGTAGAACGCGATGGCCCCGTAGGGGATGTTTTTCATTTCGTCTTTCCCAACGATTTTTTCAACATCGAAATAGCCGGCGAAAATCTCCTGGGGGCTGCCGCCGCTGACTGTTTTCGGCAGGTCGCCCCAGTTGCCGTTCACTTTCTGTCGGCGCTCCGGGTGGAGCGCCCCTTCGATGTTGGCGCCGAGGAAACCGGGCACCATGATGGCGCGGCCCATGCAAATCAATTTCGTAAACGGGGCTCCGAGGGCGAGGCCCTTGAAAATGCTGTCCTCCAGGGCGAAGCCGCCGGCAAAGGACATGTCAACGACTTTTTGCCCCTTGGCTGCGAGAATGCAGGCATATTCGTGGGCTTTGGAGTGAAGGGTGATGGAAGGAACACCCCAGCTCTGCATCATGTTCCAGGGGCTCATGCCGGTGCCGCCGCCGGAGCCGTCCATGGTCAACAGGTCCAGCTTGGCGTCCGTTGCGAATTTGATGGCCATGGCCAGTTCTTCCATGCCGTAGGAGCCGGTCTTCAGGGAGATGCGATTGAAACCGATGCTGCGAAGGTATTCCACGCTGCTCATGAAGTCCTCGCGGACTTTTTCTACGGTGTCGAGATTCGTGCCGCCAAGGCGACTGTGACGGGCGAAGGATTTGATGGCGCCGGATTCGAACGCCCGCTGGACCTCGGCAATGGTCGGATCCGGGTCAACGACGTAGCCACGGTTCTTCAGGAACTGGGCATAATCCAGACTAGTCACCTGGATCTCGCCGCCGATGTCTTTGGCGCCTTGGCCCCATTTCAGTTCGATGATGACTTTGTCGCCATATTTGTCGGCCACAAACTCGGCAACACCGTTTCGGGTATCTTCCACATTGAGCTGAACGATGATGGCGCCGTAGCCGTTGTAGTACCGCAGGTAGCCGTCGATGCGGCGTTCCAATTCAGGGGCACTCTTGATCTTGCCCTTGCGCTCGGTGCCGGGGCCGATTTCAGATTTGCGGTCCACGCCGACAACGTTTTCACCGATTACCACCGGAATCCCAGACAGCGCCGCACCCACGGCGAAACCGTCCCAGTATTTTTCCGCCACGAAAGTAGAGCCCAGCGCCCCGGTCATCAGGGGGATGCGCACTTTGGTCTTGATTTCGCTGCCGAATTCGGTTTCCAGACTGACATTGGGGAAGATGCAGTCGTCAGGGTCGCTCGATAGCCCCTGTTGAACGCCGTGGGCGCCGTAGGCGTAGCCTTGTATTCTCAAGGAGTTGTAGGAGACACCCACATGCGTGGTGTTGTTGGCGCCGGCGGTGACGATACCGAAGCTGCGCGGGTATAGCAGTTTGCGCCCCACCATGCTCGACAGCCATGTTTCGCATTTTCCTCGGCAGTCCGCCCGGCACAGTGTGCAAAGACTCGATTCCGTCGGATTACCCCGATTGGTGGTTCCCAGAACATCATTGGTTTTCTCAAATCGCATCTCTTCCCCCTTCACGAAAAATAAAGTTTCACTGATCGGCAGGCGGGAATAAAAAAACGCCTGCCCCTCGGAGCAGACGTCGTTGTCTCTCTAATTCTATAAGTTACCGAGCACGCCGTTGTGCGTCGGTGTGTCATACACAAGGGGGATTGCTAATCCATTCGAAAAAACAAGTCAAGTGACAATGAAATATAGTTCAAAAAAATTAGAATGAATAATGTTGACGGCATCGTAAAAAACCCCTTGGTCGTCATAACGTAAAGGCTGATTTCGGACTTTTTACGAAACCGTCAATATTGGCGCTGCCGCTGCAGGGCGCGGCGTATCCTTGCGGCGGATTCCAACGGTGGCACGAGACGGCTCTTGGCAAAAGAGTGGGGCCTGGCAAGTGGCGAGGCAAAGTGGGCCGTGGAAACGCTATTCCAGATAAATGTCTTCGGAGATAAGAATGGCTTCGGCGATTTCCCGCAGGGTTTTTCGGGTGTCCATGCTGCGCTTTCGCATCCATCGGTAGGCGGCGTCACCGGTCATTTTTCGGCGCAGCATCAAAATTTCTTTTGCCCGCTCGATCCGTTTGCGAGTTGCCAGTTCCTCTTGAATGACGGCCGTCTTGACCATGAGTTCCGTATTTAGAATGGCCACCGCTGCCTGGTTGGCCACGGCGGTGAGCAGATTGATATCTGTGTCGGTGAATGTGTGCGGCTCGGAGGTAAAACAGTTGAGGACGCCGATGACCTTTTCGCTCTGGAGCTGCAAGGGTACGCCCACCATGGAAACCAGGCCGAGACGCCGGGCCATTTCCTTTTCCTTGAACCGTCGGCTCTTGAGCACGTTGCGGATGGCCAGCGGCTTCCGATGGGTGGCCACATGGCCCACCACCCCCTCCGAAAGGTCCAGTGATCGGTCTTTGACATACTCGGGGGCAATGGCCTGTGTGGCTTTGAGGCGGATTTTGGGTGGGACGCTGTCCTCGTCGATGAGCCACAGGGAGCAGATGTCAACGCCGGTCACGCGTGCCGTCACCATGACGATGAGCTTTAGTAGATCCTCCAGGTAGAGTTCCGAAGTGATCGCCCGACTGATGTCGGTGAGCGCTCGGATGTAGTCGTCGTACGGCGGCGGTGAAAACTTTTCCATGTCGAGTGCTTGTCTTCGGAGAGGGTTTACCCCATCGTTGCACAAACAAAATGGCATGCAATTTCCAACATGCTGATATTCCTAAAAATCATAATAAAGACCGTATGCTTCCAGGCATAACCGCCGGAGAATTCGAAGGATTATGGATTTAGCTGCCATTTTGTTCACCCTCCGGCTTTTGCAACGTTGGGGGTTATCGTCGGGCCGGTATCGGCGGCAGACCGCGGAAGATGTATTCTATTAGCGTATTTTGGCGCAGATTTCTATCCATTCCAGTGTCCGTGACCCCTGCCGGTATTTTCCCGCTTGTCGGATCGAGCGTTGACAGGCGATTTTTAAATCGGCAAAGTACGATCCGAGAATATGACGGGAGGCGCCATGAAAACCTTTATCAACATCGTGGCCGCGGGGATCTTCGTGGAGGGATATTTGATGCAACAATGGGGTTGATCGAAGCCCGAAGGACGCAGTGATGCTGATCACATCCTGCGCACATGCTACCCTAACGAAAGTGGTGCACTATCCATACAATGAAGTAGATCGCCACATTCTCAGATCCTTTGGCGCCATTCAGGGAACGCCTGTCATGTGGGGGAAAAATGGACCCAAAAAAAACGAAAATACTCTTTCTTTGCACCGGCAATTCCTGCCGCAGCCAAATGGCCGAAGGGTGGGCAAGGCACCTGAAAAACGACACCCTTGAAGTGGCCTCCGCGGGTGTGGAGGTCCATGGACTGAATCCCCTCGCCGTGAAAGTCATGGCCGAGGCCGGGGTCGATATCTCAGGCCACCATTCCAAATTGGTCGATGATTTTCTCGATGTCGGATGGGACGCAGTGGTCACCGTCTGCGGCAACGCCCACGAACGCTGCCCGCTGTTTCGTGGTTCGGCGCGGATCATCCACAAGGGTTTCGACGATCCGCCGAGACTGGCAAAGGATGCCGGTACGCAAGCAGAAGCCCTGGTGCATTACCGTCGGGTGCGTGATGAGATTCGTGAATTCGTAATGGGCCTGCCGGCATCCTTAAATGCCGATCCGCGGGAGGAAGACGCCCATAATGAATAATCCGGTTTCAGACGACAGCGTCGCCACTGGCTGTCAGGCTTGTTTGATCAAGAAAGATACTATCCCGGGTCGCGTATCCGGGTAAGATGGGTGGCGCGGAGCGGAACCCATCCATCGGTCTACCAGCCATAGATTCTTGCGATTGCCTGACTTAGCAAGAGGCTCAACGTGGCCGCATCGGTATCGCTGAGGGGGCAGTTCACGGTGTTGTCTCCACGGCTCATGGTCATGAAGAAACCGAAGCGCTCCCCCTTGCTGATTTGCAGGCGGCTTCTTGGAAGGTCGGTCTCTGTCTCGCTACGGGCCTTGTTCGGGTCATGAACAATCTGGCATTTCTCTCCTCGAAGGCCGGCAAGCATCTGTTGAATGTCCGGGTCTGTGAGCTTCATGGTGACTTTGTTGGCCCAGTCATAGGTCGTGTTTCCCCGATTGTCCGCGCCAGCGGCGGCGTTGGCCGTCTCGATCATGAGGTGCCCCTTTTTGAGCACCCTGACATCGCCCGCACGGGAGGTGAATGTCTCTCCGTCAAATTTGGCGGGTATGAGGGTGAGGTTGATGGATCCGGACCGGTTGTGGACTTTGAAAGCGGGCAATTGTTCCAATTGTGGATCTCTCATGGGCGGGCTCTCCAGTGTGGGTGTCGGTATGCCTGAGCCCTTCGCAATCTCCGTGCCCGGGGCAGTATCGATTTCCAAAGCGGCGTTTCGGTAGGGTGTGGGATCGAGTTCTCCCCTTTCAGGATTGGTTTTGCAGATTTTTCAAGTTGACGGGGGGGATAACTTCGGTCAAGGAGCAGATGCATCAACACTGGAACACATTGAACCGCTGCCAGGGCAGGGTGCCCTGAATCTTGTGCAGTGCAGATAGGGCATCCGTCGCTATCAATCCGCTATCAATAGGGATTTTTTGGGGTCTTGATTTTGACTTCCTTGATATATTTCCTGAGAAGATTCACGTAGACACCTTCCTTGTTGAGCGTCTCAAGGCCGCGGTTGAAGGCGTCCAGGATTTGACTGGATGTGGGATTTGATGCGGCCATGACCAGGTGCACCTGGCTTTCCGAAATGGAGCGCGTGGTCTCGTCAAACTTGTAGATCTCATCGGGATACAACCGATTGATGATGGCCCAGCCCACGAACTCGTTTTCAGGGACCAGGTCCACCATGTCGATGTAAAGCTTTTTAAACGCGAAGCCGGCATCGCTGGAGAGGTGGAGCTTCAGGCCGGCTTTTTTGAAAGTCGACAGGGAATGGCTGCCGCGGACCACGCCGATCCGGTAATCTTTCAAGTCTTCCAAATTTTTGAAGTTCACCTCATCAGATGGCCGCCGCTTGAAGAAAAACACGTCCTTGGAAACGGCAATGGGATCTGACAGCTGAAGTCTCGGCGCCTTTTCAGTCTCCTCGGCGAACCCGATCATACCGGCTACCAATCCGTTGACCACCTTGTCGCGGCTGTCTTCCCATGTCGTGAAAATATACTCGGTTTCGTATCCCACGGCCAGGAAGGCATAGGTGACCACCTCACAGGCAAAGCCGTTGCCCTCCATGGTGCGGGACATGTAGGGATACCAGTCGACGGCCGTAATGAGGATCTTCTTGGCGGATGCGGTTGCCGGGAGCAGCAGGACCACCAGGAACATCAAAACATACCGTTTCACCATCATGGTTGATCTCCTTTGCGTGGGAAAATCCGCCCCCTTCATTGTGTGTCTCGCCGCCAATGGTGTCAAGGCGGCGAACATGGGGCGGCGGCATGGACATCGGAGTGGTCAGAACGCGTCGTGGCTGTCTGGTGAGACTGGCACAGCGGCGGTGCGGGTGTCGTCAAACCCAGGCCGGACAAAGTCGCGGGCATTGGGAAAGGCCCACTCCGTGGCGCGGCGCAACCGCTCCAGGCGATGCCGAAAAGCGAGGATTTCCAATTCGGCTTCGGGAAAGAACTCAAGGAGCCGGGTCCATGCCGCCGCAGAACGGTCTACGGCCATCAGGGCGACTTTTGCCGAACCGTCTGCATCCCTTTTTGCCACCTGCAGGGGGGCCGAAGGCGCCAGGACGTCATTCTGAACGGCCCTGAGGAGTTTTGCGTTAATGAGGGTGTGATACCATAGAATTGTGTCGACGAGGTCTTCGATCTGGGACGCCTTGGAGGTGTCTCCCACCATCACCAGGTGTGGCTGAGCGTGCGGGGCGCCATGCGATGCGTCGAGGAGATCCGGCTCCCAGGAAACAAACCAATCGTGAACGGCCGTTGCATAATTTTCGGCATCCCGCACCAGTACATGGCAGTCCCCGGCTTCCTGATCGAAGGCCTCCCCCGTGGGTTCAACGACGGCTTCCACGTCGATGCCGGCTTCCTCAGCCAGTTCTTGGAGGAGGGCCGACGTTGACTCGAAGGTCTCCGTCAGCAGTTTGTCGATGTCTTCCGCCGTCTGCGGGTTCCCGTTTTCCGAATCGGGCCCGGACATGGCGAATACCGAGCAGCGGGATGTCATATTGCATCGCTCGCACCACCGGTCGCAGTAGTTGTAAATACCGGAGATGAAATCCGGATTACCGGCCATCCCCTTTATCCGATCCAACGTTTCGCGCATATTCGGTCGATCTTTATCGGCGGTCATGTCGTCTTTGTTGACGGTTCCGTAAAAAGTCCGATATCTGCGTTACGCGTCATCCTTCGTTATTTCGGCGTACTGCAAGTACGCCGCCTTCCTCAGGATTCGCAAGCCGTATCTCGAACATTTTACGAAATCGTCCTTTTTGCTACTTTTTACCGTTTCATCTTTGTTACCATGGGCCGCCACGCCTGACAACGATGGGGTTTACTTACTTTGGGCGCCCTCGGATGCCAACATTGCGAGGAGCGCATCGGGGTCCGGGTGGTCGGCCGGTCCCTTGGCGTAATGGCTGAATTGGATGCGGCCCTCGGTGTCGATGATGAATACGCCCGGCAGTTGATGGACATCTCCTTTGGGGATACCGATACCGTGTCCCCTGACCATGGCAGATATTCCCTTTACAGCCGTTCCCAGTGACAACAGGCTTGCCGTGGTCGCGCGCTTGAGTTCGAATGCTGTATACAATTGCCTTCTAGGGTCGGCGATCATGGGAAAGGGCACATTGAACTGGGTTTTAAAATCCGCGGTTTCCGCCACCGTACCGAGTCCGACAAGTACCACCTGAGCACCGAGTTCAGAGAACTGGCGCGCTTTCTGGCGCAACTGCGCCACTTGCTCGCGGCAGAACGGTCACCCGTAATGGCGGAGAAAAACCAGCACAAGGGGACCATCCGCCCAGAATCGACCCAGTCGGGTCTCGGTCCCGTCCCACAATGTGACATCCGGGTTCTTAGCCCTGGAGTGGCGTTTTTTCATGAAGTCATCCTTTGCAAGATTAAGGGTCCCGTAAGAAGTCCACATTCTGCAAATTGTCATTCCGAATGAACGAACGGGACTGTCGCCCTCCGATTATCCCCGCTTCGTTCTCGGCAGCACGAGATTCAGAACGACGCCGAGGATGCCGGCAAGGCCAATGCCGCCCAGCGTGAATTTCCCGAAGGAGAGCACCATTCCGCCGATGCCGCACACGAGAATCAGTGCCACGATGGAGAGATTGCGGGCTTCGGTGAGATCATCGCCGGCCTTGACGAGGGTGTTCAGACCCACCACTGTGATGGCGCCGAAGAGCAGGAGCATGATGCCGCCCATGACGGGCACCGGGATGGTCTGCAGCAAGGCGCCGACCTTTCCGATGAAGGCCAGCAGGATGGCGAAAATGGCCGCCCACGTCATGATACCGGGGTTGAACGCCCGGGTCAGTGTCACCGCGCCGGTGACCTCCGAATAGGTGGTGTTGGGGGGGCCGCCCAAAAAGGAGGCCAGCGATGTGGCGATGCCGTCACCCATCATGGTGCGGTGGATGCCGGGCTTTTTCACGAAGTCTTTTCCGGTAACGTTGCCGATGGCCAGAACGTCCCCGAAATGCTCGATGGCCGGTGCGATGGCCACCGGCACGATGAAGAAGATTGCTTCGAGATTCCATGACGGCAGGGTGAAATCGGGCACGGCAAACCAGGGGGCGTCCATGACGGGTTTGAAACTCACGAGGGCCGGCCCCGTGTAGTTGCCGAGTTTACCCGGATCGAAGGCGCTCTGTACCGATGCCGCGATACCGGTGAGGTCCAATGCGAAGGCTGTGAAATAGCCGGCCAGAATGCCGATGAGGATCGGTATGAGCTTGAACCATCCTTTACCCAGCAAAGAGGCAACAATGGTGGTCAGCAGGGATACGCCGGCCACGATCACGGCGGTTTTCTCCGGCACCAGCCAGGCCGAGCCGTCTCCGGTACGTCCCAAGGCCATGTGTACAGCCACCGGCGCCAGTACCAGCCCGATCACCATGATGACCGGCCCCACCACGATCAGCGGCAGTACCTTGTGAAGAAACTCGGCGCCGAAGAATTTCACGCACAGGCTCAAGGCGATGTAGAGGCCGCCCGCCGCGACCAGGCCGCACATGGTGCCCGGAATGCCCCAGGTCTGCACCCCATAGATAATGGGTGCGATGAAGGCAAATGAAGATGCCAGAAAGATCGGCACCATCCGTTTGGTAATGACCTGAAAAATCAAGGTGCCGACACCGGCGGTAAACAGCGCCACGTTGGGGTTCAGTCCGGTCAACAACGGTACCAGGACCAGTGCGCCAAAGGCGACGAACAGCATCTGAGCGCCAAGCAGGGCGTCTTTGGGCTGAAACCGGTAATCAGTGGAGTGGAAGTCGCTCATGAATAGTCTCCTCGTTGCGAAATGTCGTGTTGCCTACTTGGTGCCGAAAATCTTGTCCCCGGCATCGCCCAAGCCGGGTATGATATAGCCGATATCGTTGAGCTTCTCGTCGATTGCCGCAACGTATATGTCCACATCCGGATGGGTCTCCCGCAACCGCTCGAGCCCCTCCGGCGCCGCCACCAGAAACAGCCCGCGGATCTGTTTGCAGCTGGTTTCTTTGATCATGTCGATGGTCGCCATGAGGGTGCCCCCGGTAGCCAGCATGGGGTCCAGAATGAGTGCAATGCGTTCTTCCATGTTGCTGGTCATCTTTTCATAGTAGCGCACCGGCTTGAGGGTTTCCTCGTTTCGATAAAGGCCAACCACGCTGACCCTGGCAGAGGGCACCAGCTTTAAAACGCCGTCCATCATTCCGAGTCCGGCCCTGAGAATGGGGACCACGGTGATTTTTTTCCCCTTGATGCGCTCCACCGTTACCGGGCCGTCCCAGCCCTGAATGGTCCGGGCCTCCATCTCAAGGTCCTTGGTGGCTTCGTAGGTGAGGAGGCTGGCCAGCTCGGATGCAAGGTCGCGAAAATCCTTGGTGGAGATGTCGTCCTGGCGCATCAATCCGAGCTTGTGCCGGATGAGGGGGTGAGTCACGACTGTTACGGACACGGAGACCTCCTTTTCATGGGTGTGAAGTGATCCGGATGGCGGGCACAAGCGCCTCACGGCGTCACAGCAGGGCGCAACGAACCGTCGCCTGTCTTTGCAGGGGCTAGCGCACCGTCTAACGTTGAAAACTCGGGGGTGAATGCGGAAAGGGGGGGTGCCCGCACGGCCGCCAAATTGTGGACAGGTCTATACGCAAAATGGTGGGGGGTGTCAATAGAACACACCCCATATGCGGTATCGCCGCCCCTACCGCAGCAGGCTGCGGGCGGTACGATATTTTCGCCACCATGTTCCGTGCTCGGCGGCGGGTTATGGAAACCCTACAGGCTCCCCAGAGGCCGCGTGAAGGTATATGTGGCAGGTTTTTTAATCAACTCGTCGGTGGCTTCGCCCACATTGTTACCCAACAAGGAGAAGGGCAGCGAGAGCACCCAGACACATGCGCCGGCAGCCATTCCGATCAGGCCGACCGGACGGAGCAGTAACAGATCGGCCGTCATGGCTTCACCCGTGGGTTGAATCTGTCTGACGGACGGATTTTGGGCCAATGCCGGCTGAGCGGAAAAAACCACCAGCAGGGCCACGATTGACACGGTGGCGATGACGCGTCGGGTTTTAGGGCACATAATGTTCTCCTTGGTGAAAAAGCCATTGAAAAGCCCTGCCGGTCTGGTATTTGGTGAAACCCCAACATCTGGTTGGATTACCGCTATAAAGACACCAGATGGTGTTGCCGGAAAGGGCCCATTGGGGCATATAACTACCCGATATCGATAATAAAATACGTTACCCGAGTGACACTGTCAAGGAAAAAGGCCGTAAAGCGGTCCCGTACGCGGGTGGCCGAGCGTGCCTCGGGGCGTTGGTGATGATCTCCCGATGCCGGAATCTTATGTCGAAATAGCCGTGGTCATGCCGCTTCACGGCACATTTACCTACCGCGTGCCGGAGCACCTCCAGGGTGCCGTGGGCATTGGGGGGCGTGTACTGATACCCTTCGGTCGCCGCCGGGTGAACGGCTACGTGCTGGGGCCGGCAGTGCCCGATCCCGGCATCGCCATGCGTGACATCATCGCTCTGTTGGACGATATCCCCATGTTTCCCGAGTCCATGGTGCCGATGTTTCGCTGGGCGGCCGATTACTACCTTCACCCCATCGGGGAGGTGATCAAGGCCGCCCTTCCCGGTGGCATCGGGGTTTCCGAGACCACGCTGTACACGTTGAATAATGAGGGCAGAGCGGCTCTGGCGGCGGGAGAGGGTGATGCTACCGACCGTGCCATTCTCTCCTCGTTGGGCGAGCAGCCGCTGAACCGGGGTCAGATCGGCCGCGCCTGCGCCATGCAGATCCGCCGTGCACGCATGCAAAAGATGGTCGGCCGCGGATGGGTTGCCGCTGAACTGGGACGATACGGGGACCGGGTGGGCGCAAAGACGATTCCGCTGGTGGCCCTTTCAGCAAAGGCAGCTGAGGGCACGCCGTTGCTCACGACCAAGAGCGCGCAGGTCATCCGCACCCTGAGTGAACTGGAAACGGCCACGCTGCCGGATCTCTGCAAGGCGGCCGGCGCCACGCCGGCGTTGATCCGCCGCATGGCGGCCGCCGGGCTACTGGTATTGAAAGAGAAGTCGCTTTATCGGGATCCCTTTGGAGATACCGTCGCCCCGGATGAAGATCTGACCCTCAACGAGGAGCAGCAGGCCGTGTTGGACAATGTGGTCGCGCACGGCGATGCGGGGTTTCACCCTTATTTGCTGGCGGGCGTCACCGGCAGCGGAAAGACCGAGATTTATCTTCAACTGGCCCGGCGCACGCTGAACACCGGCCGTTCCGTCGTGGTGCTGGTGCCTGAGATCGCCCTCATTTCCCAGATGGAACGGCGTTTCCGGGCACGTTTGGCCGACCGCATTGCGGTATTGCACAGCGGGCTGTCCACCGGTGAGCGCTACGATCAGTGGATGATGATTCGCCGTGTCGGCGCCGTCGCGGTCATCGGTGCCCGCTCGGCCATTTGGGCGCCGGTGGACAATCTGGGCCTGGTCATCGTCGACGAGGAGCACGATGCCTCCTATAAGCAGGACGGGGGGTTCCGATACAACGGCCGGGACATGGCTGTGGTGAGGGCCCGTCAGGCCGATTGTCCGGTGATTCTGGGATCGGCCACGCCGTCCGTTCAATCCGTTCACAACGCCGCCGTTGGCAAATACACCGAAATGCACATCACGCGGCGGGTGGCCGAACGACCCCTGCCGGTGATACGGGTCGTTGATCTCAAAGAACTCCGCGACGAGCGCGGCATCCATCGGCATCTTTCCAAGCCGCTGCTGACGGCTATTCGCGAGACACTCGACCGTGGGGAACAAAGCCTGCTGTTTCTCAACCGGCGCGGTTATGCGACGTGGCCGGTGTGCGGGGCCTGCGGCACTGCCGTTCGGTGCCGGCACTGTGACATCACGCTTACCCTGCATCAGGCCGCCCGGCGCTATCGCTGCCATTACTGCGGATTTTCCATTTCATCGGCCATCGCCTGTCCCCAGTGCGGCGCCGAACGCATGCTCGGCCTTGGGTTGGGAACGGAGAAACTTGAGGAGGGGATCTCCCGACTTTTTCCGGATGCGCGGGTCGAACGCATGGACCGGGACACCACCGCACGGAAGGGGAGTCTGCTCAAGATCCTCCGGCGACTGCGCCATGGCAACATCGACATTCTCGTCGGAACCCAGATGGTGGCCAAGGGCCACGACTTTCCCAATATCACTTTGGTGGGTATCATTTGTGCGGATATTACCCTGAGCCAGCCCGATTTTCGCGCCGGGGAGCGCACCTTCCAGCTTCTGGCTCAAGTGGCGGGCCGCACCGGCCGCGGCGATACCCACGGCCGGGTCATTTTGCAGACCTTCAACCCTGACCATTTCACCATCGCCGCCGCCCGGACGCAGGACTACCGGATATTCTACCAAGAGGAAATCGAGCATCGGCGGCAGTTGTCCTACCCGCCGTTCTCTCGTCTGGTGCTTCTGGACATATCGGGGACGGACAAGGAACAGGCTGCCGCGGTGGCGGTTCAGCTTGGGCAGGCGCTGCGCAGCGCCGTTTCGGATGCCGAGGGGTTTAGGGGTATTGCCGTGCTGGGGCCGGTCGAGGCCTCGTTGCCGCGGATCGCCGGGCGCCACCGGTGGCACATCCTGTTAAAGGGCCGAAATGCGGGGCCCCTGAACCAGTTATTGCGCCTCCTCATGCGCGAGTACGGCAAGCTGTTTCAGCATTCCCGGGTGCGCGTGGTTCACGACATGGATCCCATGGCCATGGCTTGACACTGCCGGGGTCTTTGCCTACATTGACGTGCTCGTGAACCCTTAGTGGCGGTAATCAACGACTGGATGTGCGTTGTGGCCTCAGCGAAAAGAAATAATCTCACACGATGACAATCCCCGTTTACCAGGCCGTTATCTTCGATTGCGACGGCGTCATGTTCGACACATCTGATGCCAACCGTGCCTTTTACAACAGCGTTTTGGTGCATTTCGGCAAACCGCTCCTTACCGATACCCAGTTTGCCTACGTTCACGCCCACACGGTAGACGACAGTATTGCCTACCTGTTCAATACCCCCGAGGCCGTTTCCGAGGCCCATAGGTTTCGAAAGGCAAAGAGTTATCTTCCCTTCATCACCGATATGCTGATGGAGCCGGATCTGGTGCCGCTGCTGACCCGGCTCAGGCCCCACTGCCGCACCGCCGTTGCCACCAATCGCACCGATACCATGAACCGCGTGATGGAGCAGTTCGCCCTCACCGATCTGTTCGACATGGTGGTGTGCGCCCAGGACGTGCCGAATCCCAAGCCAGCCCCGGATCCCCTGCTGAAAATCCTGACCACCTTTCGTTTGAAACCGGAGCAGGCCCTGTTTATCGGAGACTCAACCGTGGACCAGGACACCGCGGCGGCGGCGGGCGTCCCCTTCGCCGCTTACGGCAACCCGTCTCTCACGGCGGACTATCATGTCCGTCGATTGGCCGAAATTGCGGATATCTGCTTTATCGAATAATCGTTACGATCTGGAGTTTTATATAAAAGTGACTGTCAAGAAAGGCGATTCAAGGCTGTGAGAAGCCGTTAAACGTTGATGACTTCATCGGCCAGTTGCATCGCCGTGACGATATCCAGCATGTTGGTCGTCTCGCCCTCTTTCCGGCACCCTCGATCAAGCCGTTGAACACACTGCGCGGGTCATTGTCAGGTAAATTTTGCAGAACATCGTCAACATTTTCCCCCGCATCCACAAGTTCTGCGTCCTGGGGGCAAGCGGAGCTCTCGATTCTGTCTTCAATATGAGCTGTGTCTCCTTTGCCGGTCTTGACAGTTACTTATCCGCTTTTACCCCATCGTTGAAGTTCCATTGTCTCTTGACATTTTTCCCGTTGAGTGCTTTTTCTCGCAGTCATTATTGGGCATCACGAAGATGCCGCCAGTTTTGACAGTCCGTTAATGGATCCGGCCACGAAGGCAGGGGCGCAATGATATCCGCCCGGTATTCGTGGCCTTTTTGTTTTCAGAAAGGATGTATCAAAATGGGCCGCCGTAGACTGGCCATAGCTGTCGCAGCGGTAATGCTCATCGCCGCTCCGCTGGCGGCGGAGCCGCCTGGAGCGCGTTCACGCACGATATCTCAGGACACGGACGGCGACGGGCGAACCGACCGGATCGCGCGCCTGAGCGCCGGCGGCGTTCTGGAACGCCTGGACGTGGACACCGACGGCGACGGGCAGATGGACACGGTTCAACATTATCGGGACGGTGTGGTGGTGACGATCGAACGGGACACCGACGCCGACGGCGTAACGGACGTCCGGGACTTCATGGATAGCGACCGGCCGACGCGGCGTGAGGCCCTTGACGTCACGGGCCGCATCACCGGGACGCTGGTCTTTGACGTCGACGGCAGGCCGCTCCGCTGGCAGCGGGACACCACGGGCGACGGCCGCATGGACACCGACCAGCGCTACGAGGACGGCTGTCTCCGGTCGGTCACCCGGGACACCACCGGAGACGGGCGGGTCAATCAGTGGCAGACCTTCGAAGACGACCTGCCCTGCGAGCAGCGGCAGGACGCCGACGGTGATGGGCGTGTGGAACAGGTCGTTTTCATGGACGCGCTGGGCCGTCCCTCCGAGAGCCGCCATGACCTGGACGGCGACGGCTCCCTTGAGACCCGGCAGGTCTATGAAAAGGGGGAAATCCGCACCCGTCTGACCGACACTGACGGCGACGGACGCTTCAACGTGGTGGTCCGGTACGCGAAAGGGGCTCCGGCCGTCCGCGAGGAGGATGCCGACGGCGACGGACGCATGGACCGGTTCACCGATTTCGATGCGGACGGCCGCCCATCGGAGGTCCGCGAAACCGATCCGGGCACCGGTGCCGTACTCCGCCTCAGCCGTTATGCCGCCGGGTGCCTGAAAAGTGTTGAAGCTCGAGACGGCTGCCGTGTCAGCCTCACCCGGTTCAAGGAAGATCGACCCACGTTGCAGACCGTCGACGTGGACGGGGACGGCACCCCGGAGCAGACGATCCATTACGACGACCAGGGCCGAATCGGGCGCAGCGTGTCCGACAGCGACGGCGACGGCCGGCCCGACACCTGGCAGTTCTTCGAGGAAGGGCAGCTCGCCCGGATCGAACGCGACCGGGACGGTGAGGGCCGCGTGGATCTGCGGCAGACATATACCGGGGCGGCATTGGCGTTGAGCGAGATGGACAACGACGGCGACGGCCGCTGCGAGATTTCGGTTCGCCATGACGACCCCCGGTGGTCCCGGGTAGAGATGCACTCGACCGCCGAGGGCATTGTTTCGTTGAGGCGCGTCTATGCCGGCGACGTGCTTCGCCGTCGGGAGGACTTCGACAAAAACACCGGCCGGCCGTTACGGGTCGAGGAATTCGACACGGCCGGGCGGATCGTGAAAAGCCGTGAGGCCGAGGCCGGTTCGGACCGCTTGACCCTCACCTGGCATTACGACGCCGACGGGACGGCGGTTCTCGCGGAAAAGGACAGTGACGGCGACGGCGCCGTGGACACCTGGTTTCACTATGAGGACGGCCGCATCGTCCGCGTCGCAGAGGATCGCAATCGCGACGGCCGGCCGGATCTTTGGGAAACCTACGACGCTGCCGAGGTGATGATATCCCGCAGCGAAGACCTGGATTTTGACGGTACGGCGGATCTTGAATCAAAACAGTGACTGGAGGCATGGGAATGGTTGCGTTTCTGGCCAAGGGGGGAATGCTCGTCACCCCCATCGTGTTGTGCTCGGTGCTGGCGGCGGCCATCTTCGCCGAACGCCTTGTTCACTTCGTCGTGTTGCGGCGGCGGGGACGGACCGTGGATCGACGGGTGATCGACCTGCTCGGAGGCGGTGACCGTGCCGCCGCGGCGGAAGCGGCGGCAGCCAGCCGATCGCCCATGGGCCGCGTACTGATGAAGGGAATTGAAGTGATGGATCAGGATCGGGAAACCCTGGAAACGGTGCTGGTACACGCCACCGAAGACGAGCTGCGGGGGTTGTCACGATATCTGCAGGCCTTGGCCACCGTCGGCAACATCGCCCCTTTGCTGGGGCTTCTGGGGACGGTCATCGGCATGATCAAGGCCTTCATGGTGATTCAGGAAATGGGCGGCAAGGTCAACGCCGCTGTGCTGGCCGGCGGCATCTGGGAGGCAATGCTCACCACCGCCCTGGGGCTGGCCGTGGCCCTTCCCGCCATTGTGGCCCACAGCTATCTCATGGCACAGGTGGATCGCTACGAGGCCCGGCTCCAGGCAGGGACGGTTTTGTTCATCACGTATCTGTCAGTCGGGAAAAAGGGGTAGCCGCACATGCTGGTTCACCGGAAAAAACGCTCCCGCTACGACGTGCAGCCGCCGCTGACCTCCCTCATCGACATCGTGTTCCTGCTGCTGGTCTACTTCCTGTTGACGACCAACTTCATCGTCGAAGAGGGTATCGACGTGAAGCTGCCGGCCGCCGACGCGGCCAAACCCCAGACCCGGCAGGAAATCACCGTTGTGGTCGACGCTGCCGGCAGGGCTTTTCTGCAAAACCGTGAAATTTCTCTCGGAAACCTGTACCGGCACATCCGCGAAATGGTTGCGGACGACCCCGGTCGTCTGGTTGTGATCAAAGCGGACCGGACGGTGGTTCTCGACAAGGCGGTTCGCGTGATGGATGTGGCCAAGGCGGCCGGCGCCGGAAAGCTGGTGCTGGCGACGGAAAAGGGAACCTGAAATGGCGGGCGCGGTCGCGGCCACGGAAAGCCGCCGCACCAACCGGCTGTTATGCGGCTTTCTCGTGATCTCCCTGATGGCCCACGCGTGGGTGCTGGCCCGCATCGCCGGGATCTACGAAAGCCGCGATACCGCCTATATCGAACTGGAGATGCGCAATATCGACAAACCCCGCGACCGCGCGATCCCGGTGCCGCCGCGCCGCCGCCAGCCGCCACCGGTGGACGTGCCCCGTGTGACACCCACCCGTCCGCCCCCGTCGGTGCCGACCGCGCCGCCGACCGCAGAACGCCCCACATCGGTGGCCGCTGTTTCGAAGCCGGCCGCGCCGGTGGCAGGGGCCGCCGCCATCGTGCCGTGGGCGCCGCCAGCCGCGGCCGCCGGGGACGCGGGCGCCGCGGAGGCGGGCAGCGGCACCTCCGCTGACGATTATTTCGAAATGGTGCGCTGGCGTGTGGAAAGCCGCAAGGAATACCCGGCGGCGGCCAAGCGGCGCAACATGCAGGGCCGAGTGGTGGTGCGATTCGTTATCGACTCGGACGGCAGCGTCGGGGCCGTGTCCATCGCCGAACCCTCCCGGTATCGTCTGCTCAACGAGGCGGCGATGGCGGCGGTGGCCTCGGCGGCCCCGTTCCCGCGGCCGCCGGCCCACCTGTTCGGCGGCCCCCTGCCGCTGGAGATCGGTATTGTGTTCGAATTGATGTAGCTGCAGCAGGTATGAAACTTCGACGAATGCGTTACCGTCATTCACGGTTTTCGACGACGTGCGTGGCGGGTGGTCAGGCCTACGGCAACCGACCACAAACTACTGACCGCGTCGTAAAAGGATGTTTTTGTGGCAAAGACCATATGTGTGATCGACGGCCAGGGCGGCGGTATCGGGTCCACCCTGATCAAGTACATCAAGGCGGCGTATACGGAATCGGTGGAGTGCGTCGCCCTTGGCACCAACACCATCGCCACCGTGCAGATGCTCAAGGCCGGTGCCAACAAGGGGGCGTCCGGGGAGAACGCCATCTGCCGTGTGGCGGCCGATGCGGACGTGATCGTCGGCAGTATCGCCATCACCTGGGCCAACGCCATGCTCGGGGAGGTGACGCCGGCCATGGCCGCGGCGGTGTCGTCCAGCCCGGCTCTTAAAATATTGCTGCCCCTGTCCCAGGAAAACGCCGACATCGTGGGGGTGGTCAAAGAGCCGCTGCCGCATCTGGTGCAGGCGGCGGTGGAACGGATCAAGGAGGTGATCGAAAATGTGTGAAGCCAATGCGTATCTGATGAAAGACGGTGAGGAACGACTGGTCCTGGAATCGGTCGATGTCGTCGAACCCGACGGACCGGACGCCTGGCTGCTGGTCAATATTTTCGGCGAGCAGAAAGTGGTCCGCGGATCGATCCGCACGATGAACCTCGTCGACCACCGGATCGTGTTCGAAGCGCCGGCCGCCTGAAGGCGGGTGACAAACGGCGCCGCCGGCCTTAACGTATACCGCGAAGATCAATTCCAGAGGCCGTGCGATGCGGCTTCCGTTTACGGCAACAGCAATACACCCCAAAAGGAGGCATCATGGAAGGCGACCACAAGCATCAACACGAGCACGCCCATGAACACGAACACGCCCACGACCACCCGCACGAACACGACGGACGGGGGCACAGTCATGATCACACCCATCTCCACGCCCACGCGCACGGGCACGAACACCAGCACGCTCACAGCCATGAGAGCGGTGCGGACCACGACCATGACCACGGCGGCGACCACGGCCCCCATGACCACGCCCACCCGGGGCACGAGAAGGAACCCCACGCGCATCCGCACGACTGACGGATCACGGCTGACGCCTGCAGCACTGGTCACGATGGGATTGATCGCCGGGTTTCAATTTTTCCCGCTCGCGTGAGATCCGGCATCGCCAGTGAAAACGGCCCGGAAGCGGCATGTAACGGTACCCAGGGGCCTCAATGAGGCCCGGCGGCACCGAAAGTCGTTGACAGGTTTTTTCGTTTAGGGCATATGCTCTCCAATCGCGGCGGTCGAAGCCGCTGCTGCGCACCGTCAATCCAAAAATATATCCGCCCCGTCCCATTCCTCCTTGGAAACGAGACGGCGGCACCGAAGCAAAAGGCCACGAAGGCACCGGTACCGTTCAGGGTACTGCCTGGTGGCCTTTTTTTTTGGCGCTTTGCGGATTTTTCGTGCACGCTGGTGGAAGGCGGCACTGACCGCTAATCAAACAGCAAGGAGGACAACGATGCATTCAGCGGCCCGGAGGACGATAGGTTTGGGCATTTTTCTGATGATGGTTTTTCTGATCTTAGCGCCCGCGGTCGATGCGCAGCAATCCCAGCCGGCGGCGCATCGTCTCGATGCCGTGGTGGTGTCCGCTACGCGCAACGAAATCCCGGTATTCGATGCGGCCCAGAGCGTGACGGTGGTCACAGAGGAAGAAATTATGGCCTCTCCGTTCGAGCGGGTGGAGGACATTCTCCGGTATACCGTAGGGTACTACAATACCAGTCATTACGGCACCCAGACGGGCGGCATCTCGTCGCATTTCGTCATGCGGGGGGTGGGGCGAAACCGGACGTTGATGCTGCTCGACGGGGTACCCCTGAACGATAATTTCAACAACTCGATCGCCTGGGTCGCCTGGACACTGATTCCCAAGGAAACCATCGCCAGGATCGAAATCGTTCGGGGGCCAACCTCGGCGGTCTACGGCTCGGAGGGGTTGGGCGGTGTGATTCATATTATCACCAAGAACCCGGCGCCGGCAAGAGAGGCTAGCCTCAAGCTCACCGCCGGTTCCGGCGAGACGTACGGCGGATCGGGCATCTATTCCCAGAAGTTCGAGCGCTTCGGCTTTCTGGCATCCGGCGGTTACGATAAAAGCGACGGTTTTTACATGATCGATCCCGAAGACATCGAAACGTATACCCTGACGCGGCACAGGGATGTGGGCAAGGGGTTCGGCAAGATCACCTATTCGCTGGGAGACCGTGCGGCGCTGGATTTCAGCGCGCTTTACTATCAGCACGAAATGGGCAAAGGCCGCGAATACTTCTATGACGATCTGAAACTGGACCAGTACCGCCTGGGGATCAGCAGCGACGGCGACCGCATGAACTGGAAGGGAAACGTTTTCCTGAATCGGGCGGATAAGACCGCATACCAGGACAGGCTCATCGCCGCCAGTGGTCTCTACGTGCCCGACCGCCAGGAAATGTTTCCCGAAAACACGGTATGGGGTGCTGAAATTCTCAATACGGCGCGGCTTGGCGGCGGTGTCACCATGAGCACCGGCGTGGCCTATAAGCAGATTTCCATGGATTACGACGAGGATTACATCGGCAGTACGCGCGATGTCGGGGCGCAAGGCAATCAGGAGACCATCGCCCCGTTCATCGACGTGACCGCCGGTGCTTGGGATGATCGGCTGGTCTTCAATGCAGGCCTTCGTTACGATCATGTTCGCAATTACGACGCCAAGAGCTGGGACACCCTCACCGGTCTGGATCAATCCTTTGAGGAAAAGACCTGGGATAACTTCTCGCCCAAATTCGGGATGGTCTACCATCCGGACGGTGACACCGCCGTGCGGACTTCCATCGGAACGGGTTTTCGGCAGCCCAGCCTCTTTGAGCAGTACAAACTGCACATCCGGGGGGGCGGGCGGAGCGTGCGGTTCCCCAACCCGGATCTTAATCCGGAGACCATCGTTTCCTGGGATGTCGGCGCGGAGCGTTACTTTCTCGACACCCTGTGGGCCAAACTGACCTATTACCAGTCCTGGGCCTCGGATTACATCGGCAGCAGGACAACCAAAACCTACGTACTCGGCGGCAAGACCTACACCGAAAGCGAGAACGATAACATCAGCGAGGTGAATATCCACGGCGTCGAGGCCGAGCTGACCTACGATATCGGATACGGACTGAGCAGTTTTCTCAACTACAATTACAATATTTCGGAAGTGGCCAAGGATATTACGAACAGCTCCCTTGAAGGCAAATACCTCCCGGGAGAACCCCAGCATAAAACCCGGGCCGGGCTCACCTACATCGCGCCGGCCTATGTCAATGCATCGATCATCTATGCCTACAATGCCGAGCAATACGCAAACTCCGACAACACGATCAAGGTTCCCGATTACGGCACGCTGGACCTGTCCATCTGGAAAACCCTGTTCGAGCGAGTGACGCTGCGGTTGAGTATCGAAAACATCACGGATGAAGAACAATACGTCGAGGACGGCATTCTTTACTACGGATCGGTACAGATCCAGTTCTGACGGTCCAGTTCGTGACGCCTTCGAAGAAAGGCCGGGATTGTCATCTCGAGCTTGCGAGGAATCTTGGTGTTCCGTAGATAACAATCGCAGTAGGTTGAGATTCCTCGTCGCAAGCTCTTTGGAATGAAAAATGTGGTCATCGGTTCTCCGATGTCGATCGTTCCAGCGGCCGATATGAATCTTTCAACAAACGGGGAGTTGATGCTAGGATATCGAAAGGAGTGTACGTGAACGTTTACCGTTCCCAGACAAATTGGCGGTTGTTGTCCGCGGCCCTTTGCTGCTGGGTCGCCTTCCCGGCTATGGCAGGGACTGTGGAGACAAAAGGAAAACTGTACGTGGTCGGCATGGGGCCCGCCGGCTCCGATCTGACCGCCCCGCGGGTGCTCTCGATCGTCAGGGACGCGGATTATCTGCTCTGCTCCCCCGGACTGCCGAAGCGCTTCGACAGATTTGCTGAGGTTATCGACCCCGGCAAGGTGGCGTTCAACCCCTGGGAAGACATTCGGTACCGCACCGGCTCGGCCGCCGCGCGGTCGGCGTTTTCCAAAAGGAGATCACAATGAGGCGGATATTCGGCCTGTTTCTGTGTGTGCTGGTGTTCGTGGCCGCGGAGAACCAGGCCCAGGCACACCACCTGTGGGTGGAGAAAACCGGTGACACCTACCGCATCGCCAGAGGCATGTTTCTTGAACGACTGGACCCGTACCGACCGGATGCGGTCACGGAAGTGATCGCTGTCGGCATGGATGGCGAAGTTCTCCCGGCCGGCGCTGTCGAAAGATCCAACGAGGCCACACAGGCGACATTCAGGGTCGATGCGCTCCTTTCGGCGGTGGGTGTGGTCTGTGATTGGGGCTATCGGGTCAATACCACCCGGGGCAAGAAACTGATCCGTCGCAGCGATGCGGAAAAGACCGGATTGCGTGTCGTCGACGCGTTCTTTTCGACCCAGTATGCCAAGGTATTGTTTTCGGGGTTCACTGGCGCCGTGAAACCGATCAGATTGAAATTCGAGATGGTTGTCATCGACGACCCGTCCCTGATTTCAGCAGGAAAACCGTTCCGCGTGCAGGTTCTTTTTGAAGGCCGTCCCGTTGCAGGCGCCACCCTTTTCATGCGGGGCGGCGGAGAGATCGCTGCCAACGGGCAGGGCATCGCCGCCATCACCCCGTCAAAGAAGGGGCTGCAGCTGGTGATGGCCAGAATCAAGATTCCGGCAACTGGCGACCCGGACATGGACTATCATCTTCACACCACGTTCCTGGTGGTGGAGGTGCCCAGATGACTGTTTTTTTGAAATGCAAATGGTTGTTCTTCATGGCGTTTCTGACTGTTGCGGGTGGTTTCCCGCCGCCTGCCGCCGAAGCCCATGGCACCGGATACCGGGTCGTGGCAGGGGCCGGCGCGGTAGCGGCAGAGTTTTTTTACTCCGACAAAGAGCCCATGAAATATGCCGAAGTGCTCGTATTCAGCCCTCAGGATGAAAAACTGGAACATCAGAACGGCAGGACGGATCGCAACGATCGATTCGCATTTTATCCGGACGCGCCCGGCTCCTGGCGCATCGATGTCAGTGATGGCATGGGGCACCTCCAGCAGGGCCATATCGAGGTGATGCCCTCCGGGGATGGATCGGCAGGCGCGCGGTCTCACCGGGACGGCCAATCGGCGCAGCCGGTGGCGGCGACAACCGGCGTGAAGACCCTCTTGGGGCTGAGCCTTTTGATGAACGTCACCGCAGCGCTATATTTCTTCAAACGCCGCAGGCCCGTTTCGGCATCCGGTGGGCCGTAGCCGTTGAAACAGCAGCTCAGGCGGGAGATCGGCCCTTTTTCGGCCACCCTGCGCGTGGTCGCCAATATGGTTTTACCCTCTCCCTCTGCGTCACGCTGACCGTGGCGGGATTGATGCGTCTTCGGAGACACCAGACGCCGCGCCGCGGCACTTATCTGGCGCCGGGATACCCGTTCACGCCGGTGTTGTTCATTCTCGGCAACCTCTGGATCATCGCTTTTTCGATAGAGAGCAGACCGGCCGCCGCCTGGGCCGGTGCCCTGACCATCCTTATCGGGATGCTGGTTTACTTCTTTTCCAAGAGGAGATAAGGCCTTACGACGCAATGGGGCCGAATGACCTTTTACCAGTCTTTTGCCTGGCCATAAGCGGTAAAGGCGCGCTGTTCACTCCAAATCTTAAAAATGGTGTCTGGGAGAATACATCATGAAAATATGCATCTGTGGAAAAGGCGGCAGCGGGAAAAGCACGGTTGTGACCCTGCTGGCCCACGCATTCAATCGTATCGGCAAAAAGGTCATCGTGCTGGACTCCGACGAATCGAACACAAGCCTGTTCTGGATGCTCGGATTCGACCATCCCCCCCAGCCGCTGATGGATTTTTTGGGCGGCAAAAAAAAGATTCAGCAGAAAATGATTGCACGATTCTCCAAGGGCGAAGACGAGCCGGCCATGTCCATCTGGGATATGGACGCCATTCAAAGCCAATCCCTGCCTGCGGGATATTCGGTGGAAAAGGATGGGGTCATGCTGATTTCCACCGGAAAGATCCATCAGGCCATGGAAGGCTGCGCCTGCCCCATGGGCAGTGTGAGCCGGGAATTCTTGAAAAAATTCCAAACCGGTGACGAAGAGGTGCTGATCGCGGACATGGAGGCCGGCATCGAACATTTCGGCAGGGGTCTTGAGGCGGGTGTCAACGGCGTCGTCAGCGTGGTGGCGCCCTCTCTGGAATCGATTCTTTTGGCAAAAAAGGTGATGGAACTGGCGCAATCCTCGGGATCAGCGTTTTATGGTGCGATTTTGAATAATATGACGTCCAAAGAGCAGGAAAATCAGGTTGTCGGGCGTCTGAACGATGCCGGCGTACCGTCGATCGGGAGCATCGGGTTTCAAGAGGCGCTTCAGGCGGCCTGTCTTGCCGGAAAGCCGCTGGCCGAGGTAATGCCACCCATGGATTTAAAAGGTCTTGTTGATACATTGCTGCAAAAACAACCAGACAGGCAGACAGCATGAGGAACATTGTTTTATCGGCCATAAGAAGACATACATACCGTCCGGCCCTTAAAGCGGCCCTGATCGTGGTGATGGGTTCGGCACTTTTCCCAGGCGCCGCGCTATCCTTGGAGGGGCGGCGGGTCACCGATATGGCCGGGCGTACGGTGAGCATTCCCCGGAAGGCGGACCGGGTCATTTGCTCCGGCTCCGGTTGCCTGCGGTTGCTGACCTATCTCAAGGCTCACGACCGCATTGTGGCGGTGGACAGTATAGAGATCAAGGGCTCTCCCATCGACGTGCGCCCTTACGCCGTCGCCAACCCGCAATTCAAGAATTACCCCCTCTTCGGAGAATTCAGGGGCCATGACAATCCGGAGTTGATTGCCGGCTTGCGTCCCCAACCCCAGGTGATTTTCAAGACGTTTGCGGGTCGGGGCCAGGATCCCGACCATTTGCAGGCCAAAACCGGCATTCCCGTCGTCGTTTTAGAGTACGGCAACCTCACCTATAAACGAGAACAACTGGACGGGGCGTTGCGTCTCATGGCGGATGCCATGGGAGAAGCAGGGCGCGCCGACGCGGTGATCTCATATTTCAATACGCTGGAACAGGATCTGAGGCGTCGCACGCGGGGTATCCCACTGGATCAGCGGCCGTCGTGTTACGTCGGCGGCTTGGGCCAGGCCGGCCCTCACGGCTTCCAGTCTACGGAGCCCTCCTTTGCGCCCTTCGTGTTCACAAACGCGAAGAATGTGGCGGCGCCCTCCCCAGGAGAGAAACCGCTGTCCCATACGGTGGTGGCCAAGGAGCAGATTATTTTCTGGGACCCGGCGGTGGTTTTCCTGGACGTTTCCACATTGCGCCTTGGATCGGATGCCAGTGCGCTGGATCAGTTACGGATGGACCCCGCCTATCAGGGGCTTTCCGCCGTGCGCCGAGGCGATGTCTTTGCTCTGTTTCCCTACAACAGCTATAATCAGAATTTTGAGGCGGTTTTTGCCAATGCCTACTTCGTAGGAAAAGTTCTTTATCCTGATCGTTTTGCGGATGTTGATCCCATGGCCAAAGCTGAAGAGATTTCTATTTTGTTAAACGGCGGCCCGGCGTTTGAGACCCTGAACAAGCAGTTCGATGGGTTGGCCTTCAGCCGCATTGGCATCGAGTGATATCGGCATGTCCCATTTGAACCATGGCCGGATTCCGGCGGAATATACGACGTATATCAGTCGAAAGGTGTATTTCTTGACGGGGCTTTGCTTCGTTGCCGCCATTTTGTTCGTCATGGCGGTTTCCCTGGGAGCGGTGCGCGTGCCGATGCAGGAAATTTTCCGCGTTTTTTCGGGCATGGAAGCCGATGCCCGGTTTCAGACCATCATTTATAACATCCGCCTGCCCCATGCGCTCGCCGCGCTTTTGGCCGGCGCCGGACTTTCGGCCGCCGGTGCGGCCATGCAGTCCATCTTGCGAAACCCCTTGGGCTCTCCTTTCACCCTGGGGCTCAGCCAGGCCGGCGCATTCGGCGCGGCGTTTTCCGTGATGATGCTGGGAACCGGCGCCATGCAATCCACTCAAGTGGGGGCCGTGACCATCGCCAACCCTTACCTGACGACGTTGTCGGCCTTTATCGCCTGCATGGCGACCGCTTTCATCATCGTTGCGATTGCCCGCATCCGCGGCGCTTCTCCGGAGGTGATGGTGCTGAGCGGGGTGGCGCTGGGGTCCCTTTTTTCCGCCGGCACCATGTTCTTGCAGTATTTCGCCGATGACGTTCAACTGGCGGCCATGGTTTTCTGGACCTTCGGAGACGTCGGCCGGGCCGGATGGCAGGAAGTCGGCTTCATGGCGGTGGTCGTTGTGGCCGGTGTATTTTTTTTCGTGCTCAACCGATGGAATTACAATGCCATTGACGCCGGCGACGAGACCGCCCGGAGTCTGGGGGTCCGGGTGGAGCGGGTTCGTATGCTGGGGATGATGGCGGCGTCGTTGATCACGGCCTTCATCGTCTCTTTTTTGGGGGTCATCGGCTTCGTGGGACTGATTTGCCCGCATATCGTTCGCCGGATCATCGGCGACGACCACCGCTTTGTGATGCCTGCTTCCTGCCTGACGGGAGCGGTGTTGTTGTTGGCTTCGGATACGGTGGCCCGCCTCATCCTGTCGCCGCACGTATTGCCGGTTTCCATTCTCACCGCGTTTTTGGGAGCGCCCGCCTTTCTCTATCTCCTGATCCAGGAGCGGAGGCGCTGATGCTCAGGGTCCAGAATATCAGCGTCGGCTATAAAAACGGCCAGATGGTGTTGAGTGACCTGGGCTTTACACTGGACCAGGGGCAGATGCTCGCCATCCTGGGCCCCAACGGCGCCGGCAAAACCACCTTGCTGCGCTGCATCAACGCCATGATCAGGCCCTGGTCAGGGGTTGTACAAATTGAAGACGCCGATGTCTTCCGCATGCGTGCAGGAGAAATCGCGAAAAACCTGGGATACGTAGCCCAGCGTAATGAAGCCGGCCGAATGACAGCCTTCGACGCCGTGTTGCTTGGAAGAAAGCCCCATCTGCGCTGGAAGGCGGGCAGGCGCGACTTGGCAAAAGTCGCGGGCGCGCTTCAACAACTCGGCCTGGAACATCTGGCCCTGCGTCATATCGATGAACTGAGCGGGGGCGAATTGCAAAAAGTCTGCATTGCCAGAGCATTGGTTCAGGAACCCAAAGTGCTGCTCCTTGACGAGCCGACAAGCAGCCTCGATCTGAAAAACCAGCTTGATATCCTGCACACCATCGGCCGGGTGGTTAAAGAACATCGGATAGCCGCCGTGATGACCATGCACGATTTGAACTTGGCTTTTCGTTTTGCGGATCGTTTTCTTTTTCTTAAAGAAGGCACGGTCTTCGCCGGTGGGCGGTTGGATCAAGTCACTGCAGATATGGTTGCGGCCGTGTACGGCGTCAAGGTGGACATCCTCCGACACAATGGACAAGTGGTGATCATTCCAAATCAGCGGGCTGCCGGTTAGGCAGCGACGCCCCCCCTTCGCAGAACTGGCGCCCTCCCCACCGACGCAGCGGCAGGAACTTTTCGGGGTCCTTCCTCACAACCTCAAATGTGTGAGCCAATTTTGGTTCACATGACTGAAAGCAAGTTACAAAGGTGTTTATGGCAGCGTGCTCTGCCGGCGGCGTGCTGCATGCATCCGCTGTCGGGATGCGAAAAGGATTGACTCTGCGGCGTTTGTCACGTAAAAGAGCCCCTTCAAACCTGCGGTCGAAACCGCGCTTCACAACTCCCCAGCATCATGCAGGATGCCTGAGTCAGATATCTCAGGAATCCTTTCATTCGGTATCGCAACCAAAAGGCCACGAAGGTCCTTCGACAGCCCCGGTGTCCGGGGCGGAAGCCCTTTGCGGCCTTTTTTGTATTTGAAAAATGAAGAGGCGGTCGGCCTCCTGCCACAGAGAACCCGACCGCCCCTGGGTGTAGGCCCCTCGGGATGAGGGACGGCGTGCAGGCTATCACCAAACCCTTTATCCGTCTACGGTTTTCAGGGAAACGGAAGCATCCCGGGGATGGAATTTCAATCTGCGCAGCAGGAAAAATGGCAAAGGAGAAAAATCACATGAGACGTATCCGGGGTGCAAGAATCGTATTTTCGCTTTTTATTGTGCTATCCATGGCAGCCGGTCTGCTGCCGGCCGCTGGTGCCGAAGAAGAGGCGCCCCAGCAACTTGGTGATGTGGTGGTGTCCGCCACCCGTACCGAGAAGAAGGTCGACGAGGCGCCGGCCAGTGTTTCCGTGATCACCCGAGATGACATACAGCTAAAGAACATCCGGACGATCGACGACGCCCTGAAATACGTCGAAGGCACCTATGTCCGGCGCCGCAAGGGCAATCTGGATAACTTGCCCGCCGTCAGCGTGCGCGGCGTGGAGGGCGACGAGCGGACCCTGGTGATGATTAACGGCCTGCCTGCCAACGGCGGTTATTCGAGCCAGGTGACGTGGAACCAGCTCCCGGTGGACGCAGTGGAGCGGATCGAAGTGATCCGCGGCCCCGGTTCGGCCCTCTACGGTGGAAACGCCATGGGCGGAGTGATCAACATCATCCTCCGGGAGCCCGAAAAACGTACGGCCAGCGTGCGGGCCGGCTACGGCTGGGGCGACTACACCAACGAAGGCGGCGTTGACACCAATTGTGCCGAATACCGCCTGGGTTTATTCGCCGCCGACAAGTTCGCCGGCAAGTTCGGCCTCAAAGCGAGCTTCGACGGAACTTGGTCCGACGGCTACCCGACCGCCCTGGTTACCAAATCGACCTCTGCCGGCGCCGGTACCGTCACCGGTGGCTACCCCATCAAAAGCTCTACGGATAAGGACTACTGGGTGGTTGGGGACAAGGGCAACAACGCGGCGGATCGTTATGCCTTCAATATCGGTGGCACCTACGACCTTTCGGATGCCGGCAAGATCGGCCTGGAGGTCACCGGGGGCAGCCACCGGTACGAATATGAACGCCCCAACAGCTATCTGGCCGGCGGCGCTTTTACCGGCCGGGCCGATGCCTATACCGGTACGCGCACTTCGACCATCGCCGAGCGCAACTTTCTCGCCGGCAAGGGCCAGGAGGACCTGACCACCACGGACTTGAGTTACGATGACCGGTTCGGCTCGGTGGATTTTGCGGGAAAGCTTCGTTACGGGATCAAGGACAAGTGGTACACCTCGCCCAACAGCAGCGGTGCGGTGGCCGGCGGGTACGACGACCGTCCGGGCGCCCTGACCGACTCGGACACCACCACCTGGAATGCCGACCTGCAGGGAACCACATCCTTTGCGTCCAAACACCTGAGCACCTTTGGCGTCTACTACCGGATGGACGACTTCAACCAGGAAGAATACACGCTTTCCTATTTTCTGGACGAGGGCTCTAAGGGCACAAAGACCGGTATGACGCAGGGTAAGAGCACCTCTTATGCCGCCTTTTTCGAGCACGAGTGGCAGCTCATCGACACCCTGACGCTGTACGGCGGCCTGCGGTTCGACTTATGGAACTCCTCCGACGGCAAGTCGGGAAGCGCCGCCAATCCCAGCGTGCTCAAAGACTCCGAAGACAGCTACGTGAGCCCCAAGATCAACGCCGTTTGGCACCCCCTCGAAGACACCTACGTGCGCGGCGGTGTGTCCAGCGGATTTCGCCCCCCGAACATCTATGAACTCTACCGGACCTGGACCTCGGCGACCAGCGGGAAGACCTACTACTCCAACCCTGACCTCAATCCTGAAACGCTGTGGTCCTACGAGTTGGGGGCGGACCAGTATTTCTGGCAGCGCCGGGTGAAAGTCGGCGCCACCGTGTTCCGCTCCGATTTCGAAAACTATATCGCCAGCCGGACCGTCACCGGCACCACCGACACGATCAAGGATAACGTGGGCAGCGTCGAAATCAACGGCCTGGAGATGTCGGTGTCGGTGGACCCCGTTGACTGGATGACATTTTACGGCAATGCCACCTTCAACGATGCCAAGTACAAATCCTGGCCCCAGCAGCCCCAAGCCGAGGGGAAAAAAGTGGCCGGTATGCCCGAGGAGATCATCAATTTGGGAGCGCTATTCTATCATCGGTGGGCCACCCTCAGCATCGACGGCAACTACACGGGCCGGATTTATACCGACGAGTTGAACAAGCAGATCGAGGGCACCTACACCACCTACTCCCAGCGTTGGCTGTGGGACGCGAAACTGATGGTGCCGGTGTACAAATCCATCGAGGTTGAACTTGCTGTTTCGAACCTGTTCGATGAGCAGTATTACGACTACTACGTGGGGCAGCCGCGCACCTATTTTGCCGGTGTCACCTGGAAGTACTGACATCTTCCCGGCCGGCGGGCGACCGCCGGCCGGCCTTTCATCGGGCGAAGCGGATGGGAGAAATCGGATCAGTTACACCACTACGACCAATTTTCCGCCGGGCCCTCCTGCTCGGCGTCTGCACCTGTGTTTTGTGGTTTTGCTTGAGTTGGACGGGCGCCGGTGCTTCCCGGGCGGCGGAGACACTGACCGTGACCGATTCGGCCGGCCGGCAGGTGAGCGTCCGGCTGCCGGTGCGACGCATCGTCGCGCTCACTGGAGACAGTATGGAGGCCCTGCGGATCCTGGGTGCCGGCGAGCGGGTGGTCGGGGTGAACCGCAGCGTGCCGCAGGAGGCGGCCTTCTGGCCAGAGTTCCTCGATGCGGCCGTAGTCGGCAACCCGTTCAGCCCCAATCTGGAGAAGATCGCCGCACTCCGACCCGATTTGGTAATCGGCTACGTCATGCGCCCGGGCCCGGAGCTTGAGAAAAAACTGATCCCGCTGGGAATTTCCGTGCTGCGGCTTGATTTCTATCGAATGTCCACGGTGGCAGAAGAGGTGGCAACCCTCGGCCGGTTGTTGGAAACACCGGCCGCCGCTGAGATCTACGCCGGCTGGCTCGAACGGCACATGGGCGCCTTACAGGCGGTCGCCGACCGGGCGCCGGTTCGCCCACGGGTTTTCGTGGAGAGCTACTCGGCCTTCCGCGCGTCAGGGCCCGGCACCAGTGGTTTCGAGATGTGCCGGCTTGCCGGCGGCGACAACGTCACCGCCGAACTGGCCGTTCAGGCGCCCCTGATTTCGAGCGAGTGGATTTCCGCCAAGGACCCGGAGGTGATCATCAAATTGGCTTCACTGGAAAACGAATACAGCGCCAGCGACAGCCGGCACCTGGCGGCGGCCCGGGAAGAGATCATTGATAGGAAGGGCTGGCACCACATTCGCGCCGTCAGGGACGGCCGGGTCTACGTCATTTCGGGCGATGTGGGACCCGGACCGCGGGGGGTGGTCGGCATCGCCTACATGACCCGCTGGCTGTTTCCGGAGTTCGCCGGAGCCATAGATCCATCTGCGATCCACAAAGAGTACATGGAAAAGTTTCAGGGGATGAGATTCCAGGGGCACTATGCGTATCCGTAAATTGCCAATCCCGGATGCGCCGTGGCTGCGTCTGGCTTCGGCGGCGGTCCTGTGCCTTGTGCCCCTTGTTGGCGGCGGCGCCCCGGCCGCCGCGACACTGGCGGTCACCGACGCCCTGGGGCGGGAGATACATCTGAATGCTCCCGTTGAACGGTGCGTGGTGCTTAACGAAAACGCGCTGGAAGTCCTGCGCATGCTGGGGGCGCTGGACCGCGTGGCGGCGGTGAGCGACTACATCGCTCGGCGCAGGGATTTCTGGCCGGAGCTTTCCCATCTGCCCACCGTCGGTGGTTGGCAGAGCCCGAACTACGAGACCATCGCTGCCGTCCGGCCCGACGTGGTGCTGTGTTACGGGAAAAATCCGCCCATGGCCATGGATCGGATGCTGGCGCCCATGGGGATCCCAGTGCTGCGGCAGGATTTCTACCGGCTCAACACCCTCCTTCGAGAGGTCGTCGATCTGGCGGCGCTGACGGGCCGGAACGAGGCGGCCGCGCCTTTCGTCCGATGGCATCGTCGGGTATTGGAACAGGTGGCCGCGGTGGCGGCCGCATCGGGTGAACGGCCCAGTGTCTACCTGGAGAGCTTCAGTGACTTCAAGGCATGGGGGCCCGATTCTGGCGCCAGCGACATGATCCTTCAGGCCGGGGGGCGGATCGTGACGGCCGACATGGCGGTGCAGACGGCGATGGTGACCCCCGAGTGGGTAGTGAGTAAAAACCCGGACGTCATCATCAAGACGCCGAATCTGATTGGACTGCGAGGGCGCGGCGAGCGCGCCGCCATGGCGGCGATCCGCGAGCGGATTATGAACCGGCCGGGCTGGACCAATATCTCCGCGGTGCGCTCGGGGCGGGTTTACGTCCTGAGCAGCGAGGTGTGCGCCTCCCCGGCGGGCGCTGTGGGCATTGCATGGATGGCGCGCTGGCTGCATCCCGCCACCGACAAGCACCTGGACCCGGCGGCGTTGCACCGAGAGTACTTTTCACGTTTCCAGAAGATCGCCTATCGGGGGGACTATGCCTATCCGGAGTGAGGCCGCCATAGACCTGTCGGCACCAGTGCCGGACGCCGGTGACCTGGCGGCATGGTATCGCCGGTCCAGCGCCAGGAAAATAATGATGCTGGTGGCGTTCCTGGCTATCCTGGTCGCCTCGGCGATGGTCGCCGTGGCCACGGGGGACGTGGAAATGGGGTTTTTCGAGGCGTTCGCCGCCGTTGCCGACGCCGCGGGATTTAAAGGCCAGATCGTTTGGAATTTCCGCCTGCCGCGGATCGCCATGGCCGTGCTGGCCGGATGGGGTCTGGCCGTGGGCGGCACCCTGACCCAGGCCATCCTGAGAAACCCGCTGGCCTCGCCGTTCACCTTGGGGGTGGCCTCCGGGGCCGGCTTCGGCGCTGTGGTGGGCATCGTCCTCAGTCATGGGCTCTCCAACGAGGCCGTTGCCGGCGGCGCCTTTCTGGTGGCCCTGGTCACCGCCCTGCTGATCCTGGCCGTGGCCCGGATCAAGAACGCCTCCTCGGAGACCCTCATTCTGGCCGGCGTCGCCTTCATGTACCTGTTTTCCTCGCTGACTTCCTTCATGCAGTACGTCAGCACCATGGAGCAGGTCCACCAGATCGTTTTCTGGTTTTTCGGCAGCCTTTCCAAGGTGGGCTGGACCGAAATCGGTATTGCCGCGGTCATGGTCCTGACACCGGCACCGCTGCTCATGAAATGGGGCTGGGATCTGAACCTGCTCATGAGCGGGGACGATGCGGCCCGGACCCTGGGCGTCCGGGTCGATCGTGTGCGCACGCTGGGGGTGATGTTGGCCTCGCTCATGGCCGCCGGGGCGATCTGCTTTTGCGGCGTCATCGGCTTCGTCGGCCTGGTGGCCCCCCATATCGCCCGGTTGATCATCGGCACCGACCACCGATTTCTGCTGCCGGCGTCGGGTCTGCTCGGTGCCATCCTTATTTTGAACGCCGATACGCTGGGGCGCAGCATCTGGGCGCCGCAGGTGATCCCCATCGGCATCATGACCGCCTTTATCGGTGTGCCGTTTTTCTTCTACCTGATGCTGCGTCGACGAAAGGAGTACTGGTAATGCTGCGGGTGACCGATCTTTCTTTCCGATATGGCAGGCGGCCGGTCCTCGATGCCGTGAATCTGGTCGCACCAAAAGGGCGCGTCCTCGGCTTGCTGGGCCCGAACGGCACCGGGAAAACCACCCTGCTGAGATGCATGCTCCACGTCGCGGTACCCGCCCGGGGAAGTGTCTGGCTCGACGACGAAGACGTCGGCCGGATGTCGCCGCGCCGTCGGGCCCGGCACATGGCCTACGTGCCCCAGGCTCACCCGGCGCGGTTTCCCATGTCCGTTTTCGACATGGTGCTGGCTGGCCGGAAACCTTTTCTCAAGTGGCGGCCGTCCGACGGAGACATCCGCCGCGTGACGGATGCCCTGGCCATGATGGGGCTGGCGCCGCTGGCGGCCGAGACGTTCGATGCCCTCAGCGGCGGACAGAAGCAAAAGGTCATGCTGGCGCGGGCATTCGTTCAGGAGGCCGACTACCTGCTCCTCGACGAGCCCACCAGCAACCTGGATCTGAAGCACCAGGTGGAAGTGCTGGCGCTGGTGCGTCGGAGCGTCAGGGAAAAGCGGATCGGCGCCGTTGTGGCAATCCACGATCTCAACATGGCGCTGCGGTTCGCCGATGACGTCGTGCTGCTCCACAACGGCGGCGTCTTCGGCAGCGGCGTGCCGGAGAAGGTCTTGACCGCCGCCGCCATCGAAGCGGTGTTCGGCGTGTGTGTAGAGGACATGCGCGGCCGCGATGGGCGGCGATGCTGGTATCCCGTCGGTCCGGCGGCGACGGTGGATGAAACCGGGGGGGCGCAGTCGCCAGTAGTGCTCCGGGCGGCCGGTGCCCTGTGACATCGCCAGCCCCGCAGCCTATGCGCAAGATATCGATATTGATTGTGATATGTATTTCTTTGGCCACCGCCTCAGCGGAAGGAAAGGATCGTCCGGCGCTGGTTGACAGCGCCGGACAGATCATCACCGCAGAGGAGATCGCTGCCATGAACGCCATCCGGATTGCTGACGTCCTCAATCAGGTCGCCGGGGTCAAGGCCGGCACCGGAAGCGTCAGCATCCACGGCAGCACCAAGGTCAGGGTGCTGCTGGACGGCCGGCCCATCAATGATCCCACCGCCAGCCACGGCGGAATCAAGTGGGACATGGTGGCCCTGGAAAACATCGAAAGGATAGAAATCCTTCGCGGCAAAGGCGGGCTGCGCTACGGCGACGATGCCGGCGGCGGCGTGATCCTCATCACCACCAAGGCCATCGATCGGTTCAACGGCAATATCCGGGTCTATGGGGGCAACCACGATACCCGGCATATCAACGCCAACGTCAATGCCATGAAAGGCGATTTCGGAGGGTCCGTGTCGGCCGCCTACGATACCACCGGCGGGTACAAGGTGAACAACGACGAGATCAAGAAACAGGCTGGCGCCAGGTTCACCTACCGCCCCAGGGAGACTTTCAGCGCGGTGTTTTCCGCCGACCACTTCCAGGAGACCCAAGGCAACAGCGGTCTTCCGGCCTACCCGACGCCCCGTTCGCGCACGGCCACCTGGATGGACTCCCTGTCGCTGGCGGCGACCGCCGCGGCCGTCACGGCCAAGACCTATTACAACGACGGGGCCAAGCACAACACCGATCCGGACAAGAAGCTGGACAACATGCTGCGGGTGAGACAGGCCGGGCAGGAAGTGACCACCGGGTTGTCCACGGATCGCTGGGGGGATTTGAGCGGGGGCATCTCTGCGACGTGGGGATCTGCAGACGGGACCACGGTTCAAAATCACGAGGAGACTGGAGCTTCGGTGTTCGGACAGGTGGCCTACCCATTGCCGGGGCTGCCGCTCACGGCTACCGCCGGACTGCGCGGCAACATCTACTCGGATTTCGACGGGGGGGTGAATCCCGCGTTTAAAATCAACTGGCGGCAAGGCGGCTGGCAAGCCACTTTAGGCTACAACCGCGCCAGCAACGTTCCCTCCTTTCACCAACGCTACAACCAGACCAGCAGTACCCGGCCCAACCCTGATCTGGCTCCAGAAACGGCCGACAATTACAGCCTCGCCCTGTCCGCTGCGCCTTCAGCGGGGGTGTCTGCCGGCATGACCCTGTTTTACAACGAGCTGTCGGACCGGATCACCTATGTCCGGGGCGCCGGCGGCATCGGGCAGTATCAGAATTTCGGTAAGGTGACCTACACCGGGGCGGATTTCTCTCTCGGCTGGGAGATGATGGCGCCATTGACCCTGAAGGCGGCCTACACCTATCTGGAAGCCGTCAACGAAGTCACCGGCCTGTGGTTGCCGGCCAAACCCCGTCACAAGGCCAACGGGGAATTGCGCTGCGCGCTGATGGAGCGCCTGACCCTGGTCGTCGGGGTCGACTACGCCTCCAGCGTGTTCACCCGGGCCGACAACAGCACCGCCGCGCCCGAGTACGCCATCGCTCATGTCCGCGGCGAGTACCGGCTCGACCGGTTGAGCCTGTTTGCAGAGATCCGCAACCTCGGCGACCGGACCTATTACTATGCCGACGGGAACCTGGCCCCGCCGCGTACATGGCTTATCGGCACCAAATGGAATTTTTAACCCAAGGAAGACGACCATGACCGCAGACAACCCCGTGAAGATCACCGCTATCATGTGGGGCTCCTATGTGCCTGCCTTTCTGGCGGCCGCAGAATCCTGTCCCCGCGTGTCGCTGACCATATTCTCCCAGAAGGAGATCGATGAGAACGCCGACCGCCTGGATCTGTTCTGGTCAAGCGCCGAGGCGGCCGACGCCATCCTCTTTTACTGGACCACCGACGGCTTCTGGGAAGAGGTCGCCGCCCGCATCGATGAGGTCGCCGGGACCAAGACCATTGTCACCACCTCCTTTGACCCGTCCAACTGGGGCCGCAGCGCCACGGTGGACGTGGCGACCTGCGCCCGGGCCTACGGCTACATCGCCGAAGGCGGCCAGGAGAACTACCGCCGCCTGCTGGAGTTCCTGGCCAGCCAAGTCGATCCGGACATCGTCGTCCGCGATCCGGTGCCCCTGCCCTGGCAGGGGCTGTTCCGCCCTCCGGCTCCCGTGGCCTACGACACCGTGGACGCCTATCTGGCGGCGCACCCGGCGGCGCACCCCCACACCGTTGGGATGCTGTTCTCCCGGCACACTTTCACCAACACCGACGGCGCCCTGGAAGAAGCCCTCATCGGGGCCCTTGAAGCCCGGGGTCTCAACGTCCTGCCGGTTTTCAGCCACGGCACGCCGGACCCCGAGGCCGGCTCCATCGGGCCGCTGGCGGCCATCCGCCGGTATTTCCTGGACGCCGACGGCCGCCCCCGCATCAGCGCCCTGGTGAATCTCCACTATTTCTTCCTTGGGAGGGAAGCCGGCGGCGACACCTCCGAGACCGGGGTGGCGGCGCGGACCGTGGAACTGTTCACCTCGCTCAATGTGCCGGTCTTCAAGCCGGTGGTCTCCTACCGCCAGTCGATCCGGGAGTGGGAGGAAGACCCCCAGGGGCTCACCGCCGAGGTGAGTTTCGGCATCGCCATGCCCGAGTTCGAAGGCAATATCGAACCCATCATCATGGCGTGCAGCCACAAACTGACCGACCCGCGCACCGACGCGTCCTTCGAGATCCGGGAAGCCATCGCGCCGCGGGTCGCCCACATCGCCGACCGCATCGCCCGTTGGGTTCGCTTGGCCGCCACGCCACCAGAAAAACGAAAGGCCGTCTTCGTGTTTCACAAGAACGAATGCGCTGGGCTGGAGGCCAACGTGGGAGGCGCCGCCGGTCTGGACTCCGGCGAGAGCGTGGTGCGGATCCTGCGGCGCATGCAGGCGGCCGGCTACCGGATTGAAGGCGTCCCGGAATCGGGGGAGGCCCTCATGCAGACCATCCTGGCCCGCAAGGCCATCGCCGAGTTCCGCTGGACCACCGTGGACGAGATCGTCAGCAAGGGCGGCCACCTGGAGCTTTTAGAGGCAGACATCTACCGTCAGTGGTTCGACGCCCTGCCGGAAAAAGCCCGGACCGATCTCGTTGCGGCCTGGGGTGAACCGCCCGGCCAGGAAATGAACGGGGTCCCCCCCAGCATGGTCTTGGACGGAAAGCTCGTCATCACCGGTCTCAATTTCGGCAACGCCAACGTCATCATGCAGCCCAAGCGCGGGTGCGCCGGGGCCCGGTGCGACGGGCAGGTGTGCAAGATCCTCCACGACCCCGATATCCCGCCGCCCCACCAGTACATCGCCACCTATATGTATATGGACCGGGTGTTCGGCGCCGACGTGGTGATCCACGTCGGCACCCACGGCAATCTGGAGTGGATGCCGGGTAAGGGCGCCGGCCTTTCCGACGCCTGCTGGCCCGACATCGCCATTGGGACCTTGCCGCATCTATACATCTACAACGCCGACAATCCGGCCGAGGGGGTGGTTGCCAAGCGCCGCAGCTATGCCACTTTGGTGGATCACCTTCAGGCGGTGATGAGCACCGCGGACACCTACGGCGAGCTCGAGGATCTGGAAGCACTGCTGGAGGAGTACCACCGGGCCGCAGCCTTGGACCCGGCCCGGGCCCACCAACTCGAACATCTCATCCGGGAGGCCATCGCAGCGGCCCACCTCGAGGGCGAGGTCGATGCCGGCGCGGCCGACTTCGCCGAAACCGCGGTCCGCTGTCACGAGATCATCTCCCGGGTGAAAAACAGCCAGACCCGCGTGGGCATGCACACCCTTGGCGACATCCCTGAGGGGGCGGACCGTGCCGAGGTGATCAACACGGTTCTGCGCTTTGACAGCGCCGGTGCCACCAACAGCCGGCGGTTGGTGTTCGACCTGTGGGGGGAGGACCTCGCCGCCGCCCTCAAGGCGCCGGCGGAACGAGGTAAAGGCGGCAAGACCTACAGTCGGCTGCTTTACGACGCCGACCGCGAGGCCTGGTCCCTGATCTCCCGGCTCATTGCCGGCGACGATGTCGACGCTGTCTGGAAGGACGCCGGGGGCGGACACGCCGGCGTCGGCCTCACGGCGCGGTGGACCCAGTTTGCCGGCCTGGTGCGGGAGATCGACAACCGGCTTGAAGGCTCCGACGAGATCGGGGCGCTGCTGGGCGCCATGTCAGGGGGTCATGTTCCCGCCGGGCCCTCCGGCTATCTTTCCCGCGGGCGATGGGACATTCTGCCCACCGGCCGCAACTTCTACAACGTGGACCCCACCCGGATTCCCACTCGTGCCGCATGGCGGGTAGGGATCCGGCTGGCCGATGCCCTGCTCAAGCGGCATCTTGACGAGACAGGACACTACCCGGAGTCGGTCGGCATGGTATGGATGGCCTCGGACATCATGCGGGCCGACGGCGAACAGATCGGCCAGATTCTGCACCTTTTGGGGGCACGGCCCACCTGGAAGGCCAACGGGCAGGTGGACGGTTTCGAGATCATTCCGGCGGCGGAACTGGGACGGCCCCGCATCGACGTCAACATTCGGGTTTCGGGCATCGCCAGGGACTGCTTCCCAGACAGCGTTCGTTACGTGGACCGGGTCGTCCAGGCGGTGGCCATGCTCAAGGAGCCGTCCGAGGACAACTTTATCCGGCGGCACATTTTCGGCCAGGCCGCCCGGGAGGGCATCAACCCAGATGACCAGGACGCCTTCCGAAAACTCAGCTTCCGAGTGTTCTGCGCCCAGCCCGGGGTCTATAAAGCCGGCGTCAACCTGGCGGTGTACGCCTCGGCCTGGAAGACCGAAGGAGACCTCTCCGATGTCTATGTCTTCTGGAACGGCTACGCTTACGGCGACGGCGCGGCCTACGGGGTCCAGGCCCACCGCGAACTGGTCGAAAACCTGCGCCGGGTGGAGGTCACCTTCGACAAGCACATCTCCGATGAGGGCGACTTTCTTAATTGCTGCGGCTATTACAGCAACTATGGGGGCATGACCGTCGCCGCCCGAACACTGTCCGGAAAAAAACCCAAGACCTATTACGGCGACACCCGTGACCCCGCCAACGTCGGGGTCACGGATTTCGCCGACGAGATGCGCCGGGTGGTGCGGGCCAAGCTGTTCAACCCCAAGTACATCCAAGGGATGAAGGACCACGGCTATAAGGGTGCCGGCGACCTGAACAAGCGCATCGGCCGGGTGTACGGGTTCGGCGCCACCACCGGTGAGGTGGACGACTGGATTTTCGACGAAATCGCCGAAACCTTCGTCCTTGATCCGGCCATGAAGGAGTGGTTCCAGGAGGTCAACCCATGGGCCCTGGAAGAAATCGGTCGGCGTCTGCTCGAGGCTGAAAGCCGCGGCATATGGAAGCCGGATCCAGATCTACTGGATCGGTTGAAAGAAGCTTACCTGGATACAGAAGCAGCACTGGAAGACACCATGGGAGATGTCACCGGGGATTTCCAGGGCGGCGCTGTGGACGTGATGACCGCGGACGACGTCGCCTCCTGGAAGGATGCCTTGGGTGCCCTCAAAGCGCAGTGGGAAGATCGACGTGAACCCACCCGATAACCACTTTTTCCCATTCGCCGCAGTGGTCGGGCAGTCCGCGCTCAAGCGGGCGCTGCTCCTCAACGCCGTCAATCCGGCCGTCGGGGGCGTGTTGATCCGCGGGGAGAAAGGCACCGCCAAGTCCACCACGGTCCGCGCCCTGGCGGTGCTGCTGCCGGAGATCGACGTGGCGGCCGGTTGCCCCTACGGTTGTGACCCACATCGCCCCCAGACGCACTGCCACCGGTGCCGGGCCGCCGAAGGGGTCGCTGCGATTCGCCGGCGCATTCCGGTGGTCACCCTGCCCCTTAACGCCACGGAGGACCGGGTGGCCGGGGGCATCGACTTTCACCAGGCGGTCAAAGTCGGCCGCCGGATTCTCCAGCCCGGCCTGCTGGCCAGGGCCCATCGCGGCATTCTATATGTGGACGAGGTCAACCTTCTGGACGACCACATCGTGGATATCATCCTGGATGCGGCGGCTTCGGGCCTGAATATTATCGAACGCGAAGGGATCTCATTCACGCATCCCTCACGGTTCATCCTGGTGGGGACCATGAACCCCGAAGAAGGTGAACTGCGGCCTCAGTTTCTCGACCGTTTCGGACTGTGCGCGGATATCTCGGCTGAAACGGATGTTGAACAGCGCGTTCTGCTGATGACCCGGCGGGAAGACTTCGATGCGGACCCTATCGCTTTTTCCCGGCGGTTCGAGGCCGAGCAGGACGCTGTCCGCCGGCGGATCGCGACCGCCCGCGAGATGTTACGGTCAGTGACGGTACCGGGAAAGATCCGATTGTTGATCGGCGAGGTGTGCACGGAAAACCACGTGGCCGGCCATCGTGCGGACCTTGTCATCGAGCAGGCGGCCCGGGCGATGGCCGCGTGGAACGCCCGGAGCGAGGCGACGCTGGACGACTTGCAGGCGGTGGCGGCCATGGCGCTCGCGCACCGGCGGCGAGAGGCGTCGCCGCCGCCGCCGCCACCTCCACCGGAGCACGACCACGACAACGCCCCCGATCCTCCGGAAGCGGATCCGTTGCCTCAGGATGACCCCGGCACGCCGCCGCCGGATGGCGGCGAGCGGCAATCGGGCACCGAAGCGACGCCGCCCGACGATGCGTCTGTCGAGGGCGAACCCCCGGAGACGGACCGGGACCAGCGCGGCCGGCAGGACACTCTCGAGCGGGTGTTCGACGTAGGGGAAACCTTCAAGGTCAAACCGTTCTCCTCGAGCAAGGACAGGGTCTTCCGCCGGGGGTCGGGCCGGCGCTCGCGCACCCGCGTCTCCCAGAGGCAGGGGCGCTACGTCAAGTCCACGCTGAACCGCGGCACCGGGGATATCGCCTTTGATGCCACACTCAGGGCCGCGGCGCCCTGCCAGCGCCGCCGGAAAAACGGTGACGGACTGGCCGTGGTGCTGCGCCCCGAAGATATCCGTGAAAAGGTCCGCGAGAAGCGGATCGGCAATTTTCTTCTATTCGTGGTGGATGCCAGCGGTTCGATGGGGGCGCGGGGGCGGATGGCCGCCTCCAAAGGCGCCGTCATGTCGCTGCTTTTGGACGCCTACCAGAAGCGGGACCGGGTGGCCATGATCTCTTTTCGAGGGGACGCCGCCGCGGTGAACCTGCCGCCCACTGCCTCCATCGAACTGGCCGCCGGTCTGCTCAAGGAAATGCCCGTGGGCGGCCGGACCCCCCTGTCCGCCGGTCTGGCCAAAGCCTACGAGGTCCTGGGCAGCTATCTGCTGCGGGAACCTACGGGCCGGCCCATCGCTGTTCTCATCACCGATGGGCGGGCCAACATGGCCCTGGGGGACATGAAACCCGTGGCCGAGGCGATGACCTTCGCCGGGCGCCTGGCCGCCGACGAGCGGATCCGGTTCATCGTGGTGGACACCGAGTCTTCGGGCCTGGTCCGTTTCGACCTGACCAGGGACCTGGCCGCTGCTTTGAACGCCCAATACCTCAAAATCGAAGACCTTAAAGCGGAAACGCTGGTCGATATTGTTAAAAGGGAGATCTGAATGCCGACACCTTTCGTCTATCCGTTCGCCGCTATCGTGGGCCAGGAGAAAATGAAAACCGCCCTGGTGCTCAACATCATCAACCCGACCCTCTCCGGAGTGCTTATCCGCGGTGAAAAGGGAACGGCCAAATCCACCGCCGTCCGTGCCTTGGCTCAAATTCTCCCCCGGATCGAAGCGGTCACCGACTGTCCGTTTCAGCGGGGGCCCGCCGAATCCGATGCGGTGTGCCGGGACTGTCTCCGGGAGGCCTGCCGCGACCGGGTGCTCGGGGGCCAGCCCGTGCCCACCCACCACCGCGGTATTCGCGTGATCGAGCTGCCCGTGGGGGCCACGGAAGATCGTGTGGTGGGCACCATGGATCTCGAGCACGCGCTCAAGAAAGGCGAAAAGCGGGTGGAACCCGGGATCCTCGCCGCCGCCCACCGCGGCATCCTTTACGTGGATGAGGTGAACCTGCTTGACGACCACGTGGTGGACGTGCTGCTCGATTCGGCCGCCATGGGAGTGAACACCATTGAGCGCGAAGGGGTGAGCTTCACCCACCCGGCGCGTTTCACTTTAGTGGGAACGATGAACCCGGAGGAGGGAGAACTGAGACCCCAGCTCCTGGACCGTTTCGGTCTTTGCGTCAACATCGAGGGCATTCACGATCTCAACGAACGGGTAGCCATCATGGAGCGGCGGGCGGACTATGACGAGGATCCGGAAGCCTTTGGCAGGCGGTGGGCGGCGCAGTCCGTGGACATGGTGGCGCGCATCGAGGCGGCCATCGAGCGCTGCCCGCAGGTAACCGTCGACCGGGAACTGCTCTACGAGATCGCCGCCTACTGTCTGGACGTGGGGGTGGACGGGCACCGCGGTGACATCATCATCCTCAAGACCGCCAAGACGCTTGCCGCCTACGACAGACGCACGGCGGTGACCCGGGCGGACATCGACACCGCCGCGGAACTGGCACTACCCCACCGGATCCGCCGCCAGCCGCTGCAAGACATCGTCGTGGATGTCGCTCAGTTGCGCCGGCGCAAGCGTGCCCAGACAGAAGCTTCGGCGGGAAAACGATGATCCATATCGAACGCCTTGAAAAACACTACGGAAAGCTGGCCGCGTTGAAAGGCATCGACCTGGAAGTGGCGCCCGGAGAGCTGTTCGCCTATCTCGGCCCCAACGGCGCCGGCAAGACCACCACCATCCGCATTCTCACCGGACTGACCCGTCTCAGCGATGGGCGTGCCGCCCTTAACGGCTGCGACATCGAGACCCAGTCCCTCAACGCCAAAAAGCAGTTCGGTCTCATTCCCCAGCACATCAACCTGGACAGCGAACTCACCGTTCGAGAGAACCTGCTCATTCACGGCCGGCTCCACCACATGCCCCGGCAGAACATCGCCCGACGCATCGGCGAACTGCTCGATTACATTGAGCTCACCGACAAGTGCGACACCATCATAAAAAAGCTTTCCGGCGGGCTGAAGCGGCGGGTGATGATCGCCCGGGCATTGTTGCACAGCCCCCGAATCCTTTTTCTCGACGAGCCCACCGTGGGGCTGGATGCGGCCATCCGACGGCGCATCTGGGCCCTCATCAAGAAGATCCAACAGGACGGGGTGACGATTTTTCTCACCACCCATTATATCGAAGAGGCCGAGTTCCTGGCCGAGCGGGTGGCCTTTATCGACCAGGGCCGCATCGTGGCTCTGGACACGCCCCAGGCGCTGATGGCGGGGATCGGCGGCTGGGCCGTGGACACCCTGAACGACGATACGATGCACAGCGAGTACTTCCGGACCCAGGGGGACGCCAAACGCTATGCGGCGGGCCACCGCAACGGGTTTGCCGTCCGCCGGGTGAACCTGGAGGACGCCTTTTTGAAACTCACGGGAAAGAAAGTATCATGATGCGGGGCTGGACTGCTGTCTATCTGAGGGAAATGTTGATTCTGCGCCGGCGGTTGTCGAGACTGATCAGCGCCTGGTCGGTCTCGCCGTTGCTCTATCTCATCGCCTTCGGCTACGCCATGGGAAAGCACATCAATGTCGACGGATACGCCTACACTGAATTTCTCATACCCGGCCTGGCGGCCATGGCCAGCATGACCCAGGCCTTCGCCATCAGCAGCGAGATCAACATCGCACGGTTCTACTGGCACATTTTCGAGGAGTTCCAGGCGGCCCCCATCAGCCGCGCCGCCTACGTCTTCGGTGAAGTCCTCGCCGGCATGACCCGGGCCTTGCTGGCCACCGGTGTCATCATCGTGCTGGGACTGTTGTTCGGCGTATCCCTTTCCTACAACCTGTTGTTCTGGCTGGCCCTGCTCCTGAACAGTTTTGTGTTCGCCTCGCTGGCGGTGGGCCTGGCCATGCTGGTGAAGTCCCATGCTGACCAGACCCTGCTCACCAGCTTCATCATTACGCCCATGGCGTTTCTGGGGGGCACGTTCTTTCCCATCGAGCACCTGCCGGCGTGGGGTCAGGCGGTGCTTCGGCTCCTGCCGCTGACCCATGCCGCCGCGGCCGCCCGCACGGCCGCCTTCGGAGGCACGCCGGACCTGTACCGGTATCTGATCCTGGCCGCCTGCGGCATCGCCGCCGTCTGTTTTGCCATGGCAACGGTCCGACGGGCGAGGGACTGATGCGCACGGCCGCGGCTTTCGCGATTTTTCCCGGCCGGCAGTGTGTCGCTCCTCGCCGATGGTGCTTGACGCTAATCTTCTTGCTGCACTGTCTGTTGTGGGCCGTCGCCGCCTCGGCCGGGCGCGTTGTCGTTAACGACGCTCAGGGGCGTCAGGTCGCGGTGCCCCTGCCGCTGAAACGCGTGGTCACCATCAACACGTCCTCGGCGGCCATTCTCAGGGCCATCGGCGTAGATATGGACGCCGTGGTAGTGGGGGTGACTGCCCATATTATCAATACCCCCCGGTTCTGGCCGGAACTCCGGCACAAGCCGGGCTTTCGGTTCACCAACTTGAACTACGAGCGGCTAGCCGAACTGGCGCCGCAATTGATCCTGCTCTACCGGAATTCGAACCTTACCGCCGACGAAACCAAACTGGCTGCAATCGGAGCCAAATGGATCTATCTCGACTGCAACGATCTGCGAACCATGGATGAGGATATCCGGACGCTGGGGCGGCTGTTCGGCAGGCTGCCGCAGGCCGAAGCCCTGATCCGGTGGTATCGGGGCCATGAGCGCCGCATCGCCGCCGCGCTGGCCCCGGTGGCCCCGCAGGACCGTCCCAGCGTATTTCATTACGCCTTCGTCTACACCAATCTGCCCAAAGGGGTGTTCAGTACCAAGAACCGCGCCTCTGCGGATCACGCCCTCGTCAAAGCGGCGGGCGGCATCAATATCGGAGCGGCGCTGCCCCGGGAGAATACGGTGGTGAGCGGGGAGTGGCTCGCCGAGCAGAACCCCCAGGTGGTGATCGGCAGTGTCCAGGGAAAACGCGTCAGCGGCTACAACGCCGATGCGGCGGTCGCCGCGGCGAACTTACAGGCCATTTACCGGCGGCTGGTGGACAACGCGGCGCTCAGGGAGACGCGTGCGGTGAAAGACCGCCGAGTGCTGCTCATCTCCCAGGAACTCAAAGAGGGACCCGCCGCGGTGATCGCCCTTGCCCACATCGCCAAATTCCTTTACCCGGATCGGTTGGGCGACATTGACCCCGAACGGATCGCTGGGGAGTATTACGAACAGTGGTGCGGACTGCCCTACAGCGGCGTCTTCACCTATTCGCAGTGAACCGCTCACGGCCGGCCCCGAGCCGGAGTAACGGGTACTGACATTGCAGACCACCGACGCCATAGAACGCCTGGGTAGGGCGGACCGGTCCGCCGGGCGGGTGAAACTGCTGCTTGTTGTGGTTTGCCTGGCCCTGCTGGCCGTTGCCGCACTGCTCGCCGCATCCATGGGCTCGGCCACCATCACCGCCCGTGACGTGCTCGATGCGGTTTTGGCACGGCTGCTGCCGGCCAGCGGAGTCACTGTCAGCCGGCTCACGGAGACCATTGTCTGGGGCCTGCGGCTGCCCAGGGTCGCCATGGCCATGATCGCCGGGGCCGGGTTTGCCGTTTCAGGGGCCGCCATGCAGGGCATCCTACGAAATCCGCTGGTGAGCCCCTTTACCATCGGGATTTCTTCGGGGGCCGGATTTGGCGCGGCACTTGCCATGGTGCTGGGCGTGGGGGTAATGCCGGCGGGGCAGTACTTGATCATCGGCAATGCCTTTTGCTTCGCCATGTTGGCCGCCGCGCTGGTCTACGGCGTCGCCCGCCTGCGGGGGATGAACCCGGAAACGCTCATTTTGGGCGGCGTCGCCCTCATGTACCTATTTTCCGCATCCACCTCCATGCTGCAATACGTGGCGACCGAGCACCAGCTCCAGGGAGTCGTGTTCTGGCTGTTCGGCAGCCTGGCCTCAGCCACGTGGGCAAACCTGGCCATCGTTGCTGCCGTGCTGCTGCTTTGCCTGCCGGTGATGCTCTGGCAGGCCTGGGCCCTCAATGCCCTGGCCGCCGGCGACGAAGTCGCAACGAGTCTGGGCATCGACGCCGCATGGGTGAGAAAGGTCATCATGGCCCTGGCCAGCCTGATCACGGCCACCATCATCTGCTTTACCGGTATCATCGGCTTCATCTGCCTGGTGGCGCCTCATATCGCCCGGATGATGATCGGCAGCGATCACCGCCACCTGTTCCCCATGGCGGCAATCCTCGGGGCCTTGCTGCTGTTGCTGGCCGATACTCTCGGCCGCACCGTGTTCTCCCCTTCGGAGATGCCGGTGGGTATCGTCACCGCCTATATCGGCGTGCCCATGTTCCTGTATCTGCTGATCACCCGGAGAAGGCGGTATTTCCAGTGACCCTTCATGTCACCGGTCTGGTCTACGGCTACGGCCCGCGCCGGGTGCTCAACGGCATCGACGTCCGGGTGCCCCCGGGGAAGACGGTCGGACTTGTGGGCCCCAACGGCGCCGGCAAGAGCACGCTGCTTAAATGTTTGAACCGGCTCCTGGCACCTCCACGGAACACGGTCACGGTGGACGGCAAAGACATCAACGATCTGTCGCTGCGGCAGATCGCCCGGATTTTCGGATATGTTCCCCAGACCTCGCACCATACCTTCCCGGCGACGGTTTTAGAGACCGTGCTTTTGGGCCGCTGCCCGTTTATCGGCTGGCGCGTCACCCCGGGGCAGCGCCGCCGGGTTTACGAAACGTTGGCACAGATGGATCTGGAGCATCTGGCCACCCGCATGTTCAGTGAACTGTCCGGGGGGGAGCAGCAGCGCACGCTCATTGCCCGTGCGCTGGTACAGGAGCCGCGGTTTCTGATTCTGGACGAACCCACCAGCAATCTGGACCTAAGACACCAGTTGAGCGTCCTCGACCATGTCGCCGTCGTTGTGGCGCAGAAACAGGTGTCCGTGATCATGGCCATCCACGACATCAACCTGGCGGCAAAGTACGCCGATCATCTCATGTTCCTCCGGCAAGGGGAGGTATACGCCAGCGGCCCGCCCGAAACGGTTCTGGTTGCCGAAAACATCCGGCGGGTGTTCGGAGTGGACGCGAGGATCAACCGCGACACGGGCCGGCCTCACCTCGTGCCCCTGAAGGTGTCGACAGGCAGCGGTGGGGATGGAGCAGGGGGGGCGTGAATATGGAAATCCTTGGATCGGCATGAATCGGTACGCTGCTTCAGTTGAAGAGCGTTCTTCCGGCGATGTTCCTCGGACTGTTCGGCGTCGATGTGCTGGTCCGGCTGGGGCTCATGGGCAAGGTGGCGTTGGTGGGCCGGCCCCTGGCCCGCATGGCGCATCTTCCGCCGCAATGCCTACCGGCCTTCCTGGCGGCGTTCGGCTCGCTCGTGGGTGCCAATGCCATGCTGATCCGGCATCACGCGGAAAAGACTATTACGGACGGCGAGCTGATTCTCGGTGCGGTATTCAACACGGTGCCGATCCATTTCAAGGAGACCCTCACCTACCAGCTTCCGGTGGTGCTCCCGCTGCTGGGGCTTCGGTTATGTTTGATCTACATGTCCACGTTTTGGCTGGCCGGACTGTTGAAACTGGGGTATGTGGTCGGCCGTGGGCGGCAGGCACCGCCGGGAAGTGATAACGGCGCCGATACCGGCGGTGCCGGGGGCGTGCCCGTTTCGCCGGAAGCCGCGATCCGCGCGGCCTTCCGGTCCCGGTGGCGGCTGTTCGCTCGGATGGCGGCATTGCTTCTGGCGGTGACGCTGGCCGTGCAACTGCTTATCGGAAGCGGCGTGATGGATGCCGTCACCGGGATTGTCGCGCCGGCTGCAGCCGTTCTGGATCTGCCGCCGGTGATCATCGCACCGGTCAGCGTTTACATCGTGAGCCCCCTGGCCGGCATCGCGGCGATGGCTTCGCTTCTGCGGCAGCACGTCGTGACGGAATACCATGCCATCGTCGCGCTCCTGGCCGGCAGTTTTCTCATGGTGCCGATGATCCGTCTGCGGGGGGCCCTGCCCCGGTACGTCTCCGTATTCGGCTGGCGTCTCGGGGCACATATCATCTCCATCACGACGGCACTCTCCCTGCTGGCCCGGGCCATCGCGCTGGCACTGGTGCTGGCATTTTTCAATTGAAGCCAAAACGAAGTGAAAATGAGGCGAACAATCCATGACCATCGAAACCCATCCCATCGTTTTCTGCGGGGCCGGTCCCGGCGCCGCCGATCTGATCACCGTCCGGGGGCAGCAGGCGCTCGCACGGGCCGATCTGGTGCTTTATGCCGGATCCCTCGTGCCCGAGGCTGTACTCGTCTGGGCACGGCCGGAAGCCAGGCGGATCACCAGCGCCGACATGAACCTGGATGAGATGGTGGCCTTCATGGCCGATGCTTATCACCGAGGCGAGCGGGTGGTGCGGCTGCAGTCCGGGGACCCGAGTCTGTACGGGGCGATCCATGAGCAGATGGCGGCGCTTCGCGAGCGGGGCATACCGTTCACGGTCACCCCCGGCGTCACCGCCGCCTTTGCCGCCGCCGCGGCCATGGAAATGGAGTTTACCCTGCCCGAGACCACCCAGACCTTCATCGTCACCCGCCTGGCCGGCCGCACCCCGGTGCCGGAGAGCGAAGCCCTGGCCGGCCTGGCCGCCCACCGCTCATCCATGGCCGTCTATCTCAGTATGGCCCGGATCGACCGGGTGGCCGCCATCCTGGCCGAGGCCTACGGCCCGCAGACAGCCTGTGCGGTGGCCTACAAGGTGAGCCACCCCGAGGAGGCGATCCGCATCATGCCGATCGCCAAACTGGCCGCATTCGTGAAAAGCGCGGGCATCGACCGGCATGCCCTGGTGCTGGTGGGGCCGGGCATCGACGAGCGGATGAAAACGGCGCCGCTGCGCTCCAGGCTCTACGATAAGGCCTTTTCCCACAGCGAGCGCCGGGCGACCGGCGAATAACGACCTCCGGTCCTGGGTGTGCCGCTCTCAGCCGTATGGCGCCGGCCGTAACCGTCGTTGCACAAACGATCGTCCCGGCGCGCGGCTGCAGGACAAAGGTTTTCCCTGACTGGGGTGGATAACCACCCATCACCCGGGCGACACCAATGACGCCGCCGGGGCGCCGCTCAACGCCCTGTTATCGGTGTTGGCGGGCATCTCAGCCTGCCGATCGAGGTAAGAGACGACCATGGTTACCGACGCGAACACCCTTCCGGCGATGCAACTGGCACCGGTCGGCGTCGTGAAGAGCGACATCAAGGCGCCCATGCTGCGCGCCGACGAACAGGACCTCACCCTCACCGAACGCATGGACGCCATCCGCGCCCATCACCTGCGGGTGAAGGCCCTTACCTGCCGGATCGAGATCTTCCCGAAGTGGGAAGATCTACTGGAAGGGATAGAAGACTTCTCCCACGTCCTCGTTTTGTATTGGCCGCACCTCCTGCCGCCGGAGCGGCGGGAGCTGAGGCGGGTCCATCCGATGGGGCGCAAGGATCTGCCGGAAAAAGGCATCTTCGCCACGTGCAGCCCGGCCCGCCCCAACCCGGTGCTGGTGACGGCGGTGCCGCTGGTGGCCAGGAAGGGAAACGTTCTTGAGGTCCGGGGTCTGGAGGCCGTTGACGGCAGTCCGGTCGTGGATCTCAAGCCCTATACGTCAGCTTACCTGCATGTGGAGGACCTTCGGATGGCGGATTGGATGGTTCGAATTCAGAGAGAGCTGGCGCCCACGGAAGGCTGGGGCGATTGAATGGGTTCCGGGAAGGCGACCCCGTCCCGGTTCAGAATCAGGCAGGCTCTAAATCCGTTTGGGAGAAATCGTTGCCCACGAACAGCAGGGGTTGGCCGGCCGATTTGGCGACGGCGTAAGTGAGACAGTCTCCGAAATTCAGGTGTGCCGGATGTCTTCCGCGCCCGTATCTGCGGTAGGCACCGCAGGCTTCCCGCCAGTGATCCTCACCGAACGGAATTTCAACGCCACCGATTTCACGGATGAAGCGTTCAAGCATCGCGCCGGCCCCGTCACCGAGCCTGGCGGTAAGAACGACACCGGTTTCGGCAAGCGTCGGCGTACCAACCCCAACGGTTTGGGATCGCCCCAGTTTTTGGATCAATTCTTCGAAACCGGGCTCCTTGAACACCACGGCGATGATCGCGGAAGTGTCGACGATCATATGCCCTCGCTTCCAAAACCGAGGATCTGATCATGCTCTGCTTCTGACATCGGGACGCCGAGCATCTCCTTCGGAATCTGGCACCAGACCTCGTGTTCCAGAAATTCCAGCAGTTTCAGGTATTTGTCTTTTCCATCGGTGCGGAATGCCAGGCGCTGCTTTCTCTCCAGCAAGGCACGACGGATCGCTTCTGTTTTGGTTTCTCCCGCTGTGGCGGCGATATCCGCAGCGAGTTGTTCCACTTCCGGGTTCTTTATGTTGAGTGCCATTCAATCCCTCCTGGAAAACCAATAGCTACCATGGTGTAATTTGTCAACCATGGTGTATCCGCTCATCGTTTTTTTCATGGGCGTCCATGGCAGAGGTGGGCATCCACGACCAGGAATGGCAAAACGCTGGTGAGGTGCCGCGCCGGTTTGGAAAAAAGATTGAACCGGCGCACCAGCGCTACCGTGAATTCGTAAGAAAGGGGATCAAACGCCACGTTTTCAGGAACGTAGCTCAGGGGGGAGGCGCTTCCCTGACACGGAAGAGGTCGTTGGTTCAAATCCAATCGCGCCTACCAGAACCATGAAGGGGCTGCGGTTTATGCCGTAACCCCTTTTTTTGGTAACGGGTTGAGTGTCATTTGGATCAAATACGTTATAAAATTAGTATGTTAGAAAATAGGAATGCCCTTGGCTTTTAGACCAAGGGCATTCCTATTGCGGGATGATAAACTTGGTTAGCTTGCTGTCCTCCATTCATATTCACGGTCTCTGTGAACAATCGCAGTCTTGGGGGGGAATTTATTGACAAGTTTAATTTGTTCATCAAGTGTTTTGACGGTTTTTTTGTCTTTGAGCAATTTGACCTGTGTTTTCTTATCCACGGCATCCTCCAATTTTGAAGGGCTTTAACTCGCTTTAAGGCTAATTTGTTCTGATTCAAGAATTTTAGCTGCGCCAGTGGCCCTCATGTGACTGAGAATTCTGAGGTGATATTCTGTAATCACTTGCCAGATTTCGTCAGTGCTGTTTATGCATTGAATGTTGAAAAGTTGGTTTTTATCTACAACCGCAATATCTGAGCCATAAATTGGCCGACCATGTAATTTCGATTTTTTTGGATCAAGGAAAATGCTGAGATTAATCCTTTACCCTCCTGATACACTTGAAGATCTATCGGGCCAAGTTCTGAGGTTGGGTTCAAAATGATTTTGCTGGCACCGAATGCAATCATTGTCGCTGCGGATTTAGCGACGCCTGGAACCAAGATCCAGTAATCCTTCCCTGAAAACTCAGACAGTAATTTTATGATCTTTTCTGCTGCAAGCGGGTCTCCACCCGGTGAATGGGTGATGAATAGGATTTTCCTATCAGTTGTTTTTTTTGCCTCTGTAAGCATGGTGCGTAGCATTTCGACATCGCTGGCCTCAAGCCGAGCGTCCGTCCTGAACCTAATATAATCAGTTCTTTTCGCAGGGAATAGGCCTGCGTAAGCTCGGAATTTATCTATGACAGCAAATAACGGTTGGCACCTGTATTGCTATGCGGCAGATAGCGCGA